>JAYOBT010000006.1:0-78902 GCA_038105035.1 Candidatus Poseidoniales archaeon | reverse complement strand
GGACTGCAACACTTGTTCTGGTTTTCTTTACCAGTTGGGCTCTTTCCCAACAATCCTACTTGGCCCTGGTCGGACTTGGGTTGTTCATTCTTCTTCCTCAAGGCCTTCGAGCAATGCGGACCATTGTTGACCAACCGTTTGAGAAGATGTCCGTTGAGGCAGAATGATTGGCGAGGCTTCCCAGTCTGTTTGTAAAGCATGCTCACATGCATCAGCCAAGGCTTCTGGCGTTGCCTCATCGATGACGCAATCCTTTGGAAGATAGGTCGCTACATCGCCAACGTTGGTCGAGATAACGGGCGTCCCACACAGAATAGATTCGCGTGCAACCAACGGTCCTGACTCTCGATGAGACGTGATAAGCGTCACATCGGCAACGATCATTCGGTCCCAGACGATGCTGCGTGGTTGCTGTTTGAGCGTGGTCATGCCGACAATCCATCCTCTTTGTTCGAGAATTTCACCGGTTTGAAGAGCGAGATAGTGGTTCTTTTCTGGGCGCCTTGGGTCGGCTGGGAAAAGGATGTCAATGGCCTCTCGACGCCATCGGCCTTTCCATTTCTTCATTGGTCGTGCCCATTCATCGTCCATTTCGCTGTGACAAGCAATGGTGTAGGCCTTGTTGGTTTGAACGCCAAGATCGTGCGTTGTCGTTCGAAGTCGCTCGCTCACGAAAACCATAGAATCAGCGGATTCCATGAGCGACTTGATGCGTTTTCCGGTGGTTGAATGCGTGAGCCCAACATCAACATCATGGCCATGTACAACACCGGTCCAAGGCACCTTCCATCGCTTGGAGAGGGAACGTGCAAGTTCGCCAACCGGCCACAATGTGTGAGCAATGATGTGATCTGGACGCCATCCACCGAGCCACTTCTCGATGGAACGTTGTCGATTTCGAATGCTTCGAGCGGTCAACCAAGGATAGGGATGGTCCGTGTAAGCGACATATCGAGGTGCGAAAATCTGGAACTCGTTGTGCTCAAACTGCTTCGGAGCTTTGGCAACACCAGTCAGTGTTGAACGACTTTGTTCCATGTACTTCAGCAGTCTTGGAAGCGGATTGACGATGCGGACTTCATGACCCATGTCTCGCAAGAGTTGAGCATGATCGGCCACAAAGGTACCCCTTGCTGCATTCGTAGGAAGGGGGTGAAGCAGCGTCACCAAGAGAATCTTCATCAAATCACTCAGTCATTGAGGGCTTGATGAAGCGTTGTTAAGTTGTCAGCAACGGATGCATTGGCATTGAACAATCCGGAACCAACGACCGCATTGGTGACGCCCCATTCTCGCAACATGGCGATGTTGTGTGCCTTTACGCCACCATCGATTTGCAGCTGGACATTCCGTCCACCAGCAGCGACTTGTTCGTCAATGGCTTTTCGCAAGGTTCGAATCTTCGATTCAACGGTTGGAATAAACGATTGTCCACCAAACCCAGGATTGACACTCATGATGAGGACGAGGTCAACATCTGGCAGGACTTCGAGCGCTGCTTCAACTGGTGTGCCTGGATTGAGAACAACACCTGCAGTGGCTCCAGCATCGCGAATGGCATGGAGGAGGCGATGAAGATGTTTGACCGCTTCAACGTGAACGGTGAGGTGGTTGCAACCAGCATCGATGTAGTCTTGATACATCGTCTCTGCATTCTCAACCATGAGGTGTGCATCGAAAATAGGACCATCTCCGAGGTGCTTTCGTAGTTGCTTAATGACGGGAGGCCCGAAGGTCAAGTTCGGAACAAAGTTCCCATCCATGACGTCGAGATGAAGCCAATCAAGACCTGCTTCAACGGCTTCATCGCATGCAGAACCGAGGGCTGCAAGGTTGGCGGTTAGGACACTGGGTGCGATGATCATCAAATCCCTCTGAACGTAGCGAGGCGCTTGAGACACATGAGGCTTTTCTTATCGCTTCTGAATGGAAACAACGTCATCCCACTGTCGTGCAGAGCCCCTTCGGAAGATGTTGTTGTGGAAGGCTCGATGCAGGTGATGCACACATCGAGCCAATCGGCCACGGTGGTTGTAGCATCCTTGACGGGTATGTATTGGCGTGAACACCTCAACGATAGGCAATGCAGGACCATCGAATTCTGGTCGTTGGATTTCAACACGTTCTGTCTCTCCATCCCAAACCAAGTCATCGTTCGTCGGTGGTGAAAGGGTTGCGTCATGGACGACATGCAACTGACCTTCAGCGAGTTTGCCAGGCTTCCACTTTCCTCGAGACCCATCCTCAAGGTGTTCCATAAGTTGACGAATTTGCGGCATTGTAGCAAAGCCAAGATGGGTTGTCTCCCACCATCCATGCGTCCGTGCAATAGTGACATGATGGACGCCAGGATTCATCATACGAGGATCGAGTGTATCTGTCCATGTTCGACAGATATCATCGATTCGGACATTGATGATGGGAAGTGGACCTGCTCCAATATCTGCAAGCCTCCGCGGGTTTGCAAGCTCTCCGAGAAGGAGAATCAAACGACGTTCGGCCATGAGAGGTACTCCTTGTTTTTCCAGAATGGTATCGATGGCTGTTCCCGCCTCAGTCTTCCACTTCGCAACACTCGACTTCAGTTCATCACACGACATTGCCTCTGCTTCAAGGGTTTCAACCTCAATCCAGTGCAACTCGTCTTGTGTGAACACAAGGGGTTGAGGAGGAAGTGGAAGTGGCGAATTGGACGGCTCATACGGCCACATTCTTGGAACGGTTGTGGGAGTCATACTTTCACCTTCAATTGTAAACTGCTACATGCAAGCATTGTGGACATTTGATCTTGATTGGTCTTCGACTTGGAATACCTAGCGCTACACCACATCCTGGGCACACGATGGCTTGATCGACTTGAGCGCGCTTCTCTTTTGCTCCAGAGGTTGGATCGTAATCAAAATGCAAGCCTTGCATTGGGATTTCTCGTGGCTTATTGGGTAGTTCAGGAATGGATTTACTCGCAACGGGCTCGAACGGTTGCTGCGCTGGTTGTTGCGATTGATTGGCAGCTCGAAGAACGGCAACAATCTCCTCAGGACTCATTCCGTATTTCCGTGACATGACGTCAATTTCAAGCGTTAAATCATACCCTTGTAGTCCTGCCAATCGTTGCAAATCTTGGGGTGAGATGGAACTCATGCTTTTGCGTTATGCTCCCTCAAT
Organism: Candidatus Poseidoniales archaeon; assembly: GCA_038105035.1. Classification (GTDB taxonomy): domain Archaea; phylum Thermoplasmatota; class Poseidoniia; order Poseidoniales; family Poseidoniaceae; genus MGIIa-L2. The sequence goes on along the minus strand of JAYOBT010000006.1, from coordinate 75,737 downwards.
TTGAGGTTTGAGGATAGGTGTGTGCCTTCCAATCGTATTAGATGCCCCAATATCGATCGGATTGTGCCTGCTTTTGTCGCAATCCTTTGACGATGGTCATCGTGACCCAAAGGACCGCAATCCAGCCAAATGGAACGGACAGGGTATTGATGATGTTCTGAACATTGAATTCGTACGCATTGCCTTGCAGGATGTCGATAGCAATCTGCAGGGAGGTGTTGACAAAGGAGTAGACAACCATGCCGAAGATGCTCAGGACAATCAAGGAACCAGAGAAACTTCCGCGCCTGAGGCGTAGGAGCATGAACCCAGCAGTTGAAGTCAAGAAGGCGATAACAATCCAAGCCAGAGATGAATTTGCAACTTGCATCCATAGAATGGATTTTGACTCCGTATCGACAAGATCGTCAAACGTTTGCCATCCTTCAGCACCAGCAAAGATGGCACTGAAGACCGTTGCCGTCCATAACAATGAGGAAAACATCGCAGCATCTGCGTTTTCCCGCATTTCCTGAATTACACGGTTGACAGTTGTTTCAATACCTGCTCCTTTGGCAAAGATGAACAATCCGAGCAGAAGCGGAAGGCTACCAATAACGATGCCACCGATTTCGTTGGGCAGCATGATTCCGAGCCCAAGAATGGCGAGAACAAGGCCGAGAGGAACCATGAATCGCGCTCGCCATTTTTCGTCTTCCAACGCTTTGACGATGTAGTAGTACGTTCCTTCAATACCCTTGGATTGCTTGACAATGATTTTCTCGACGTGACCAATACGAACTTGAGATTGGATGATGGGTAGGACAGATTCATCTTCCGCTCCATCGGTAATCAGCAGTGCTTCATCCGGTTGATAGGCAGAAACGACTTCCTCGAGTTGAGCAGCGATGGCTCTATCGGAGCGGACTCCAACTTTCTCATCGCCTGTGAGAATAGCAACCTCGACATCATCTTCATCCGCACCGTTCTCAAGAAGTTGATCGTGCTGTGAAAGAGCACCAAGAATTGCGTTGGTATCGCTTTCTTCAGGGTCGGCGATTCCGAGTTTCAGAGCAGCCGTAAGGACTTGACGTCGTCCAACAACAGGGCCGCGAATTGACGTCTTGATTCCGAGGTCATTGTCTCGGTCCACTGTCAATACGAGAATTCGTGCCATGGTGCTCCTTGTGTGATGGTAGACGCTCCCCCACTTCAAACTCTTGCTTCAGGAGTGGGTTCTTCTGGCGTCTCTTTGGGCGCCTCAGCCTGTTGCTGGCGGTGCTTTCTTCTCTGCGTTGCTCGGATGTATTTCAGTGGATGGTCGAGCCATGGTTGATCGCAAAGCCGATCATCGCCAGGAAGAACTGGGCAATTGTGGTTGACCTTGAGTTTACCACAACCTGAAGGTGTGTAGCCGTGTTGATACACGTGCCCAACTTGGTACGTTGTTGTCCCTTCATCAAAATCTGGTGCTCCTCGGAAAAAATCGACGCATGCTTCCTGTGGTAACGCCAAAGTCCCTGCCATTGAAGCAAGGAAGAGTCTTCCGAAGTGATTGACGTTCACACCCGCAGATAGGTCTGCCACCGCCTTGCGCATGCATGGAGGCCAATCGTCCTCTTCCGCACCGACCAATGCGATAGCATCGCTTGTCTTCTGAGCGAGGAGGTTTCGAACCATACCAACGGGTTCAGCGAGGCGTACAGCGAGATCGGTTGTTACTTCGGCCATCTTTTCGAGCCCTTCGCTTTCAACATCGGATTTGATGTGTTCGCGTAACAAACGGGCAAGTTTGGCCGTCGAGGAATACTTCTGTTCGTTGTGCAAACGAACCATCCCTGCATCAACATCACAGTTTGGCAACCGCCAGCGGTTTCCCGTGATGCGAGGACAGACTTCGATAAAGTCCGCGAGACCAAGCTTCCATTCCAACCCATCTTGGGACTGTCGAAGAGACTGGATGTCGGTTCCGACCATGCCTCGCTGATTGGATTGGCCTTGCTGCGATTGTTCAAGAACGGAAATGTAGGTGTGTGCAATGTTGGCAAGGTTTTGACTGTCTCGAATGAGTAAGTGTTCAGCTCGTGCCGCTTCGGCTTGTGCCCATCGAGCCAACAGTCGCTCGTCTTCAGATGCACAGATGACGAGACGAGCATAATAGAACGAGAACGCTTCGATAAGACGCCCTTCTTCAGTATGGATGTCACCACCACTCAATTCAACGCCATCCTTTGATTGAACGCTATCGACCAATCGAATACGGGCTCGTTTTCGGGCAGGTTCCATCAGTGAACCATCGAGCAAATCATCCAAGGTGATGTTGTGTCTCGCAGCCATGTCTTGGATCCAACCGCTCGCCTGTGGCAAGAATGGATAACGCGCAAGCGTAATCTCATCGGTGATGGATGGTTGACTGGTTGGTCTCGGCACAACCGATGAAAAAACCCGATACCATATGAACCTGACAATGCATATCTTTCTTGAAGGCTGTTGAGTTGGGGTGGCTGTGCTCAATCCTGCTCAACATGGACTTCTCTCATTGCAGGATGAGGTTCGAGATGCTTTTGGATGGTCTGAGGAAGCCGATGCATTGTCTGCGAGTGATATGAGTAAACTGTTCCAGAAAGAGGCGCCATACGGCCGCCGAGAATGGGTCATGACATCTCGTCAATCAGCGTTGTCAACTCTCAAGCAGTCGATTTGTTCTGCCAAACGATTGGTCGTTGTCGGAGCGGGAAGCGAATCGGTTTCAGTTAACGATTATCCACAGGCCTTGTTTGTTGCAGCCGATGGTGCTGTCGGAGCAGTTGATGATTTGACCAGAGTCCTATGTGTCGTGAGCGATGGTGACGGCGCTGAACACCTCGAGCGTGCTGCTCAGGCTGGAGTTCACATCGTTCTTCATGCACATGGAGACAATCACGATGTTTGGATGCGTCTTGTCGAAGCCTGGTCCCAACTCGAACGCACTCCTCCTCTCACATTGACGCATCAATCCAATGTTGAACTGGAAGGTATGCACAATCCTGGTGGATTCACCGATGGAGATCGAGCTCTCTGTTTCATCCACGCCTTAGGGCGTTCGCTCGAAGAGATTGAGTGCGTTGGTTTCCGGACCGATGTCGTCGGGCCATGGTCTGGTACAACCAATCCTGAACGCAAGAAGCGCAAATTGGCATGGATGGAGGAATCGATGCGCCGTCTTGGCGTTGAACATCAACTCATAAGGTAAACAAACGAAGTGACCATCATGGAGCGGAAGCGAATCTTCAACCTCGCCATGTGGGTTGTTGCTTTGCTCATCATCAACATTATTTGGGCTAACATCGCTTCAAACGAGGCATCTCAGCAACTCAACGATCGGGGTTTTGAATTTCAGGAAGACAGGGAAGTTTCGCTTCAAGCAGTCTTCGGAAGTAATTCGAAGCTACCCGTGACCATCACTTCAGAATTCGTTCATGGAGATGACCCAACTCGACAAGCAGACGTCTCTTGGCGGCTCATTGACTCCTCTGGAAATGTCGTTCTAAACTGGGCCGGATCAACCAATGAAGCAGCATCCATCGATGCAGAACTACCTCCTGGTGAATACACACTGAATACAACCGTCGAAGAGAACATCATCGCCATTCAATATCTCGACGTCGCTCCATTTGCACCGATTGCAACGGTGGGTCACGTTTTGCTCTCTCTGCTTTTGGTCGGGCTTGCCTTTGGTGAATCCACCGTTCGAACACTTATTGCTAAGCGCGTCGAACAATCCAATGTGAAAGAGAACAAGCCGAAAGAGTTCAGAAAGGCACGTATCGGTATGCCAGAAGTTGAGGGTGTTCACGAATCCGACGATTCACCTTGGCGCGATCCCATTACGCTTTGATCAAAGGAAATCGGTCAACGACATCTGCCGAGCACGATCGTTGTTGAACAAAGATTCAACGCTTCCAGCCAACCATTCCATGTTTTGTCGCGTGTAGGTGTCAACACCGTATGTATCCATGACGTGTTTGGTGACTTCGATGTATTTCCGGACCGCTCCCTCAGAGACAGTGAGGGCAAGTCGACCGTTGCAGAGTCCACCTTCGTTCCTTGCTACTCCGTGGGCTGATAATCCGCGCCCTCCAACCTTTTGCGCTTGGATGCAATGACCAGCGAGGGGCATCCGGCGGTAGGAATGGCCACATTTGAGACATCGAACTTTCTGCCGTCCGTAGGCGTTGAGATTCCCGCGAAGGTCGGGCAAGAAGTGCGATCGAACAACAGACGAAGCTACGGTGCGAGCATCGATGGCTCTCAGCCGTTGACATAGATTCAGTTGACCATTCATCTTGTCGATCATGGTTGCCAGCGTTTTGTAGGCAGATAATTCTGGACCCTCATCGATTCGATTGCAATCATGGGTAAATCCGTAGCCCCGCACAGCAGCGACTGAACCCAAACGTCGCTCAACGAAATCCATTGAGTCGGCAATATCCTTTGGATGAGGTTGATGCAAGGTCGCTTCGTAAAATTGGCGTTCATAGAACCAAGCAGCATCGACGTTCAGGGCCTCCTTGTCGATTTCGGTTGGATTGAGTCGCGTGGTCAGAACAAGTGGAGCATCCATTTGACCACCTCGGTTCGCAGGCAAAATCTCACGACTAAAATTGAGTAACCCATCCATCAAGAGCATGATGGCATCCTCATCGCCATCGCAGTTTCTTCGCTTTGCAGCGTGGAACAGAGGGTGAGCATAACCTCCTGAACAGTCCGCCCAGCCAATGATACGAGACAGAACGCCCCCGGATGTGTGCGGTGCAAGGGCACAAATGAGTTGTCCGACGAGATCGTCCTTTGATGTCGCATTGTAGTAGGGCTGTAGGCCGTAAAACTTGACGAGAACTTCATCAACAAATTGAGCAGTCCGCAGGAAATAATCAGCTGCGTTTTCTGCAACAATGAAATCTTGAGGATACAATTCCAGCATCTGGTCATCGCTTTCCAACGGATGTCCTTCCCAGTCATGGGTGTAACCTAGAGCGTGCAAGCGTTTCCAATCAACATCGATTTCTTTCGGAGTGAAGTGGGTAACAGGCACATCGCTCATATCGAATCGAACAGTACCATCACGGAACACAGGAAGGTCGTACTTGGCTCGAATCAGACCTTTTTCGATCGGCTCGGGTGTTTGATTTCGACTCTTTAGTTCCTTCACACACTTGACCTGTGAAGGCAGTCGCCCCATTCCGATACGAAGTTGAGCATCTTCGATGATCGACTCAAGTGGAACGGTTTGCATCTCTCCACGACGCCGGCTGTTACCAGTGGACTCTTTCATATCGGTTCGCCCACCACACGTCTCTCCGACTTTGGGAATTCCAGCATCGTCAACAACACGATGGTGGCATTGGATGAATGGAGAATCCTTTCCACATTTTGAGCAGATGCGCTTCCCCATTTGGACACGAATCGAACCTTTTCCAGCAGCATTTGCAATAAGCCGTTGATTCCCGCCTTCAAGCGCAATCGGGAACAACATGTGCGAGCGCGGCGACATCTCTCTCGGTGCAGATTTCTCAGGGCGACCCATTCGACAACCAACACGTTGTGGTGCAGCATGTTCCCATCGCAGCGAGGAAATCTCTCGAATCAATGGAAGAATTCCATCAACAATGTGATCGTCATGGATGCGCAACGACGTCTTGTACAGAGCAGCATCTTCAGGGCCAGGGTCTTCGACAGAATCGGCAGCTTTCTGACCAACTTGGTCGGTTTCTGCGATTCCAAGTCCTTGTTGACGAGCCTCCGTTTCTGCTGCAATGCGAACTGTTGCTCTCTGTTTCTTCAATTCTCCTAGCCGCTGTGATTCGTTGCGGAGAACAGTGTTGCAGTTTCTCAATTCAACAATACGCTGCTCGATCAGAGATTTCAGGTCCACGTTTTGGTGAAGCCGTTCGCCTTTCACACTGTAACCCAGACCATTGATCATGGCCTGCCAACCACATGTGGCAACGATGTCGTCCCCGTCGTGATGGTGTGCAACTCCGAGTAGAAGCAAAGCCCCCTTGAGCAGGCCGTGTTGCATGAAGGTCCAACCCTCTGGAAGCTCATCCTGAAAAATTGGTTCCTCAGGTTTGACATCAAGGCCAATTGTTTCGATGTCGTCGAGTAGAGGTATCTGCTCCGGTTGCAGGTTGTCCATGGCTGAGGCTTGCCAGCCCTTTGCAGCACCCTTGAATCGCATCCAAGAATCTTCGAGGTAAGGGTGATTGACCTCAGCATCGACTTTGGACGGTGCTTCGATTATTCCACTTGGCAAGGCGTCCAGCAGTGCAGGGACCCATTCAATCGGCAAATCGAGGAACCACGGATTGTGCGGAGGTGCAATCGCTGTCCGCCAGCGCTCGGCAACGCTCGATGCCTGTTCCCAACTGAGTGTAAGTTTCGAAAGGTATCGATGCCATCGCCGTCGAACATGGAATTGAGCATAGCCGTCATCGACGTCGGTTGCTCCAGGAACCCCATCTGGTACTTCGCCGAGTCCCTTGCACATCTCGGAGAACGCTTTCACATCCTCCTCTGATTGAAGAGCATCGATGAGATCACTTGCCCACCAATCGGTCGTGTACCCTGCAGGAACCAGGTTCTTGTTGTTCTCCATGAATTCCCCATAGCCAATGACAATCTCTCCATTGTCCCAAATTGAGCGAATATCGCCGTGTACCTTTCGGAGATGTTCGCTCTCATCAACTCGCAAGAATTGGCCGGAAGAGAGGACCACCCAAGGCCCTTCGGAATCGTTGCTTGGTGTAACTGCACATGCCTTCCCAGGACGTTCGATCTTCATCTGCGTTCCAATGGTAATGAAATCGTCAAGGACCAACATCGATGCTGGATTGAGCGATGCTGCTGCAAGACCAGAAGGGCGACCTCGCCCATAACGCAAACGGAAACCTCCCGGTTGTTGAGGTCCACCGAAAATAGGACGGCCAGCGATGATGTCCTTCATGAATTTGTCAATCGGAGCAACTCTTCGGCTCTTGAACGCATCCTTGTCGGACCCGTCTTTGTCCTCCTTTCCTTTGGATGCAAATTTGGAGATGAAATCCCATCCGGGGACCTTGAGTCGTTCGGTATGTTTCTGGATTTTTGGTGCCTTCAAACACATGCCTTCTCCGATGACGAGGAGGACACCACCGCGAATACGCGCTTCGTCGATGTTGCGAACACGACCGTATCCAGCACATTCGATTGACTCGGTTGATTCACCGTTGATCATGACAGGGCAGGCTCGTACGATTTCGTCGATTTCAGCAGGAGATGGACGGTACTGCAGGTTCCCTCGATACAAGCCGAATTCTTCCTTGACCCGCTCGACTTCACCATCGCTTGGAATGTATGGCCCGACATTCAATTCACGTCGAATCATATCAGCAATGAGAACAGCAAGAGCTTGCGCCGTCCCTCCCGCAGCGCGAATGGGTCCAGCGAAATGGACGGAGACAAACGGAGATCCATCGACGTTGTTCAACAAGCGAACTTCACTGATGCCTTCCAGAGGAGCGACGAGGACCGCTTCGGTCAAGATTGCAAGACCGACGCGCAAGCCAACATCGATGGATTTGACCATGTCGTATCCTTTCTCTCTGAACCCTTTGGCAACGCGTTGGGCCATCATAATCGAGGTCGTTTCACGGTCATATTCCGCAAGGAGGGCTCGAATATCGTCTGCAACTGGATAGGACTCCAAATGTTCAATCAACAATTTTTCAGTTCGACCTGCGAGATCGTTGGCGCGTGGAATCTCGACGAACGGTTTCGGGTCAAGGCCAAGATTTCGCGCTTCTTCGGCGACTCTGTATGCATGATCGGCATGTTCGTCGAGAATCTGTTGGTAGCGCTCCATTTCTTTCTCAAGCCTTGGAACATCAACGCCAATCAAAGGGTTGAGTTGGTTGGTCGATGCTTCTTTTGACATGAACTTCGACCCCTGTTCCTCTGTTGTTGTCGAGACTTTATGATGCAATCGGCGGGACCGCATCTCCTTTACCAGCCCAACATTCATGCGTTGGATGCCACAGCATCAGAGCATGAGCGTTCATGCATCGTTGAAATCGTTACCAGAGTGGAACCGATTGGTCGAACTCGTCCGAGAACTTGCGTTCCTCGATGGTGGCTCAGATGATGCATTCACGCTTGCATCCGGTCGTCAATCACGCTGGTTTTTCGACATGAAGCCCGTGATGATGCATACCGAATCCTCGAAATTACTCGCTCACCTCTTCAACCATCGATTGGACGACCTCGGCCCCGATTTTGTCGGAGGCCTTGAGCTCGGTGCAGTCCCGCTAACGGCGATTGTTATCACCGGTGCCGAATCGAATCATCGGAAAGGATTCATGGTCCGCAAATCCCCAAAGGGGCGAGGCGGTCGAAAGACCAACAATCCACCAGGTATCGAGGGTGCTTCCATTGCAGGCGGCGGTAGCATCGTCATTCTCGAAGATGTCACCACGACCGGAGGTTCCTCGATACAAGCTGTTGAACGCATTCGTGAGACCACCTCGTGCGATGTTATCGCAGTCATCAGCATTCTCGATCGAGAAGAAGGCGGTGTTGAGGCCTTTGCAGAAGCAGGAATTCCGTTCGAAAGCATCCTTACGCGCTCCGATATCGCTCAGTAGGTGACTGAATTGGATGTTCTGGTGCCATCTGAACAGACCGAAACGGGTCTATCGGTTCCAGATGCATCGTTCAGCGATCTTTCGTTTTTTCATGCGAGTGAGGGAAAACCACTCGCAACACCATGGCAAGTAGCCATGACACGAGCGGATTATTTGGCGCAATTCGACCTGCCGAAGGGAAAGCTGCTCGATTGCGCTTGTGGCTCAGGGATACAATTGGCGGCTTATGCTTCACGTCTCAAGCAACCCGCTCTCGGGATTGAACTGGACCGTGACCGTGCAGTTGCGAGTTGTCTGAATCTCAACACTGTAGCTCGTCACTACGCTTCGTACGATCAAGGATGGCACCGTCGTTCGCTCGTCGTATCAGGTGATGGAACTGCGAGCGATGCTATCGCTTCAGCGGTTGGGCTTGAATCGAACAGTGTTGCAGTGCTCATGCTTGACCCTGCTCGTCCACGTAACTCACGAACGCACGACCTTGACGAGATGCAACCCAACCTGCCGAGCGTGTTCGAAGCATGGAAACCGTATCTTGCCTCCACCAGCCGTGGACCTTGTATCGTGCTCGACCTCTCTCCTCGATTGACGCAAGAACTTCGAGATGGCGTTGAAGCCATCGTTGATTCGTTCTGGCCAGACATTGAGCGGACGTGGACGTGGATGTCTCGTGGGGGTGGACGTGTGGATCGACTTGAACTCTGGCTTGGTGGTGTTGCAACCCCTGCTATCAGCAAGCGATTTGTTCGTCTCTCACGTACTTTTGGCGGCGAGGATGCCGTCATCGAACAACAGGAAACAATTCAATTTGAACGAGTTGGTTTGCAGCCAGTACGTCGAAACGAATGGGTGACGATTCTTGATGCGGCTTTGGTCGAGAGTGGACTTGTTGATGCATGGTTAAGCGAGCAACTGAGTACTGCTTCGGATGTTCGATGGGCAGATGCATCACCTCGCCGTCCACGCATTCATCACAATGGGCCGTTGAAAGACGATACCCACCCATTTGTTGTCGCCTCAGGCCGGGTTGTCGAACTCCTCGATGTTCCTCTTAATGAGGCCAACATCGACACGATTGTTGCAACTGCCCTCGACAACGACATTTCGGCGTTGACGATTCGTTGTGGTCTTGAAGCGACGCTTCAACCTCGTCTGCAAGGAAGCATCGATCGACAGCTTCGCAACCGACAAGGCCGCAGGAAAGCGTTTTTGACGCGACATACAACCTCAAATCATCTCCTCCTTTGTGTTCAATATCCTCATAATTCTGATACCTGAAATCGGACCCCTGCATCGCGGTCTTGATATAGGGGAGGTTGGTCGGAAACTTGCTCGACATCATGTCGCAACGTTAGGTGGACAAGAATGGCAAAAGGAAAAGAAGAGGAACTCGGCGACGATTTTTCATACATTCTCCGAATGGCTGATACGGATATGGACGGTCTCAAGCCGCTCTCATCTGCATTGACCTCGGTGAAGGGAATCGGCGTACGTAGTGCTATCCAAATCTGCAAGTCCACTGGATTCGACCCTGCTCGAATGGCTGGCCACCTCAGCCCAGAGCAGCAAGAAACACTCCGACTTGCGATCGAGGATTACGTCAACAACGTTCCTTACTGGATGGTTAACCGTGCGGCCGATGTTGAAACCGGCAACGACATCCACTTGACCGGACAAGAGGTCAAACTCACACTCGAAGAAGACATCAACCGTCTTCGAACCATGAAGTGCTACCGTGGTGTTCGCCACGCTAGCGGCAACAAGGTCCGTGGTCAGCGCGGACGAAGCAATGGCCGTGGTGGCCTAACGCTCGGTGTAAGCCGAAAGAAAGCATGAGGGTGATGAAGTATGGGTGAGCCAAAGTTTTCCAGACCAAAGTTCGATACGCCTCCGCATCCATGGAAGAAGGCACGAATCGAAGAAGAGCATCTCATCCAAGCCAATCACGGCTTGAAGAACATGCGTGAGATTTGGAAGGCCAAGTCCCAACTCCGCCGCCATCGACGTCAAGCCATGCGCTTGATCGGTATGATTGACACCACCGAGGGTCACGGAATGCGAGAGAAGGACGACCTTCTTCGTTCTCTTCACCACAAGGGCCTCATCACCAAGGAAGCATCTCTTGACGACATTCTCTCGCTCAACGCAGAGGACATCCTCAACCGACGTCTCCAAGCACAAGTCTACTACAAGGGTCTTGCTTGCTCACTCAAGCAAGCACGACAACTGGTAACCCACGGTCACATTTGCATTGGCGACCAAAAGGTCACAATCCCTTCCTATCCTGTCACCCGTGACGAGGAAGAGATCATCCAATACCACCCATCAAGCGAACTCAACAACCCAGATCATGACATCCGCAAGGCCATTGACGGACGCCGTGAAATGGCTGAGTATGCTGTCGACGAAGAAGAAGTCGATCCAGAAGCAACCAAGCCATTCGCCGATGAAGTCGCTGAAGCTGCAGCAGCAGCACCAAGCGCAGAAGATGGAGGTGAAGCCTGATGACACGTCGAGCCATCGTCAACATCTTCTCGTCCTACAACAACATCCTCATGACAGCAACCGATTTGACCGGTGCTGAGACGATTGGAACCTGCTCCGGTGGACAGGTTGTCAAGTCCTCCAAGGACAGTGGTGGCCAATTCGCTGCTACTCGTGCTGCAGAGCGTCTTGCTGACATGCTCAAGGACAAGGAATTCACACAACTCATCGTCAAGTATCGTGCACCTGGAGGTAACAAGTCCAACAACACTGGACCTGGTGCACAAGCAGCTATTCGAGCACTGACACGTGCAGGTATGACCATCACTCGAATCGAGGATGTTACACCAATCGCTCACGACGGCACCAAGAAAAAGGGTGGACGACGTGGACGACGTGTCTGATTTGGAGGAATGAATATGAAGGCAAGCGTTGTTGACGGTTATCCTAAAGGAAACAAAATGAAGATCCTTATCGAAGATACTGATGCATCCCAGGTGAATGCACTTCGACGTGCGATCATGGCTGATGTCCCTAAAATGGCCATCAGCAAGGTCATGTTCACACTCGGTGTCAATCAAGACAACAATCGTGGCGAAATTTACGAATCCGTGAACGCACTTCCAGATGAAGTCATTGCTCACCGATTGGCTATGGTTCCTATTCCAACACAACCCGATGAGGGCATGGCGTTCCCGGACGAATGTGAGAACTGCATGGATCTTGCAGAAGAAGACAAGGGTTGCCCAACCTGTCAAGTCTTGTACACACTCAACGTCCAAGGCCCATCTTCTGACAGTGATGAGCCGTACCGAGTTGTTCGTGCAGGCGATTTGACCAATGTATCAGACCCAGCCTTCGACATCAGTGAAGAAATGCAATCCATCCCAATCACATACCTTGCTCAAGGACAGTTCCTCGAGTTCATTGCGTTTGCAACACTCGGTCGAGGCCGAGACCACGCCAAGTGGTCCGCTGCATCTGCCGTCACCTTCCAACCACGTTACGTAGCAGAACTCAAGAAGCCGAAGAAGGCCTCCGTTCTCTTTGATCTTGACCTCAAGACCAGTGACGGTCGAGCCATTGATGCGAAACTCTTCAGCAACAAGAAGTGCGACGATGTTTCAACCGTTCTCGACCTCGAGAAGGCTCTCCATCAAGTCGGTCACGGCACCGGTCGAGATGCAGACTTCGATGAGGCGATTGTTTTCAACAAGGTTGACGGTAGTTTCGTCTTCTCCTTTGAGACCGATGGTTCATTGGCTCCTGAGGCTGTCTTCAACAGCGCCATCGAGGAATTGAAGTCCCGCTTCACCGCCCTTGGCGACGATCTCGGTCGAGCATTTGCTTGATTCGAACACCGGACCTTCCGCCATCTTGATGATTCTTGATGAGATGGCATGACTATGGCAACAGTTCGGGTTGGTGGACACATCACCTTGCTGTTTTCAATCCATGACGATGCTCTTCTCCCCCGAAATCAAGGAAGTCGGGGAGCAGGTCTTTGTCTTGAGCATGGTGTTTCCGTCTCAATTCAGGAAACGGGTCGAAGTGAGGTTATCGAAGCAGGCCAAGAGATGGCTGGTTGGGATCAAGACATTCCCGATGTCAAATCGAAGGGTATCACCGAAGTCATCATCAATGCGCACATACCGAATGAATCACTCAGTCAGCAAATGTACGACGATCTCATCGATGAACTGCGCCAAGCGCGTCTTCTTCCAATGGATGCCAATTATTCCATTCAAGTTGAAATCGAATTACCACTCAGTCAAGGGTTTGGTATGTCTGCTGCAGGTCTTTCAGCACTGGCTTTGGCTTGTTATCAAATGACTGAGAAAGGGTCGATACCGCAGTACTTCAGAGCTGCTCATCACATTGAACGACGATATTCTGGAGGTCTCGGCGACGTACTCGGGCTCTATGTTGGAGGTGTTGAACTTCGAACACATCCAGGTTCTCCGCCTTCTCCTGGGGTTGCTCAAAGTTTCTCACTCGACTCGCATGTCCTATTGGTTTGGCAATCAAGTGAATCCAAGCATACATCGGAATACATCGATCATCCTGACTGGAAATCAAGCATTACACGTGCAGGCGATGCTGCAGTGGACCGTCTCGCTTCGAAACGATGGGATGCATCGATTTGGAATGAACTGTTGAAGGAAGCACAAACGTTTGGCCGAATGTCCAAGATGTTGGAAGAGCCTTCTAGGCAATCGATGCTCGCTTCAGTTCAATCTACGATTAACGAATTGAATCTTCAAGCACAGATTAGGGCACGATTGTGTATGCTTGGAACATCGTGTGTCCTCCTTCCTGCGAAAGCCAATCAACCTCTTGACGAGGGTGATTTACGACATCTTTCCGAGCGCCTCCGTTCCATTGACTTGGACTCACTTGTTACCCGAATCGCTCCGCAGCGAGTTGACTAAGGTCGGTCTTGCAATTCAGAGAGGTCCAAAGGACTGGCGTCCAACATGGTCACGCCAGCCATGTACAGATTTTCTGAGAATCCATGCCTGAAAACGATGGCTCCACTTCCCCATTCGTTGATGTAACGCATCATTTGTTTGGACATCTTCTTGCGTTGGAACCCAACATCAGCCCCGTAGAAGTGTTTTGCATCAATCCATGCAACCGGTTGGCCATTGATCTCAACATGGTCGAGGAACAGAATATCTGGCGTTAGTTTTGGACCGCCGATCTCAATCGATTGTTCTTTGACAAGTTCAGGTTGACGGCGAAGTCGCACACCTTGCTCTTCAAACCAATCGGCAAGAATGTTCTCAAACACATCGGCCCGAAGGTGGGTCTCGCTTTGGTCAACGTTTGAGACTCGATCAGCTTCCTCTGCAGCTTCGAATTCTTTTCGTTCACGTTCTGAAAAACGAGATGGTGCCCGAACGGCTTCCTTGATTTTCGTCTTCGACCATCCTTTCTCGGCGAGGATTTGTCGAAAGATGTTCATCGGGGGGAAGTCGTATTTCTTGGACAAATCGACCACCGACATTCCTTGCTTGTAATCACGGTGGATTTGACGACCACGATTCCGCATGGTTGAGTGGCCATAGACGGTCTTCTGCTGGAGAAGAGCTGAGCGAAGGGACAGGGCCTGGTCTGCTGAGATAGAAAGAGGTTCAGCAAAGTTCGCGATCTCATCGACACGGTCATCATCGAGCCAACCGAATTCACCCTTGCGAACGACAAAATCGGCCATTTTCTCTTCATCCGTGAGGCGGACTGGGTTGCATTTCCACGTAAATGAGAAGGATTTCGCGTTTGATGAATCATCTGGTAATCCGACCGGCTGGATACCTGTTTTCTCATAATCGAATCGGTTGTTGGCTCGTTGATTGTATTCGAGAAGTTCTTTCTTCGATTGTTCAATCAGATTGGCTTTGCGCGGGCCGCCGTAGCGACGACGGTTTCGTTGCCGCCCCTGACCGCTGCGTTTTGGCTTACGACCTTGGGACATGGTTGGACCTCGACGTCGACCGTCTTTGAACCAATCGTCACAAACAAGTGAATGGACTGTAACGCAACACCTTCATGAAGTGGCAGTTCATCACAAGACTATGCTTCGTCCATTGTTCATCGTTTTTGCACTCCTTCTCGCAACAATGCCTCACCCTCAAGCAGAGGTTCTCGATGCTGAAATTTCTCCACAATTCAACGGTGAGGAGTCGGAACCGTTGGGATGGGCAGTCACAGTTGGTGGCTTTGGAGAAGATTCCATCAATGCACTTGCACCTCTATCCAACAACTCCGTTCTCGTTGGCGGTAGTTTCACTTCTTCAATCTTGATTGGCGATAACGGACACGATTCCAACCAGCTTGGATTCGATGACATGGATGGTTTCATTGCCATCTCGAACGAGACCAACGATTGGAATTTCAGTGAATCGTTCGGTAGCATCGGAGTCGATTCCGTGGATGCTCTTGCTTTGATGAGCGATGGTGATTTCATCATTGCAGGCAATTATTGCCTTGGCAGTGCAGGCCTTCAAT
This sequence comes from Candidatus Poseidoniales archaeon, assembly GCA_038105035.1. Classification (GTDB taxonomy): domain Archaea; phylum Thermoplasmatota; class Poseidoniia; order Poseidoniales; family Poseidoniaceae; genus MGIIa-L2. The sequence continues at coordinate 60,606 of JAYOBT010000006.1, read as the reverse complement.
GCAACATGACCTTGGGGTCTCTTCCAACATTGGACAAGGATTCAGATTCTGACGAGGGCAATGCCTACATCGCTCGATACGACGTTGAAACTGGTTGGCAATGGGCTGTTTCCATCTCTAACCAACAAGAGATTTTGATGTTCGATATGTTTGTTGATGAATACGATCGAATCCATGTGAGTGTATTGTTCAAGGAACTTCTTGATATGAATCAGACCATTTTTGCTGGTGGCTCCCAATCCAGTCTTGCAGTGATGCTTTTCGATGAATACGGAACCTTCACCAACGGATTTACTGCCATGTCAGAAGACGGTGTTGAGCCCTTTGGTGGCTTCTGTCAGAACAGCGTTGGTGATACGTTCATCGCCTTCACGTTCATTGGACAACTCGCATTCGATGAGGTTGGTTCTATTGATTCAAACGGTGGCGGTGACATCGTTGTCGCCAAATACGATGCGGCCAGTTGGATTTGGTTGCAACAAGCGGGTGGCACAGGCGACGACCTGGTCAACGGCTGCGTTGCAGGGGCTGGATTGGATGTGCAAGTCTACGGAACCATTGAGGGCAATTCGACGTTCGGGACGGATTACAGTGAGACCACACAATGGTTCGATGCTTTCCGAGCCGACATCACCACCAATGGGGCCTGGGACGGACTCATTGTTGAGGGTGGTTCGGGTTACGATATGTACAGTGCAGCATATCGAACAGCATCTGGTTCGGTCATCTATGCTGGTGTGACAACGTATACGTTCACCCTCGGTGGCGAAACCTTGGTTGACTACGACGATGATACGGGGTACTTTGGAACCGACATTTTCCTCGGTGAATACGATTTCAATGATGGTTGGTTGTGGGCGCTCACTGGTGGAAGCGATGGCCGGGACCGTGTTTACGACATGGTTTCCTCTTCTTCAGGTGGTTCTCTTATCGCCTTCTCATTCGAAGATTCAGGTATGTACGGTAACCATTCTGTGGTTTCAGTAGGTGGACAAGATGGTGGTGTCTGGCACTATGAGACCGATCTTGATGGTGACGGTGTGCTCGATGGTATCGACAATTGTCCAAGAGTGTCCAATTCAGACCAAGCGAACTTCGAATCGGATGTGTTTGGTGATGTCTGCGATGATGACGACGATAACGATGGGATTGCTGACGATCTTGACGTCTGTCAACAAGGCGAAGTTGGCTGGACAAGCAGCGGTTCAACCGATCACGACAGCGATGGATGCCGTGATGCAGACGAGGATTTTGATGATGACAACGACACAGTCTACGACCACCTTGACTCGTGTCCGAAGGGTCCAATCGGATGGGTCTCAACTCTGGAAACCGACGTTGAGGGAGATGGATGTTCAGACTTCGATACGGATGAAGATGGTTTTGTTGATCAACGTGACAACTGTCCAAGCACTTCAAACGCTGGACAGGAAGACCTTGATGGTGACTCCATTGGCGATGCTTGCGACTTGGATGAGGATGGGGATGGAATCGTCAACATCGAGGACGGTTGTCCACGTGATCTCGCTTTGTGGGATTCAACAGAAATGAACGACTGGGATCGTGATGGTTGTCAAGACAGCATCAACGACCTTGATGATGACAACGATATGATGCTCGATATGATTGGATCGAACCAGCTCGATATGTGTCCAAAGGGGTTCCGAGATTGGAATGCGACCGATACATCACTCGATCGTGATCAGGATGGTTGCCATGATGACGAAGAAGACGACGATGACGATGGCGATGGTTTCGAAGACATCTTCGACCTGTGCCCGCGTGGTCTTGTTGGACCAGTGTTGCCTTCCCAAGACTTCGATGCGGACGGATGTGTCGATGGTGAAGAAGACGTGGACGACGATGCAGACGGAGTTCTCAACGATGCCGATATCTGTCCAAGGACACCATTGAGTACTGTTGTCAATGGTGCGGGATGTTCCTCCGAACAAGCTGATTCTGATTCCGATGGAATCCTGAACGATGATGACCTATGCCCTTCAACACCTCTTGGCGAACAGGTCGATTCGGATGGTTGTACTTTGATCATTGTTGAGAACAAGAGTGAAAGTTCTGATTCTTCCTTTGGAATCAATCAAATTCTGATCTTGGTTGCACTCGCTCTTGCTTGTGTTGCTGGCTATTTCACGTTCAAACCAGTCAAGGCACCGACGAATCAACCACAACAGAAAGCGGTTCCAACACTTGAAACCGAACCAGCAACTGCGCCTGAGGCTTCTTCGGAACCGGTCGGAGAAGAGACTCAAGCATAGATGAATGCGGGTGAAAGTGGCATCGCAACGCCTGCTTTCCCTGTTTCATCCTCTTCGCCTTCACCACGGACGATGCGTACCGATGCAAGACCGAGTTCTTCTGCGATGAAGTTGGAAGCATTAGCATAGACCTGTGTTTCATCAAGTGTTGAAAGAAGAATTCGCTTCTTTTCATCGTCCCACTTGAACACTTGAGGTAGCATGCGCTTGTTCCAGAATCCGAGTCGTTCACCCCGTGTTTCACCTTGAGCGAGTTCGGATTGGGTCAAAATGCCCATGAAGGTCTTGACGTTGTTTCCTTCGGAAAGATGTGTTAATGCCATTTCTGCCATGGTGTTTCTCCATGGTGCGGAGGTGACGATGGTGAGCGATGTTGCTTCCCCATCGATGTGTCGCTCAGCAACACTGCGAACTTTTCGTGCTTGTTCGAGGAGATCTCGAATCAATGCTTCTCCATCGAGGACGGCCTGATCTTCTTCGCTGACGGCCTGAATGTCGTCCATGACATGCGTAGCGAGGAGTCCCTCTCCACCAAGTTGCGCCCACCAATCTTCTGCAAGATGCGGTGTGGCGATGCCGATCATGTGGGTCCATGAGTGAAGCAATGTTCGGCCGATTTCAGCATTGCCTCCTCCGCGACGTACGTACCAGTTGATGTCTTTGACCATGTCATAGTGGGAGCATTCGACAGCTCGACGCAAGTCGTATCGGTCCATCGCATCGGACCATTGTTGGAGGCGTTGTCGGAGTCGAGCCATCATCCAATCATCGATGGAATGGGCAGGCTTGTTCCATCCAAGGAGTTGGTCAGGCATCGTTTGCAGTTGTTGCATCACTCGATGATTGGCTTCAACAGCGGAATCGGACCAGTCCATTCCAGCGGTCGGATTTGCAGCAAAGAGAATGAACAAGCGAACCGTATCGGCCCCGAATTGTTCGATCATCTGTTCAGGAGAAACCGTGTTACCGAGCGATTTGCTCATTTTTGCAGAGCGTTCACCGAGTGGTGAATTGCAATGCGGACATGGTGAGCCAGCATGATCGACCGAGAGGGTCACGGAACAGGTTTCACAGAAAGGGGCGCTCTTGTTGACCATGCCTTGACAGAGCAATTCGTTGAATGGTTCATCAATACTATGGAAGCCAAGATCGCGAAGCGCCTTGGTGTAGAAACGGGCGTAAATCAGGTGCATTTGTGCATGTTCGATTCCCCCACAATAGAAATCAACGTTCATCCAATAATCAGCGATGTCTGCATCGTACCATTGTTCGAGGTTGTTGGCATCGGTATAGCGCAAGAAGTACCACGATGAATCAACAAACGTATCCATCGTATCGGTTTCTCTTCGTGCAGGCTTACCGCACTTGGGGCAATCTACGTTAAGGAATGATTCTGATGTTTCCAATGGATTTCCTTTCCCATCGAAGACAACGTCGCGTGGAAGTTCAACTGGCAGTTGATCTTCAGGAACAGGAACGGCTCCACAGTCCTCACAGTGGATGATTGGAATCGGTGTGCCCCAGTAACGCTGGCGACTGATGAGCCAAGGGCGAATCTTCCAATTGACTCGACGATCGCCCTTTCCAGCGGTTTCGAGGGCATCGATAACAGCCGTACGCGCAGCATCTCCGAAGCGGCCATCGAATCCATCCATTCCTGAATGAACCATGTATCCATCTTCCGTATAGGCTGATTCAAGTTCTTCATCAGCATCATCGTTCTCGTTTTCGATGAGCACACGCTTGATTGGCAAATCGTATGTTTTGGCAAAGTCAAAATCGCGTTCATCATGACCAGGAACAGCCATGACAGCTCCCGTTCCGTAGGTAGCGAGAACAAAGTTACCTGCCCAGATTGGAATTTTCTCACCAGTAAGCGGGTGGATAGCAAAGCGCCCGAGAGAAACACCTTCCTTCTTGTTGAGATTCTTGATTCGATCGAACTCGCTCATGTTGGCATACACATCGTGCATGGCTTGCCAGCCCGCCTCATACTCGGTCCCTTTGACCAGTTGTTCTGCAAGGGGGTGTTCCGGTGCGAGCGTGACGAAGGTGACGCCAAACAGGGTGTCAGGCCGGGTTGTGAAAACGCGGATGGTTTCCTCACTCCCTTCAATACCGAATTCGATTTCTGCTCCTTCGGAACGGCCAAGCCAGTCCTCTTGCATCAACCGAACACTTTCTGGAAACTCGATGGTATCGAGTCCATCGAGCAATTGTTGAGCGTACTTGGTGATGTCAATGAACCATTGGCTCATGTCCTTTTGTCGTACAGGACCGTTGCATCGCCAGCATCGGCCCGCTTTGACTTGTTCGTTGGCAAGGACCGTTGAACAGGATTCGCACCAATTGACTGGAGCAAACTCACGATAGGCGAGTCCTGAATTGAAAAAGCGGGTGAAGAACAATTGGTTCCACTTGTAATAATTCGGATCGTGACTCTTGACCAATCGACTCCAGTCGTACGAGAATCCCATGCGCTTGATCTGTTCCGTAATGGAGGCCATGTTCTTCTCGGTGATGTCATGAGGATGCCCACCTTCAGCTATGGCAGCATTTTCTGCAGGCATTCCAAACGAATCAAATCCCATTGGGTAAAGGACGTTGAAACCTTTCATCCGCTTGTAACGGGCAACAGCATCGCCAATCGAATAGTTTCGAACGTGTCCCATGTGCATTTTTCCGGAAGGATACGGATACATTTCCAAACAGTAGAATTTCGGTTTGGATGCATCATCACTTGAACCGAAGACGTTAGCATCGGTCCATGCTTGTTGCCATGCAACTTCATCCGTCGTCTTCATCTCATCCGACACGTCGACACATCCTACGCTAAACACGCCTCCATGCTATCCTTCTTCAATCCACCTCAGCGAATCGAATTCAGAGGTTCATCTCGTTCTGTACGTATGCTTCGCTGGTCTCCAAAAGGAACATTGCTTCCTTGGTGAGTTTGTAGCGGTTGCGCATGCCCATACGTCGTCCTTCGATGAGGCCGTATTTCTCCAAGGTACGGAGATGGTGGGAGATGAGTTGTTGGGATTTGTCGAGTCGCTTTGCGAGTTCAGCTTGGGTAGGGAAGTCTCCCATTTGACTGTCATGATCGAGCAAAACCAGAATTTTGCCTTGAAGCGAAAGAGGATCAGGAGCGAGAATTGGCACTGGTAGTGCATCATCCTCAAGCAATGGATGGAGCGTGTTGGTCAATGGGTAGTAGCGTACCAAGCGACCGTCCTTACGTCGCCAGATGCTTTCTTCTTGTTCGAGAACTCGAAGGTGATGAGAGAGTTGTCCGTTGCTCATGTCCAAAGCAGACAAGAGAGCACGGAAGTGACAACCAGGGTTTGCTGTAAGGTAACCAAGCAGTCGTCCGCGTTGGAATCGCCCATCGCTTGTCTCTGAGGTTTTACCGATCAGACCGAGGAACCACAATCCTGTGAGAGTGGTCGAGATACGAATCGCTTCGTTGTTGAAAGCAGCAAAGCCAAGCATGGAGAGAATCGCGCTTACTGTGAGTACAGTCACCGCTTGTGGTGCCCAGGCGGGGAGCGCTTCTTGCTCGACAACTTCGTTCTCGACGATGGATGATTCTTCGACAGCGGGCGATTCTTCAATCAATGGAATTTCCTGTACAATTCCGACAAATGTGAAACTGTCAGCGGTGAATCGTGTACAAGCCTGGTTTGCATCTGTTTGTTGGGCTTGGTAGGTGCCCGTCAATCCACGCTCTGGTGCCCAAGAAGCCATGGTCGCATCTGCGAGCATGTGAATGACGCCTGCATCGTTTTCAAGCATCCAGCAGGTTCCGTCTGGTGTCAAGACGCCACTCCAAACACCATCGACGAGAACGATTGGAGCGTCTGCTGCGACGTCTTCTTCAACAATCACCGCTTCTTCAACATCGACGTTCAACGGCCACGAGAATTCATACTCGAGCATCATATCTTGGTCCGTTGCCAGATCGATTCGAACTCGATATTCCGCGTCTTGGTACTCGAAGGTGTTCAATTCTTCAAGTTCGAATCGAAGAACATCCTCTGAGGAGATTCGAAGGGCTTGGTCGACCTGAACATCACTGTTGCAGAGGACGTTCTTTTCAATGACCTTCTCAGTGAGGTCAAGGTTCCACAATTGGAGCGATGCCTTGCAGATTTCCAGCCAGCGAATATCGGTTTCCTCGTCCATTCCAACGAGTTGCAATTCGAACAATGCTTCATCGTTGTCATCAAGATCGATGGACAGAGATGTGAGAGGTTCGGATACGGTCCCACAATCTGTGGACTGAATGCGACGGTAGTCAACATCCATTGAGGCAGCGTAACCGAATTCGGGTATTTCAGCGACGAGGACGTAGTCACCGCTCAACATGGAACAACCGGTTTCATCGACAAAAGCCCAGGACTGAAGAGGGAATGTGGTTTGCGAGGATGCACCCACGATCACGTCGAGCTCAGCCGCTCGACAGTTGGCTTGATCGAGAGAATCGAACACAACACCGTCGCCACCTGCAATCCAATAGCTGGCGCGACATGTGTTGGTGAAGCGCAACAGTTCGTTCTCGCTTCCATCGTTTTCAAGCGTAAGGGAACCTCCAAACAATTCGCCTTGGAGGAAGGAGGTCGAGAGTGTGTTGACCGAGGCATCAAGCGGAGTTGAGAGGGTTTCGTCATCTTGTACAGAGAGTTCGAACGAACCGATGACTTGAGCATCAGGCGTTTCAATCGTTAGCGTGGGGGCGTCGATTGATGTCGCTTGGTGCATGGTGTGGCCCAATCCGAGAACAGCATAGGCATCGATGGTCGTTGTGCCTGCATTGCATGATGGGCCGAGCTGTTGCTCTTCAAAGGAAATCAGAAGTTGACAAGCATCAAGACCACTGATGTCGATAGCTTCCGACGTTGGGTTGTGAAGTTCGTAAGCGACGACGAATGGCTCACCAAGGGACAACACATCTTCTCGATGTGCGATGGAGGTTGAGAAGATCAACTCTGGTGGAATGCCAGCGTTTTGTTGAACCATAACTTCGGATGTTGCTGAAAGTCCAGATCCTGCAAGTTCGATGCTGATGGAATAGAGTCCTGCAGAAACCAGTTCACCATCTTGATCGGTCAAATCCCAAGAATGTTGGTCCAGATCTGTTGTACCTGCTCCGATGTCAAGACCACGGCTTTGTCCTCGACATGTTGTGCCTTCGTCAAGAATGGTTGTACCCGCTGCATCGGCCACACGCATGATGACGCCACATGACGGGTCTTCAGTGATTGAGGTTGCAGCACCTTCGTTGACGATGGAAGAGGCGAAAAGAACACGATCTCCTGCGCCATACCAAGGCTTGGAATTCTCATCCAATGTCTCGATTTCGAGACGAACCGTGGCAGTTTCTTCAGCACTTACTGGGATGAGAAGAACGAGCAACATCACCATGGATGTTGCAACAAGACGACGCATACGCCCCTCTCCCATGGTTTTGCATAGTTCTCATTGATTTAAAGGGCAACGGTACAAACCATGCGTAAATCAATCCAGGTCAAGCATGGATGGGATGGATGCTTGGAGTGCTTCTTGTTGCTGAATCTCATGCTGTTTCCATGCTGGAAGCGATGCAGGATCAACCCAACCAAGTTCACGTGCTTTGTCGAATTCACCGTTAGCGACGTAGTAGTCGATCCATTGTTGGCGGCGCTCTTCTTCATCCATGAACTGTTCCTCGGCCTTTCGCTCGATGGCTCGCTCTCGCATCATCTTGTTGCGACTTGCTTGTCGAGCGAGCATAGCAACAAGAATGGCTGCGAGCATGAACGCAATGATACCGCCCATCGCATACAGCATCACATTGGATGATTTTGCCTCGACTTCAGCAACCGTCTCTTCCTCGTCGGCTTTGTTTGGATCTTCTGTAATCGAACACGTGACTTGCCCGGGAATACCTACTGAAACGGCAGGGTCCCACTTGCACGGATCGTTCAAGTCGGACATACCGTCGCTATCACTGTCTGGACAACCGTACCTATCCGTGGTTGATGTTCCAAACTCGTTTCGGCATTCGTCCGGTTGATATGCACCGTTTGTGAAGTTGTTTCCGTATCCATCACCATCGTTGTCGTCTTGCTGTGTCTTACGCAGTGGGAAGGCGTCTGGAGCGATACCGGTGCTGTTGTCACCGCGGCCATCGCAATCCATGTCAGCCCATTGCGTGGCATCGTTCGGGAAGGCATCGCCAATTTGTTCGCAAAGCTCAATCATCAATCCAGTATTCTCTTCGTCAGGAACGGTGATGTTCGTAAAGACATAATTGTCACCAACACCATCACCGTCTTTGTCACACCACTGAAGTGGGTCGTCCGGGAAGGCGTCTGCACCTGTACAATCGGATTTGGGAACGAAGTCACCGAAGGGATCGGCATGACCATCACCATCGGAATCAGGGCAGCCTTGAACACCGTTCTCCGTGCTCTTGCCGTAGACATCGATGCACTCGTCACCATCGGTGAACTGGACGTTGTCGCCAAAACCATCACCGTCTTGGTCGGCCCACTGGAGCGGTTGGTCCGGGAAGGCGTCTTCAGGATCGGTGAAACCGTCACCATCGGAATCTGGGCATCCACGGGATGATGCCGAGTTGGATTCGCCATAGGTCTGTGGACAAACGTCGGAGTTTCCTTCTGAAATGCCATCGCCATCGGTATCGACAAAGTTGTCTCCGTAACCGTCGTTGTCAGCATCGGACCATTGCGTTGGGTCGTTCGGGAATCGATCTCCGTTGGTGCCACCAGGATTGTCGCCATACCCATCGCCATCGGAATCTCGCCATTGTGATGCATCGTCGGGGAAGAAGTCTGGATTGTTTCCATCAGGATTGTCACCGTAGTTGTCACCGTCCGAATCTTCCCATTGCGTGCCATCGTCTGGGAATGGATCGCCCGTATTCGAGTAACCATCCCCGTCTCGGTCAGGACATCCATATTGGTCTTCGGAGGAAGGTCCGGCTTGATTTGGACAATCGTCTGCGTTGTTTCCGTCAGGGTTGCTTCCGAAACCATCGTTGTCCTCGTCGCACCATTGCGTCGGATCGTTCGGGAACGCGTCTGCTCCGTAACAATCAGTTCGTGTGGGCCATCCTGCATCTGGATCGGAGTAGCCGTCGCCATCGGTGTCAATGCATCCGAGTCGGTCGTAGGTTGAGTTGCCCCAAACCGTTGGACAACCATCCGCTCGATCGCTCATTTGCTCATCGCCAACCCAATCTCCGTCGGTATCCCTCCACTGGGTTCGATCGAGTGGGAAAACGTCGATGCTCTGAGCGCCAACAATGATTTCACCAGGCCACTCAGGTGCACGGTATTCGTTCCAAGAGACATCTTCGTAGTTGTCGCCGTAACCGTCACCGTCAGTGTCGTTCCATTGCGTATCGTCGTTCGGGAATGCATCACCTCGCTGGTTGAGATGGAGTTGATTGGAGGCTATGTCGTAGAGATAGTTGTCACCATGGCCGTCGCCATCTGTATCAATCCACTGCTCTTTGTTGCTCGGCGCCCAGTCGTTTTCGTCTGAGTAACCATCGCCATCAGCATCAGGACAGCCAAATCGGTCCATGGTTGAGTTTCCGAAGACAAGTGGGCATTCGTCAGGGTTGAGTGCAGGGGCAGGGTTGTCGCCGTATCCATCTCCATCAGAATCTGCCCACTGTGTGCCATCATCTGGGAATTCATCGACCTTACCGTCGCCTTGATCGGTGGTGTTCCAACCATCGTTGTCCGGGTCGAGGTCGCTCTTCCAAATGTAGAATCCCTCGTTGTTTCGGCCAAATGCTTGGGCGATGTAGACTCCATCGGGCGACCACGAGACGCCGTTGTTTTGCCCGCACTGGTTGTTGTTTGTTGATGTACATCCTCCAGGACGACTCTGTGAAAATGTGTCAATGAGCGTTCCACTCGAGACCTCATAGATCTTCGCCGTTGCACCATCTGCTGCATACCATCCCATACCGAAGACAACTTGGTTGCCATCCGGCGAGAAGTCAGTTGCATAACAAGAGGTTGAACCTGCGATGGTCTGTATGTTGGTCCATACATCGACCTCAAAGAGACGCAATCGGGAGCCGCCCTGGCTGTTGACGTAGCCTTCACACACGGCGATGTGCTCTCCGCTTGGAGACCATGCAATGGAGTTGACAGTACCTGCAGGAGCGCTTTCACTTCGGGTCGTTGCCCAACTCGAAGCATCAACGACGTAGTAATCGCCAACCGTTCCGATGGCCATGTGCGAGCCACTTGGTGAGAAATCAACGGAATGGAATCGGTCTTCGCCACCTGGATTGAGATTCTGCATAACGGTGCCATTGATAACATCCACAACTCGGACAACACCGTTTGTGCCTCCGTTTCCAGACCGGCCAATGGCTACAGCAGCCTTAGAACCGTCAGGAGAGATATCAATGTCATAGGTGTAGTCGCCTCCGCCAACGTCGGATGACAAAGCACCATGGACGGATGTCAGGTTGGATGCATAAAAGATGTCAAATTCATCTGCAGCCTGAGAAGTGACGCCGATGAAGCGACCATCTGCAGACCACGACAATTTTCCTGTACCTCCGCCTGAGACAGCGATAACGGAGCGCGTGTTTTGCCCAGTTGAGGTGTTCCAGATTCGGATGTATCCGTCATCACTTGAAGTTGCAACTTCCGAGCCGTTCGGAGAGAAATCAACATCGTTGAAATCAGAGCTACGTGGATTGTTTGCATTGAGAACGAAATTTGGATTCTGACTCGTCCAACCATCCATCAAGTCGGACGTACCATCGCCATCACGATCGGGGCACCCATCTCGATCGACCGTCGATGTACCGCTAGCATATGGGCAATCGTCGACAGAGTTGTCGACACCGTCTCCATCCGAATCCGCAGCGTGTGCGCTCAATGGTGTAAGTACAACGCCAATCATCAGAAGGATGAGCAGGACGCTCAGGGGTTTCCGATGAGGCACGTTAGATTGCATGGCAACGCGTCACTTATCTATTATTAGGGGTTGTGGTCTTTGTGTTTAAATTTGGCATCATGGAATCGCAACGCTTGAACGTGATATTCTCCACAGCGGGACATGGCCGAGGGGCTTCCAAAAGTCAACGTCGCTGTCTCAGACCGCGTCTTGCTCCACCTCTTGCACCATGACCATCTCGCCGACCGATTCATCGTCACAGCCGCATTAACTCGCCCAGGGATTGCGGAAGCCTGCGCCCAACATCCACCCAACGTGAGTCGTACGATGCGGGATCTCGTTCGCAAAGGTTGGGTTAGCGAACATACCCGTTCAATTCAGAACGATGATCGTCGTCAGAAGACATGGCAATTGACCGAGGACGGACGTGACATGGCCAAGCTTCGGACCAATAAATTGGGTGAAACCAAGGTCTTGGTACGGGACAAGGACGGGCAACTTCTCGAAATTGAATCAAAGGATGCTGCCAATCGTCTGGCCTCGGACATGTCGTTGTTGCAAGTTCTTCTTCACGCTCAACATGAAGGTGTTCTTACATGGGGCGACATTCGTTTCGGTCTTATCAAAAAGCAGGATGATGAAGACACAACTCCTCCTCCAGGGCGCCTCCAGCCGCTCGCTGGCGTCCATGCAACCTATCACACAAGCGCCCCCCAGACTCGAAAAATGCGTGGACGAGATGATGAACTCGAGCGTTTGGATGAATGGTTTGAGGGGCGTTCTGCCTTCGCTGTTGTTTCTGGAATTGCAGGAATTGGAAAGTCGACGCTTGTCGCAGAATGGTTGGCAGGCAGGCAAGACGAGCAACCGAATTTGTCCATCTGTTGGTACCCTTGCCAACCTTGGGACCGTGAAGTTGGGCTTGCCGTCAGTCTTTTGCATCGATTCGGTATTGATGAAAAACACGACCCATACAATCTCATTGAGACGCTTCCTCTGCGCCCAGGTGCTCCATTGGACGTTGATACGTGGCGACGTCGATTGCTTGCATACTTGACGGACGCGTATACGGTTCGAGAGCGCTTCTCCATCGCACCCGGCGGCCCTCCTCCATACTGGTTGATTGTTCTTGATGACGTCCATCACATTGCATCTGAATCGAAGAATCTCCTTGGAGCATTGCTGCAAATCTCCCAGAAAACGCCGTTGCGCTTCGTTCTCATCTCTCGAACGTCATTGGACTTCTACGATCGAAGAGATGTTCACACTCGAGACATTGTCGAAGAGTTGCCTCTTTCCGGTCTATCCTTGGATGAAACCTCACAATGGTTGGACGAACTTGACCTCAACGATGTTGACCCGAGCGATGTTCACGAGCGAACAGGCGGACATCCGCTAGCCATCGAAATGCTCGAATTGTATGGCAAACCAACGCACGAAGATTGGTTGCGGTTCTTGGATGAAGAAATCTTAGCACCTCTGCCAGACGATGAGCGAGAACTCTTAGCAACGCTCGCCCTTTCGGAAAAACCGATTCCTTGGAAATCCCTTGCGAACAGTTTGGATTGGGACGGTACGCCTCCACAACGATTGATCGATTATGGCCTCCTCATTGAGTTGGAGCAAGGCATGTGGTTGCATGAAGCTCTACGTGAACGTCTTGTACGTGAAGTTGGTTCTGCAGAAACAGAACGCCGGCAACGAATCAAGTGATTCAGAAGTCATCAGCAGTCATGTGGTTGTCGACCCAAGAGGTCAAAGCAGCCTTGGACATCATTCCGCTTTTGTTGTCGACCATGGTTCCGTTTCGGAACAAGAAGAGAGCAGGGATTCCACGTACGCCGAGTCGAGCAGCGTGCATGGTGTTGGCATCGGTATCGACCTTGGCAACGAGAATATCACGTTCGGATGCAAGATCGTTCAAGATAGGAGCAATGGCCTTGCACGGCCCACACCATTCTGCCCAGAAATCAACGAGAACCCATTCGTTCTCGCTGAGTGCGCCTTCAAACTCCGAATCTGTGACCGCTTTTACTTCGCCCATGGAAGAACGGTCGGCCGTCGTTTCAAGAACCTTTGCCGGCAAAATCATGGGATGCCCAAGGAGGTCCCATCGATGTGTCATATACTTCCAAAGACAACTTTACTATATGGCCGCAATGAAAGGAAAAGGCACACAAAAAGAGGCACGATTGGAACGCCTCAAGGCAGAGATTGCAACCTACATCGAAGATCGACCAGGTTGCTCGGCAGCGGATATTGTTGCATACTTGTCGAACGAACGCAAAATGAGGAATCATGGTTTAACCGCGCGAAAGATCGGATACTTCATCCCGCGTCATATGAAGAACCGCATCGGCTTCAAACTTGATGCAACCACAGGCAAGCGCATCTATCACGCCATGGGATGACCAAACATTCAATGTGGCGAGGTCTCTCGATGAGGCATGGACTGGCCTTCAGGTGTCAAAGCTGAGGCTCTTTTTTCATCGGATGTTGCTCGCAGCATGATGAATTCGAGCGAGCCTGCTTGGTCACTGCTCGATCCAAACAATCCTTCTGGCTTGAAACATCAACTCGATGCCAAGCTTTCAGATGTAGGCTCGAAGCATCCTCAAGGCGTTGATTACGTTACCATCGATGAGCGAAAAGGTCCTGTGCACGTCGAAGAAGGAGCCACCATCGAACCTCATGTCCATTTGATTGGACCATGTTTGATTGAAGCCAGTGCAACCATTCGCTCGCATGCGTATGTTCGAGAATACACGTGGATGATGCCGGGTAGTCTCCTTGGTCATGCCAGTGAATCGAAGCATTCGTTGTTCCTTTCTGGTGCAAAGGCACCACATTTCAACTATGTTGGTGACTCCATTCTCGGATCCAACGTGAACCTTGGCGCAGGGGTCAAGTTGTCGAACCTTCGCAACGATGGTCAACAGATTGGCATCTGGCTTGACAATGTTCGAAGAGAAACGGGATTGCGTAAATTTGGAGCTGTCCTTGGTGATGATGCACAACTCGGTTGCAATGCTGTCACCAACCCAGGAACCGTTCTTGGAAAATCATGCATGGTACACCCAAATACGACCGTAAGTGGATATCATGCTGATGAGACCGTGCTACGTTGAGGGAAGCTCATGTCCAATCTGTTCGGAACCGATGGAATCCGTGGACGTGTTTCTCTTGATGCGTGCGACGACGAGGGTGCATTGGAACGCGTCGTTGACGAACGTCAACTTACACCACAATTGATGAAACTGCTCGGTGAAGCTCTTGGACGTTGTTTGCCTGAAGACGGCGAAGGCAGTCAGGTTGTCATTGGATGGGACGACCGACCGCACAATGCAACGCTTGCAGCATGGTTGACACTTGGCTTCCATGCATCCAATTGTGAAGTGGTTCACATCGGTTGTGTTTCAACACCGATGTTGCATTATGCTGTTCTTGAAACCAAATCTCGACTCGGCTGCATGATCACTGCAAGCCACAATCCTGTGGACGATTCAGGCATCAAAGTGTTTGATGCGCACGGTCGAAAATCCATGCCTGCTTACGAAACACTGGTCTCGGAAACAGCGTACGCGTTGTCGCAAGAAGACCGTGAAATCGACGATGTTGACCGACAAGCATGGATGAAGCCGGACTCGGAACATACGGTTGATCACGCAGCATGGTTGGAGCGCCGACTTGCTCTGCTTCAGCCCATTTTTGGAGCGGCGTTGCCCTCCAATGGTTTGCTGTTGGACTCTTCGAAAGGGCATGCAGCACATTGGTTAGCGACTTGGCTGCAACAGCAAGGAATCTCTGTTGAGGAAGTCAGTCAGAATGCACCAGCCATGAACGATGGATGTGGAGCAGGAGAACTCTCTCCGGGGCAATCGTGGAATTGGGATGAATTGAGCACGAGCGGACATCTCTTGATTCAATCCTTGACAAGTCAAGGCATTGGAACACTTCTGGGTGCTGCTCTCGACGGTGACGGGGATCGTTGCTTGCTCGTTCGTGAAACCAACGACGGAGTCGAAGTAGTCGATGGTGATGATATCGCAGATGCAGTTCTTCGTGCTTGTCCAATGGCATGGAACGTCGCTGCAAGCATTGAGTCGAATCTCAAACTCCTATCCAACATCGAAGAAGATGCCAACATGCAAGGTTTCGAAACAGCCGTTGGTGATCGATGGTTGTCGCATGCTCTTGCCCCATACATACCAAATCAGGAACAGCAACCACTCCTGTTCGGTATTGAGGATTCGGGTCACATCGTTCTTCCATCACCGCATCCATCCGAAAGCAATCGATGGAGTCTTGTTGGCGATGGAGCGATGACCTTGCTTCTTGCCTTGCTTGCCTTCGAAAGCACAGGAACTGAATCGATGGAAAAAGGATGGAAGAAGCGACTGAGCGTCAAGAATCCAAACCGTTGGATGTGGGACGGTCGAAATGAACTTGCGGATACTGTTGAAGCGATGGTTCGAACACACTTGGAACTCGCAGGTCAGGTTGGAAACTGGCAACGCATGGGACTGGAGGGTGAGGCCAATTTGATGCTTCTGCGCTGTCAATTCAATGGCATGGACGTCAGTTTTGGATTAAGAAACAGTGGAACGCAAGAGAAGACGAGCATCAGTTTACGCTTTTCTGAGCCTGAACCAGGGTTCGATGCCATGCTTCTGATGCGTTCGGTTCAGAACCTCTTGCTGCGTACGTTCAATCCCGTTGCTTACTGAGATGCGAGCAATTCGTCTCGTGATTGCGTTAGATAGGTGATGATGGCAAGCAAAGTTGCGGTTGCGAGCAGCAGAGCCAGGGCTGCGAGGGATGTCATGCCTTGGAAGATGAGCACGCTAGCGACGATCCATGCAAGAACAAGGTTGAGGAATCCAACAATACGCCATCCCCGGCGTAAGGTAAGCACGCCAATCACCCACGAGGTTGTCGACATGGCGAGGGTCAGAAGGACGAACAACAGCAACGATGGCGATAGAAGTCCTGTGACGATGAAGAGCACCTGAGCAACCCAGAGCGATGCTGAAACCCATAGACCCTGATTGGTGTAGGTTGCAAGTCCTCCTGCGATGAGGCCAAGTGTACCAATTGCAATCGATGACATCCACATTTCGAACAAGGTAAGACTGAATTCATCTTCGACCCACCAGACAAGTTCGTTGAGGGCCACTGGGAGAACGATGAATCCAATCATCAAGACGGCTGGCTGCTTCCATTCCCACCCACGCAAAAACATCAGTGCAAGGGCAACCAAGGCTGCTGGTCCAAACGAAAGAAGGAGAATAGACAATCCGTAGGAGATACGACCAAGCGCACCACGATGGTCTTGCAAATTGCGTTTCTGACGTTCACGCTCAACCCAGTTCCACAGCAGAGCTGCACCTATCAACAGGACTTCGTTGCCGATGACTGGGACCATCCATGACATCTCGGCAAACTCGAGAGGATTCGTAAGGGTTGGAATCGGAAGTTCGCCACCAGCGAGAACACCAAACAGGCGATCGATGACCAACAAACCAACGACCATGTCGAGGACGTTTGGTATCCGTACGCCCAGGTCGTTTCGCCCTACCATTGCAAAACCAGCCAAAGCGACCAAGCCAGCAATGAGAATTAGCAAATCATACTGATCCTCGAGGAACACACTACCTTGCGTCATTCGTGATGCCAGATGAACCAACACCAAACCAGCCATCGTGACGGCAATGGGAATCTCGACACCGAGAACGTCGACCAAGCGGAGGTTGAGCGAATCGGCTCGCAATCGTGCTAAACTGATGAACAGGAAGGACATACCACCCATCAGCAACAAGGCGATTATGCCAGAACCACTGAGGTAGGCAAAGAACGTTGAGGCAAAAATCGTCACACCAATGAAGGAGAGAACGATGCTGGGGCGGTGTTGGATATCCCCCAATTCAAGATCCATCTCACCCGTGGAGCCAGCACGTTTAGCACGCTTCTTCTGCTTTTCAGCGAGTTCGATCATCTTCGGATCGATGAACTGAACGCCCGTCTCCTCACGTGTCTGATTGTATGCAATCTGTGTACGCTGTTTGGTTTCAATTTCTCGCAAACGTTCATCGCGTCGAGCGACGGAACGCATACCTGAGCGCCATTCACCTTGGAAGGCTAGGTAAGCGCCTGAACCAACGAAACTGAGCAATGCCATAATGGTCAGTAATTGAAGTTCGAGTGCAGTGCCAGTGAACAACATCAAACCAATCATGGCGACTGTTGCAAGCGTTGGTGGAAGCAACTTGTCCATCTTTGTGACACGGCTTAGGTAATGGAACAGCGTCCCCATTGAGATGAGACCCATCATCATGGCATCTTGCCCATCTTGTGGGAACCAATCCGCATTGGTCAACTCAAGCGATGCTTCGTTCCTCAATGCTGGAATGGCTAGGAGGGCACTCATAGCGAGTAATTGGTAGGTGACGATGCTGTTGGTTTGGTTCCGCTTTGCGTTGTCTTTGTCGCTCAGGAACCGATCGGTATGAACCAACATCAGGGAACATCCAGCGACCATCGTAGCAGCAAACATCGAGGTATGGCCGAATTTCCATCCGAAGTGAAGTGCAAAGATGCTCCATGCGACCAACATGGTTCTTGGTTGTCCACGATGTTGGCCGAGGGCGACCAAGGTTCCATGGAAGACAAGGACCGCTGCCATGATGCCGATAAGACCCCAAGCGGGCATGCCTCCGACGCGAGTGATGCCCCATACCGAAACGAGAGAAAGAACGAACGAAAGGTTCCACAATTGCAAGAGCCCAGAATCACGAGCTCGAGCACCGAGTTCGCTCAAACCCGCCAATCGTCCAGCAAGATTCAACGTCGCCTGACCTTGACTCAGGTTGACATAGAGTTGCTGAACAACGAGCAACAGCATCCATGCTGCAACATGCTGCTCGTCGAGGACGACAGGAATGAAATCGTTCGAAAACATCCGGGATTCAACATCGGTTGCAAACATCAACAACCAAACCCATGGCATCAGAACGGCAACTCCAGAGATGGAAGGAGATTTGCGTTGGACCCCAAGCCATGCAAGACCAAGCCAAACAATTGCTTGAGAGGCGAGGAGTCGCCAACCATCGGTATCTGCCGGAATCAAGACGGTTAGAAGGATAACGATGATGATGCCACCCATCCATAGAACGTGATCGGAAACTGCCTGCTGATTGCGAAGCAGTGCGATGGTCGTGAGAAGGGCTGTGAGAATCGCATAGATGCTGTAAGCGCTCAAATTGGCAATGTCGACGGTAACGACTTCCAAATTGAGAAGGATCACGAGAATCAGAAGGAACGGTGCTGGGAACAAGATGAACGGGGCGAGACGCCTCCACTCAACGCCACGTACAGCGAGATAGGAGCCACCAAAGGCGCTCATGAGCAACAGCAGTTGAGCGAGTGCATAACCGGTCTCGTCTCGATTCGCTGCAATCGAAAGCAATGCTCCAATCATTCCAAGACCAACAGAGATGGCCCACAAACCTGGTTTGCCGAGACCGAGGGCTTTCGCAGCAGCCGAGAACCAATTCTCGGCTTTGTGGAACTGTGTTGCCATTACGGAGTTGGTTGCGGTCACTGCAAACATCAGCATGAACAACAGAAGGTCATCATCGAAGGAAACGATTTCGATGCTGGCGATGGTCCAATCGTTGGAGAAGGCATGCAGTCCGATCCAGAGATAGGATACGGCAATGCCGAGACTTGCTAGGTTTCCTGACTTTCGATGGAGAGCGAGACCATGCATGGATAAGGTGCCAAGTAGAATCATTCCTGCAACACCAAGTTCGTCGTACAGAGCTCCAGTTGCGCTCCCAAGAGCGAGTAAAACCAATGTCGCTTGTGCAGCGATGGCATCATCATCGTGGCGTTGAGCAATGAGGACGTTGAAACCAATCAACGCAAGCAAGAAGATGCCGAGCGAGAGATCTGCGCCAAGCGGTGAAGCATCCAGCCAACCCCAGTGATGCACATCGAGGGCAAATCCGTACAAGATTTTCATCGAAATGATGACCCATGTCACACCGAGAAGGTGCATCGCTGGATTTGGAATCCATTTTTCTCCAGCCCATAATCCGGAGAGGCCCATAATGATGAGCAACGGCCCTCCGAGGAAGGGAGGCAATGCGGTTCCTACCACCCAGCCCAAAACAGACCAGACAAGAACCATTCCCGCAAGAAGGCCATAACCGAGCCGCCGCTCGCCATGAACCGCCATATCGGTCACACTGTCTGGTGCTGCGGCTTCATCGACGGTTCCATCACGCTTGATGGCACCCGGCTCGTCGGTTTGTTCGTCTTCAGAACTGAACAAAGAAGCGATTTCCCCAACAGCTTCGTCCGTTTCCTTCTCTGGAACGACCTCTTCGATTTTCACATCGTTTTCAGGCTCTTGAATCATGAATTGGCCGAGGTCGATTCCTCCACCTCGGCGGAATTCTTTCTGGCGGAGAACATCGTCTTCCACAGGGTCGTGGTCTAGACCGTCCTCCTCCATACCAATGTCCTAGCAGAGTCCCGTTTGAAACCTTCTCCCTTTCCCAAAGTTTTGCACGGATTTTATCACGGCCGAAGAGAAAGGGACAAAGAGGGTCCGCGGTAGCCAAAGCCATGGCGGAGACCTCCACCCCGACATCAACCCCTCTTTCGGCACATGGTATCAATGCGAAAGGTGAGGTTCATTGGAACCTCAATACCGATGCACTGATCGACATTTCCTTATCAAGAAATGAAGGCGTTTTGAGTGCTCACGGAGCACTCGTCACCGAGACGGGTGAACGCACCGGCCGTTCCCCGAACGACAAGTACATCGTCGATGAAGCATCCACACATGACGACGTCAATTGGGGAGATGTGAATGTCTCAACCGATCTCGCCACTTTTGAGCGCATGCGAGCCCAGGTTGTTGGCTTCCTTTCCGAGCAGGACGCCTTGTTCGTTCAGGACTTGGCATGTGGAGCAGAGCCAAGCGAAGCACTACCAATCCGTGTCATTACGCACAATGCATGGCACAGCACCTTCGCCCGCAACATGTTCATTCGACCATCGGATGAAGAACTTGCATCGCACACACCAGAATTCACTGTCTTCCACGCACCACATTTCGAAGCTGATGACGATGCGCTCAACTCACAATGTTTCGTCATCGTCAACTATGCTGCTGGGGAAGTCATCATCGGTGGAACACGATATGCTGGAGAGATTAAGAAATCGATTTTCTCGGTCATGAACCTAATTCTACCGAAGAAGGGTATCCTCCCAATGCACTGTTCTGCGAACACCAACGGTGAAAACACGGCGATTTTCTTCGGTCTTTCAGGAACAGGAAAGACCACACTTTCAGCCGATCCAAAGCGTGCCCTCATCGGTGATGATGAGCACGGATGGGGTGCCAACGGTGTCTTCAACTTCGAAGGTGGCTGCTATGCGAAACTCATCGACTTGTCAGAGGAAGATGAGCCTGAAATTTTCGGAACAACTCGGCGTCGAGGGACTGTTCTTGAGAACGTTGTTCTCGATGGAAGCGGTGTGCCTGACTTTACTGATGTCAGTAAGACTCAGAACACACGAGGCTCTTACCCAATCGAATTCATCGACAACCGTACCATGGATTCACGCGGAGGCCATCCTCAGAACGTCATCTTCCTGACTTGTGATGCGTTCGGCGTTCTTCCACCGATTTCTCGTCTCACGCCAGAACAGGCAGCCTACCACTTCATTTCTGGCTACACCGCAAAGGTAGCAGGAACCGAAGTTGGTGTCAAAGAACCACAAGCAACTTTCTCTGCCTGCTTTGGTGAACCGTTCATGCCTATGCATCCAGGCGTCTACGCTGACCTCCTCTCTGCAAAGATGGAACAGCACGGATCGACGGCTTGGCTCATCAACACCGGCTGGAATGGTGGCCCATACGGTGTCGGAAACCGAATGAAGATCCGATACACTCGTGCTATGTTGAACGCAGCTCTCGATGGTGAACTTGACAACGTTGCGTACGTCAAGGACGACCGTTTCGGTTTCGAAGTTCCAACCTCATGCCCAGATGTTCCAAGCGACGTCTTGCAGCCACGTACCACATGGGATGACAAGACGGCCTACGATGCGACAGCGGAAAAACTCGCCAACATGTTCAACGAGAATTTCGAGCGATACGCTGCTGGAGTATCAGATGCTGTCAACCAAGCAGCGCCAAAGGCTGTTTGACCGTCATCTTGAATATCCGAGATGCATAGCATCAAGCATGCAACCGCAGCAGCCGAATGGGCAACCTGCATCTATTCCGATTCAGACCATGCCCATGTCGCAACCCGTTCAACCGATGCTCTATGGGCAAGCACAACCGATGATGGCTCAGAACATCATGGTCGCTCAAAACAGCGGTAACGGTGCTGCAACAACTGGATTGGTGATGGGAATTCTCGCCATTACAACCTTCCTTCTCGGATTTATTCCGTTCTTGTGTTTCTTCTTCTTGGTCAGTTGGTTGTTCGCTCTTCTCGCTGTTATCTTCGGACACATTGGGGCTTCACAAGGAAGCAAGACCGGTGTTGGCGGAGGCCAAGGTGTGGCTGGTTTGGTTCTTGGATACCTGACACTTGCTGGCTATCTTCTCCCTTTCCTTCTGCTCGGATCGATTGGAGCCGGTGCGTCGATTTAGACCGAGTTCGAAATGTTTGACGGGAACATCTTGATTACTGAGGAAGTTGACTTCCCATCATGACGAATGGCGAGCAGAAGCAACCTAAATCGGTTGTTATCCAAACGGCGCAGGTTCAGGAATCCGCACCTTCCCAGTCAACCCTGGCTGGTCAAATCAACGCCCTTCCAAACAACCAAATCATCCTACAACAAAGTCCAATATCGAATGGGATGGCAAACTCAGGTCTTACTCTCGGAATTACAGGGATTGCACTCACCATAGCGGGTCCATTCGTTGAAGGCCTCACATGCCTCGTTGGCTGGTTGTTTGGTCTTCTTGGCATCATCTTCGGTCACATTGGAGCTGCAAGAGGCAAGCAAATCGGTATTGGCCGTGCGCAGGGTATCATCGGTTTGACCCTTGGCTACATTACGTTAGCACTCTATATTGCGCCAATAATCTTCTTGCTCATCGTATTCGAAGGCGGTTGGTGAGGTTCTCAGAATCGACAGAGCCAACTCCTTCAAAAAGGGGAGCCAACTCGGATGGGTTGGGCGATTAGGGTAGTCTGGATATCCTTCCGGCCTTCGGAGCCGGAGACGTGGGTTCGAATCCTGCATCGCCCGCTCAATCTTCACATCACTGCGAAGCCTTTCGCAACCAAACTTGAACCGACTCTTCGCCCCATGTTTCAGTTCGATGCAGTGACAATCCTGCCTGACTTAACACGTCTTGATCGATGTTGGATTGGACAGGTTCCTGATGTACAACCTTGCTTTGAACCAGATAGAATTCATCTACCAACCCTTCCATGAGGAAGGAATGGATGGTCGTAGGACCTCCTTCGATGAGCAGTCGTTGCTTTTCCATATCTCCTAAGCGGTTGAGTAGAGGAAGCAAGCCGTTGTAATCTGCTCCGATTTGCACAGTTTCGTGACCATCCGTGTAAACGATGGCTTCTCGATTGGTTCGTTCTTGTGGGTCGAGGATGATCCGAAGCGGTTGACGTTCTGTCTCAATCCGACGAACGGTGAGTGAAGGATTGTCGCGTTCAATCGTTTCAGCTCCGACGAGGATAGCATCGCAATCCTTTCTCAAGCGATGAACTTCATCGAGACATGCCTCACTGGTGAAACGTTGTGCTTCTTCGCTACGATCATCCACCGACCCGTTCGCATCGACTGCGAGTTTGACCGTGACCATTGGTCGGCGATGTTCGCACCAGTGCAAGAACGGCTTCATTTGCTCAGCAGCACGGTGTTCGAGAAGTCCTGATTGAACTGAAATTCCAGCATCTTCGAGCACTTGGAAGCCTTTCCCACGAACGGTTGGGTTTGGATCTGGATGGGCAACGATCACGTGTTTGACGCCAGACCAAAGCAGTGCTTCGGTGCAAGGAGGAGTCCTACCATAGTGATTGCACGGTTCCAACGTAACGTAAGCCGTTGCACCATTCGGGGACTTTCCTTTTGATTCAGCATCATGGATGGCCATCTGTTCAGCATGGAGGCCTCCAAGGTGGTCGTGCCATCCTTCCGCAATGACTTCACCATCCTTGACGAGAACGCATCCTACCAACGGATTGGGAGCGACGCGACCGCGGCCACGCTCAGCAACGTCCAACGCACGTTGCATGAATGCCTCGTCTTCCTCAGTCCACATCGAGGGGTCCTCAACGATTCCGAAAGGTATCGAGTTGATGAGTCTGTTCGTTCATCCATGGATACATTGAAACCGTGTAAGAATCAGCAAACCGTATGGTCAAAGCACATTTTATCATCAATCCTGCAAGTCGGGACTTTCGTTGTGGTAAGGCTTGGCCAGGCATCAAAAAACGATTGATTGAGCGTGGATTTGATGTCGTTGAACACATGACCGAACGCATAGGTCATGGTGCTGAACTTGCTCATCAGATTCGTATTGAAATTGAAGCCAGTGGGGAGGAATCACCACTTGTTGTCGCCGTCGGAGGCGATGGCATCGTCCACGAAGTTGCATCTGGCCTTCGGGGATCACCGATTCCATTAGGACAGATTCCTTTTGGTTCAGGAAACGATTGTTGCATTACCCATGGTATTCCACGAAACAATCTCAACGCAGCACTCGACATTCTCGCGGATGGTGTGGATCGAAGTTGTGGAGCTTGGCGACTCGAAGGTGTTGCAGCACCCACACTCGATGGGTATCCGAGTCCACCTTCCAACGCTTGGGATGGGGAAGTGAAGCACGAAGGTCGGACCGTCCGATGGGTCTTCCTTGAGTCCGATGCAGGTATTACCTCGGCCATCAGTCGAGCCAAACTCCGTCGAGCAAAATGGATCAAAGGTCCGAAGAAGTACACCTATCTCGGTGTAACAACCATTCCGTTCTGGCCACGTAGAAAGGTCGAGATGACTTTGGATGATGCCGAGCCAACGATTCACGATTTGACTATGATGACGGTGACGACAGGAGAGACCTTTGGCGGAGGCTATCGCGTTGTTCCCAACATGTATCCAACCCGTAAGGATGGCTCCATCGTCCTCGCCTATCGTCTGAGTCGCTTGCAAATGCTCTCACTCATGGGCCCGGTCAAGAAAGGAAAGCACGTTGGTAAGTGGGGCATCGAACAAATCGATGTCAATCGTGTTTCGCTTCGACCTGTTGACAAGGATGGGAAACCTTCGGATGCTCCAGTTGGACATCCAACGTTTATCCAAGCCGATGGTGAACCGTTGTTGCAACTACCTGCAACATTGGAGTGGCATCAGGATCAAATCATCTTCAGAGGCGCAAAGGACGTCTCTTGGGCTTAGAAACTGAAGTCCGAGAACTCTTCTTCATCATCGTTCCAGAACTCTTTCTGTCGTTGAGGTTCTGGTTCTGCTTCAGGCTCAGGTTCGGGCTCGGCCTGCTTTCGAACAGCTCTACGACGTCGAGGCTTTGGTTTGTCAGCAGGTTCAGAGGTCTTCGCTGGCTCTGAGGACCGAGCGCTGGATGAAGGCACTGATGTCGGTGCAGAGGGAGAGGAACTTGAGACAGGAGCGCCTCCACCAAAGGTTGAGGATGGGGGGACGAAAGGTTCGCTGTCTTTGATTTGTTTCTCGACGCGATTCGCATCATCAGAGGCAACGACAGAACTTCCAGAACCGAATTCTGAGCGTGAAGGTGATGAACTAGCGCTTCCAAGTGCACTATCGATTGAGAAGGAACCGAATCCATCGTCTTCGTTCTTTTTCGACTTCTTAGGGGTCTCAGTAGGTTTGCTTTGTTTGCGTTGTTCAGCCCGTCGCTCATCAGGTGTTGTCATTCCAGAGCGCTTCGCATCTTTGACGTCCTTACGAACTTGAGCCGCCTTTTCGACACCCTCTTTGCCAAGGAGGGTAAGAGCGACACTTCGAGCACTCATTCTGAGTCGAAGTGAGGAATACATGTAGGCACCAACTGCACCACCTGCACCGACAACGAGCAAGAAGAGAATGAATCCTGTACGACCGAGCATCGATACATCACCAAAGGTGTACTCATCTTCATGTTCACCGTCAAGGCTAACAACGCTGTCGGCGAGTTCGATCTTTGTGACAAGGACATAGACCTGAGCAATGTTTTGATTTCCAGTTCGTGCAACACAATCTTGTGATACCTGGACGTCATTTGGACCGCTCCAGATGCCTCCCACAGGAGACCCACCATTTGTGCTCTCGACAAGATATCCTGTGATACGGACTGGTTGGTGGTATTTTCCGAGTGCAGCAACACCATCATTGATGTTCTCAGAAGCTGGAATCAATCCAAGAACGAACCACTTGCTGTCCGATTCACTATCGATTTTCTCAAGGTTTGCTGTACCTGCTCCAGTCTTTGGGCCGACAGGATCGGTCCAATCCTTCACTTCGACCCGCTCTCCTTCTCCCGATTGGAGATTCTTTGCATCAGCGAACGGCATGGAGTGAACGGCAATCGCTGCAGCAGTAGCAAAAGCCACATCTTCGTTCAACAGTTCAGAATCGTGCGACTCGTAAATTTGGCTCGCACTCATGTATCCTTCGAATTTGATTTTTCCAGTTTGATCCGCATTCACAGTTCCATCGGTACAACCGCGCTCATCGTATTGTGAATTCACGGTTTGACCGGCCATTGAAGATGTGAACGTGAAGGAACCATCGCCGTTTCGTTCAACGGAAATGTCGCTCCCCCAATCGGGTGAAACGGGTGCAAGACAACCAGCGAGAAGAATGGTGGATGCAAGAAGAATGCCTAGCAACACTCGGCCCATATCCGGTTGAGAGGTCCTAGAGTTTGTGAATGCTTCTCTTGAAATGGATGGCGCGGAGAGAGGGATTTGAACCCCCGAGTCATAAGACACCGGATTTCAAATCCGGCGCAATACCTGGCTATGCGACCTCCGCAGTGCTTTTGCGACAACGCCCTCTATCAAACTCTTTTCGCTCGATTACTCAGATTTTGATCGCAGAGAAATCGCAGCCATTGAGACGACTGCGACGGAGACAAGGAGTCCAATCGAAGGGATGCCTTCCGATTCATTTGAGATGATGCCTTCTCGCTCAGCGAGTTCGACAACATCCTCAACGAAATCAGAAGCGAGCCATGAATCGTCGACGTATCGGACACGAGGTTTCTTGTCCTCATCGAGAATGTAGGTGTAGGCAAAATGCCCAACAGTGTATTCTGGTTCAGATTCAACAGGGATGCATGTGAGCATGTCGTCTTCGGCCCATTCGTAGCCAGCGTCGCACATGCAGTGCGCCCTGCTTCCCGATCCCATGACCCAACCATGTCCGTTGCACTCACTGTCTTCAACGACAGCAAAGCCTGGGAGTGGTATGGCATCGTTGCTCGTGTTGTTGGAAGCCCAAGCGATGGCCATCGGATCATCGATTCCATCCATGCCGACCATGGAGTCTTCCCACTGTGCTGAGGTGTCGTTCCATGTATGAAGTTCCCAGTACCAACTCCAGTCGGCTGGAGCGGAAACATTGTCGATGCTGTTCAGGAAGTGGCCAAACTGACTGTCCTGAACATCAACGTCGATTTCAGCGCCATCAAAGGCACCTTGTGTGAGGTGGTAACCAGTGAATGTGGAAACATTCGTGAAGGAGGTCGTATTGTCTGGGAAGACGACTTGAACGCTCGGTGTGTCGCCCATTGGTGGTTCGAGGAGACTGATGTTAGCGTTGGTCGCATACCATGCAAGGTGCGTTTCTTCAAGTGCGTTCACGGAATCAACACCAACAGGAGAATCTTCCCAACGTTGTGTTGCCTCATCAAACAATTTGAGACTCCACCACCAACTCCAGTCTGCTGGTGAGTCGTAGCCTTCGATTCCGTTGATCATCGTACCGTATTGTGTGTCTGATGTATTGAGCGACCAACCTGCTTCTGCAGCCGCTGCAGAGGTCATGGTCATGCCCGTCGGAAGGAACATCAGTTCCTCAGCAGTACCATCAGGTCGAACATAAACGACGCTGGAATCATGAACTTGACCTTCCATGTCGCTGACGTTGTCATCGTGTGCATCGGTGATGTATTCCTCAGCATAGATAGCGAAGCGTGACCAAACGTCCTTGACATCCTCGGTCGGGCCTGTAAGGTGAGGCCAATCAACGCCGTGTCGATCCATGTAGTCGGTCAGAACTTCAGGTGTGTCGTACTTTGGATCGAGGGTGATGGCAACGAAGCCCACATTGTCTTCAAGTTCTTCTGGAAGCGTATCATGAACCAATTTGAGATTCTGGGTGATGACCGGACATACGTCAGGACAGCGTGTGAAGAAGAACGAGACGACCACGATTTCTTCTGTTGCATCCGATAGCTTGTATTCAGAATTGTTTTGATCGACCAATGTGAAATTGCCCACACTGGCATAACTCAACTGAATGCCGTTGTAGGCAGATACAGGTGCTCCAGCAAGAACGACCGACAACAGCAATCCGGTGATGAAGACAGCGATGGTTCGCATTAGTCCCCCTCAGCGCTCGGTCACTAATGAATCCCAGTTTGGTGTGCACCATCCAGGAAGCCCAGTAACACCTTCAGGGTTGGAAAGGCCAATTCCCCAAAGCATCAACAAGACGAAGAGTGTTGGGAACATGGCTACTCGAAGGTAGATTCGAGGATCGTCCCAAAGGTGCATGAAGAACGCACCGATGCCGAATCCCTTGACGATTCCAACAACGATGAGGATCGCCCACACCGCTGTCAGCGAAATTGGAATGTCCGTTCCAGGAACCTCTTCAAAGAAAACCGCCCCAACTTCAAACAGTGTAAACAGCATCAAAACGATGAAGTTCCAGAAGTAAATGTCTTTGCCCATAATCAACTTGTGTTCGCCCATAATTTCACCTCAATACAGATAGAAGGCTGGGAAGATAACAACCCAAGCCAAATCGACAAAGTGCCAGTAGAGACCGAAGTATTCGATTCCCTGTGCGTTCTCCTCGTTCCACTCAACCGTGTCGGCCTTGAAGACCATGTAGAGCATGACCAACAATCCAGCGAAGACGTGAACACCGTGTGCACCAGTTGCCACATAGAAGATTGAACCTTGTTCGGTTCCGACGGTGAAGCCTTCTGCGATGAGATGGCTCCACTCAACCAACTTGAGAACAATGAACATTGTACCCAATGCGAGGGTGATGATGAGGTAGTTGCGAATGGCTGCCTTCTTGGTTGGCATCATCTTGCCGAGCAAGCCACCTGGCATTTTGTAATCGTGCGACTTGGCAACCTTGAGTGCCAAGACAATGGTGTATGAGGAAATAATCAACGCAAAGGTGTTGACAGCTCCAGGTAGCATGGTCCAGAAGTCACCTGTGCCAGCAGCACCACCAGGCCGGAGATAATCCGACGCAGTCATGACCACGGACTCGCCTTCAGCAAGGGTACACTTGCCATCATCGAGCGCCCACTTTGTGCACCACTCGGTACGCATACGTAGGTAGGATGAGAAGAAGGTAGCGAAGACCATCACTTCAGACATCAAGAAGACCCAGATGCCTGCTTTGCGGATGTGTTGTCCTGCAAATGGATCAGAGGTTGCGAGTTGCTCACCGTAGCCGTTGAACGGGAGGTCTTCTCGCCACCAGTTGGCGATACCAACCGTGACGACGGTCAATCCGATCATTGAGACGGAGAGGTCTGCAATGGTACCCTTGGCGCTTCCCATCATCAGGCCGTGCAGGCCGTCAGCGAAGTCAGGGAATCCGAGAAGGAACAACAGACAACCGAACGAGAAGATGATCGGCGAAGCCGAACCATGATGCTCGTGCTCATCGTGACCATGATGGTCATCGTGATGCTCATCTGGTCGTGAAGAATTCATGATTCCACTGATGACCAGGAAGGCTGTGAAGATGATTCCAACAAAGAGAATTGCCAATCCAGCAACTCGGTATGTAAGATAAGAGAGGTGCGCATCAATCTCATGATGATGGGCTTCTTCCTTGGCTTTGTACAGATCAGCATCCTTGTCATCGCTTTGAATTTCACCAGCATCGACAGCATCTTGCCACTCTTTCTTGACCTCGTAATAGTGTGCTTCTTCGTCTTCCCAAGTGTGGTGCTTCACATCAGCAACAACAACACCGAGACCGACGTATGAGACGACGGCAAAACCGAGAATCATACCTGCCATGATCAGAGCACGCATCCAGACAGCGTTCTTGACGTCGCTGCCGCCTCCTCCGCCCATCAAATCTCCTCCCCTGAGGTGGAGAGTACAGCACTCACCACAGTGGATTTCTTGGCTGCATCACCTTTCTTCTTGCCTTTCCACAGCTTCTCTTTCATCGAGTCTTCAGCATGGTGGCCGTAGATTTCGTTCATGTCACGCTGTGTAGGAATGACGTGGAAGGAAGGAGTTGGTGGTGGCGAAGTGGTGGACCACTCGAGGGACCAACCGCCCCACGGGTCCTTGCCAGCCTTTTCGCCGTTCTTTCCGGAATAGACGAGGTTCCAAACCAGAAGGAGTTGGCTCAATCCGAAGATGAAGGCAAAGATGGTGATCGCCATGTTGTACTCGGCAAAGCCACTCTCTACGGTGTAGGAGTGGGTTCGACGAGGCATACCTTGGATACCAAGAGCGTGCATTGGCCAGAAGGCAGCGTTGTAGGAAGCGAATCCAATCAAGAAGTGCCAGAGACCAAGTGTCTCGTTGAGCTTGCGTCCAGTTGCTTTCGGGTACCAGTAGTAGACGCCAGAGAACAGTGCGAACACCGTACCGCCGATAAACACGTAGTGGAAGTGAGCAACGACGAAGTAGGAATCGTGGAAGTGCGTGTCAAGCCCTGCAACAGGGAAGAACATTCCAGAGATACCTCCGAGTGTGAAGGTGATAAGGAATCCAAGAGCCCAAAGCGTGTGGGTCTTCATGACCAGTGAGCCGCCCCAGAGTGTCATCAACCAGTTGAAGATCTTCGCACCGGTTGGAATCGCAACCGCCATGGTCGTGATCATGAAGGCAGCACGCCAGAATGGGTCCATACCCGAGGTGAGCATGTGGTGCCCCCAAACGATGAACCCGACGATACCGATACCCGCCATGGCGAAGACCATCGACTTGTAGCCGAAGATGGAACGTCGCGCACTCGTCGCTAGTACTTCGGAAACGATACCAAAGGCTGGAATGATAACAACGTAGACCTCAGGATGGCCGAAGAACCAGAACAGGTGTTGGAACAGCAACGGATCGCCTCCGCCTGTAAAGAACGTCGAACCTATCGTATGGTCAAACATCAGGAAGGCAACACCAATGATGAGTGCTGGCAAGGACATGAACAGCATGAAGACGCTGACGAAGGCAGACCAAGTGAAGAGTGGCATCTTCATCCATGTGATACCAGGAGCTCGCATGGTGAACACCGTGGTGATGAAGTTGACACCACCCAGTGTCGATGATGCACCCAGCATCAGCATACCTGCAATGAACGCTGTCGTTCCTGCATTGGCACCGTAATCTCCAGCGTTGCTCAGTGAGGAGTATGGTGGATACATGACCCACGTAATGTCCGCACCTTCGCCAGACCAAATTCCTGAGAAGATGAGTGGTGCTGAGAAGACGAGAAGCCAAAGACCCATGGCGTTGATTCGAGGGAAAGCAAGGTCCTTTGCACCGATTTGGAGCGGTAGAACGTAGTTGAGGAATCCAGCGATCATTGGCATAGCACCAAGGAAAATCATGGTCGTTCCGTGCAAGGTGAAGAACGAGTTGTACTCTTGCTGCGTTAGGAAATCGTTCTCTGGGAGAGCGAGTTGAATACGGAACAAGAGCGCAAGAACGCCACCAACGAGGAAGAAGAAGAATCCAAACAAGAAGTAGAGGATACCGACTTCTTTGTGGTCTGTTGTGGTCAACCACGGCTTGAGGTAGCTCCAGAAACTTCCAACGGTGAATGTTTCAGGGCTGCGTCGGTAGAAGACCCACATCGTTCCAAGGAGGATAATGGAGATGGACAGTCCAACAGCGGTCAAGAGGATGACCAATGGAGGTGCGCTTGGCCCTTTGGCTTCAGCGTTCAATCCTGGGACGACAACGGTCTGGACGTTCCAGTAATCGTTGGCTGTACCATCACCAGCACCGGTTGCACCGCCACTGACTGCACCACCGCTAACGGCGTTACCGATGATGGTCATCTCAACGGTTGCAGCATCGCTGACAGGTGCTTGGAATTCAAAGTCCCATGAACGGAATTTGTTTCCGTCCTCTGAGTGTGTTAATCCACCATCAACAACTTGGCTGTAGGATGGATCGATGGTGGTAACGCTTCCACCGCCCTCAAGGACGATTCGGAATCCACCTTGGACGCCGCTCCAGCCTTGGGCTGGGTCACCGTTACCGTAGAGTGTCATCTCGTCGTTGACGAGTGTGATGGTGAAGACGTAACTCTCGCTTGCATTGAAGGTTTCAGGAAGGCCCTCAACGAGGATGGCGGTTGAACCATCATCGCCACCAGCGTGACAGGAACAACCAGCGTTTCCTGCAGCACCAATTCCACCTGGGAGGGCACTAAATTGAGGGACCAACATCAAGGCGACAAGAAGCAGGGAAAGGATGCCGACAACGCGTCGTCGCATCACATTTCACCTCCATAATCGTCTCCAGACGTGTCCGTGTTTGTCTTCTTGACACCGGAGTCGTAGTCACAGGTTGTACCTTCTGGAGCGACGACCATGACCTGACCGGTCATGACAGAGTGCTGAAGACCACAGTACTCAGCACAGCGGATTGGGAAAGTGCCAGCATCGTCTGGCATGAAGTAGAGTGTTGTACCTGCTTCGAGCCCAGGAACGAAGTCTTCCTTCATTCCCCATTCTGGAACCCAGAAGGCGTGTTGAACACCAACGTTGCGCTCATCGCCCTCGATACCTCTGGACTTCATGGTCGCGTCAACGAGTTGGTCGCAAGGAACGATCATTGGCTCAGAAGGTGTGATGAATGTGTGTCCTCGAGGGATGTGCTCCCATGTGTGAATCAAAGCACCTTCAGCATCGAAGACCTTGACGTAGGTGTGTCGACCAAGATCATAGGTCGCTGTGATGGCCATGAGGCTTGAACCGTTGTTGATCTCATAGTCAGACTTCTGATTGTCGAGCTTGACTTCGATGCTCGCAGCATCAGGGTTGCCAGAGGCATCGACTTGCATGATACCTTGGTCCCACTGGACATCAATTCCAGTGTCGGTGTCTTCCCATGTGAGTTGCTCAGCATAGTCGAATTCGAAGTACCATTGGTAGGCGTTGATGTTGATCTCGAAGGAGTCCTCGGTGTCAGGGTTCCAAACGGCTGTGTTGGAGCCGAGGGCAAGAATGGTGAGCCAAACAACAAGGATGGTTGGAAGGATGTAGAACATGGCTTCCAGTTTCGTGTTATGCCGATCCACAGGGAAGGCGCCAACCTCGATGTGGTCGAGTTTTGTGGTATCTGGTTCAACACCGTCACGGTAGCGCAACATGGCGGTAAAGAGCCATCCAAAAGTGAAAATCGCTACAAGAATTGACCAGAACATGTATTTGTCGTAAAGCACGTAGAAAACGGTATCTTCCGCTGGCATGGTTGCACCTTGTTCTAAGGGGCGAGAGGGCCCACTTTAAGCGTTGGCGTAAAGCGAGCACCAGAGTGAAATTCTTGACCTCAATTTTCTATCATATGAATGTATGTTCTTTCGCAATTTCACACATCTTCAAGAGAGATTCCATCGTCCGAGTTTCAGGTGCAAAGATGGACCCAACCAACACCATTGAGCGATTCCAGTCTGCTGGAAAAGCCTTGGGTGAGGCGAGGTACCGCAATCGCGAGGAAGGATTTGCCATCATCGTCGAAGGTCCGAGGGACAAAGCAGCATTGCTTCGACTTGGATTCGTCGGCCCCATTGAGGTCGTCAATCGCGGCTGGGGAATGGATCGATTGGCTGCGTATCTTTACGAAACCTACGGGACGCGAACGAACGACAGGCGCTCGACCATGACCCTCCTGATGGATTGGGACCGGACTGGAGGAAAGTTGCAATCCAATCTTCGCCGCCGTCTCGAGTCGTTCGATGTGATGATCGACGAGGACCTACGGAAGAATTTGATGAAGACGCTCAAACCCGAAACCCGAGTGGTGGAAAGTTTGGGCGGTCTCGCAGGTGCGCTAGCCCCTCACATGGACATGGAAGCCATCATCCGTCAAGATGAGGAATGATATCATTCGCTCGGCGGAACGACACGTCCATCTTCTTTGACCGTGTTCAAGACGACCTGCGTAAAGGAACGCTGGACACCCTGTAAGGTGAAGACAGTCTTGGTCAAGTCGTCGAGGTCTTTCCGGCCACGAACGCGTGCAAGCACCATGGAGTCGTAATCACCTGTCACATCGTATACTGCGAAGACACGAGGGTCCGCAGCGATTTGTTGCTGAACATCGATCATCGATCCTTTCTGGATGCGCAGGCCTGTGATGACGGTCATGGTCCAACCGATGCTTTCAGCATCGAGAAGCACAGTGTACCCTTTGATGATGCCCATCTCTTCGAGACGCCGTAAACGATTGGTGATGGTCCCTTGAGCAACACCAACACGCTTTGCAAGCCCACGCTGGCTGATGCGTGCATCTTCGAGCAAGGCTGCCAAGAGGTCACGGTCGGTCGTATCGAGGTCCATGAGCAGACGTTAGTCTTGCTCATCTTCAACGCTTCGTTCGGCTTTGCTGCGAACCGGTAAGCGGATGTTTTGGGTCCATCCACCGAGCGTGTCGACCTCCATCTTCAATTTCAAAACCAAACCTTGTTGATGCCATTTTTTGAATCGAACATCGAAATTCGTTGTTGATCCGGATTCGATGGTGCTTCGTTTCACACCACCTCGCATGGACCACGGCTCGGAGGCTTCACATCCTTGGATGGCAACATCCCGACGCTTGGCATCGATTTCGATGGTGATGGCCGGATCGGCCCCATCCTTCCAGCGTGCTCGGATTTCAGGCAAGCCATGTTCCTGATTGAACGAACTACGAACGACAGAGAACACGATAACAAGGGCGACTGCGATGAACACGATGGGTGGTAAATAATCGATGAAGCTAAGTTGCTCACTCGAAGTTGGTACCGACGTTTCGTAGAGAGCGATAACACCAGGGGAGTCGAGGGAAGCCGATTCCGCACCCATGACGACGATGAACACCTTCCAGCCATAGCGCTCATCGACAAGGTCAACGCCTGCAGCAAAGAGGTGTTCATACGAAACGGTAACGTTCACCTCTGAGATGTTGCCTGCGGTTCGAAAGAAACCAACCTCCGATGTCAAATCACGAACAAGATAGGACAACTCACGCCCGTGTTGATCGGTACTCTGCTCTTCGACGAACAGGAATTGCATGATGACGTCGTTGCGAAGATCAACCAATGGTTCGACCGTCAAATTGGCAACAAGAAAGTACTGGTCTTCAAGTTCCGAACGGATCGATAGTGTTCCTTGGATGTCGATGAGATGTTGCCGCTCTTCCTCACCGTTCCCGTTGATAATGGAACGGCTTTGATTCAACTCAACGCCCATCAGTCCAGCTCGGAGATTCGCATCGTCATCAGGCCATGAGGAGCCGGTTTGGTCGCTGTATCTCCACCAATTTACGACGATGTCATCGTTGGTCGTTTGCACACAATCCGTGCATTCAACCGTTGAACTGGGAAAATGTTCGACATAACGACGGTCATCATCAACGGGTTGCTCAACATCCCACTCGATGTGAATGCTTGTTGCAGCAGATGCGAGCGGCAGGAGAGCAACGAGGAACAGGACGATGTAGGCCCTCATTCCTCTTCCTCCAAACCCAAACGAATCGACAACAAGCGCCGTTCAGCCTTGTCAAGCATCAGCGTGATTCTTGTACCGCACCATGCGTTGATGATAAGAGAGCCAGTATGATGGATGCATCGCAGCAGGAAGGCACCTTGTGGCGGGTCTTGTTGTCCGAACACCACGTCTGGTTCCAGGGCCTCATTGTTGAGAAGACGCATCAAGACATCGTGTTCGATGTGCGTAATTGTCTCGGAGAGTTGTGAATAGAGCAGAGGAATGGATTCTTGTCGAGCCCGCCAGTTGCCGTTTTTGGAAACAAATGCAGGCAGGCCTACATGGAGCACTTGCAGTGGGTGGAAGGTTCCACCTGGCCATCGATCGCCGCGTTTGTTTGGCGTTTCTTGTGCCCAAATACGGTCATGAACAAGTTTCGGAGCGACAGCCATACGCTTGCCACGCTTCCACCACGAGAACCCAGCATCCATCAATTGGCATTGTTCCATGACAATAGCGGCTTCTCCCTCTTCGGCAGCATGGACGGTGTGGCGATTGGTTCCCGGCTTGTCAAGGAGGCGTGACTCCCATCCGGAGTCCTCACGTCGCTTGGCCAACTTATCGATGAACGTCTTGGCAACGCCTTCAGGGGTGGCATCCTCTCGATGTCGAAGTAGGGCCACATAGAAGCCACCCGTGTTGTTGTCTTGTGGATACAATCGACGGGTCTTTGGCAATGCTGCAAGCAGTTCTTGCTCCTTAGGCGGCAGGTATCGTTCATCAAAGAACGGAACATCTTCTGGTTGTTCGGGGACCTTTCCATTCTCATCGAGTGGTATCCATGAGGTCAAGCCCTGATGCCAAACCAAGCCTTCAACCTTGGATTCATCGATTCCAACAACTTCCATCCATGGACACTTACGAACCAACTCGCTGATGACCGCCTCGTTTTCGACAGGGTCGATGGAACATGTGGAGTAAACCATCATCCCACCGGGTCGAAGCAACTGTGCTCCTCTGGTAGCGATATCAACTTGCAATTGGAACATCGTTCGCCCACCTTTTGGTGACCAACTCCACCACACATCCTTGTTCTTGCGAGATGTGGCGCTTCCCGTACATGGGACATCGGCGACGATGGCATCGAAGCCTGGTTTCGGAATACGTCCAACGTGACGACCATCGTGTTGGGTGATGATCACATTGTGGAGCGACAATCGTCCTCGGTTGCTCGCCAGCATGTTGACGCGACCAGAAATCGGTTCGTTGGCAACGACGACACCGCTTGGCGCCATACGTTCTGCTGCATGGGTGGCTTTCGAACCTGGAGCTGCACAGAGGTCCAGAAGAAGTTCGTCCTGTTGTGGATCAAGCACCAGAATCGGAAGCATACTGGCCGCTTCTTGTCGTGTCACACGTCCCGTGTCGTGAAGCAAGGCGAGCAGTTCACGTGTTCCATCGCGAGGAGCTTGGCCTCGAGCAAAGGGGAGTTGATAGGCTTCGTTCCCAACCGACCAAGACAGAGGCGTGGCACCCATCTCGAGAAGTTGCTGCCGAGTCCACTCCACATCGTAGTGGTTCATGGTGAGGCGTAGCGTTTCTGGAAGAGGTTTGGTTGCCGTTTCAATCCATTCATTGCGGTCAAGACCAAGCGATTCTGCAAGGCCGGTGAGCGGTGCAATTTCTGCTTGGGCAAGGAGACCGTCCTCACCACTGCGCTCGCCCATACCTGTCCCTGAAGACGCGCCCCTTTGTGTCTTACGAAGCCGTTAGCATCATAGCGCGAGAATGTGTGGTCGGTTCATGCTGGGCGATGACATGCCTTGGTTGGTCCCGCTCTTCTTCGGGTCCATCGCCATGTGGATGTTTCCCAAGTCGGTGGAAACTTTCGCACGCAACAAGAGTGAATCCTTGCTTCGGGTATTGCGATGGCTTCCATTCGCTCTGCTTGCTGTCATCATCTCACTACGTATTTCTGCTCTCTTCTCTCATGATACCACGCACCTTGAGGTGGCAGCCTACTTGGACAGCGGCTCGAGCATGACCGAGCGACTGCATGTTTTGTTTGCGGGCGACGGATTGGTTGAGTGGATGGTTCTTCCACTCGTCTATCTGTTTGCATGGAACGGGCAAGGATCACGTCAGGCATGGTCGGTTGAAGGACTGCAAAAACTCAAGCGAAGCTTGGCCCTTATGCTGTTGATTTCATCGACGTTGGTCTTCGACGATTCGGCCTACATCGCTCCAGAGACGCTGCCATTGATCTCCATGCCAGCACCACAGGTCGATCTCTGGAGCGTTGTGTTTCTTGTTTTGGTTCAATTGGTTGTCATCACAGGTATGCTCAATGCACATGCCCCACAACGTGGTCTGCGACACCATCAGCAACGCTTCTATCTCCCAATGTCGCCATTGCTATTCACGGCCTTCGTCTATCTGTTCATGGCGTTTCTCGAATCTGGTGTCTTTGATGCCTCATGGTGGACTAATCCGAGACAAGATGACCAAACAGCGACGTTGTGGTTGTGGGTCATCGTCGCCTTCAATCTTCACGTGT
The DNA here is from genome assembly GCA_038105035.1 of Candidatus Poseidoniales archaeon. GTDB lineage: Archaea > Thermoplasmatota > Poseidoniia > Poseidoniales > Poseidoniaceae > MGIIa-L2. Next base: position 22,916 of record JAYOBT010000006.1, on the reverse strand, counting down.
TCGTGGTTCCACATCGTGACGTTGACCCGCACCTCGGTGCCGGGAACGGTCGAAGCAAAGCGCTTGCGTGGAGCATCGGTGTGAGTGTTGCCCTTCTGTTGCTGGTTACAAGCCTCCTCATGCAGAATCAACAGACGCCGGATGCGATCTCCGTACGTTCTTCGTTGTGGTTGGTTGGATGGATGTGTGCCTTGATGGCAGGTGTGTTGCTGCTTCCGTTGCTTGGTTTTGACGATGGCCCGCGACCTGAACTCAACTGGGTTCGCTGGAGCTTGATGTTTGGACCATTGCTGTGGTTCCTCATGTTTGAGCATGCTCCGTTCCTCGTTCTCGGGGCATGGTTTGCCATCATGGCAACGACGCCCCTGTCATGGGCCTTGGAAGCATCTGCACCTTCACCTCCAGTTTACCAAATGGCCACGATTGCCCTACTGGCAATAATCACGCTGGCTGTGGTCTTGTTGAGCGGTGAAGGCTTGCGCTACGCACTTCCAATGGGTGCTGCGCTGTGCGTGTTTTCCTCCATGCTCGATCTGCGTCATGCAACAAGAAGCCGTCAATGATGTTCAAACATGAGCACGGCTTGGGCAAGGCATGGGCGCAAAGCGTGAGGACGGACATCTTCCGTTCCCAATGCCAAACCGCCCTTATGCCGTCTCGCAAGAATGGCGTGACCTGACTTTCATGCACTGGAAGGTTGACGCTGAACGACTGCAACCACACCTTCCAGATGGATTGGAGATCGATGTGTTCGAAGGTGAAGCCTACGTTGGCGTGATTCCATTCATCATGAAGAATGTACGGCCGCGAGGATTGCCTGCTGTTCCAGGTATCTCCACCTTTGCTGAATTCAATGTGCGCACCTACGTCGTCAAGGACGGACAACCGGGCGTTTTCTTCCTTACGTTGGACGCGAAAAGTCTTGTCACCTGTTTCCATGCCCCTCGAGCATACGGTCTTGCGTATCGCTATGCAAAAGCCAAAGTGAAACGCAGTGGAGATACCTTGCAATGGCAATCGCGCCGATCAAGCGATGGTGCAGAATTGCGAGGAACGTCGAATGCCAAAGGTTCGATGCAATCGGCTGAACCTGATTCATTGGAATACTTCCTCTTCGAACGTTACTGCCTGTACACCGAACACGAAGGTTGCCTTCGACGCGCCTACGTGCATCATCAACCTTGGTCGTTCCAAGAAGGTGGGGTCGAACTTGAAACGAACACGTTGCTCGAATCGTACAAGATGGGATTGGACGTCCTTTCCCCAGATGTGGTTCATATCTCCAAAGGACTTCCCGTCAAAACGTGGTCGATTGAAGTGGCTGAACGTATTGAGGTGAGCGATCAACGTGATTTCCTGTTCTTGGATGGTGACTGTGGCCTTTGTCATCGTCTTGCGACGTTCCTTGACAAACGCTTGGCGAAAGGCAAACAGCTGGGTTATCGACCGATTCTCCATGAAGATGCACAGCGAGTTATCGAAACACTTCCAGCGAAGTTACGCAATGCAGATTCCGTGTATTTGATTCGAAACGGCAAACCCTACATCCGTTCAGCCGCAGGTATTCGTTGCGTGTTGTACATGCGTTGGTACTACAAGATGTGGTTCCCCGTACTTTGGGCGATTCCATTACCACTGCGCAACATTGGCTATCGTTTGATTGCCAAATACCGTCATGTGTTCTTCAAACGTCCAACAGAATGCTTGTTCCGTGTGGATTGATACAATATCGGTTTGAAATTGACTGTTTCATGGACAATCTTGTCGCGCTTGTTATATGCCAGATGGCGATGCAACAACTAGAAATCTTCGGATTTCTGGATGGGATGGGAATGAGCAGAGCGTTTCGCGCAGGCGTTGAAAAAAATCGTAGAATCAAAGCACCAACACGGCGACGTCGTTGGCAACCACTTCGAGATCTTGCTGGCTTAGAAGCACGAAGCAAGACCATTGAACAAAGCATGGGGCCACTTGTTGATGTTCCGGCTCTGGTACGAATCGAAGATGAAAAGTGGGTCTTTGAGCGAATCGATCAAGACGTCCTGCATCAACTCACACATCGATTGGTCCTTCACGAAGAAGAAGGAACACGAACGATTGGTGCGACCATCAATCTCGCATCAGCGATGCATGTTGCGAAATGCATGGCTGAACAGGAACAAAAAATCGTTCTGATTCGTCCGATGTAAGGGCTCAGAACAAGTCCATGATGGCTTGAACAACGCCCTCGTTGACGAGGTAAAAGAAGCCACCAATGACGAAACAAGCAAAGTAGACTTGGAACGGTGAAATCTTCATCGATTCTTCCGACTCCTCATCGAAGTATCGAATCAATCCTGCTGCTTGCTGGATTCCGCTTCCTTCCGACTTCTTTGCCATGTGGACCAATCCCTCCGAGTTGCCTTCCCTTTATCAACGCAACGCGCGGTCACTCGGAGGCATCATCGCTCAAATCGACGAAGGGAATGTCGTCTTCGATGGTCAGCACCGAGCCGTGTGCTTCCTCTTCATCGTCTTCAACCGGAACCAACAATACGGCCTCCCCGCGTGAAAGAGCACGTTCGATAGCAGGCGTATTGTCATCAGCAAGGGCTTGTTGTGCTAAGTCGATTTCAAGCCTTGCAAGCTCGATCATTTCGGCCCCAACATTCCCCTTCTTCTCAATACGGTCGATGTGATGCTCAAGCGATGCGATGGCTTCGTTCAACACACTGCGAGCACGCGTTTGATGCGAACGCCAGTTGTCTTCGTTCGTTTTGAGCGAACTGCTTGCAAGATCGAGTGCTTTCTTGGCCGAACCGCGATGCGCAAATTCCCATGGATTGTGTTGCAAGGCTGCAACCCAATCGTGAACCAAGCGTGCTCGTTCTTCGACCGGACCTCGAATGACCACTTCGTTTCGATAACCAGAGGTCAACAATCCAAAGCCCCAGTAAGGTAGGGATTGAATGGTGACGTAAATCGAACCTGCAGTATACTCCATGATCCAACGTTGCTCATCAAAACCTGGAGGCTGCGTAAACGTCGGCGTTTCAGCACCGGTGGAACAGCGAAGCAGCGTTTCGGCAACATCACCGAGGTAGACTTTCGATGAGGGTCCTCGGAAGGTCGAAGGCCGTAGAAACCGTCCAGCCTCATCAACGCAATGACTCGCTTTCGCTTTACGAACCTGTGCGTGGAGGATGGAACGTTCCGGATGAAGGTCGACGTCCATGACAAACGGGTACCGTGCAACCACATGAATGTCACCTAAGGACTGAACAAGTCTTCATATTAGGATGGTGTTACAACAGGCCTGTGCAGCCTAGTCAAAGCAAGAGCATCATCAATCACATTGGATACTGTCATCGCTGTGGTCGAACCGACGAAATCGGTACGATGAACGTCGAGAAGTGTGTCGATTGCATCGCAATGGGTTTCAGCATTGATTGACCCGAAACTGCTGCATCATTCTTCAAGCTCTTTTCGAGAAACGAGCAAGAAAGCAACACTCAAGACAGCCAGTGTTCCGAGAACGCCGATTGTTGGTGTCGAACCTCCGCCAGATCCTGGTGAGAAGACCAAAACAGTACCCGTTGCCGTGTTTCCTGCTGAGGTGCCGTCAAATGCTGTCACACTGCATGTGACGAAATCGCCTGCGGCATAGCCAGTGGTCAAGGTCGATCCTTGCGTTGTTGTTGCAACGCCATTGATGGACCAGATCATAATTGAAGCATCTGGATCGTTCTCTGGGTCATTGTACGTGTACGAACAAGTGAGTGGATCGGTCTCTTCCGGTGAAGTCGGTGAAATGGTTACACCAGACACTGTTGGAGCAGTGTTGTTGGAAGGGACGACGTAGTAGTGTCGTTGCAAGGTGTTGCCGCTTGTAATTCCATCATGCGCAGTCGCCTCACAGTAGAGGGTGTCGCCGAGTGAGACAGAACCAGATGGTAGGATGGCTTGAACACCTGAAGCGACTGAATTTCCGTTGACGTACCAATCGATGTTGGAATTATCAGGATCGTTATCGGGGTCAATGAAAACCATACCGTTTGCATAACAATCCAGAGGATCGCCCGCATAAGCAATCAGAGCTTGCTGGGTTGCAGCCAATGTTGGAGGGGTATTTACTGTCGTTCCAACAACGGTGAAACAGTTGGTTGTTCCTCCATCATCTGTGAGATAGGTACCTGCCTGATACAGGTTGGAATGTACACAGTAATCGCCAGGGGTTAGACCAATGACGATGTCATTCCAACTCTGGTAAGTGATGGTTGCAAGCCAAGAGTAACTTCCTGCGACAACGTAGTTCGCAGGGTCTGTGATGTCATAGACATGGTATTCGAGCGTGTAGGAGTCACCAATTCGTGTACAATTTACGTAAAAGCTGAGGTTTTGGCTGTCACCGTAATTGTAGGATTGTGCATCCGACCAACTCATGATTGTGGTATAGGAACTGTTCAAGCCACAAGGATCGAGTGTTCCGTTGTTTCCACCACCGTTGTTGTTGGCAGTCACGGTGAAACAGGTGAATTCGAAGTCAACGAATTGGTAGGCACCGCCACTGACCATGTACAGGGTGGCGTTGATACAATACGTGCCAGGGTCAAGGTTCGTCCAATCATCGTCCATCATCTCGTAACTGTCGGTTTCCGTCCAGTTCCATACATCGTAGTCGCTCCATGACGAACCACTCGCAGAGTATGCAAAGACGTGCAATTCGTAATCCTTGGTGTTCACACTGCAGTTTACGTAGTAATCAGCATAGGTTGTTGCACCTTGCACATATGCTTGCAAATCGGTCCAAATCATTAGGTCGGTGTAGGCTGGGTCGTAGCCACAGCCTTGCATGGTGTAATTCTCAGTGATTGGATCCATGATCATGACGACTGTTCCTGCGGTGCTGAACGTCAATCCAGTGACGAAGACCGTTGGGTCGGTTGGGTCAAGCATTTCATAGGCTTCAATACCACGAATCGACATTCGATCGAGCGGTGTTGCAAAGGTGTGCGTTACGCCTCCATAGAGATCTGTGTTCGAATCATACCAAGCCGTTCCATCCCACAGATAGAGGTCGAAGACATCGTCACCGTATCCTGTTGGAACGGTTACAGAGGTCATCAAGTGACCGCTGTAAACGATGTAATTGTATCCGACGGCAACAACAGGATCAATCCAAACAATCGAACCGGATTGATTGAACTCAAACCAGAACGCATCGGTCATGTTCCAGCAATCATTGATGGTGATGTTGGTCGTCAAGTTCCATGCAATGTTTGAGCAATTGAAAACAGGCATAACCGGATTGGTTGCATTGTTTCCTACATCGGTCGAACCATTGCCTCCGCCTCCATTGTTCGGTGGTGTGGTTGAACCCACGTTGAAGCATGTATCGTCTTGAGCGACCATGGTTCCGTTCACATCGAAGAGTTTCGCGCTGAGACAATATGTTCCGTTTGCCCCTGCTGTGAAGAGAAGAGACTCCATACTTTCATTCAGATTAAAGGTATCAATGGTGTAGTTTCCTGAATCGACAACGGCGCTGCCATCGAGCAAGACCCAAGTAACGGTATAATTCGAGTATGTTTGCAGATCAAATGCTTCCACTGTTGCCGCAACACTCTGACCAGTCGTGTAGCTCATCGAGTTGAAATCAATATCCAGCGTTTCGTTGATCGTTGAAGTTTGAGCAACCGTGAAGTTGTAATTCACAGAATCCAACATGGTGTATGTTGCTGCACCATTGTAGTGGTACAGTCCAATTTGGACGTGATAAACGCCTGTTACGAGATTCAGATTTTCGAAGTAATGTGTATCACTGGTTGAGGTCGGAACCCATTGCCAACTTCCGTAACTCAGTGTTTGACCGCTTGATGTATCGGTGACGTTGTATATAATCACCATATTTTCATCGTACAGATTGCACTGAGAATAGATGCTGACGTTGTGATCCTCTCCCGGTACGAAGGCAATGTCGTTTGGATAAACGGAAAGCGATACAAGACTCCAGTCGTATCCACAGCCTGTGGTTGGGGTTGTTGAACCAATGGTGAAACAGGTTGTTACGGTGTCGAGAATGATTGCTGTACCGTTGGAATAAACGGTGTAAAGCGTTGCTGTAATGCAATATGTACCATTGGCGAGATTTCCAAGGGTTTCCGTTGAATTGGTGTATGACGCGGTTGCATTCCAGGTTTGGTTCACACCATAGCCTTGCACAACGTTTCCGTTGGCATCGGTGAGATACCACATCTCACCATAGGTCACGCCAACATCGAGGCTGGTGTAATCGAAGAAGGCAGTAACGTTTGAACCGCTCGAGTAGTTCGAAGAGACGCCATAGATCGAAAGGCTTCCGTTTGGAACGTAGGTCGAGGAACCTCCGCCTCCTCCAGTTGTTGATGTGATCGTGAAGCACTGATATTCTGAGTCAGCAACTTGCCAACTGCCTCCACTGGGGAGGTGATACAACGTTGCGTTGATGCAGTAGGTGCCTGCTGAGAGGTTGTTCCATGTTGTATTGAACGATTCATAGGCATTGGACTCGGTCCAATTCCAATAATCTCCGTTCTGCCATCCTGGGCCACTTGTTGTCACGGTGAGTTCGTAAAAGTCACCGTTTACACTGCAGTTCACAACGAAGTATGCTGTCGGAGAAGCACCTTGCGTGTAACTTGTCGCATCAGTCCAAACCATGAGATCGGTCAGGGTCGAATTCGTACCACAGGAACTGTTCCGGGCACTGGTTTCAGAGGCTTCAGGGAAGAACAATTCGGCATCACTTTGGGTCGGAATGGTTGCAAAAGATGCAGAAAAGGCATTCAAGAAAAACAAAACGGCAATCGCTAAGGCTGTTTTCGGGCGCATTGTTCAGCGTAAGCGTTGATAATTCTTAATCCCATTCCATATCGATAAACAGCTTGGTTTTCCATTTTCGAGTGCAAATAAATATCGTGGAATAGTTCAAGAATACTCGATGGTATGGTTGGTCAGGCGAGACCATGGCAAAGAAGACTGGTTCCAAAGGCGAAGACTTGACTGAACTACCAGGCGTAGGCGCAGCGACGGCAAAGAAACTCCAAGCGGCTGGATTGAATACGGCTGCAAAGATTGCTAAGGCTGGAAAGGCTGGACTTGAGAAGGCTGGATTGAACAAGGCAAGTGCAGCCAAGTTGGCTGCAGCCGTGGCCAAGAAGAGTGCCAAATCCGCTGCCAAGAAAACTGTTGCAAAGGCGAAGTCAACCGCAAAGAAAGCCGCTTCGTCCACCAAGAAGGCTGCTTCCAAAGCCACTGCAGCTGGCAAGAAGGTTGCAGAAAAGACCGTTGAGAAAGCCAAGGGAGATCACAAAGTCAAGTCGGAAAAATCCGATGATGGACGCAAGGGCAAGACCTTGAAGGTTCCACGAAATGTAACCGATATGCCTTGGTTCAACAAGAAGTAAGTCGATTTGAGCGCTACATTGTAAAACCGTCTTGACCGATGGTTGTCCATGCCAAGGAGGAAGTACGGTCGTTTGCGAAAGACCGTTGAATTGCCTCCAAAGGAAAATTGTTCTCGATGTCGTTCTGGAAAGCATTGTCCGATTCCTGGACATTCTGGTCAAGATGTGACCCCACATCGTGAATGGGCGGGTCCTGATGCTATCGAAAAGCGAAAGCGATCACGTTCGTGAGATGTCAATACCGAACGTTTCGGTTCCACCTTCTTGTTCGGTGAGTTTCTCATCGCGTTGTGCTTGTTCCTCATCCATGGTTTGACGCATGGATTGCGCACGATGGTAGACCTCTCGCAAGGTTTGGTCCGAGATGTCGAGATAGACACGTGTGGTGGCTATGCTGGTGTGACCAAGCAGTCGCTGAATGGTGACCAGATCGGCTCCACGCTCGAGCAATCCAGTCGCAAAGTTGTGGCGAAGGACGTGCGGTGTGAGTTTTCCTTTCGGTAGATTCGCTTCCAAAGCCAGTTGATCCATGAGACGTTGCACACCTCGAGGTTGCAAACGTCGTCCAGCTTGATTGAGGAGGAACGGCAAATCGTCATCACGAATGCGTGCATTTCGAATCGGAAGATAGGCATCGATGCAGTTCTTGGTCCGTTGCGTGAACAAAACGATACGATCCTTGTCACCCTTTCCACCGATGACTTTCGCATGCAATCCTTCGAGTTCAATGTCGGACAGATTCAGGTTGCACAATTCCGAAACGCGCATACCCGTATCGAGCAAGACCGTCACGACCACAGAAGCGATGGCGTTTTCAGAGGTGTTGGCCGCTTCAATCACCGAAGTCAATTCTCGTCGAGTGAGTGTTCGTGGCAGTTTACGACCTGTTCGAGCGCGCACGAGGTGGTCTGGCCATCGATGACCGAGCCACTTGATCATGTGACGAGCAGCCGCTAGACGAGCATTGTAGGTTGATGGACTCAATTCGCTCATCGAATGCGTCCATCGGTCGATGCGTCCATTGAGTGGTTCGAGGCGTTGTGCAAGCGTTGCCACATCCATTGATTCAAGATCGTGCTCAGAGAGGACGTTCTCTCCAGGCAGGGTTGTTTCTACAAGGGCGCGAAGACCGTTGAGGTAGGTTTTGCGCGTGTTTTCGGATTTGTTCTCCGTACGCAGTTGTTGGTCGTAACAATCCAACCAAGGAAGGTTCTGGATGTGAACGAGACGTGGAGGAAGCTGAATGTCTTCGTCCGATAGACGAAGCTGGCTCGGTCGTCGAGCCTTCGGCTGTGTGTGTTTTCTCTCCATATGGCATCATCGCCGTTGATTCCGCCGAAGCGGAAGTGCATCCCGTGTCCTTGCGGACAAGGTGCAGTTAGCACACCTCCATATGAATCTGTTGAATGAAATCCCGAACGCGAATCAAGCGTTGGTCTCTTCGCTCGAAGGCGAGTCTGATGCGATCGGTGGGGACATCAAAACCGCCTTACGTAGCGTTGCTCGAAGCGATTCAAGTTCACCATAACAAATCAAGACATCATCGTAACGAAGTTGGACACTTGGTTCTGGATTCCACATCATTTTGTCACCTCGACTGAGCGCATAGACGGGTGGTTGCTCACTGTTGGCAAAGATTTCGTCAATGGAATGACCAATCAGATTCGGATGATGAAGCAGTTGAATCGACAACACACCTTCACCAGGAACGGTTCGCAGCAACTTGTCCAACTCAACCTCTGTGAAGACCGCATCGTTGATGACGAAATCGATGATCTCTCCAGCGACGTTCACACCACTGGCCTTCTCGATGCCTTCCAATCCTGGGCTTGAATTGACTTCGAGAACGAGCGGACCGTCTTCGGATTCGAGCAAATCGACACCAGCAACTCGAAGGCCGAGAACACGTGCTGCTCGACAGGCGACTTCTTCAAAAACAGGGTCGAGGTCAACCGGTTCAACGGTTCCATTGAGGTGGAAGTTGCTTCGGAATTCACGTCCACGGGCACGTCGACGCATGCAAGCAACGACTCGGTCGCCAACGACCAAGGCACGGATATCAGTACCGTGCGATTCAGCAATGTATTCCTGAATGAGAATGGCCTTCTTGGTGTGCAACAATCCCTGAACAAGGTTGCGTGTCTCGTGATGGGTGTGGCGTAAGAACACGCCTTGACCTTGGGTTCCTTCGGTCACCTTAACGACGACTGGAAGGCCGCCAACCGCTTCGATGGCATGTTCGATATCGGCTGTATCTCGAACGTAGACGGTGCGTGGAACTGGAATTTTGTTCCGAGCCAGCAGTTGCGAAGCATGCAATTTGTCTCGACTCTGGAGAATGCCTTGTCCTGTGTTGGCCGTCCATATGCCCATTTGCTCAAGATGGCGAAGCACGGCAACACCGTGACGCGTGATGGAGTGACCAATACGAGGAATGACCGCATCAAAGGCCGCTGGACGCCCTTCGTGCATGACATCAATGCCGTTGTCATCAACGAACAGAGAGAAGCTCATCGGATCGAGAACATTGACATCAAGTCCACGTTTTCGAGCTTCTTCGACAAGACGTCGCGTCGAGTACAGACGAGCGCCGCGAGACAAGACGGCTAGGCGAAGCCCATCCTGTTCTCTCAACTCGCTCATGGTCAGAAGAAAAACAGAGAGGATTTCAAATGCTCGGCCGTTTTGGACCTTCTACATGTCCGATGAGGAACAACCCGCCGAGCCAGCGGAGGAAGAAACCACAGAATCCGTACCTCCTCTTGATGACCATCATGAAGAAGCGATGAAAGAAATGACGCTTGAAGAGCGTCAAGAAGCCCTCAAGCGTTCCCGTTGGAACGTCTTCCTTTACCTTGGTTTGGCCGCCTTAATGTTCGGATTTGCGTTGTTCCCATTCCCGTTCACTGCCGCTGCTTTGGGTGACACATACGAACAGGATCTCGGATTCGTCTGGGGACCCCCCATCGACGGTGAAGACTTCACCGATGTACCGATTGAAGTCGAGATTACTGCGACAAATCCGCCGGCCAATCCCAACGCCCGAATCGCCGTCTACATGTTGAATTCAGACAATTGTCTCTCGAGCGATATTCTCGATATCAAGCGTGATTCTCGATCGAATCCAACGCATGATTATCAATTCCAAATCAGCGACAAAGCGCCAATCGTTGACGAAGTGTTCGTGTTTGAATTCGATGTTGATGGTGGTGGACAGTGTCTGTTTGCTGAGTACGTTGACAACAACGACCGAGGAAACACACTCTCTGGTGCGATGGAGATCGACGGAAGCATGTGGCCCAATCAAATCTGGGCAGGCATCTTTGCATTGCTCTTCCTCGGCCTCTCAGGATTTGCATTCATTGGCGCACAGCGCCACGGTGAAGGTGTCAAAGCCTTGACCGAGCCAAGCAAGAAGACGACCGAAGAAGAAGTCCTCGAGACGGCTGCAGGGCCTAGTGGACCCCCACCCGCAGCGGCTGGACCAAGTGGGCCACCACCCGCAGCAGTAGGCCCGAGTGGCCCACCTCAGGCGGCAGAACCAGAGCCAGCGGCTGAAGTTGCAGCAACAGAACCAGTGTTTGAGCCAGCCGAAAACGGCTACTTCTTCCGCAAGATGCCGGATGGAACCTACGATCAAACCGTGTACGTCCAAGCCGAGGACGGTTCCTACGTTCCGTATCAAGCCTGAACAGAACAAAAGAAGGTCAATGTTGACGCATTGACCACCATCCTTGATAGGGGATGAGCCATCGAATCAATCGAGGTGAACAGATGGCAGATGAAGCATCATCGCTGACAGTGGCCAAACTCAAGGCCCTGTGTGTCATCAACGACCTTCCAACATCCGGCAAGAAAGCCGAGTTGGTCGACCGTCTTCTTGAGGCAGGATTGTCGCGCACGGATGTCGGTTTGTCTGAGGCTGAAACTGCTGAGGAGGCGGTGGAGGAAGAAATCATTCTCTCACTCGAAGATGAGACCACCATTTCGATGGAAGATGACGAACCTGAACCGGTCAAAGAAGCCGTCATTGAAGAGAAGGAAGACGATGTTCTCGAAGCGGTTTTGGTCGCTGATGTCGTCGATGAGGAACCTGAGGAAGTGTTCACGCCTGTTGCGACAAAGCGACAGGATGTTGCGACCCTTGGTGACATGATCAAAGATCCAAAAGTCATCGCTGTCGTCATCGTTTCACTGTTCCTTGGAGCAGCAGGATGGTGGTACATCAATTCCTCATTGGAACCGTTTACGGCCGAACCGCTTCGGTATGGTGATACAATGGAGTACACCATTTCCGGTGGTCTTGGCGACCGTCCAGCCATCATGGCGAGCGAAGGATTCCTTGACCTCGTGTTCAATTTCCTTGAACCGGATGATGACTACTGTCGCATCTTCATGGATTACCAAGGACGTGGAACCTTATCGGTCAGTCAAGGAACAAGCCAGGACTTGGTTGGTGTGTCCTCACAAAGTCTCCTAGGAGCGGTACGCTCGCAAGGCCCGTACGGCAGCAACGATTGGTTGGCCGTTGAGATTGCCAACACCTACGAATTCGACGATTTCGACATTGGTCGAAACACCTACTCGGTCATCAATCAGGGCAGCTGTCCTGAAGCAGAAGACGGTGCGTACGTTCCAGGTGAAGCAGTCCTGACCACGAAGCGACACGTCGAATTGAAGGAGCAAGTGACCCTGTCAACTGCATTCGACTTCTCGGCAACCATCGACAACAAGCCTTACGAAGGCTCAGCCAAGACGTTCGATGTTGGTGGCTTGTTGGGTTCACTCGATGTGATTCTTCCTGGCGTTTCCTTGATGCTTCAACCGATTGAATTGCAAGACCTGTTCGCAACGGATGTCATCGAAGAAGGTGCATCCGGTGAGCGATTGGGTTGGCGATGGCGGGTTGTTGGTCAAGACACACTTGGTGATGACAAAGCGTGGAAAATTGCTGCCACCCACGTCGATATTGAACGCCTCTGTCTCGGTTCAGCCACCATGGAGATTTGGGCAGAGGAAGACAATCCATGGGCCAGTCAACAAACCGTAGATGTGATTATTTCCAACGATGGTTCCTTGCAGTCCTCGTGTTCTCCGTTCTCGGAAGCCTTCGGTGATTATCTACTTCCAGAAGGTGAATTGGAACTGCATCATTCGTTCAAGACGACCAAACTGACACGTGGGTCAAAGGTTCTCGATCTTGGTAAGGACTACAACATTCGTCCACGAGCCAACCTTCTCGCTCTTGACGAAGACGTTCAGGAAGACTGGGGTGGTCAAGACAAGCTCCATCCGCCCGATGCTTCCAGCATGCGTGAACACACGCTTGAGAAGGCCATGCAATGTTTCGATTACATCGGCGGTTCAGCCAGTGGCGCTAAAGCCGCACTCGACGATGGAGGCTACATTTGGCGTGGACTCGATCAACGAACGGGTGCTTCCACACAATGGAACGTGTCTTGGGTGTACCGTGACGACACATCCGGATGGGTCTTGTTCGAATTGACTGGAGAGCCTACAAGCGACAACTGTACCTATCTTGACAAAGGTTCGTTCGAAGAACTGGCTTCACACAATCGCGAATCGATCCCACCCGTGGCCAACATCTCGGCCTTGGAAGAACGCTTGTCGGATACGCAGCGATACCCGCAATTGACAGGTTCTGAGGCCATCTTCGATACGAGTGGTGCCTATCATGCCGATGCACGCGTCGGCTTCCTTGTTGCCGTCCCTGGTGATGGCGCCAACGACTTGCTCGGCCAATTGACCAGTACGACCGTTGGAGCAACGACGCTCGACCTCTCACGAACATGGGACGAAGGCATCTACACGCATACGTTTGCTGTGGCCGTCGATGCAACCGATGGACGCGTGGTCGGTTGGACCAAACTCTCTCAGGTTGCGTGATTCCATGGACGAAGATGAGATGGCTCGTGGGCTGGATCATCTGATGGAACAGAACGAAACGGACCTACCGTTCCTTGCTTCCTATGGTGCTGACATGGACGGAATGGGCATCGATGTCGAAGCCCTGTTTTCTGGCGTTGAAGCATTCCTTTCCTCGAGGAGAGTCGAGTTTGAAGTGGTTGAGGATACCATCACACATCCTTCAATCCACATCTCCAAACACGAAGATGGCCTTCTCATCGAAATTGAGCACGAGCATCTTCCATTGGTCCACAGCGATTTGGACCGTGTTGGTTTCTTCCAAGGTATGCTTCATGCAGACAAATCAAAACTGTCCGTCATCCTTCAGATGTGGGGCGGTGAGCACCGTCGTTTCCTCGAACGACTTGTCGAACACTGTGCTTAATCACGTCGTGCAACGGCGATGGCCAAGCCAACGGCTGCGAGGACAGGAATTAGTGTGAAGCCTGGTGAATCTTCGCTCTCTTCACCACATCCATCGCCTTCAGCATCTGGGCCGTAGTAGCTGCCATCATCGTAGTAGCAACTCGACCAAATGGTGTACCATGAGCCATATGGGAAGTAATCCTTGGTATCGTCTTCGTACATGGCCTTGACTCGCCAGTTGACGTAGGAGTGGTCGGTTGGAGGTGTCAAGGACGTGGTGTGTGTTGCACCATCAATGGTCAACTCTTGAACCACTGGCGGGTCACAGACACCATCGTTGAGACAGATCTGCGAAGAGATCTCGAAGGTTGTGTTGTTGCTCATGTGGGCTTCATCCATGACCACAACGAGTGTCCACGTTTCACCACTAACGGATGGTGAGGTCGCAGTATAGGATTCAAACGGTGTGTCTTCTGCTTCAGGACCGTTGTCTTGGCCGGCTGTTTTCGCAGCATAGGATGTGGTTGAAACAGCGAGAAGAGCGATGAGTGTCAGGGCAATGACGGTTCGCATGGATAAAATTAGGTTCAACTCATCTATTTGAGTTATGCTTCCATGTCCCACAATTCATCGCCAACCCAATGGATGGTTTTGATGCCCTTGCCTTTGGACGCTTCCACCATCTCGCTTCCAGCCATGGTGGCCCATCCAAGTGCGAGCGGTCGACCGTGTTCCTTGTCGCGAATCCACACAAGATCACCCACTTCGATGTCCTCATCTGCACCGTGAACACCAGCGACCATGCAGTCAGCACCGTTCATCAGGAATGGAATCGCACCGTGATCGACGGCAACCCAGCGCTTCGAATCAGGATGTTCCAAGAAGCCACGAAGCGTCAAAAACGCCCAACGGCGACCATCATCATCGTTGACTTCAATCGTCTTGGCCACTTTGTCAACAAACACCAGTTGCCACGGTCCATAGTTGGCCATTTCCAAAAATGCACCATCCACAGCTAGGTCAATGTTCAGCCCCTCTTCGAGTTCCTTCAACAATGGAGCGATGTGCTTTCGTCGCACAGGTCGCCGTTTCTTGACTTGGAATTCTTTCGCCATACCTCGTCCAAACGTCGACCATGTTTCACCCTTCGGTTCAAGAACTGGCGTCCAATGGGCAATTCATGGCCGTATGGTGCACCATTCGAACCTTTGCAGCCCATGCCAAGGAACTTGGAAACGAGCAACCGCCCGAACCCATTTTCTTCGTTAAACCGGACGGTTGCAAGACCGAATCGGATGTCCTTCACGTCTCCAAACATCCAGGAGAAGTCCACCTCGAAACCGAATGCGTTGTCCGATTGACGCAACACGGCGACATTGATGCGGTCGCCATTGGCCTCGATCTGACCGACCGAGCAGCACAATCGCTTCTACGAGCCGATGGCTTACCATGGGCCAAAGGCAAGACGTTCCGACAAGCGGCTGTTCTCGGCACCTTCTATCCGTGGCGGCACGGACTCGAAGCGCTGACCAACGAAGCCACGGCACTTCGCATCGAATGCGATGTCAACGGTGAACGCTGGCAGCAAGCATCGCTCTCAGAGATGAGCATCACGCCTGCTGAACAAGTTGCATCGTTGATGGCGTGGGCACCCGTTTCCAACGGCGATTTGCTCTACACGGGAACGCCTCAAGGGGTTGCCCAATTGAAGCCTGGTGATGTGATTGAAGCACGTCTGATCGCCCACGATGGTGAACTTCTTTCCACCTATTCGGGTCGTTGCTCCTAGGGGTTGCCTTGATATACGCCCTGCAAGTCGGTGGCGATGCAAGGAGAGAGACACATGGCACAATGGCATGGAATTTCCAAGAAAAAAGCAAGCGGCGGACGACGTGTACAAGCACGAGGTAAGCGCTCGACTGAAATCTCAACCGAGAAGCAATTCGCTCTCGTCGGTGAGGCTCGACGCAAGATCTACCGCAAGGCTGGCGGCAACACCATGGTTCGTGTTATGGCTGCCAACAAGGTCTCGGTCAACAATCCAAAGACCGGTAAGACCGTCAATGCTGACATCATCAACGTGATTCAGAACGAATCCGATCCGAACTACGTCCGACGAAACATCCTCGTCAAGGGTGCAGTTATCGAAACCAGTGAAGGCAACGTCAAGATCACGTCCCGACCTGGCAAGGACGGCGTCATCAACGGCGTTCTCCTTGAGTGAACATCACCATCGTTGGGTTGATACCTCTCGACCTTGAGGCAAATCTGAGGCGAGACGATGGAACACAATCCAGACCGTATCTGCGTTTGGCCTGGTTACTTCGATGCAAAGACGTCTCGACGTGGTGGACGTCGCGTCCCCCGCGACTCATCCGTTCTCAAGCCCGACCTCGAGGGCTTGTATCTTGCAGCTCGTAAAGTCGGCCTCAAGAAAATCAAGCGTGAGGAAGGCACATCACATCCACAGCGACCGTACGGCAAAGAAGGTCGACTGTGGGTTAGCAGTTCAGGCGCCAAGCAATCCATTGGTGCCAATTCCAAGGAAGAAGTTCTCCAACTCATTGGCGGCCAATGGCGTCAAATGCAGAAAGATCGCAAGGCTGCAGAAAAGGAACAACAAGCCGCAGGACCTCGAACAGGAGACCGACGAGCACGTTCACAACGCAAGGCAGGACAACGCACACAAGGTAGTCAGAGAAGTGGTTTCAAGAAGCGCGGTTTCAAGAAATAGTCCCAATAGCATTAAGACGGACCAGAGAGATATTCTCCTATATGGAACCAGCATCTCTCGCCATTCCTGCAGCAGTTAACGGAATGAAGGTGTTAATTTCTGCCTATGAAGGATATGAGCAAACACGCGTACGTCGAACCGATCGTGCAGTACGAGAAGACGTTCGACGACGTATTCACCAAGTGCATCGACAAGTTGAGCGATGGATGGTGCGAGCCTACGCAAACGGTGAGAAATACGGAATGAATAGAATTCAATTCATTCTGCATAATTTGAAAGCCTTCGCAGAAGATGCCCAGTTTGCTATCGCTGGTGAAAACCGACCAAAACACGACGGCATACGTCGAATGACGCGAAAAATCCACAAGAAGCTCATCGAACATGATCGAGAAACCATCGCCATGCTCGAACACGCTTCTCAGCATCTGAACGCTACCATGGCTGCCTATGTTGAAACCAGAAACATCGACCTTGACATCATCGATGGTGTGCTTGACAAAGCACGCCGTCACTTTGCTGAACGCAATCGTCTGCTTGACGATCTACGAAACTGAGGTGAAACAATGACACGAAACACATACCGATGGAGAACCGACCCGGACCAAATCGCTCGATTTGTCCATGATAAAGAACTACCAAGAAACACACCGATCTTACTTCGTCCCAACGAAGTGTGCGTCGTCCTCGAAAACGGACGCATCGCTG
The DNA here is from genome assembly GCA_038105035.1 of Candidatus Poseidoniales archaeon. Classification (GTDB taxonomy): domain Archaea; phylum Thermoplasmatota; class Poseidoniia; order Poseidoniales; family Poseidoniaceae; genus MGIIa-L2. Next base: position 5,759 of record JAYOBT010000006.1, on the reverse strand, counting down.
GAATTGTGACCCAACAAGTGATGCGAGCCAATCCAACCACCTCGATGCTACGACGCATGTTTGGAGGAAAGCGACGACGTTCCTACCTGTTCGCCTTCCTTGGACCGTACACGGTCAATCTCCCGTTTGCATCCAAATCGAGCGATCATCAAACACTTCGCGGTCAAGCCACCGTACGTCTTTTTGCAACACGCGAACAGATCGCACGTATCATCCAACTTCCAGCCAATGGGATGATGGAGATTCGTGTTCAAGACCTTGAGAACATGCTCCTTGCAGAAGCCCAAGCCTACATGGCTCGAACCATTCAGAAGTATTCCAACGATGATCTCGTTCAAGAGGCAGCCAACGAAGATGCCAACATCGGTCTATCCCTCGCCCTTCGACGTACGGTGGAATCGTTTGGTATGAGCATCGATCATACCTTCATCACCTGGAAACAATCGGACAAGGTTCGACTTGAAGCTGAACGTGAACATGTCAACAACATGGCCGAACATGCATCCATTCAAGCCGAACGAGAACAGATTCATTTCGATGCACAACTCGCTACGCAACAACGTCGAGCCGATTATACGGCTCGTTCACAAATGGCTGGAAAAGCAGCCACTGAACGAGCCAAGGCCGAACCACGTATCGCTCAAATCAAGGCGGAAGGCTCCATTGCAGAAGCAGAGTGGGCCAACAAGCATCGCAGCCAAGCCCATGAAGCTGAACTTGCTCGTAACAAGGCCATGTCCAAAGCCGAAGTTCTTGACATCCTACGAAGCAAGGAATTGGATCTACGCGAACGCAAGCAGCAACACGATTTGGGCATGGCCATGGCCATGTTTGAATCGGTCCAAGAGAAGAAACGAATGCGCCGTCAACAAACAATAGATTCATCGGGATAAAATTCACCCCCGTTCAAACTCCATTTCGACCCTATTCCTATAGGATAAATCAATAACATAGATGAGTTAATCTTCAATGCATGGCCAGCGGACGCTATGCAAACACGAAGAAATCCTTGTTGTTGGTAACACTGATGATACTCATGACGCAAGTCGGGTATCTCGAAAATCTCAATCCTTGGATCAGTGGTGAAGAAGCACTCGATTCAAACAACGAAGTTGCACTATCCTCCGCTGGAACGTCGGTGATGTATGGGAACAATACGCAATGGGCGCCGCAGGGTCCGATGTCGACGAGCAGCATTAGAGCTCAAGATATCATTGCTGTGAGTGATGAGGTCATTCTGTTCCAGCACTCAGGAGGCTCGAATGGTTGTTTGGGTGCTTACAATCGCTACAATGAAACCTCTTGGACGCCAACATTTGCCACACCAAGTGGGAATGCATGCACCAGTGGAACCAACACGTTCGAATTCCTTGGAATGATTGGTGACATTACCTTGTTCACATTTGATGAACATTCAGGTCACTACCGAGGGGATTCGATTTATGCATATAATCTTGCAAACGATACGGCCTACAGGGTCTTTCAGTCGCCCATGCTGACGTATCCTACATACTCCTCCTTCTCGGCCAGGGTCGTGATGGTTGGAAATAGCGTATACATGGCGGAGTATCACGACACCCAACCGGGCGAGTATAAACTAGGTGTATTCAACTTCGATAATCAGTCGCATTGGACCTACGATTCCATACTTCCATCGAATTGCAGCGATCAAATTTACAACCTCGTAGTGTTTAGTGAAACAAAACTATTGCTATCTTGTGACGCATCGTGGGCAAACTCTTACTATGTTTTCAACATAGAAAACGAATCGATGTACCCCGTAAACGGTTTGAACGGGTCAACCCTCAATGAGGCGCTGTCTGGGTCTGACTTTGCTCTCGTAGGTACCAAGTTATTGTTCGATGCAACTACATGCTTTTCGTGTAAAAGTAATCCGTGGGTGTTCGATTCTACGAACGATACTGCATGGGTGGTCCAAGATGTGATGGCAGACGCGAACACAGGATTCATCATGAACAACATGATGCGGTCTGGGACGAGCGTCTTGTTCACTGGTTACGGATACAACTATTCAACCAGTTCGGCTCTTCCAACGAACCTTTACTGGTACGAGTCGACGAACGACACGATTTGGCAAGCAACATTCTTCACCGATTCGGCCCTCACGATGAACAATAAACATGGAGAATTAGCGAACGGAGATATCGTGTTTAAAACGATATCAGGCAGTAATGAAGCAACGTATTTCCACAATCCAGCGAACGGCTCAGTGTGGCAGGAAGAAGCTCTGTGTTACGGCACATATGGTTCAGATTGTGGAGAATTTGTCTTAATTGAGGTCTACGGAAATACGATTTTTGGAACCGCTAAGATGAATCGGACCGGGTCACTGTATGGTTGGGACTCAATGATTGCCTACGACTTTTCAAACAAATCAACGCAAGTTTCGTGGAATCTTGGCAATGCCCCAGGCCCACAAAGTCACATGGTTTACAATCAAGGATTCGCTTTGGGTGACCAACTGTTGTTCCCCTACAGATGTGCTCAATCCACTTCAACAACGTGCGCTCGTGTGAACAATGGTACATCAACCAGCAATGATGCGACGATGATTTGGTCGCCCTATGCCATCCGCGTAAACGATGCTTGGAACATGAGCAAGGGAGAAATCGAAGGCGCGTATGATCCAATCAGCGGGGGTGTAGGGACACGATACAGTCCTGGTGTAGGCGTTCAAAACTTGACAGCAAGTGTCGAAGGTGCAGACCTTTCCATCGATGTTCCAATGACGAACATCACCTTCCAGTACAATGCTAGTGCGATAAACGAAACAGGACTTACGTGGCTCGAATCCGACATCGACACCAATGCTGATGGTGCCGAGTCGTTGTTTGTAGCCGACATGGACGGTGACGGCGACCTTGACATCGTCTCAGCCTCAGTGTTTGACGACACCATCGCATGGTACGAGAACGACGGTGCCACCGAGCCTTCGTGGACGGCATCCGACATCGACACCAATGCCGACTATGCTCGTTCCGTGTTCGTTGCCGACATGGACGATGACGGCGACCTCGACATCGTTTCAGCATCGTACCTTGACGACACCATCGCATGGTATGAGAACGACGGTGCTGCGAACCCATCGTGGTCAAAGAACGTTGTTGCTACATCTGCTGACGGTGCCATGCAGGTGCATGTTGCCGACATGGACGATGACGGCGATCTCGACATCGTCTCGGCATCGTACAATGACGACACCATCGCATGGTATGAGAACGACGGTTCCGCCGACCCTTCGTGGACGGCATCCGACATCGACACCAATGCTGACGGTGCTTGGCGGGTCTATGTTGCCGACATGGACGGTGACGGCGACCTCGACATCGTTTCCCAATCCAATCTCGACGACACCATTGCATGGTACGAGAACGACGGTGCCGCCGACCCTTCGTGGACGGCATCCGACATCGACACCAATATTAACGGTGGAGATGTTAACGCTGTTTATATTGGCCACATTGTCGCCGCCGACATGGACGGTGACAGCGACCTCGATCTTGTCTCAACACAGAATGGAACCACGGTGTGGTACGAAAACGACGGGGCATCTGACCCTTCATGGACGGTGGCCACAATCTCGACGATGACCTATTATTCGATACACGTCACAGACATGGATAATGACGGTGACCTCGACATTGTAGCGCCATTCTGGGGTGCCATTCATTACTACGAGAACGACGGAGCCTCCGACCCTTCATGGACGCAAGGCACGAACATCTCCTCCTCAAGCGGCTCCGCTTCAGTACATGTCGCCGACATGGACGGTGACAGTGACCTTGATGTCGCTTCAGCAGAGTTTGGTACCGATACCATTGCCTGGTACAAGAGCGCCCCGGTTACATGGACTGACATCACTGGTGCATCCTGCAGCATCTCACCTTCCCTTCCAACCGGCTTGTCCATTGACAGCAGCACGTGCACCATCAGCGGCACACCAACGGCTGAGACGAGCAACACGACCTACACGGTCACTGCGGTCATCAGCGGTGTGACCTATCAGACGTCGGTATGGCTCTCAAGTTCCTACCTCGAACTCACACCGAGTGTCGAAGGTGCGGATCTGTACCTCGATGTTCCAATGACGAACATCACCTTCCAGTACAATGACAGTGCGGTGAATGGTTCAGGTGGCGGCGGCTCAGTCACCAGCTCTCTCGCGGCACAGAACATTGCTGGCGGACGTTATCACACATGCGCCATCGTGGATGATGGCAGCGTGGCGTGTTGGGGAGACAATTCCGATGGCCAACTCGGTGATGGCACGACCACCGACCGTTCCACCCCAACCATCACGAACTCACTTGGTGCAGGACGAACGGCCGTTCAATTGGCGACTGGAGATTACTTCACCTGTGTGATGTTGGACAACGATGAGATCAAATGTTGGGGAGACAATACCTATGGCCAACTTGGTGCTGGAACTACCACCCGACGCACTTCTCCACCAACTTCAGGAATTACGTTCCCAACAGGGCTTACACCTGTTGCTTTGGTCGCCGGTGATGAACAAGCCTGCGCTATCATGGACGACGAGTCCTTAACGTGTTGGGGAAGAAACGAATTCGGAGAACTTGGCGACGGCACGACCACCGACAGAACATCTCCAACCGCTGTGTCACTGAATGCCGGTGAAAACGTCATTGACGTCGGTTCAGGAGATAGACACACCTGCGCCCTTCTTGACGACGGGAGCATCAAATGTTGGGGCAGGAATAACCACGGGCAACTCGGTGATGGCACAACCACCAACCGTAACACGCCAGTCCTCACAGACTCCTTGGGCACAGGACGGACTGCTGTCGATATCGGCGTTGGTGAATTTTCTGTTTGCGCCCTTCTTGACAACGATGATGTCAAATGTTGGGGTTATAATAACAAAGGCCAGTTGGGAGATGGCACAAACACCAACAAGAACTCTCCACCTTCATCAGCCATTACGTTCCCAACAGGTCGAACGCCTGTGGCCATTTCCGACTCTGGTGCAGGCCTCTTTCACGCCTGCGCCCTCCTTGACGACGGCAATGTGTCTTGTTGGGGGGGGAATTCAAACGGACAACTCGGTGATGGCACAACCACCAACCGTAACACGCCAGTCCTCACAGACTCCTTGGGCACAGGACGGACTGCTGTCGATATCGGCGTTGGTGAATTTTCTGTTTGCGCCCTTCTTGACAACGATGATGTCAAATGTTGGGGTTATAATAACAAAGGCCAGTTGGGAGATGGCACAAACACCAACAAGAACTCTCCACCTTCATCAGCCATTACGTTCCCAACAGGTCGAACGCCTGTGGCCATTTCCGACTCTGGTGCAGGCCTCTTTCACGCCTGCGCCCTCCTTGACGACGGCAATGTGTCTTGTTGGGGGGGGAATTCAAACGGACAACTCGGTGATGGCACAACCACCAACCGTAACACGCCAGTCCTCACAGACTCCTTGGGCACAGGACGAACGGCCGTGCTTGTGACGACAGGCCTCCATCACGCCTGCGCCCTCCTTGACAACGGCGACATCACGTGCTGGGGTCACAATTCGGATGGACAACTCGGTGATGGCACAACCACAGATCGCTCATCTCCTACGGCTGTATCCACATCGTATTCGTTCGATACCTCTCGAGTTATGGGAAGCGGCTCGGGCAGCGGCTCAGGCGGCGGCATGACCGACGTCACCGGTGCAACCTGCAGCATCTCACCTTCCCTTCCAACCGGCTTGTCCATTGACAGCAGCA
>JAYOBT010000005.1:0-79834 GCA_038105035.1 Candidatus Poseidoniales archaeon | reverse complement strand
AACCCCCGGCCTTCTGGTTGCAAACCAGACGCTCTTCCAACTGAGCTAAGCGCCCCTTACAGCCGTCCGTGTTGACACTTCCTTTTGAGTGTTTCATTGTGAATGCTCAGACGCAATCGATGGTTGCATCACGATCGGGTCCAACACCAACGCTCGAACATGGAATACCAAGGATGGATTCGAGTTGTCGAACATAGTCTTGTGCCGCTTGTGGCATTGTCGAAATTCCAAGCCCGTTATCGTTCGCATGCTTTGCAAGAACGAGCCATTCTGCAAGGGTCTTCGATTCAAATCCGGGAACAGTCACATAGATTGGCTTGCAGCGAGCAAGTGCGGATGCACTACTAGGCATCTCCGTGATTTCAGCACCATCGAGTTCGTATGCTACACAGATTTTGATTTCATCAAGACCGCCAAGAACGTCGAGCTTCGTCAGTGCTAGGGATGTGAACCCATTGATTCTGTGTGCATGACGCATGACGACTGCATCAAACCATCCACAGCGTCGCTTACGGCCTGTAGTGGTTCCAAATTCATGACCAACTGTACCGAGATGATGCCCGACATCGTCTTCCAATTCCGTAGGCATCGCGCCGTTACCAACTCGCGTGATGTAGGCTTTTGTGATGCCAATGACATCATCGACGTGGCCAGGATGAATACCTGCCCCGTGGGTAGCATTACCACGAGAAGTTACCGAAGATGTGACGAATGGGAATGTACCTTGATCAATATCCAAAAGGCATCCTTGGGCACCTTCAAGAATCACATGCTCATCGAGTTTGAGTGCATTATCCAGCATCAGTCCAGTGTTCGCAATGCTCGTTGCATAGATGGAATGAATCCATTTCACTTCACTCGCAAGCGTTGATGCATCAATGCGTACTTCGGAACCTGCTGCTTCGAGCGACTTGTTCATGCGGTGGGCGGTTGTTTCTGCCCATGAACCGTCTTGGACGACTTCGGCAATATCGCCAAAGCGCAGACCGATTCGATTGATCTTATCCGAATAGGTCGGACCAATTCCACGACCAGTGGTTCCGATTGTTTTGTCGAGACTGTCCATCGCTCGGTGGTATGGAAGAATGATGTGGGCTCGTTCTGAGACAAACAATCGGTTCCCTCTTGGGTCATCCCCTCCTGTATTGATCCAGTTCTCGACTTCGGTGTTGAGGACCCACGGGTCAATGACCATGCCGTCCCCAAGGACAAGGGAGCATTCTAGTCGAGTGATTCCCGATGGGAGAAGGTGGAATTTGAGAACTCGATCACCGATGACGACTGTATGGCCTGCATTGTTTCCGCCCTGGAAACGAGCAACCCATGTCGCTTGTTCAGCCAAACGGTCGACAAGTTTTCCTTTACCCTCGTCACCCCACTGCGCTCCTAGAATGACTGTTGCTGGCATGTTGTTCAACCGAAACCAGTGAACGAATGTCCTTGAACTATACGCTTTGACTTCGTCGTTTGCTTGGGGGTCGATTGGGTCAATTGAACATACGTTCATATACTGTCGTTCAATCTTCTTAGTGTTGGTAGGAATTTCTGGTTCTTTCGTAACAAACGGAGTCCTGCTCAGCAGCAAACCTGATGCAATAAACACAAAAGTTTAAATATACTGGAATACAATTACTATACCCGGAGTTGAGAAGATGAGTGCAAGTTTTGATAGCGGAAGCGAACGGTCACAAAAGGAGACAAACGTCTCGAGCGAACGACGAATTCTTGAGGGGCACACCAGGCCATGCGAGGAATGCGCTGCGGTCGATTGGAGCCTTGATACAACACGCGGCGAGGTAACTTGCAACAGCTGTGGTCTCGTCGTCGAGGAGAATGTTCCAGATCCAGGTGCTGAGTGGACCAAGCGAGACCGTGGTGAAGATCGCTCCCGTGTCGGAGCACCGATGACCTATACGCTCGCTGACCGCGGACTCAACACAACAATCGACGTGCGCGATCTAAATACTGGCGCAGCAAGTCGACACGGAATTTCCAGCCAGAGTCGTCGAGAGTGGCGACGTCGTCGAATCATCGATGAGCGCTCAAAGACACGCAAGAGCCGAGAACGCAATCTCGTCAAGGCGAATCAATTTATTCGAGATCGTTCACAATTGCCAGTTGCCATGCAGGAAGAGGTCGCACGATTATACCGTCGTCTCTCGGACAAAGGATACGTCACAGGTCGTTCGATTGCAGGTGTTGCAGCCGCATGCACATATCTCGTTGCTCGTGAGGAGAACGTTCCACGACAAATTCCAGATATTGCTGAACAGTTTTCTATTGAGGAAAAGGAATTGTCCCGACTAATCCGCCAAGTCTCACGCATGCTCAACATGCATTCAATCAGTTCACCTGACCAATACATCGACCCATTCATGTCAAAGCTTGAACTTGCTCCATCCATGCGAAGCCAAGTACAACACTTGTGGTCCGTGATCAAACCCCACGAGGATGTCTGGCAAGGGAAGAAACCGATGGGAGTTGCTGCTGCTCTGATTTACAAGGCATGCAATGAGTCTGGTTCTCCTCGTACTCAATCAGAGATTTGTTCCATTGCGAATGTCTCTGAAGTAACTCTGCGTGGTCTTCTTCGATTGATTGAAGGTCTCTTGGTCAAACTTGGCGAAGCCTCCCAGCAATGAGACCCTAAGTTTCTTGAAGCGATTCAGGTTGGGAGATTTATGGGATTCAAAGCCAAGGCCCGTAAAAACAAGACCAAATCCTCTGATGATGGAAATCAAAAGAAGAAATCAAATTCAGGTGAAGTACCTTGCGCAGTAAAGTCCTGTGAACGATTTGCGGACAAGAAACTCGGCGGCCGATCGCTCTCCTTCGATGATGCAACAGAGATGTGGGGCTCAGGTAATTTTGTCTCGACCAAGGGTCGGGTCCGTGTATGCAAATCCTGCTATCGTTCTTGGAAGAAAGAAAACAAGAATGATGATATGTATTGATTTCACTTTCACTTTCAGTTTCGACTCAAGCGAAATCAGGTATACCGACTGCACTCAGCAACAAGGTATGCGTAACAACCGAACGACGATACGAAGCCTCGTAACAACCCAAGGCACATGCCTTGCCATGAGCGATGGATTGCTGATTTGGGAAACGTCTGCGGCCCGAAGAACGCTCAATTTGAGAACAACGGCCACCGCCATTCTTGGCGTCAAGGAAGACGACGTCGCTCTCTCCAAACTTTATGTTGGGGACAAACTCGGTCAACTCCATATTGTACAGCTCCCTGAGTTCACGCTCGTATCTACTTCAACCATCAGTCATACACCATTGCGATCCATGTGCATGAACGAACAATCTCAACTTCTCATAGCCGATGCAGAAGGACGCATCTTCACTGTAGATGCAGGATGTAAAGCCACACTCCTGTTCGAGACAAATCGTTCTGTATCGTCCATACGAAGTGAACGTGGTATCATCCGTATCCAATCCGGTTGGGAACAGTGCGTCTACAACCATGATGGAACCCTTGCCAATCGGAAAGATGCCTCAACATCGTTTGGAGACAATCTCATGCTACGTAGAATGCGGGAGAAGAAGGCGAATGAGGCTCAACGTCGTGAGGCAGAGGCTCAACTCAGATTGTTACCATCGGCCTGATTGGTTTCTTGCTCAACTCTTGGCCAAGAAGGCACTGGTTCATGCCACAGCGAAGTATGAGCAGGTTTGGGCCATGAGCGTGGTAGGACGCCTTGATCTTGAATAATACTCTCGAGCATTGTTATGTGCCGTTGTATCGTTTCAGAAATGTGATCATGTCCTTTGATACTCGGCCCATGCATTGGAATCAGTTTCTCTGCGCCGAGTGATTTCAAAACCTCAAGACTCTCTTTTCCATCGATGAGATTGCCCGTTGGTACATCCCAGCGCATTGGCCGGTCTGCCCTTGGAAGCAATGCACCTGCAATGACCGTCTTTGCGGATGGAATGTAGACCATGAGATTGCAACTGCTCGGACCTGGTGCTTCGATGAATTCGATGGTTTGACCGTCGAGCATTGATTCTCGGTGAATCTCCAATTCCATTGCATTCACAACAGGCATATCCGAGTCAAATCTGTTGGCCCATGTTGTGAAAAAATCACCCGTTGCAAGTGAAGATATCGCTGATGCGTGGGCTTTGATTGGAATATTCCCAAATCGCTCTGAAATCGACGCACTACCTCCACTGAAAGGGTAGCGTCGAGATGTGAGTACGATTTCTATTAATTGCAATTCATCACCAAGCTGCCCGACAATGCGTTCTTGTTGGAGCAGTTGATACCAAGCGGTCCCAGAATCAATGAGAATGGCTTCCTTTGAATCCATCAACAAGACCGCATTCGCATCGTGATGAATTCCTGGAAGACGCACGATGCGCATGAATCCCGGTATGCCGTCAAGTGTTTGAATCATGCCATCCGGTTGTCTCGGTTATGGTGGTTGCGGTTAAATAGAGGAAGTTGGTCGCCAATGCATGGCACGATTTCCTGAAGCAGAGGCTCGTATGCTTGTGCGCAAGATTTGCATGAAGTGTAACGCTCGAAACGCTGCACGTGCCGCACGCTGCAGAAAGTGTGGCTACAAGGGCCTACGATGGAAGAACATCGAGCGTAAGGGCAACTGATCCTCACGGTAATAGCAAAGGCAGAATGGCTGCCATTGGATCCCCAATCAACCAAAATGGTATGATTGCTGGGAACAAGAACAACAGAAGGGGTAGTTTCAGACTGACCCAAATTCGTTCAGTTCCCATTTCTTCGAGACGCTTGATGTGCTCGCTCATCTCCTCATCCGTTGGAGTTCTTCGTGGTGCTCGCTTTTTGTGAATCAGTACTGTCTCACCACTCGGCATATCCATCGTATCGGAAAGAATCCAAACATGCCTCTCACGGACAGATGCTAACGGTACTGAAAGAGACATCCATGCCATGAGAATATCCGATACGTTCCTTACAGAACCTGTTGCAATGTTTCTCAACAACAAAACGAATGGGATGAGCACGAACAAAAATCCGCCCCAAATCAAAAGGCTCAGTGATGGAGGGAGATGCAATACGATCTCGGCCATGGCAGTATCTGAATAAACCGGTACTTCTGCCCATGAAGGGAAGAGCAAAGTAACCCACATCAGCGCCTTTGCGTCTGCTCCACCATGAATGAATCTGAATCTCCAAGCGATGTCGATGACAATCAGTGTAAACATCGCTCCAATGTACGACCACCACAAGGTTGCCTCCGTTGATGCTTCACCAATGAGAACATCAAGGGGAGAGACCTCCATGAACCGTAATGCTCCAGCAATCAATCCAACCACAGAAAGAAGATACCACAAAAGAACAAATTGATCCATTCGATTTCCTTGTCGAGCATCCTTCAGTGTAGGCCTGCCGAGAACAGAACCACTGGCATATGCGAGAAGTGCAGAGGCGGTGAGCCAAACCGACCAATGGGGGGCTTGCATCAATAAATCAAGAGTCCAGATGAAGACAATCGGTTTTGTCCAGACCATCCAATGTTCGTTCGAAACACGACGTTCCTTGTGGTCGAACCATGCAGCCCATCCCATACAGATGATGAGGACACCCATCCGTGCCCACCCAAGAATGGTATCGGAATCGACATCCATTGATGTGTCCACGTCGCCAATGACCTTAAAGACGGCCCACGACAAGAAGGAAGTATTGGGCTTTCCAGGGGCTGATGAGATGGACGTTGAGACACGACTACAACAAGTTGCAACCGTCATCAACCAAATCGATGACCCAAAGGTTCCACGGAACATTCGCAAGCAAGCAAAAGAAACCTGTGACAACTGGTTGCTCAACAAGAGCAAGAAACTCGATGTTCGAATTGCCATGTCTCAATCCAAGCTTGAAGAGTTGTACGAAGATCCAAACATTCCACCTGAATTCGGAACGCTCATCCTCATGATCAACACTGAACTTGAGAAAATTCTCACAGATATTCTGTGATTACTCTTCTTCCAGCAAATCATAGATGGATTGCAAAACCATCCTGTTGGATTTCTTCAATCGTCCTGATTCCACATCAATGTTGTTGAGTTGAAGGACATAAGCATCGTTGTCATACAAGGAAGCGGCATCTTGGATGAATGAATATTGTTCTGCTGTAATTCGGTTTCGCTTGAGGGAACGCTCAATGGCGTGTTTTGCTGCAACCTTGCTCATCTGGCGGTCGCTTAGTCCCAAAATGCGTTGAAGTTCTTCTAACGAACGGCTTTCATGACTCGAGATTCGACCATCTTTCATGGCCTCTTTCCAAGCCTCATCTATGGATGGTGCTCGTTCTGCAAGGAGGATTGCAATCGGGCGAGTTGGTTCGATGTTTTCGAGTACAATCTTGAAAATGACCGTGAATGGAACAACCAATACCATGCCGAGAATACCCCAAACCCAGTAGGAATATGCAGTCGTCAGAAGCAACAAGACCGGAGAGATGTCCAGTGCACGCCCAGCCCATTTTGTCTCAATGATGCTTCCCCAGAGCTGCTGGTTGGAAACCAGCAAAATCAGCAATACAAACCATGCGAGCGGTACAAGCGTCACAAATCCAAGAATGAGTGGAGGGATGGTTGCAATCAGGGAACCAATGTAAGGGACGTAATTCAGAATGAAGGTCAACAAAGCCCATGTGAACCAAAGATCGATTCCAAACAAAAATAGAATGATACCGGTAATTCCAGCCGTACCGAAACCAACACCAGTTTTGACGATGACGTATGTATTGATACTCTCCTGAATCTGTATCTGCATGTCTTGGACACGACCGGAAACGCCACCAGGCCAAGCACGTTCGATTCGTCCAGGCAAGAAGTTCGCTTCAAAGATAATGAAAATCAGGAAAAAGGTCACAGTTAGACCCATCCCCAGCATGCTTCCAACGCTTGAGACGACCCCTCCTACGAGATCTGCAATGCCTGAATCATTGGAAAGAAGACCCATCTCTGCCAAATCTTCTGTGAAAGTTCCATTGGTTGAATTCAAGGATTCAGTGATAGAGGAACCGACAACAGGCGTACCTTTCAGTTGATCCCAACGCTTATCCAACTTCTGATTGTACTGCTTGATTCGATCTTCATCATCAGCAAGATCACTGACTTGGTCGAAGGCAAGATAGCCAGCTGCAACGATAATCAAAAACGCTGAAAGAAGCATTGTAAGATAGGAGAGCCCAACGGGAAACCCATTCTTGGACAAATAATCAGAACCAGGTTTGAGGACAAAATAAATCCCTAAGGCAATGAAAAACGGTTGGAAAATTCCCTTTAGTTCAATCATCCAAACCGTGAGCAAGGTCAGAAGGATTGCTGCGAATGCAAGATTGCCGAGACGCTTGTGGAACGTCTCGTTGTCAAACATAGACTCCTGTCCGTCCATACGGTGCTCTCTTCGACATTACGTTTGAATTTATTGTGACGTCTCCTCAGCCTGAGAAAATTCAACTTTGAAGGAGAGAAGAAAAGCGAGGAGCATCAATACGCCACAGATGTGGAATGCAGTGTGGTAATCGAAGAATCCAGTACGGTTCACCGTTACCGTCCATACATATCCCCCAGTCAGAGGACCTAAGATTCGAGCAAAGGATGAAAGTGATTCTTGTGAACCCATAACTGCACCCAATTCGTAATCATCTCGGCGTGCTAACGATGTGAGAAGCGTGCTCGATGATGGTTGAAACAGACCGTTTCCAATAGCGATGCATCCCGTGATGATGATCATCCATGTCCAAACAAAGTCCAACGATGAATATGGAATCAACACAAGGCCAATTCCTGAGAGAACCGACCCGAACCGTAGGATGAACAAGGAACCATATTTCCGCGAGAGAGGTCCAATAAGGCCTCCTTGTGTAACGATGCCTAGAATGCCTATCAAAGCGAAAATTCGTCCATTATCTGCCTCACTGAATCCGAGACCCCCCGTCGAAGGATCCATCTGCGTGTAGAGGATGAAAACGGCGTGCATAACCGTGAAGCCAAACATGTAGAGGAACGTAACCCACATGAGTGAACCGATGTTTTTGGTACCGAGCATTCGCTGTACATTGGAAGCTGTTCGTTTCATGGTCACACTCCACGTTTGTGTTGTACGATTGGAGCGCGATTCAGGAGCGAGGGATTCAGGGAGATATCGAAACGCCAAAAGAAGGGACACGATGGAAAGTACGCTCGCTAAGAGACAAGGTAAGAGATAAGGATACGTTTCAAGGATGGTTCCAGTAAACACATCCCATCGCTCAGCGGGTGCCGAGAGTTCACCCCCTAGGAAAGGTCCAATCGTGAATCCAAGTCCGAAGGCTGCTCCAATAAGCCCCATTCGGGTAGCGAGCTGCTTCGGTGTACTAACGTCGCCAATGTAAGCACGAGCAACAGCGATGTTCCCATTGAATACACCTGCGAGAAACCGAGCTACAAGGGCCATCAACAACGTGTTTGCAAGACCAAACATGGTAAAGAAGACCGTATTCCCTACCAAACCTATCATTAGTACTGGGCGACGACCAATACGGTCGCTCAGGCTTCCCCAAACCGGAGAGAAGAGAAATTGAGCGGCTGAATACGAGGTCATCAGCAAACCAACCCAAATCCCAGTTGAGGTGATGTTTTCGGCAGCAGCCAAGTCTTCAACCAGATATGTCAAGAATGGAATAACAATACCAAAACCGATCATATCAATCATGGTAACGAGGAAGAGAACGACCAATGCCCCCTTGCCTGCATCCATAGTGGATGGAGTGTGGGCATCATCATCCATATTTGACTGGAGGTAGCCCTCCCTTTGAAGTCATGCTTCAATCAGGGAATCAAATCGAGGTTGTAGGACCTGTCAATTCAGGCGTCAAGCGGTCGATGACCGAGCCAAGACGCTCGACGAGGCTCTGCTTTTGCTCGTGTGTGATGAGTGCATGCTCCATGACTTCATCCAATGTATCGACTGCAATGACCTCAATTTTACCTTCAAATTGTTCATCCAACAATACATCCTGCATGTTCGAGCGAGGAATGACCACCGTCTTGACGCCTGCACGAGCAGCCGCTTCGATTTTCGCTGTGACACCACCAATTGGCAGAACTTCTCCACGAACCGAGAGTGAGCCAGTCATGGCAAGATCCTGACGAATTGGAATGTTTTCAAGCGCAGAAATGATGGCCGTTGCAATCGTAATTGAAGCAGAATCGCCATCAACACCGTGTGTATCAACAAACTGAATGTGGATATCGTAATCAGAGACATCCTTGCCTGTAAGTTTCTTGATGACCGCGCTCACGTTGGTGACACTCTCTTTGGCAAGGTCGCTCAAACCACCTGTAGCGTGAATTTTTCCACCACCGCCTTGGGATGGTGTAACAAGTGCTTCAACAGGCAACATGATGCCTGAAAAATCGGAAAGACCAGAATTCGCACCAAGCACGGCTAGACCGTTTACACGTCCAATTCGGTTGCCAGAATTGACGATAAGAGCGTAGTCCAAACGTCGCTCAATCATTCGGTCTGCAACTTGTTGCTCGAGTGGCTTAGCAATCGAGCGCGCTGCAAGAACGTGAGCATCCGTGACGTATGGGGCACCATCTTCAGCAGCGAGATCTCCTGCAATTCGGACCAAGCCTCCCAGTTCACGGAGACGCAGGGAGAGTTTACCTCGACGACCTGCACGGCGTTGGGCTTCACGTAGAATCAATCCAACACCCGACTTATCAAAGTGAGGAATCTCTCTGGTGCTGCCCATATCGCGGCGAACTTCCTGTGCAATGAAACGAATCAAGCGCTTTCGGTTACGGTTGGTATCAGGCATTTCTGAATTCACGTAAACCTCATACCCATACCCACGGATACGACTTCGCAGTGCAGGATGCATACCTTGGATTGCATCAAGGTTGCCTGCAGCGATGAGAATAAAGTCGCACGGAACTGGTTCGGTCTTGGTTAACGCTCCAGAGGAACGCTCGGAGCGACCAGAAATTGGGAAGGCACGTTCTTGCATGGCCGTGAGGAGTGCTTGTTGTTCTTCAAGTCGAAGCAGGTTGATCTCGTCGATGTAGAGAACACCTTTGTTGGCACGGTGAATGGCACCAGGCTCGACTCGATCGTGTGCAGGGGTTTCCATACCACCAGATTGGAACGGATCGTGACGGACATCTCCCAGAAGGGATCCAGAAAGGGTAGCAGTTGCGTCGACGAACGGTGGCCTCTCGTCCAAATCGTGTTTCACGAGAACCTTCGGGATACGTCCTTCATCACCAGAGCCGAGTCGACTTCGAATGAACATGTAACCGAACATCAACAGGAACATACCAAACAAGAGTGTCAAAATATCCCCAGTCGGAATGGCGACGATAACCAAGAGGAACGCAACAGCACCGAATCCTATGAGAAGCATACGCTGTGCTTTTTCCTTTTGTTCACGGATAGCTTCTTTTTGGATTCGAACAATGCGTTCTGCGCGTCCCGCTGGGACGGAGCGAACGCGAGGTTCATTTTCATCGTCCTCGTTCGGATAAACGAGAACATCTTCGAGAGCATCTTGAGGCAAAAGGTCCGTCATCGAACGAGCAAGCATCGATTTACCGGTACCCGGATCGCCAATCATCAGCATGTGTCGACGCTGTTCAGCTGCCTTGCGAATAACAACAGAACCTGCTTCTTGTCCAATGACCTGATCAACCAATCGGTCGGGGATTGGGACATCTTCGGTTGTTTCAAAATTAACATCATCAATCCACTGATCGATGCTTGAAGAGAGCAGGTCGTCAGCGTCGTTTGTTGGCTCAGGTGCCCAAACAGTAACCATTTCAGAGTCATCATCCACGATGACATCCTCAACAGGGTCGTCCTCTGACATAATGATTCCTCACTCTCCTCCCCTTTAGGACTTTAGCATAAGCCATAGGGATTGACTGATTGCTCAATTACTGCAATCGGTCGAGATATTGCTGGCCGTAATGCTGCCATTGTTCCATGGTCCAACCGGCTGGTAGGCCGCCTGGTGGCAATGGAGGTCCTGCGACAACCGGAGCTGCAGGTTGAGGCATAGGCTGGACTGCAGGTTGCGGGAGTTGTTGTTGGAAGATTGGTGCTGCACCACCATACATCGAGTTCGCAACTGTGTCGTGGATTGGCAAGGTGTTTTGCGTCCATTCTGCTTCTGACTCGTAGAGTTTGTCATCGCCTCCTCGACGGGTCATCATCAAACCAAGCGCCAGTGCAACAAAGATTACGCCAGCAACGATGCCCAAGATGAGCATCCAGTTGGTGTCACTGGAAACCTCTGGTGAATCGCCTGATTGCATGTTCTCGACGGGGCAGTTCGCACGAGGATCGTCACAAGCAGTGTCGTACTGAGCACGCTTGTCAGTGAGAATCTGTGCAATCTCTTCCCTGTAAGCATCGTTCATGATGGTCTCATCATCTTGTTGGGCTTCAAGGGCTGCGATTTCCGCCTTCAGTTGGTCGATATAAGACGTAAGCATGTCATCGTCCATGTCCACTGGTGCAGGGAGTTCTTCGAGGATGTCCCACTTCACACCGGCAACGGTCTTGTAATCGTCTCCGTTTGTGTCAGAGGCAGTAATCGTGAGTTGGTAGTAGTCCTTGTAGACAGAACCGGATGGACGAGCACTTTGGTCAGGCATGAAGATTGAAGGAATGTTCAATTCTGTTGACCAACCCACCAATGACCGAGTGATGTCCAAATTCTCTTCATACAAACCATCGCAGGTACCTGTCTCTTCGTTGCAAATGTTCCATGTGGTCTCGATGACCGTGAAGGTTGGTGCAAGGTCGGTGAGGAAGATGTTGGCCGTTGGGATTTGGTCGATGTAGGTGTTTTCCATCTCGACGTAGAAGTGACCGCTGCCATCGTCAGTCTTGGTGATGTAGAGCGGGTACGAATCAAACACATCGACAGTGATGGTGTAGGTGTTGCTGTCGTAGCGATCGATTGTGTTCATAGTGACTGTGTGAAGGCCTGATGTTTGGAAATTCAGCGTCATGGTGCCGTCGATTGGGTTGTACTTTGCTGCACCTTGTTCGTCCGAAGAGACTGTGATGAATGCCTCATTCGCAGGGTCATCAACGTCGGTCAACAATGCCATGAGATTAATGACACGTTGCGTACCAAGCTTCTGTGTTGTTTCTTCAAGACCTGTGAGGTCGAGACGAGGAGCGTCGTTGATTGGGTTGACCTTGATCAACAGCGTCTGGTCAGAGTACTGCTCGCCATCACTGGCACGAAGAGTGACGGTTACCTCACCGTTGACATCATCGTCAAGCGTTTCGAAGACGATGTTTGTGATGTCAAGGTAAACGTCGAACACATCGCTGTTTGTTGTTGAGATAATTTCGAGGGACAAGGAAGATGCCGGGGCTGAATTACCCTCGTCATCCGTATCAGAAAGGAACGGAAGTAAGCTGAGAGTACCCATTGCACCCTCATCGACGATTTGTGTTGGCAAAGCTTGCCATCGTGGCTGACCGTTCTCGATAACGTTGAACAGCAGGGTTCCGTAGGGAAGTTGTCCTTGTGCTGTGTAGTCGCCACCATCGTCCATGAAGATTTCAATGCCTTGCTGACCAAGCGGGCATCCTTGCGTAGGACTCCAGGCAAACAAGACTTCAATTTCCGTGGTAGCAGGATGCCATCCAACGAAGGACGCATCGTTGCTTGTGATCGTCAAATCCGACAGTGGAGTCTCCGGATCAGAGACGACTCCGGTTAAGTCGACTTTTGTTGAAATGTCGCATGGAACCGGGTTAACTTGGTTCGGAGTGATGGATGGTGGAGCATTCATGAGGTTGAACGCATCGTATGCCATCGACCAACCAGAAGTCTGTCCTCGAGCGTCAACAGTGCGTGAGCGGAGATCGTACAAACCAGCAGGCATATCCATCGTCGGCAAGACAGAGTATTCTCGACCTTCGTTTGCGGAACCGAGGTAAAGGATATTGTCGCCGCCGGTCACAACTGCTCCAGTCCATTGGCCTTTTCCTGCCTCTGAAATCTCAACATCGAAGGACATCGTGTCAACGCTGTCGACATTGTCGTCTGCATCTCCCTTGGCAAGCACTGAGAAGTACTGGCCGCGGCTGATATCGGATGTACCGATGACTTGAGGTGTCTTCGAGGTTGGAGGGCGGTCGTGATCGAGTTCTGTGGTCGCTTGATTGTTGGATGTGACACTTTCGCCAGATGTTGAAAGTTCAACACCGAAGACGGTCTTCCAACCATTTGTTGGCAGAACACTCGTATCGAATGTTGCCTGAGCGGTCATCGTTTGTGATGCTCCGCTCGTTGTAAGCGTGTTGATCGGTGTGCCCTGACCGATGTAGTTCTTGTTTCCGTTGATGACGTAGTAGAAATCGACAGAGCCACCGCTGTTGTACTCAAGATCACCAGAGTTGGCCACTGTAGCATCGAGCGTGATGATGTCTCCACGGACGTAGGATGCACCAGCAGTGCTGGTTGCTGTGAAGCTTGGGATTGAGAGATCCATCTTCGGGCCCATGGTTGAGTCAATGGCGTGGTAGACGTGAGGACTTGAACCACCGACTGAGACAGTGTTCCCACTCATGAGAACGCCGACAACAATCGCCTTGCTGAGTCCACCTGGGACGACAGCAGCAGGGACACTGGTCCACGAAACAGATTGAGAAGTTGATGTTGGTGTGACGCTGGCAAAGGCGGAGCCTGAGCCTGAACTCTTTGATTTGTAGGTGTCACCACTGGTGAGCCAAGCCATCCAGCAGTTGTATCCATGTGGGATACCCGATGTGTAAGAATATCCTGTACAGTCCTTGTCCACGAGGGCTGCGTAAAGTTTCATGTTGCTTGCTGCACTTCCAGATCCTGTGTATTTGTACGTGATATCGATGTTGTAATTCGTCCCGGATTGGCTGATAGCTGCGGTCATGCCGTAGTCGTTGACGGTGCTGTGCATTCCTCCACCGCTTGAGAACTGTTGATCGTATGTGTCGTAGTTTGCTGAGGCACCAGATTGGCGCTTATCGGTTCGGTCACCAAAGTAAGCATCGGGTGCACCACCAGTGGTCCATGGCCAGTTGTACGGAGCGACATTTCCAGCACGAGCCGTGTCAGTGTCCCCATAGGACGCGGACATGTACGTGACGTAGACGTATTCATCAGGGTGATTTTGCTTGATAGCGTGGTGAGCGTCTGAGCCGCCACCTGTCTTCGAGCAGTGGCCACAATTGTCAGAAGAGATGTATTGGCCGAAGACAACGTGCCCAGGGCTGGTAGCCTGTGATGGGTTCTGTACGACGGTTTCTTCTTCCAAAGCTTCAGCCTCAATACCGTTGTACTCAGAGGCTAAACCTGCCATGAGACTTCCAACGAAAAGGAGGACGATTGTAAAAGCCATTGTTCGGACACTAATTTGCATGATAAACGCAATACTATTCGATATATAATGCTACTCTGTTGTCGTCTGGACAATTTTATTCAATTTTTTTCATTATTTTGGCAAAAGACTGATGACGAAAACGGATTCCCGCAACCATGGCAGACCCGTCCATCACGGCATTGGTCGAAGAGAACGGTCGCGTTCACATCGTTGAACTGGTTGAAGAGACAGTCAAAATCAAGGGAATTGGTGTCTTCAATCCAAAGACGACTGTTGAGAACATTGCATTCGGAAAAGAGGTGCAAATTGGTTCGAAGATTTTCACACACTTACCTCCACGCTTGCCCGAATTGGTTGCTGGCATGAAGAGGCGAGCCCAAACCATTGGATCCAAGGATGCTGGAGTTCTTATTTCCAGATTGGGTATTGGCCCTGGAGATGTTGTCCTTGAGGCAGGCTTAGGCTCAGGCGGACAATCGATGCATCTCGCACGAGTTCTGGGAGAATCGGGGCATCTCATTACTGTCGAGCCAAGAGAGGAACACTCCGAAGTTGGGCTCGAGAATTTGAAGACTCTGGCCAACGCTGTACCAGAATTCCCGAAGCATTCACACGTCTATGGGAGAATCGAATCGAGCATTGATGAGATTCAAACGCTTTCGAGCCATGTTGATGCGGTGCTTCTTGATCTTCCCGACCACCCTATTGCCGTCGAAGCAGTCGCACCCTTGCTCAGCGTTGGAGGCAGGCTGTCTTGTTATTGCCCAGTTTCAAGTCAACTCGAACATGCATGGACAGCTTGCGAAGAAGCAGGACTCGACGTTGAATGGGCAGGCGAAGTCATCGAACGAGAATGGGGTAAGGCTAGCAAAGGCGGCGTGCGACCTGTTAACGGGCCATTTGGACATACCGCTTTTCTTCTGATCGCTCAACGAAGAGCGTGATCAGAATTTCGGAGCCGAACCGTACTCAACGACGCGGATACTCGACTCGCATGTTGGACAAGTGAATCGGAACGGCGGTTCGTTTCCACCAGGAACAGCAAGCCGTGCCTCACACGAGGGACATGAAATACGCCGATTTGTGTCCATTCGACATTCGTTCGGACCGAGAGCGTATTGCTTGGTTTCTTCCTCCTCTTCTTCCTCTTCCTCATCAGAGTCAAGTGCGGGCGCACGCGGTGTTCGGAACCGAAGAACCAACAAGGCAAGCGCAAAGAGAATATAGCCTGCAGCGATCAATTGGAGGGTCGTTTGCTTTCCAATTTCAATGCCAAGGAGTTCGATGCCTTGAGGCGGTTTTGACTCACCTCGAACATCGATTTCAATCGAGGACGACTCAGCATCGACACTGCTGCCATCGACCTGAATCAGCGCACGCACACGAAGTTCCACATCCGTGGGTTCCGTTGTCAATGCGTTGAATCGGACAACGAAAATTTCCGATGCGCCCGGTTCGAGTGTGAACGCATCGGTTACTTCACCCAGAGAATTGTTCCATAGAATGTCAAGAACACCATCTCCGACACCTACCATGGTCAATTTGCCAGAGATGGCGATGTTGGCGAGATTGGTGATGGTCACGGTCGTGGATGACCCACCTTGATACGGGATATCCAAGGCTTCATCACCGAGAGTAATCGCTGCAACCGTGGATGAATCCCAAGTTGCATCGACGGTGTAGACAACGACTTCACTCTGAATCGCATCAGAACGAGCATTTGATACTGACCTGAAGCTGAAGGCGTTGGTGCCAGCCAATGCGTTCGATGGGATGTCGCAGACCCAAGGAAGTTCGGATGATGATGAACCTGGAAGCAGCAGAACTGACGATTCAATCTCGCAATCCAAACCTACGGAGGACAGTGTAAACACATCGACACTGTTGCCTGTATTGGTTACCTTGAGTGTTCCATCGATGGTTCCACCCGCTTCCGAACTTGCATCGTTTTCGTAAACGAAGAGGTCGGATCCCGCCGTCATTGGAAGAAGTGTGATGAGGGCGACATCCGTCGAAGCCGAATCGAGTGTTGAAGTAGCAACAACATTGATTGGTAAGCCACTGGAACTTGCTCCCTGAGAAGTTTCTCGGACGCTTAGAATCACTGTTTCGGATTGACCTATGCCGAGATTGACCGAGGTCTGGGACAATGAGAGTTCAAAATAATTTGATGTTTCACCGGCGCCAATCGACAAAAGGAAGGTGTCCTGAAGCGTTCCGATGTTGGTTACCTCAATGGTGACATTGGTTGCAACCGACGGTCCTGCGATGACCTGATTGGTGTTTGGGCTCAGTTGTGCGAGCGTTCGGTCAACAACTTGCAACTCAATCGATAGGACTGCGCTGGTCGAATCTGAGAGCAATTGAAGCGAGAGCGAATCCGTGCGGGCGCTCGTTGCAGCAGAGGCTGAAACGTTGAATGAAACGTTGTGGGACGTCCCCGCCTCGAGGAGGTAACCATCTACCTCTGGTAGAACGGCGTTCACTCCTCCAGGCAATCCAGTGATGGTGAACGTGTCGAGCGTAATGTTCGAAGTACCATCGTTTTCAATGGTGAGCATGACGGATGCTTCTTCTCCTGATTGGACAACAATTCGACCATCCAACGGACCTCGGAGGTTCAGACTTGCTTGTTCCTGAACATCGAATTGCAAGGCCAGATTTTGGCTGATGATCGAATCATGCGTAACCGTTACAACGCGTTCAAGAAGACCCAATGAACCCTCTGAAGCGACTGCTTTCAACGTCCATACAGCGGAAGAATCGGCAGCGACAGAGAGACTTGAAGCGCTCTCGAGCATGAGCGAGACAGGTGACGCTGCATCACTGTTGATTTGCAACGAGAACGTTTCCGTTTCACTTCCAGTATTGAAAACACGAACCTCCAACATGGTTTCCGTTTCTGGGTCCATGACAACAGCCCCGTTCGGACCTTGAAGCGTGAAATTGATGTCACGGTCGACCTCAAACGAGAAATCGCGGACAAACGATACAGACGCATCTGAAGCAAGTGTCGAGGTCAGCCGAAGTGAACAGACATCGCCTACGTTGGCTGTAGTTCCGATATCGACGCTGAACCCAAGATCCTCATTTGCACCCATGTTGATGGAGGAAGCATACGTGAGAAGAGCAGCAGTGCACGGTCCAGAAAGCACGGTCAAGGTGTATTCATAGGAAGCGTCGGTTGTACCAGTGTTGGTTAATCGAACAGAGGAGTTGGTCTGTTCGCCGGGCAAGAACGCATCGTCTGCATTGAGGAAATTGACTTGCAAATCGTAATCGGCCTGCACATCAACGACCATGAGCGTGGAAGTGGTCAGATTTCCAAACAAGGAACCTGCATACAAGCGAACACCAGTCGCTCCAGGACTCGCATCAGAAGGAATAGAAATTCGAAGAGTGGCGGTCTCTTGGCCATTGGCAGATAGATTCTCGATTTGATCATCCAACCATCGAACTTCCCACCCAGCGGGGAACGTAGAATGTTGGCTCATGGCTTGAATGGCACCGGTTGATTCCCAGGGATAGGCGTACTCGGAAGATCCGTTGAACACAACTTCTGCTGCAGTCTGCTGAAGTGTCAGACGAAGCGTTGCATCCATGGTCGTATTGTCGGTCAAGCCAACGGGCGAATCACCTGTGAGGGCTGCGAACAAAACACATGCTGCCAAGTAGGAGCCAGATGTTGAAGGGTGGCTTCCATCGGTGGAATAGAGACCATAGAACGTCGATGTTGGTGACAAGGGATTGCCTCCTGAAGCTTCGATTGAATCGTGAATGTGTTTGAATGCAAGACCGACTGGAGCGATGTAAATCTCAGCAGAGGTTTCGAGTGAAATGTTGTCTCGATAGTCGATGTAGCCTTGTTCGATTCGATCTTGCATCACCGTGAAGTTCGAATAGAGAATCGGATTTTGAGCATCGCCATTTCGACGCCCCCATGTCATCATCAGCATCATCGCCGCACCTTCTGAATCAATCCGTTCAGCAAGGTGAACACTGCCGTTCTTGCTCGCTAGCCAATCGGAATTGGTACGGAAGAACCCTGGAATTTGTGATTGATCATGAACGATTACAGTGTCCCAAACACTGGATGCGAGTGAGAGGTTTTGGGCACTACCCGAGGTGTTTACGTCATCCCAGTGATCGGCAATCGTCCAACCACCGCTTGTAAAATCCGAGGTATTGCTTGGACTAGCCGCACTTCGCAGGAGTTCCTCGAGCATGAATGAAAGTCCGTTCTGAGACGTGTAGGAGTTGCCAAAAGTGAGGACATCACTGACCGAGGTCGACCATGAAGGCGGAGATGTTGTTGTGTTCGAAGAACCACTGGAGGAATAGTTGGCCCACCATCCGCTGAGATCAGGCTCCTCACCAACACCGAGAAGGTAAGAATCCGTAACACTGCCAAAATTGCTTACTGGAATGGAAAGGTCAACCGATTGCCCAGGTTCAATCGCCAACAAACCTTGGTCCCCGACTCCTGTCGCATCCAAATGGGGATTGTAGACGACAGCGACGCTAACATAGACGTCAATTGAGGAGGACGAAATCCCATCGCTTTCGTTCACGAAAATCGTGAACTTTCCGTTGTCGCTCGGCGTTGCCGATTCAGCGAGTTCAACGACGATTGTCGTCGTGGCGTTGTAGGTTGGAAGAACATTGCTCACAGAGGATGCTGTTGGCGTAGCCATCCACAACGAAGAGAGCCCATCCAGTGAAGTTTCAACGTCATAGGTTTCGATCGATGAGCCGTTGTTCTCAATGGTTAACGAAAGATTGACTGACTCCCCTGGTATCAAAATCATGTGGCTCATGTCGACCTGTAACTCGATTTCAGGATCCGCTTGGGACAACTGAGACAGAGGCGATGCGCTTGCGAGCAGCATCATTCCAACCAAAACGACCGCACGAATGGAGAGTTGCGACATGGGACCGGTCCGAGCGAGGTGTTCTCAGCACTTGAGCGAATCGGCTGGTTGGATGAAAAGTTCACGATTGAATGCAACATTCAGCGAATGCACAAGGAGAGGTCTCATTTTTGTCAGGTATGTGTTTTGGCGATTGCTATTTTAAGAACATCTCGCAGGAATTGACATGGCTGACTGGCATCCAACGGCATACCGAACACACACATTAGGCGAAATCCAAGACAAGGGCGCAGACCTCGTCGGAACTGAAGTCACAGTTTGCGGTTTCATGGAAGCAAATCGCGGCAAAGGTGCGATTTGTTTTGTCGATCTTCGCGACGGTACTGGGAAACTCCAGGTCTTCCTCAAAGGAGATACCATTGGCGAGGAGAATCTTGACCTTGTTCAGAGGATGACTCGCGAGTCAACCCTGCAATTCACGGGAACTGTTGCACAGAAGCGACCACCGAAGGTCAAGGAAGGCGAGACACCCCCTCCTCCAGCTTACGAAGTTGTAGCGTCCGATGTCAATGTTCTCACACGTGCCAACGTGCCACTTCCGTTGGGCATTACCGACACGGTGTCCATTGGTCTTGACACGCGATTGGACAATCGATTTCTTGACCTCCGTCGTGCTCACGTCAATGCTATGTTCACGCTCCGGGCACGCGTTCTACAATACGGACGACAACATCTCATCACTGAAGGATTCAAAGAAATCAATACACCGAAAATCATCGCTTCTGCATCGGAAGGAGGCACCAACCTGTTCCCAATGATGTACTTTGACACGCCTGCTTTCCTCTCGCAAAGTCCACAATTGTACAAACAACTCGCCATCCTTGGCGGCATGGAGCGCGTGTTCGAGATTGGTCCTGCCTTCAGGGCAGAAAATCACGATACATATCGTCACCTAAACGAATTCATTTCCTTCGATATCGAAGCGGCTTGGATGACCGACGAGGATGTCATGGGTGTCCAAGAGCGCATGATTCATCACATCTGGAAATGTGTTGCAGAAAACGACCAGGAGCACATTGAAACAATCAATGCATACCGAGAATCTCAGGAGTTGGAGCCCATATCTGTCGATATTCCAAGCCTACCGTTCCCACGCATCGATTATTGTGAAGCCATTCAAATGGTTCAGGATGCTGGCGAAGACATTCAATGGGGAGATGACATCGATTCCTCCCACTGTGATATCATTGCTGCTAAGTATCCAGGATTCCATTTCTTGCCGCGTTGGCCAATGGAAATGAAGCCGTTCTACATTCATCACGTTGCTGGTGAAAACGGTGTCACAGGTGAGCAACTCAGTCGTGGGTTTGACCTCAATTATGGCCGTGATGAAATGACAAGTGGCGGACAGCGAGAGCACAACGTCGATGTTCTTGAAGAAAATCTCCGCAGCAAGGGACTCAATCCTGAAGACTTCGCATTCTACACAGACGGTTTCCGATTTGGAGCACCGCCACACGCTGGTTGGGGCCTTGGTGTTGCTCGTCTGTTGATGGTTCTAACCGGATCACGGAACGTACGAGAGACCGTCTTGTTCCCGCGAGACCGACACCGCGTCACGCCATGAGTTGGCCATTATGCCTGTCGACAGGATGCAATGGGGCGCCGAATCTTGGCAGTTTGCAGATTTGCATATGCCCGATGAGCCCTCGCCGTTTCAGAACGATCATGGCGTCCCTTGCATCATGTTGATTCACGGTGGATTTTGGAAGAAACAGTACACGTACGAGTTGATGCAACCGATTGCAAATGCGTTGAGCGATGCAGGTGTAGCCAGTTGGAACATTGAATTTCGAAGATGGGAAGATGGCGACGAGGGCGTATGGATGGACACACTCTCGGATGTTCTACGTGCGTGGGGGCAACTTGCTCTTCTCCCAGGAATTGATATCACTCGAAGCATGGTAATGGGACATTCCGCTGGCGGCCATCTCGCCCTTCTCATGGCAAGCAAAGCAGAGCGGAAACCATGGCTGGCCATCGCTCAATCGCCGATTACAGATTTGTTTGGTGCGGACGAGGCACAACTCAGCGACGAAGGTGATGCGATTCGCAAATGGATGGGCTGTCTGCCCTACGAAAACGAATCCTTGTGGAAGAAAGTCAATCCAATCGACATGCCTCCACAATCACCCGTTCTTCTGTTTCATGGGGAACGTGACGAAGATGTTCCGATCGAACAGAGCGAAACCTACGCACGTGCCATGAAGGCAAAAGGTTGCGATGTTCAGAAAGTTTGGCTCCCTGGTGATCACTACAGCATCATCGATGCGGCAAGCGACGATTGGCTTGTTCAGCAAGATGCAATCTTGGATTGGCTTTGAGAGCGAATCACTAAGATATGGCACCTGTAGGGTCACACATGGACCTCTTAGGAGACCAAGCCGTACTTCAGAACAATGCACTTGAAGGAAAAACAGCGCTTATTTGTGGTGCAAGTCGGGGGATTGGTGCAGCAACCGCCCGTATCATGGCGAAAGCTGGTGCGAACGTCATCCTTGCATCTCGGAATGAGGAGCAACTCAATTCCTTACTCGACGAACTTACAGAACTCGGAAAAGGTCATCACCAAACATTGGTCATGGACTTGGAAGATACGGAAGGCATCGCTGGATGTGTTCAACCAATTCTCGATGACGGACCGATTCACATTCTCATCAACAATGCAGGCGGACCTCCTGGAGGTCCGTTGTTGAATGCAAGCGTTGAGGAACTTGCTCAGCCGTTTACGCGACACCTTCACGCAGCACATACGTTGGTGAAATTGGTCACACCCGGAATGATCGGCGCAAATTATGGTCGTATCATCCAAATCATCTCAACCAGTGTTCGTGAACCGATTCCAAACCTTGGCGTATCGAATACACTCCGTGGGGCTATGGCATCCTGGGCAAAGTCCCTATCACGCGAACTCCATCCTTCGATCACCATCAACAATGTCTTACCTGGTTTTACCAATACGGAGCGATTGGGAAGTTTGGCACAATCCATCCATGAGCGTACTGGACAATCGGTCGAAGCCATCCATGATGGTTGGATGAGTCAAGTTCCTATTGAGCGACTGATTGATCCATTGGAGACTGCATCCGTCATCGCCTTCCTCGCTTCACCTGCAGCAGGAGCGATTCGCGGTGTCTCGTTACCTGTGGATGGCGGTCGTCTTCGCAGCATCTGATTCGACAACAAATCCATCAACGAAGCACTTCGTTTAACATAGCCTCAAGAAGGACAACTGCTGAGGGATACCTATGGGTCACCTCAAAGACGTTGGAATGGGATATTTTGAACACATGATTGGAGCATACAAGCTCGCATTCCGATATGGGCTTGGTGCCATCCAACTTCTCATCCACGGGTTGATTCCGAGCGTCTTTATCGATGCTGGAAAGAAGACATCCGATGCTTACAAGCGATGAATCTAATCGTCACGCTTGATGAACGATTGGAAAGGTGTCTTCGATATCTCTGCATGCTTCTTTCCATAAAGGAAGTAGGTCACAAGGCCGGCAGCAATGGCTGCTGATGCACCGATGAATGCTTTATCGCCAATGAAGTAAATCAAGAACAGACCAGCAAGAATACCCCACAATTGCATGAACGGATACAATGCTCCTTTGTACGACGGATTCCAATCATAACGATCGCTCGTTTGTCGAAGAATGATGACACAGGTGTTGATCATGATGAAAATCATGATTTTGAATCCAGATGCTAACTTTACGACATCCTTGAGAGGGACGAAAAAGATAGCAAGACCCATCGCCACACCTGTGACGATAATCGGCCAATGTGGCGTCTCGTATTTCTCATGAACACGCTCAAGTGCTGGAGGGAGAAGCTTGTCTTGCCCCATGGCGAACAAAAATCGAGAAGACGCTAGAATACCTGCAAGCGCCATTGAAATCATAGCGAGAACAGAGATAATAGCTGCAAATATACCAAATTCGGTACCTGCAACTTGCTCGGCAAACACAAAGATGGGGTTCTCAACGATTTTCCCATCGTCACCCTCCCACCACGTACCTGGGATGGCTGCCATCATAAGATAGGCAATAAGTGCGTACAATACCGTGGCGATGAGTAGTGAAAGCAACATACCTGCGGGTAGATTCTTTTCTGGATCTTTGACTTCGCCTCCAATCGCTGCGACCTTGGTAACACCGGCATAGGCAACAAACACGAAGGCTGATGTTTCAGCAAGTGTCCATAAATCGGTATCAAACGCTGCCTTGAACGGTCGCGAGCCATCAAAATCAGCAGAAAAGAAAGCAGCAGCACAGGTGATGAGAAGCATAGCGAGCGTGACGAGCAAGACTGGTGTTTGGATCGCTTTGACCTTCTTGACACCGAGAATGTTGACGACCGTAATAAGAACCAGAGCGCTCATAGAGAGGACGAGCATTTCCATGTCGATATCGAAATAGGTGGTCACTGCGATGAAGTAAGCAGAGAATCCAATGAGTGCAAAACCTGATTTAAGCAAAAACGAAGCCCATAGTCCGAGACCACTGATGGTTCCGATCATTGGCCCATAAGTTCGCTCAAGGTAGACGTAGGAACCACCACTCGATGGCATGCCTGATGCCAATTCAGCTTTCGAGATGGCTGCAGGAAGAACGACAGCTGCTGCGACGATGAATGCGAGCCAGATTCCTGCTCCCATGATCTCGGCAGCGAAGGTTGGTGTCACGAAAATGCCCGGAAGCATGGCGGAGAGCGAGATAATGACAACACCTGCAAGACCAACGCTTCGCTTCAAGGTCTTCTTGATGGTTTCAGTCCCTTGTTCAACGATAGAATCGAGTTTTGAAATTGGCATGGCAAATCCCCGAATTCATGCACAAAGAGTGCTTACAAGTCCCTTCAAGCAAACAAAGGATATATTCTCTTGCATTTTTTGAGGATACATCTTCCCGAAATCCGGAATCTAGATTTTTGCGATAACCTTCATCTCAACGGCGATTGGTGTTGGTAATGCACGAATCGCAAGCGTCGTTCGTGTCGGACCGTAATGGCCGAGCGTCTCTGCCCAAACCTCGTTGTAACCCGCAAAATCTCGATCCATGTCTACGAGGAACGATGTCACATCGACGACCTTTTCCATCGAAGAACCAGCCTCTTCAAGGATGCGAGCGATGTTTTCGACAACAGCCCTTGTTTGAGCTTTGATATCATAATCGAGCGAATTCCCATTCGCATCTCGAATCGGTCCACCCGGAATGGCATTTGTACCTGGTTGACGAGGACCGACGCCTGAGAGATACAACAAGTCACCAACCCGTCGTGCATGAGGATACAAACCAACAGGTTTTGGCGCAGAATCAGTATTCACAGCATCCTTTCCTTGGGCAGGGTCCCACAATGCTGGGCCGTTGTCTTCGACTGGTTCAGATTCAGGAATATTGTCGTCACCCTCTGCATCGAGAACGTTACGTTCTCCGTGATATACCTCAACATCGTCCTCGTCGTACTCCTTGTCCCCCATCCCGTTTGACATTGGGTCAAGATGGACGACAGCTCCACCGGCACCGTGCAGTGCCTCATAGGCAAGGACTCGACCGGTCAAATCGTTTCGATTATCGTTCATAGCGGATAGCCACCACATCGGTTTGAAGGTGACGACCTTTTGCACACGAATTTGCTGATGGATGGTGCGAGAGAGTTGTGCAACATCCTCGAGACGTCCTTCTTCAAGAAACTCCAGCACCTTCCGATTCCATTCATCGTCTTTGAGTGAGTGAATTTTATCATCAGCAGCGTCGATGAATTCTGTGAACATCCGATTGGACATTGACATTGCAGTAACTGCAACCGCTTTCTTTCCTGTTGACTTGAGAACATCAAGACACGATTTTGCAAGGACCGTGGTTTCAGCACGATTGGCATAAACGTTGGAAGAGACGATGACTGCTGGAATGGCATTGTCTGGATTGAGGAGTTTCAGAGCGACAACAGAACCGACGTCGATGGGGAATCCGTTGTACGCAACAGTCCTGCTTTGGAGACCTCTTGCATGATTTGCCGTATTCCATGCTTCAGCAAATTCAGAATCGATTCGGAACGAATAGTCCATTGATCCAAGGTCGTGAAAATCTTGATCGACCAACGTCCAGGTAGGGTTCGGATCAGCTTGAATCTGGTGTCCAATGATGCTCGGCCATGTTGTGGAATAGATGATGATCAAATCTGCATCACTGTCTGAAATCTGTTGACGTGCTTCGTCAAAAGCGTCCCGTAGCCTTTGCCATCCTTCGTTTTGTTCAGGAACGAGGAGAGGGTGTGGGTGAACAGGAACCACGTACGAGGCTAGAATTGGGTTGGTCAAAATCAGACCTCCTCATGGGCATAACAGGGCCACTCTACGATGGCATTCCCCGTTCCAATGATTGTTCCATATCCATGAAGAATTGCAGGATACGTAGGTACAGTCAGGGTACTGAGAAGCCATGTTAAGCCACCTCCATCGGACTCAGCTATCGCTTGTTCAGTGAATTCTGGCATTTCATCGATGATTCGCTGTGCTTGTCCGGTTCGCATATATTCGATGATTCGCATGTCCCAAAGGTGCATCGCGTGACTCGTTATGTGCTCTTTGCTCATGTCCTCAGGCACATCGGATTCTGTTGTAAAATGACGATGTGAAAGTGAATTTGATGCAAGTACAACGGCCTTCTTGCCGCTTTCGAGAATGGCATCGCGTGTGACGCGACCAAGTTCCATCATCATCTCTTGCATGACCTCGACCGAGTAATAATGTCGAGAACGATTCGATGAAATGACAACAAGAGGTTTGTCAAAGGATGGATTGACCATGTGTCCTGTTGTGATTGTCCCATAGTCGACACGGAAATCTGGGTTTTCCATCATTTTTACAGCGAGACCTGCATCCGCTGCTTTGTCATGGATGGCTTTGCTCAAGTCGACATCGATGTCAAGGTTGTACGAATAACGGAAGAGGTTGGGGAAAATAGGGTCGACCGAGAGCCCCTCAAAATGAGGCAGACCTAGGAAATGTGTCCCCACATACGTCTGCCAATGTGGCGAAAGGATAACCAATACATCGTGATCGATCTTGGAAAGCGATTCACGCAGCCTCTCGTATCCCCACCGTAGTTGTTCCCAACCTCCCTCAGAGGTTGGTTCATTCTGCGGAGGATTTTCTGCGTACACAAGATGAGGTGGATGCGGTGCAAGACAGCCCGCAACAATCGAACCCTTGGACATGGTTCGACGAAGCATTGGACGCATATGGATGCATCGCAACGGAAGGCTAAACCTCAAACGAGAAGGGGCTAAGCCCACAGCATGTCGGAGGCAGATGATGTTGTTACAACATCCGATGATTTGCCGGCAGATGTCGCTCATGATGAAGCGGTTACGGGAAGCGAAATCTTCTCAGATATGCTTCGCCATATGATGGCTCCATTGCTGATTGGCATGGTCCTTGGTGCAATTTGGCAACTCACGGTGATGCCTCGTATCGATACATTCGTTCCAAATCCTGTGCATGGCGCGTTCGCCATCTACCTCGTTGTTTCACCACTAATTTACAGACTACTCATTGGTATGGAAATGAGCCGTGCAGGTGAGTATGCTATGGGTTTCGCAGTCACAGCATGTTGCCTTTCCATGGTTTGGATGTTCGGATCCTCATCGGTCTATCTTGCTGGATTTCTACCTGCAATTGCTTGGTTGTTCATCAGTTCCTTTTGGCTTCAATTTGAGTTCCCACCGTTCAGATATGGGCTTTGGCACGGCATGGCCGTCAACGTTGGTGCCTTTGGCGGCAGTGTACTCGCATTCATCTATTTCTAGGACGTGTACGACTCGGATTCATTCGGGAAGTCTCCTGAGCGTACATCTTCGCAATAGGAACGAATGGCACCATCAATTTCTTCAGCAAGATTGAGATAGCGGCGAAGGAATCGTGGTGAGAAGTCCATTGTAATCCCTAGAAGATCGTGAAGAACGAGGACTTGCCCATCGCAGTGAGGACCGGCTCCGATACCGATTACTGGAATGTTCAACTCGCTTTGAACGCGTTGAGCAAGTTCCTTTGGAATTTTTTCGAGAACGATGGCAAAGCAACCCGCTTCCTCGAGAAGTTTTGCATCCTCAATCAACTTCTCCGCCTCTTCGTTTTCTTTGGCACGAACGGTGTACGTTCCAAACTTGTAGATGCTTTGAGGTGTGAGTCCGAGATGGCCCATAACAGGGATTCCTGCGGTTAAGATTCGTTCAATGGATTCAACAATCTCTGAACCTCCCTCGAGTTTGACAGCATGGCCCTCCGCTTCTTTCATGATACGGATAGCGCTTTCAAGAGCCTGCCGGGAATTTCCTTGGTAGGTTCCAAACGGCATGTCAACGACAATCAGTGCTCGATCAACAGCACGCTGGACGCACTGAGCATGGTAGATCATGTGGTCGAGTGTCATAGGAACGGTTGTCACTTGACCTGCCATGACGTTCGAAGCAGAATCGCCGACGAGGATAACGTCAACACCTGCTGCATCAACCAGACGGGCAAGGGAGTAATCGTACGCCGTCAACATCGTAATCGGTTCTTTGGCCCGCTTCATTTCCTGAAGCGTATGCGTGGTAACTTTCGTTGCTTTCCTGTGAACCGACATCGTTCTGCCTCATGCTTCCGATTGAATTCAACATTTCAAAGGCTCGCCGTCATTCTTGGTCATGTTTGATGCAAACATTGAGCGGCTCAGAGAAAAATCCGAGGCTCCAATCGCCACCTTCTCGACCAACACCTGAATTCTTGACGCCACCAAATGGCGTTCTCAGATCACGATGCAACCACGTATTGACCCAGATGATTCCTGTCTCGATTTGCCTAGCGAGCGCATGTGCTCGCTCGACGTCTTTTGACCATACAGAGCCTGCAAGCCCATATTCCGTTGAATTGGCCATTTCGATGGCTTCTTTATCGGAATCAAACCGATGGATGGTAACAACGGGTCCAAAAATCTCCTCTGTCGACGTTCGCGAAGTATGTTCAAGCCCATCGATAATGGTTGGTCGCAAGAAAGCCCCGGCCTCAGCTGTTGTGACTGGTCCTGTCATCTCTCGAGTACCACCTGTCAATATGGTTCCACCCTCCTCGACTCCAAGTTCAATGTACGATTCCACTTTCTGGAGATGATCGAGACTGATTAGCGCCCCAATTTGCGTTGATGGGTCCTCAGGTGGCCCGCAAATCATTGAAGCAACCGAGTCGACAAGGCGACGAGTGAATTCATCTGCAATCGATCTGTGAACAAGTATTCGAGAACCACAGAGACAAACCTGCCCGCCGTTTGTGAAACCAGCTCGAACTGCACCCTCAACAGCCACATCTAAATCCGCATCTTCGAGCACGATGGTTGCGTTTTTGCCACCCAATTCCAAAGAGAGTTTCTTGAACATTGGAGCTGCAGTTGCAGCAACATGTCGGCCTGTTGCTGTTCCCCCTGTAAACGAAATCGCACCGATTGAGGCGTGCTCAAGAATGGCTTGTCCCACCTCTGGCCCATAGCCATGAACAACGTTGATGACACCTGAAGGAAGACCGATATCTGAAGCCACTTCGCACATCAATGCTGCTGTAAGTGGCGTCATTTCGCTCGGTTTCGCAACGATGGTGTTGCCCATCAGCAACGCGGGAGCAACTTTCCAACTCAACAAATACAGCGGAAGATTCCAAGGCGTAATCAGTCCAACCACACCGATTGGATTGCGATGAACAACGTTGGTTGCATCCGACATTTCGAACACTTCTGGCTTTTGTTGTCGAGCGAAATCTGCAAAGAATCGAAAATTATCGATCGAACGTTGCGCATCTACTCGTCGAGCAAGCGCAAGTGGCTTACCAGTATCTCTTGATTCACGCTGTGCAATCTCCTCCTTGCGCTGCTCAAGACCATCTGCCATACGGTCGAGCCAATCTGCACGCTCGAGCATGGAGAGTGCAGCCCAATCCTTGCGGGCTCGGGATGCGGCTTGAACCGCCAAATCGACATCGTCCTGATTGGAGCGAGCGATTGTTCCAATCTCATCCCCAGTTGCAGGGTTCACATTTGGAAGCGTTTCCCCATCAACGGCATTGACAAAGATTCCATCGATGAAGTTCAACGCATTCATGCGTCCAACTCCGCATCGTACATCCAACGGTCTTGATCAGGGTCCCATTCGTCCCATGTAGGAATGGTCTCGAGAACACCAAGATATCGTTCTGGAACAATCCCAGGTACAATGAATGCTTTCTGACGATGGAGTGGGTATGGATTTCTCAGATCAATCCCAAGCACACCAAGGATGGCTCTCGCAACGTACCATGTTGCTTGTGCATTCCATCCATGAGCAATCTTCACAACGATGCCGAGGCCTTTCGGATAATCAGGGTGTTCAATTGCAAGGCCGAGTAATCCATCTGCCCCTTCCTTCGCTATGACAGTCCCTTCACCCGCTTTGAGAATTGTTGAATCGAGACGATTGAATCCACCAACAAGGTCTGGGTGACGAACCATGGATTCCCAAATCCAGTCCTCATCCTTATCGCGAACCAAGCCAGCATAAATCTGAGCCAATTCAGCAACCGTGTTTGAAACGGTTGGCAACCCACATCCATCTTTTGCAATTCGTAAGGGCGTCCAATCCTCGCCAAGGAAGCGCCGAATTTCGGACATGTATGCATCGAACACTTGGTGACTTGGCAATGTGTAACCTGCACGATTCCAACCTTTTTCCCTGCATCCACGAAGAATTGCTGCGTGTTCACCTGAGCATGTGTGATACCACCGCCGAGGACGCCGAACCTGACGTCCGAATTGAATCAACGGTACATCCAATGGCGTCAACATGAGGGGCCATTCAGATTGTGAAAGGAGCGACTGTGCGGCAGCAACGTGTTCTGTATCACCGTTGTGGCTGGCCACCGAAATAGCCTTCTGCTCCCATGAAAGATCGGCTAATTCATTCACAAATGCCTTGAGCATGAACGGTTTCATCATCGATCTTCCATAGCAGAGAACGTTTCCTCCAAAGGAATGTATGACTTCATCACCATGCGCCCAAGCAACTGCGCCATGGATGGTTGTTTCAGAAACACCGTTCCTTCGGTAGTCAACCAAAGGCTCCCACGCTACGTCCCGACCTGTTGGGATGCCCTCTACCTGTTCACCAAGAGGAGAATTTGGAAACAATTCGCTACCCGGCCGACCAGGTTTAACTGCGGAATGATTGTGATGATTGATTTTCATGTTCAATCACCCTTGAGAAGTTCCTCGACACGTGGAGCGACCTTTTCCATGTAAGCTCGCATGTTACGGCAAACTCGAGCGCTATCATGATTGAAGAAATCGAACCACGCCATGACACGGTCCTCTGGATGGAAGCGTTCGACGAGTTGTTTGGCGACATCTTCGACGTTCCCAATCAATGCGTTTTGAGCTGCGTTCTGAACCTTGTTGGGGTCGATGGTCCCTTCGAGAGCGTTCCAATAGGCACCCAATGCTTCATCTGCTTCTCGATGAGCCGCCTCCCGTTGCTCTTGAGGCGTCATGCCCGGTTCATCGTTCACAAATACGAAACTGGTTCGTGGCATATCTGAGCGCTTCCACTCTCCTCCATCTGGATGGAAGCAAGAACGCATGCGCTCGTGTGTCGCTTCGATAACTTCCGGTTGTGTAATGGACAGGTTGAACACCCGGACTGGGAGGAAGGAGTTGACAAAAACTTGGGCTTTAGGATCGTGGGTTCCCGCTACGAGCACCAATTGATTTCGATCGAATGTGTTTGGAACGATTCGAATGTCTTCAAACACGTAACGACGTTCGATTTCGATTGCATCAGCATCGAAACCGTGAGCCTCTTGCACATGCTGCCAATCTTCATCGCTTCTGAAATTCTCACGGGTTAAAATGGTCGAGCGAACGGAATCTGATGAAACAACATCGCCTCGCAGCAAACGGAGGAAAACCTCACTCGCTTCAAGGAAAATTTGTCCTCGTAATGCTGGCCATGCTGCTTCTTCAACAGCCGTTCGTGGAACAATTCCATATGGGCGAGCCATGAATTCGAAGCGACCGGCTGAGAAGCCAACATGGAGTTTGCGGGAATCGTTGCCGACTGCGAGAAGTTGCAAGGTGTTTGCGATTCTCTCCGCTTGTGCAATCGGCCCACCCGATGCAAGAATCGAAACGACAGCGCTACCAATCTCAATGTTCTCGGTTCTTCGAAATGATTCCATGGCAAGTTGAGGGAAATCTGTGCAGAGTCCAACTTCTCCTTGCCAGTGGGGTACAACTGGTTTGCTGTTGGATTTTTGTGTTTCAGTTGAGAGATGGG
Source organism: Candidatus Poseidoniales archaeon (assembly GCA_038105035.1). Classification (GTDB taxonomy): domain Archaea; phylum Thermoplasmatota; class Poseidoniia; order Poseidoniales; family Poseidoniaceae; genus MGIIa-L2. The sequence goes on along the minus strand of JAYOBT010000005.1, from coordinate 48,191 downwards.
CTTGAGCAATCCAACCTACTCCGAAACCGAGAGAATCTGCACACTCGAGTTGTTCGAAGTAATTTCGAAGCATCGTCTGCTCATCCGGAATATGGCCATCCGAGTCTGGCGTTTGGCTGATGGAAAAGAAAATGTCGTGTTCCATCAACTTCGCCTCATATTTCCCAATACGTCAAATCACATAACCCGTTCGACCCTCAGTTGACTTCTTCACCGAGTGATGTGAGAGCATGGAGTCGTTTTTTCAGCAGGTCCGGGGCAGGGATCCCAAGTTGCATGAACAGGTGCATTGTATCCGATAAAGTCAGCAGGGCATCGTCGTATCTGGTCTCAATTTCGGCAAGGTCCGCAAGACCCCAACTAGCTACGAGATGACCAGCGGGATGTTCAAGCCGCTTAGCAAAGTCAAGACTTTCTTGGTACATTTCACTCGCTGTAGCGAGTTCACCGATACTAGCTTGTGCATGAGCAACATCTGCAAGTGCCTCCATGCGGAGGACATCGTTCTGCATGGATATGGCCAATTCAAGCCTGCGGGTATCATGGATGATGGCGGAATCCCAATCTTGATTGAGTCGCGAACAGCGTGAGAGTACTGCCAAGCCGTAAACAATGCCTTCCTGATCTTCGATGGATTCTCGTAACGTTAGAGAACGACGAATGGAGGTTTGTGCCGACTCAATCTCCTCGATGGAGAGCAGCATCAGTGCGTGATGATGGAGAACTGCAGCTGCGAGAGGAGCACCATTTTGCAAGGATTCAGCATGGAATGCTAATTCTGCAACATCATCGATGGATCCTGTATATCGCTTCAGATGCTCGAACCGTGCCCAACCTTTCTCAATGTCATCTTCTGCGACTTGCTCGGCATGTTCGACCAATCGATGCAAAAGATCCATGTCGCCAATGGATTCGACCAGTGGTAAGATCCCAAGTGCAAGAGAGGTGTTGATGGATTCGATTGAACCGCCTCCTGTCAACATCTCGACGATTTCCTTCGCCTTTTCTGGAGAGACCTCTTCAGCCATGTTGCAACCAAAGAGATTCGCGTCAAGAACCTATGCTTGGTCCACGATGAACCTTGATGATTGATAACATTGGAGTTTATGCAACGCCATGGCACGGCATGACAACGCGTTGCAAGGCGTTATGCTCGTAGCCTTGTTGGTACTCTTTCCAATGACCATCCAACTTTTGGTCCACCAAGATGAAAGCCCACTGTGGAAAACCGTCTACGTTGAAGTTGAGGGAGAAGAAGATGAAGATGCTGAAGCACGCGCTGAGTCACGAAGTCGCGAAGATGTTGCACGAATTGCAACCTTCAACATCAAAGTCTTTGGTGAGACGAAAATGAGCAAAGCGGATGTTGTTTCGGAACTTGTCAACATTACCCTACGTTATGATATGGTGGTCGTTCAAGAAATCAAAGATCTTGATCAGACCGTCCCTTACGACTTCCTTGATGCCATCAATTCAGCATCAAATGAAACCTATGCTATGGCCTTGAGTGAACGTTCTGGGCAACAAGAAGACGACCAGGGAGGACAAGAACAGTATGCATTCTACTATCGAACATCGTATTTCCAGTTGGATTCTGCCTGGTTACACAACGATTCAGAGTTGGATGAATTTCAAAGGGAACCGTACATTTCATCGTTCAAACTCCTCTCACAAAATGGAACAGTGCTCGAAGATATGACATTCATCACAGTACATACCAAACCTGCCAATGCGGTTAATGAAACGGCTGCTCTGCATCATGTCGTTGAAACATTCAAACAAAATTCAACCGAATCCGACATCATCCTTCTTGGTGATTTCAATGCAGATTGCAGTTATGCTTCGACCTATGAATTGAATCAACTTGAGATTCGAAGCCCAGAATATCTCTGGGTCGTACCGGACTCTGCGGATACAACCTTCTCAGAAAACACACATTGTGCCTACGATCGGATTGTCCTAACAAGCGATATTGAGGACCGATTCTTCGGACGTTGGGGCGTCGATAGGGACATGAGCGACTCGGATGTATCTGATCACTATCCCGTCTGGTTCGACCTCGACAGAACTGAGGATGTGCTTGCATGAAACGGCGTGCATCCATCCCCGGTCGAATCAACATCATTGGCGAGCACACCGATTATGCGGGTGGGCTTTCGCTTGCATTCGCATCCCAACATCGGCTTGTGCTTGAAGCTGAATTTCTTGAAAGTGGATTCAGCGGTGACCCAGAGGTGGTGGCATTGTGGAGAGAAGCAGGAGGACCTCCCGCCCAGTTGGAGGTATCAAGCACGATTCCAATTGGGAAAGGCATGTCTTCATCTGCCGCACTGTGCTTGAGTGTAGTTCTGTGCGTTCATGGAGACAGCATTAGCAAACAAGACGCATGTGAAGAAGCACAAAGACTGGAGCATGTTGTACTTGGAACACCTTGTGGCTTGCTCGATCAAATGACGATGATGCATTCTCTTGAGGAGCATTGCGTCCTCATCGACTTCTCAACGAAGACCTCAACAACGATCGCACTACCACCTGACTGGATCTTCAAACTCGTTGATTCAGGACTTCATCGATCTTTGAATTCTGAAGATTATCGGAATACTTCGAATGAATTGACAAAGCGAAATCACATAGAATCCGAGAATCGTCGTGTCGAAGAAGCGTTGGATTCCAACAAGGAAGCGCTAGGAAAACTTCTCAATGCAACACACGAATCATTGAAAACAATCGGCGTGAGTACAACCAAAGTTGACGCTCTTGTCGAATCCCTACAATCCATTGATGGCGTACATGGCGCTCGAATGATGGGTGGTGGTTTCGGCGGCATGATTCTCGTTCTTGTTGAGAACGAATCGGTTCTTCCAGAACACGAAGTTATCGTTTCATCACGACCTGGATTCGTTGAAGAATTCCTCTAAGCGTTCGAGGCGTTCTGGCGTCCCCATGTCCCAAAATTTTGTGTTGTCAAGATGGACATGGATGTTGTTCGACATGGTTGGATATACCGTCTTTTCCCATGACCACTTGCCCTCTTTACCGTGTTCATCGATCACCGATTTCTTCACAATGGACGTTCCTGCTTCGTATCCATTGAATTCCTCTGGGACATCGTCATGCTTACCATAATCAACCAATCGACCATCAGCATAGTGCAGGTTCTTGTCTTGATGTTCGGTTGTCACGGTCATGGTCAACGTCGAGTTTGCTGCTCGATGGCGATGAATCAATGGCGCATATTGAATTGGGTGGTAATCGTCACCCCACAACAATATGAATTCCTCTTCCAAGTAATCACGAGCGTTCCAAAGTGCACCTCCAGTACCTAATTGCTCCTGTTCTTGGACAAAGGTCATGTCGATACCCGGATAATGGAACCCTTCGAATTGTTCACCATGATGTCCTGTTAAAACGAGTACACGATTGCAGCCTTGCTCTTTGACCCAGTCGAGGATATGGGCCAAGATAGGTTGACCTGCGACTTCAATCAATGACTTTGGTTGGTTTTTGGTCAAGTCACCAAGTCTGGTGCCAAGCCCACCTGCAAGGATAACCACTTGTGGCATTCGATGCGATTGAGCAATACCCGCATACAACTTCCCACTCTCACGAAGCGTTCGTTGTTGGGTTTCAAAATCAACATGGTACAATCCAAAACACTGTTCATATCCCTCGGCCCATTCGAAATTGTCCATCAAACTCCAATGGTAGAATCCCCGGATATCATGACCATCGCCAATGGCTTCCGCAGTGATTTGCAAATGTCTCCGGACATGCTCGGGGCGCATGTCATCATCATCATCAGCAACCCCGTTTTCGGTCACGATGATTGGTATGTTCAATGGGGCGACCATCTCAAATGCACGCTTCAACCCTTCAGCATACATGGGATAGCGGAAATCTGTTCGTTCCTCCCAAGGTCGGATGAGTGGGTCGATCTCAACCTTGGTCGGCATGAATGGTGTTGTGAGTAGATGCGTGTAGTAATTCACGCCGATGAAATCGCTGCTCCCTTTGAGGCCATCAATAGAAACGCTCCTGAATGCTGAGGGTGGCTTGAAACGGCCGGTTTTCAGACCATCAATCCAACATCGGTTGAACATCCCATCCAAGAGCTTTGCTTGGAAACGATGCAATGGATTCCAGCGCCGATACGCATCAAAGATGTTGATGTTCTTCACCAATCCAATCTTTCTTGACGCTCCATTCTCCATTGACTTGAGCGTCCGATAGCATCGAGCATGCGCTCGCATCAGGTTCAATGAAACCACTCGTGTTTTCTTGAAGGAACGCTCACCAGGGGGAAATTCCCCCAATACATACCCCATTGAAGCATAAACAGCAGGTTCATTGATGGTGCACCACCACTCAACTCGGTCACTTAGCACTTCAAACATCTTGGAGCAAAATCGAATCCAATAGAGTATGTTTGCTTCATCTTCAAACGCGCCCATGTCTTCCCACCAGAGTGGATTTGTAAAGTGATGGAGTGTGACCATGGGCTGGATTCCGTTGTAAAGAAGTTGATCGACAAGGTCGCTGTACCAATCGATGGCATCTTGATTCCAAGTACCCATCTCAGGTTCGATACGGCTCCATTCGAGTGAAAACCTGTAGTGCGTGACATTCAAGTCTTTGATGAGTTGAACATCTTGCTCTTTGCGGTTCCAGTGATCGCAGGCATCACCGCTCTCTTGGCCGCTTTTCGAACCGGGTTCAAATCGAGTCCAATTGTTGGAGTTTCCACCCTCAATTTGGTGCGAGGCTGTAGCTACACCCCACATGAAATTGCTTGGGAATGCTTGCCCACTCATCAATTTGGAATAATCAACATCGTCCCAGTTTCGATGTTCTTCTACACCCATGAGATCACTGACCGTCATTGAACGCGAGTCCAAGATCCATCAGGACCGACATTCCAGTATTGCAGTTCAGTGCTCGCATCAACATACCATCCTGTTTCACCTTGCTGCGTGCCGGGAGCGGCTTGCATAACACCGACCTGGCCTGCTTTTGTTGCCAATTCTTGGCGCAGAGTACCTTCGAGCGCAGGTTCCGCATTGGTTGCTTCGACCACACGTGCTTCCGTAGGTGCCTGAACGTCCATCTCGACTGCATCGTCATCACTTTCAACCAAACGTTCTTCATCATCTTCAGAAACTTCGTAGAATTCTTCTTCATCCCACTCTTCATCTTTTGAAATCCCACGGCGAATTAGGACAACAAGAACGACGAAAATAAGCAGCATTAGAGCGATAATGATCGACACGGCCATGTTCGTTGAACCCAGTGCGCCGCCGAGAAGAACCGATTCAACATCATAGAATTGTTGCGAAATCAATCCATTCCATGTAACTGTGCAAGAACGATCAGCGCCCGCCTCTTCGAGTTCAATTTCCCAAGTGTCCGATTTGACGTGTGTTGCCTTGCCAGAGGTACAGGAAAGCGAGGTTTGATCTGGATTGACTTCAACTCGATTTCCTTGAGAATCTTCAGCCCATATGGTGATGAGTGTCACTTCACCTTGGCTTCTGGTTTCGTTGCTCATGCCGGTGATGACTCGGACGGGTTGACCTGGAACAATGGTAAGTGGAATGGAATGTTCTGCTTCACCTTCTGCAATGTCGAGTTCGTAGAATCCACTGGTAAGTCCGGTGAGTTGCCAGAAACCACGGCCACTTGAGGAAGCCTCCAAGACAACATACTCACCGCTCATCAGTTCGACGTTTTCTGCTGGAGCGGTGTTCCCATGGACATCAACTAGTTCGACAAACAAATCGAATGGGACGCCCGCTTCGATGGTTAAGCCATCGTCACTATCGGATACCAAGGAAGTCCCAGACCCAGGAACCACGTTAATGCGAACTGACGCAAAGACACCATCCGCATTGGCACGAACTTCGTGCTCACCGGTTTGGGTTGGGTACCATTTCCCATCTGCCATCCGAATTTCGAGGGTCCGGTCCGCACCAGATATGGTCCAATTAACAGCCACATAGGGAATGCTGTTCCCGTATGCATCGGTGAATTCTGGGTCGAAATCCAGATAAGAATCTGCTGCAACTTCTGTGCCTGACTCGGGCAATTCAATGAAGGCGAGGCGGCCTGGTTCAACATCTTTCGACCAAACGGATTGGAACATTGCACCTGAGTTTGTGTCGATGTAGTCGGCAGTGAAGCCAATGGTTTCCATTTCCTTTGGCATCACGGAAACATACGACGAGAAGATGTCAACACCCGCGTGAACGCCCTCAGTTTGTGAGATATTGGCATCGACCTGCCACACATTTCCGAAGGAGTCGATGGCTTCATGCACCAAAACGAGTTGCGTTCCTGCTGTTACACTTGATTGGCTTGGAACCAAGCGTGTAGCATCAGCAGAACCATGCATCACGTCGACGTTCATGGTTGCTGGGACATCTGAATCAACGACGTGCAAGGTGAATTCTCCGGCTTGTCCGGGTGTCCAATGCACTTCATCATCGGCTTGTGACAGAATACCATTGCCTACGGTCCAATTTCCAATAGGAACCGGAACTGGGGAAGAGTAACCTTGCGAATCTGTGCGAATGGCATCGAGGCGATAGACTTCTCCGGAAACATAGGTTTCTGCTTCAGGCGTAATCTGAATCTCGACGATGGATGCATCAGCAGGAACCACTCGAATGGTGCTGTTGCCCCAAACCGAGCCAGCACGCACGGAAAGATTCCAGATGCCAGGGGCTGAGGCATAATAGTAGCCAACAGGTGTAATCGTTCCATTTTCGACCGTCCAAGCCTTGTTCCCAGCGAGCGTGTTGTTCATCTTTTGACCAAAGGAATCGAGCAAATCAGGGTAAAGTTGCATGCCTTCACCACTTCGTAGAACCAAATCAGATGGGAAAGAGAACTCGTAAGGATCACCAGCAATGGCTTCCATGGTCACGCGCTGTTCCAACTGATCGTATCGAGCAACCACTTCATACAAACCAAGTGAAGGGGGCGTCCAAGACGGTTCGCCTTGTCCAACATAGAGGCCATCGACGGTCCAAACAACATCTTGTCCCGGCCGGGGGTTGTCATGCGAATCGATGAGATTTGCTTGCAAGGTGAACGGGAATTTTGCCCGAGGATGAGCGGATGTGTTGATGGCAATGGATTGACCAAAGCCAGCTTGGACGGTGACTACAACAGTGTCATTGAACCCTGCATGCTCAGCCCGAATGGTCACTTGGCCCGCTGACCAAGGGAAGAACAAACCGCTATCTTCGATGGTTCCATTTGTTGCAGACCACGTGATTTCACCATCGACAACATTGTTCAGGGCGTCATACAATGTGGCCTCCATCTGCAAGACACCATCGGATGAAATAACGGTAGATGGCGTTGAAATCACAATCTGTGCAGGAGGCCCTCCCGCTGCTGCTGGGAGTGTTGCGACGACTGAAATGAGCATTAGGCTACACAAAAAGAGTGCAGTCCGTTGCTGATTCATGTGATCACCTAATCCTGCCACTCGACCCAATCACTCTGTCCAGGTTCTCGGTAGTACCACGTCTCATCTTCGCTTTGAGCCCACTCAGTACCATCGTCATCGGTTCGGTGGTCAACCATCCAACTGGTGTCTTCCTTCTCTTCCTCTTCCTGTGGTGGTGATCCTGACGGACCTGTACCCGGAGCCGGACCACTTGGACCAGGTGCTGGGCCAGATGGACCGGGTGCTGGTCCAGACGGACCAGGAGAGGAGCGTGGTTCGTCATCCTCATCGTCATCATAGTCGTCGTCCCAATCGTCATCACCTCGACCTGAGCGCAAGGCCATAACGAGGAGGCCAACAAGCACGGCAACGATGAGTCCAATCAACACTGCCCCGATGTAATACAATGTTCCACCTGCTGCAAAGAATCCACCGAGTGTGCCTGTGACTTCAATATTGAAATCTTCACTAACTTGACCTGCGGATACTGTGATGATTTGAGGACCACTGTCCAAGGTTGTCACCTTCCATGTGCCCTGGCCAGTACTTTCGGCCGTACCGCGTCCAGTTGCGTCAACACGAGCACTGCTCGGAACTGGAATCGGGTTGGCAAATCGATCAAACGCTTGAACCGTTACCTCGATGGAAGCCTGTTGCTCAACCGTGACGGCGGACAGCTCAACTTCGATGAAATCGACAATCATCTGGGGTGAAATCTTCAGGTCGAATGTGTTTGAAGCACTCGGGGTTGAATATACCATGACGTGGTCTCCAGCAGCAGATGCTTGGTAGATGTAAGTACCAGGATCATCGCCTGGAATCACACGATCTGACAAGGAACCATCCTCTTCCCATTCGACATCTTGTGGGAAGGTGTTTCCATCGCTGTCTGTACCAGTAATGGTGATATCAATCGATTCACCTGCATCCTCATCAAACGTGTTGAGTTCATGGTCGAGCGATACGGCGATTCCGTGGTATACTGAGATGTCAACGGAACGTGTGTAGTTGAATCCATCAGCATTCTCAACATAAGCCAACAATCGATAGTTTCCTACAGTTGTCGCTTCCCATTGATAGCCATCGGCGACGAAGTCGGTTGTGATATCGGTGACAGTTCCAGAATCTGTATCCTCGAACAGCCATGTCAGGACATCAACACTGAGCGGGTTCAAATCGCCGTCACTAAGAGCGACAGAGAAATCAATCGAATGGTCGGCACTGATGTTGTAGACCGATCCAGTGTCTCCATTGGAAGCAATCGTGTTCATTGTGAAGACTTGGATGATGCCTTCCGAAACTTCAACGTTCACAATCTCGCTGAACAGTTGGCCATCATACGTGTATTCAGCACGAATGACATAGGCAGTTGAAGAGGCCAAGACAGGCATAAATTCGGTCTCATCGGACAATGGATACAGCAACACAGATTGTTCGCTCCAGTCTGGGTGAGCAACGGTCCAGTTGACATCGATGGTCCAGCGGTTGCCTTTTCCATCGCTTGCTTTGGCCTTGACAACAAGCGTTTCATCAGCAGTAATACCGAACGTTTGGTCGTCTGCATCGTTTGAATCAACGATAAGCACCATATCGACCATGACACCCTTGGAGACGTTGATCGTTATCGATGCAAACGTGGTTTCATACTGTGCTGAAATCACTCGAGCACCGAGGCCGTTTGGAATCCACTGGACTGGATGGTCCAGAGTGATGTTGAGTGCGCCATCATCGATGGAAGTCCAGTTTGCAAGTGGCAAGTTCACAGGCAACCGGTTGCCTTGAACATCGATTCTGGTCGTGTTGAGGAAGACAACTTCGTCCGCCGTGATGTCCCAAACCGATGGGACAATTTCCAGAGAAGCCATCTGACCATGACCTGTTTGAACAGTGATCGAATCGGATAGACCGATTGCCGATGTGATAGAGAGTTGCCATGTGCCTACGGTGTCAGCGAAATACATGCTCGTTGCTTCACTGTAGAATCCATCGTTGACTGAGTAGGAGAGTGCACCTGCTTCGGTGAGCGGGATGACGTTTCCAAATTGGTCGTAAAGCGTGGTTGTGACTTCGCATTCAGTACCTGCAGGAACGACGCCGTCGCATCCTGTCAATTCGATGGTCGTTGGCGCTCCTAACTCGACCAGAATGTTGACAACAATAGAGTCTGTTTGCCAAGTGACAGTAACGGTCTGCCCACCAACGGCGTAAGGTTGGAAGACATCACCAAACGTGCCACCCATGGTTCCGTTGCTCGGCGTGAACGTGATGCTCTGACCAGGCACAGCGTTACCGTGTTGATCCACCACATCTGCAGTCAATTCAAGCGTTTCATCCGTCGTAATTGTTGCCGTCAAAGGTGTAACAACCAAGTCGACTGGGGCACCGGGTGTCACCGTGACTGTTTCATCTTCACAGATGACTCCGAAACATGCAGTCACAGTATGGGTGCCGACTGCTGTTGGCGTGAACAATCCTGTCGAGTCGATGCTGCCGCTGCTTGTCGACCAAACAACGGGAACACTCGCAACCAAAGAATTGTAATCAAATGTGGAGGCACTGAACTGAACGGTTGAATCAGCATCCGTTGAGGTAGCAGTTGGCGAGATGGTAATCGAATCAATATCGGTGTAATTCATCATCAAAAGGGGACGCTTTGAGGACGTTTCATCGCTGTTATCGCTGAAGTCCAATTCCATCCAACCTTGCGTCGGTGTGCCGATAATGACCCAGCTATGTGTGCCATCGATGTAGAGCATTCTGTGCCCTAAATTAAAGAAAATCCAGGTGTCCGTAACTTGCGAATTGCTGATGAAGACGGAATCGAGCGGTGTGGAATCATAATCAACTCCAGCCTGCATACCTTGAGCACCCCAAGAAGCGCTACCCGTGCCGTTCCATGTTGCAGAGGTCTCTGACCAACCAGTGGTCAAAACACGATGGACTGAGAGCGTCATACCGGTGGCACCACTGCCGAATTTCAAATCTTCGAGATACATGCTGTAGGTTACATCATGAACGTTCATGCTTGGATTAAACGGTATTTGCCCGAAATCGACATCGACAAGTAAGCGGTATTCGTCTTGTGCAGCATCGATGCCAATCACGTTGGCGTCTCCATCGAGGTTTGTATCAATCAGGCCACTGAAGATTGAGACATCTTGGACATTGGTGTGTGCAAGTTCTTCAATCTCGTTCCCAGTTTGGAACTCATAGGTCCATGTATGGTCGTTGTTGTCCATGGTTTGTGGGTCACCAACTCCAACAACCCATCGTGAGGACGATGGTCCTGGAATCGATCCATTGACCGCTTGGACCCACCACTCAAAGGTGGAACCTGGTGCAACGGTGTTGGCAAAGGTGAAGCTTGTTCCAGTAATCTGGCTCGAGGTTGCAGATTTGAAGGTGTACTGGCCTGACTCGTTACGGATTGTGACAATGTAGCCCGTGGCTCCAGAAACAGTGTTCCAGTTGAGAACTGGTTTGTCGAGCGAATCTAGGAGGTTGTTGGTCGTATCGTACAGCACAGCACCATCAAGCGGTGAAAGCAAGACTGGTTGTGCTGGTGGAACAACACCAGCAACGTTGTCAACATAATCGATTCGGAGCGTTGGACGCAGAGATTCTGTTGCGTATTCACCAGAGGCAAACGTGTGCAGACTGCTTCCTGAACCAACTGCTTTGAGTTGGATGGTCATGGTTTGGTTACCGTTCGCTATGTTCGATTGTGCAAGTGAGGTAATGTCCCACTCAAGCCATCCAGATGGAGGTGTAACAGAAAGCGTCGACCGTGTGATTTCTGTAGCACTGCATGAAGGCGGTTGAAGTGCAGTTACACTCGATTCCGTGAACGTCGAACAAGCGTGAGCGCTCACTGTCAGTGGCGAGATACCAGCAACTTGCGTTCGATACAATCGAAGCATGGTCGAGGTCGGCGTCATGGCATTTGGCCATGGCATCTGCGAGAGATCAAATTCGATGAAGATCTCATGGTCGCCGGATGAACTCGCACCTAATTTCAGCGTCGTACTACCACCGTAGTTTGTGTTCAATGCAGAAGAAACGGTGTGCGTATCCGGAGCTGCTGGTAACAGTCCTGTGTTGGAGAAGATGGAACCGCTTGAGAGGTTGACGGTGTGATTGCCCGCACCATCGTCGTAGCCTTGATCGTCTGGAACTCGGTATGTGTTGACTTGCGACCACTCACCTTGCCGGTAATATTTCTCTTGGGTAACTTCTTGGAAGGAGAACACACGCCAATAAATCCAATTATCTGCCGAAGTAGGGTTTCTGATCGTGAATGTGGAGTTTGTTGGATCCCAAGTGTAATTTCCATCGGTGAATCCAGAAGATGTGTTTACAGATGCACAATTGAGGTCGTAAATCATACGTGCATCTGAAGCGAAGCACATGTAGAACCCAGTTTCATTGTTTGATGGTGGTGTCCATGACAGGTTTACGTGGTCGGCGCCAGATGGTCTTGGGGAAGAGTAGTTCCAAACGGTTGTTGCATCAACTGGCAGTAGTCCAGTTGGGCTAGCATCAATGTATGCGTTGGTCATCCGATACGTGATGTTCAAAGAAGGACGTAGTGCCGTACTCGCTTCATCGCTTGAATAGAAGTCCAGTCGGCCGTCAACATTGCTGTTGTTTTCCTCGGCTTGAATAAGGAAGTCAAACGTTGTCAGACCGTTCGCAACTGCTTGTTGAAGCATGGGTGTAATGTTTCCGCGATGTGTTGCGTTCGATGAGTCAATCAATCCTGCTCCGCCCCACGGGATATCCGTGTCGGATGAATGGTATGCACCGGGGGAATTCCACTGCGTTGAATTGGTGGCATTGTTCCAGTTCGCATCACCATCAAAGGCGGTGTTGAGTACAGATCCACTCCACCACACTTCGCCGTAACTGCTCGACTTCGTACTCAACGTGAAGTAAGCACTCATGATTTCGTACGTACCATTGATTGGCAACTTGGTTAAATCAACGGAAACGATGGTTGAGGAACGTTGTGATGATCCAGAACTGTATGATGATCGTCCAACACTGATGGTTCCCGAATTGTAGAGATTCGCGTTTGATGCAGCTGAATCGAGTGTTGTATCTGTCACAAATCCTGACGGTTCATTGAGGTCTGGCAAGAAGCCTCCTTCGGAGACGTTGATGTAACCCCAAGTACTGTTGATTTGATTTCCAATGTCGTGTGGGATGTGGAAGACGGAACTGGTCGAACGTGGACCGAGCATTTCATCGTTGACTGGTTGAACAAACCATCGAATGCTTTGGTTGGTCGCGAGGTCATTTGCTGGTTGGAATGAAAGGCTCTGCAAGTCAAACATGGCTGTATCGGTTCGAGAATCGTAGATTGAGAACCCTAGCATAATGTCGGTTGGATCGTTTTGGATGAAGACCTTCCAATCATCGATGTTTGCTGCATTGGAGTGCGTCCATGTCATCACAGGCCGGGTCGAAGGTTCAGGAACGTGTGTGCTCAAATCCCAAGCCATGTCTCCATCCACTGGAAGTGCATTGCTTGCAGCAACGGTTGGAATTGTTGCAGTTCCGTCCGTCCATGTAAGATTGAGCCAAGGTCGCTGGTTGGACGCTCCTTCCGTACTTGTGAAGGTTATCAGAGCGTCTGAGGCATCACTGGTCATCAAAGCGATGGAGAGATAGGAATCACCGTTGGCAAGCGCTGCTTGCACAAGTTCGGTCACGTCCCAATCCATCCAATCTGCCGATGCTGATGCGCTGAGGTCGCTCAGTGAACCGACGTCTGTTCCAATGCCTCGAGCACCATCGGCAGACCAGTTGTTCGTGCCATCGTAGGTGGAATTGTTGAGGGCTGTAGTCCATGTTTGAAGGACTGGCCGAACGGCAACCTGCACGTTGGTATCGGAACCTGACTGCGCCCACATGGTGAGTTCAGCATTGGTCACACGGGCATTGCTTGGTGTTGGCAGCTGGTTCAGAGGAATTTTCAGAAGCGCAGAAGCATGATGTCCACTACCTAACTCACCAACCTTAAGCGAAGTTGAGGCCGAATGGTTTTGTTGGCCCTCGATGCCATCTTCGGCAAGCCAGGTGTCAATGAAGTGTGGAAGTTGTAGTTCAGGCATGGCTTCATGGTGACGGATTTCAACAGCAGCAGTGGTCGATGATAGGTTCCACGTGACCAAAGAAGGGAGATTGAAGTGGAATGTTTCGGACCAATTTCCGAGTTGGTTGGTGGAAGAAATCGCACGTACTCGCCAATACCATGTCTTGCCATCATCGAGGTCAGACGTTGGTGTAAACGAGTTGTTGGTTAGATCGAAACCTGAATTTGACCACGATGTTTCGATGCTCATGGCACTGCTGTCGAAGGTATTGACTGTATCCATTTGGACAGCATAGCCGCTGACTCCAACGCCCGTTGAGTGTGTCCAGTTCATGAGAGGCCGATAAATTGGTTCAGGATTGACTCCATCGGCAACGCTCCAACTTCCGTTCAACGGGAGAACTGGAACGGGCTCAATTGGAATGGCATTCGAACCGGGTACGTAGACGAAGGAAAGCTCTGGACGCTTGGCATCGATGGCTGCACCTGTATGGAACAGAACGTCGCGGATTTGACCGCTGCCTGCTCCAATGATTCCGAGAATGAAATCAGCAGAGTGATTGTTACGCATGGCATTTTGAACGGCCAAGGTCACGTTCCAGTTGGCAGAAGAACTTGAGGTAAATCCAGATCCAATGCTCACTGAGTCAAGAAGCGAGGAACGCTCGTTTCCTTTCGCACCGACCGAGTTCCATGTGTTTGTTCCGTCGTATGTCGCCCACGTGGCGCCGTCCTCAGTCCATCCATGCTGGGTGTTTTCCCAAGCACCAACGACGGGTGTTCCAAATGGGAAATCACTGAGGTACAGTTCAAGATTTGCAGATTCAACAGCGTACCCAGACGGCAGGAAGGTGGTGGAAAGATCACAACCAAACAGAACTGTTGTTTCTGAAGGAATGGTGTTGTACGAAACTTGCAATTCGGTCTCAGAACCGTAATTTGAACTAGGCATACCCGAATCGATGTAGGTGTCTGCACACGCTGGATGAAGACCGTCAGAACTCGCGTTTCCTTGCTTTAATCGGAATTCGTATCGATCACCACCAAGCCATGTTGAGTTCATGGCACTGATGAGGAATGAAGAGTAGGACCACTCTCCATGACGATTGTTGGAATCGACATGAAGCATACGCCAGTTGTACATGTGCCCTGCTTCGAGACTATCAAGACCGGTGAAACTGACTTCACCATCGCTCGGAGCGAATTCCGTATCTGTTCGGGTGTCGATGCGTGCAATTCGATCGTGGAACAAGGAATCGGTAGAAAGTTCGAAGATCATGTCGTAGGATGAGGAGGTAGAAGATGCCCAAGTGAGCGTTGGCGTTGTGTTGCCGGTGAAGTTGTGACCTGTTTGGTTCCACAAGGTTTCACCATCCCATGGCGATGTGAGCGAGGGAGCGACTGTGACTGGAGAAGACCAGTCATACTTGATGTACAATTGCGGCTTGTCACCCTCATTGAATGCGTCTGAGGAGTGGAACGTCACTGAATCAACGCCATTGTTGGCCGCATACGCACCATTTTGCGAGCGAGCAGTTAGAGCAAAGTCAAGGGAATCCGGACCGCTATTGTCGAGGTACTGTTGAAGCATACTTGTCAAATCAAACGAAAAGTCATCGCTGGTTTGCGACCCCATCACACCAGATTCGGTTGCATAGCCGAGGTACTCTCGACCACCATCATCCCAGAGTTGGTTGCTTGTCGGGCGGCGCCATGTTGCATCGCCCTCAGACCAAACGTCAACTGTATCCATTTCGTGCAGAGCGAGTGTTGCTGAGCCACTCGAAGTTGAGCGAGTCAGATTCAGAGAAGCTTCGATGATGGTTGCGTTCGTATGCAATCCCAATCGATCGAAGTTGACTCGTAGGTGGGAAATGGTTTCACGAGTGGAAGTCACTTGCGTTACCAGCGTTGAAACAGTGCCGAAGTTGTCGTTTTTGTTGTCCTCGTCGACATACGTGTCCTCAATGAAATCCACGTCATCAGCAAGATCGTTGACATCAACTGCAATCGAAGCTGTACCATCGTTGTTGGCCGTAACGTCATGCGTTGGCAGGAAGAACGAGCCTTGCTCCCACGAACTCAAGGTGCCTGTCGAGTCCATTGCCCGCATTCTGTAATGCATAAATGTCCCATTGTCGAAAGCATCGGATGATGGAATATCCAAAGCACCCGTGGTCCCTGATACAGTGAAACTCGATGCGTGGGCATCGGTGTTGTACAACCAGTTGTAATTGTCTTCATCGCTCTTGAACCCATCATCCATCGAGAGCTGAACTTCTGCGAAAATTCCCGAGTAGGAATCCCATGTCATGCTCGGTGTCAAATCAGCAGTGAGGTAGAAGTCGTCAGACATAAGCGGAGCACCATCATCGACAAAATTCGGTGCAATGGTCCCCCCTGATCCTGCTGTCGCCGTCGAGGAATCCACTCGAAGGCTTGGTCGGTCAGGGATATTGAGCGTTTCATTCATGGCACAATCGTATTGTGAACCAAGAGCGGAAACTAGAATTTCAAGAGCAGATGCGCTGGATGCAACCGCACTTTGAGCGAGTGCAGTCACGTTGAGTTGCACGTTTGAGGACCCACCAGAAGGACCCAGCGGTGAAGTAACGATGGGCGGCTCCCAGTCGGAACGGTCCGTACCATCATCCGCACCAGGTTCACCCCACATGAGCATCCCATCGCGAGAATTCCACGTTGCGTTTTCATCCCAAGTGACGCTCGTTGAGGCAGGGTAGACCGCAAGACCATTGGTCGCACCAGTATTCGAACAGACAAGATCCAAACGAGCAGAATGGATGGTGTCCGTTGATGCAAAGTTGAGCGGGAACGAGAGAAGGAGGCGCGCATCGCTCGTTCCAGAAACTCCGAGGAGACCCGTATCTTCGCCCGCATAATCGTCGTTTGGATTATCGGAATCAATGTAGGTGTCGAGTGTTGGGCTGATGGTTGAAATGACATGCTGAACCGTCGGTTCTTCTTCTAGCACCTCTGGTGCAGGGAAGGCAGATGGGACAAAGACGTCGGCAAAAAGGAACATCAGGATGAGAGTCACTGCTGTGAAGACATTTCGATTTGTGGTGCTGTTTCTCATGGCGCTCGTTCGACCTAAGGTGTGGAAGGTTATGACTGATTCGGCGCACGCCCCCCTATAGGGGGGCGAGATTCCGGCTCGAAAAAATTCAAACCGAATGTTGAAAGATGCTCGCCATTCTCTGGTGTTCATGAGCGAACTTTGGGTCGAACGACATCGCCCACAAAGTGTAGGTGAAATTCGAGGACAAGCCTCTGTTGTCAGTCGTTTATCGGTCTATGCAGAACACAAAGAATTCCCACACCTGCTGTTTGCAGGACCGCCCGGAACAGGAAAAACCACAGCAGCAATGGCTCTAACGAAAGACGTCTTTGGCGAGCATTATCGTGACAATCTTCTGGAAATGAACGCCTCGGACGAACGAGGGTTGGATAAAATACGATCGAAAGTCAAACAGTTTGCCCGAACCCAGCCCTATGGCGATGCGAAATTCAAGATCATTTTTCTCGATGAGTCCGATGCTTTGACAAACGACGCTCAAGGCGCCCTACGTCGAATCATGGAACAATACGCTGAGACGTGCCGATTCATCCTTTCGTGCAACTATTCTTCCAAAGTTATTGAGCCAATCCAATCGCGCTGTGCAGTGTTCCGGTTTCGTCCACTTGCAGATTCGGAAGTTCTTGACCAAGTCAAGCACGTTGCAAGCGAAGAGAAGGTCATCCTCGATGACGATGCTGCGGAAGCCTTAGCAAAAATTGCACAGGGTGACTTGCGGCGAGCCATCACCGCTTTGCAGGTGTCTGCAGCCATCAGCGAAACCATCACTCGATCCATCGTCTACGAAACGTCTGCCACCGCTCCGCCAGAGGCCCTTCATCAATACATCATGGCATGCAAAGACGATGGTTTTCACGTTGCTCGACGACGTCTTCAGGAACTTCTGAACAAATACGGTCTCGCAGGCACTGATTTTGTTGGGCAACTTCATCGAGAATTGTACAACGTCGATTTCATTTCAGAAATGGACAAGTTGGACCTCACTGAAATCATGGCAGAGGTCGATTATCGTCTTGTTGAGGGGGGTGGCGAGAAGATTCAGTTGGATGCGATGACGGCAAAACTCGTCACCATGTTGAAATCTTGAATGTTCACTTTCACTTTTCGAAACGCCTCGGCAACAAGAGGGTCATGTAGAGCACACTCGGACCATCATGCACCAAACGGTTGACACTCTTCTCGATGTCTTGTCATGGACTCCACTTGCTGGTTTCATTCGAAGTTATCGAATTCAGCAATTGAATCAAAGAACCGTTGAACTCAGAATGTCGAAAAAAATCGATTCTGTGTTTGAGAGCATACTCAAGCGTCACTCGGACATGTTGTCTTGAAGAGCTGAATCGCTTGAAACAACGAGGTTCCAGGTGTATCGTTGGACGTTTTCCCAAGGATCTCCTTGCTCGGTAATCTTCACAACAATTTTGTGTGTTCCTTCCTCAAGGTCAGTTCCTAAAAAGATGGAGAAAGGCTGGTCCAAATCACCGTGTGGCATCAGATTTGGCGCCGATTTGTTGGATGTTGACGTGCCATTGGCAATGCGCTCAGCGTTGTTGTTCCAATAGGAAATGTTGTCCTCACGGATGGTTTCATTCGCCTGGTATTCACGCGTAACTTCAACAATAGCCCCATCGGAGTTGACGTTGTCCATCAATCCAAACAACAACCATGCTTCACCCTGAAGAATTGGAGACCCTTCAGTATACCACATCAGAGTATCTCCCGATGTTGCCATGCTGTGAGGGTAAGCGAGGTCCTCACCATCATCGGTGACAACCGTCCATTTACTGGCAAGTTCTGGCGCCGCTATATCGCCGAATGGTGGATTGACCAGGAGGAAGGACAATGCGAGGAAAGTGAAGGTATGCAAGAACGCAGCCTTGAACCACGTGCCACCACCATAATGCTCGACAAAACGCTCTGGCATCACTGTTCGGTGAAGGGTGGGTATAAGGAAAATACACGTCAATGGCAAAATGTACAGAATCTTGGAATTCTCCGGATCTGTGGAATCCATCAATACATAGCGCATGAGGAGTGTAATGGTTAGAGAAAACGCAAGGACAAGCCACATCGAAGCTGTATCTGCCTTTTCCTTCTGAACGTGCTTGACTGGGTCAAATGCTTCGATTCCGAGGTTTCGACCTGTTCGACGCACCTTCTTTTCCTTGTCACCTCCTTGCGTTCGCTGACGACGTTCGCCTTGGGCCGCAGTCATCGCCGTGGAGAGGTCGACCATGACCCTTCGGATGGGTGAGAGTGAATGAAGGATGCGGTCGAATTCCTTCTGTTTGAACCCGCATTCTTCAAATGGGGGTTTTCGCAGGCGAGAGCAGGCCGGGGTGGCGTAGTTGGTAGCGCGTCGGACTCATAGGGCAGCCTTCAAGGCGATCGTATGACGTGCAAAGCCCCTTGTGGTGTCTGAGACATCCGAAGGTCGCGGGTTCGAGCCCCGCTCCCGGCACCACCATCGGATTGTTGAAGGGCTGGAGTTCACTCCAAGCACCATGGCACAGGCCCCTGATGTTGGCAGTCACGTTCGCCTCAAACTCACAACGCATGATGGTGACACCGAGATTGATGGCGTTGTACTGCCCCCAGCAGTTGCTGAGCACATCACTGTCAAATTGGCAAATGGCTACAACATTAGCCACCCTCTTTCCTCGATCGAAATCCTTTCCTGTGAGCAACCAAAAATCGTTGAATCCATCGGATCTGATATGCCAACAACAAATCCAGATTTACCGACTGTTCGTATTGTTCACACTGGAGGGACGATCGCTTCGAAAGTCGACTACACAACCGGTGCTGTAACAGCACAATTTGAACCGTCTGAACTGGTTGAACACGTTCCTGAACTCCAGAGCATTGCGAACCTTGACGTTCATAAAATCGGAAACATGTTCAGCGAAGATATCCGTCCAAACCACTGGAATCAAATCATTGACGCTTCCGAGAAAGCGTTTGCTGATGGATGCGTTGGTGTCGTCGTCACACACGGGACAGATACACTCCACATCACGGCTTCAGCTGTCGCATTTGCGTGGTGTGGAAACGGCGGCAATCCGCCAGGACGCATTGCTTTCGTTGGCTCACAACGGTCGAGTGATCGGGCTTCCTCAGATGCTGCACAGAACCTCATCTCCGCTGTCAAGTGGGCAGCAGAAGGGCCTCAGCCCTCTGGTGAACTCAGCGATGCTGTTGTTGTTTCAATGCATACAACGAGCGATGATGGAACTTGCTCAATCCATGCAGCAACCGGCGTTCGTAAACTCCATTCGAGCCGAAGGGATGCTTTCCGCCCTGTCAACACAATGCCACTTGCGACAGTTCATATCGAGAATTCTGATGTCAGCCTCAATCTCGGGGACCACTACAATGAAGCGAGGTCAGCCATCCAACCAAGACCATCCACAACCAACGCACTGCGTTTCAACGAGAACATAGTCATCCGGCAAATGATTGCAGGCCCGTGGTTGACACCGCAAGAGATTCACGATGCTGTTGGTTCGAATGTCAATGCACTCGTCATCCATGGAACAGGACTTGGCCATCTACCGATTGAAGATCCAAACAACGATGCACCACAGAACATCGAACTCCACGATGCACTCGCAAACTTGAGCATTCCTGCCTTGGTGGTCAACCAGTGCATTCACGGCCCCATCAATATGAATGTCTACTCAAAAGGACGCATTCAACAGGATATTGGGCTTCTTGGACATGGCTTGACATCATCGCCTGAGGCTGCTGTTGTCAAGCTCCATTTTGCGCTTTCAAACAACATGGATGTTGTTTCAACAATGGCGAAGAATTTGTTTGGAGAACAGCAGCAAACCATTCTCAACTAAGCGATTCGATGAAGAACCTTATCGGCTCTGACCTGTGTATGGCAAGCCCTGTAGGTGACCCAATTTCCGAACTCAAGTCGCGTCGTGAACGTGCTCGGGCAGGCGGTGGACGAAAGGCACTGGAAGCCATCCGCGCCACAGGGAGAGGTACTGCACGTGACCGTATCGATCTGCTCCTCGACCCAGATTCCTTTGTTGAAGTCGATACATTCGTCACCCATCGAACAAAGGACCACAACATGTTCCTACACCAAACGCTTGGAGATGGTGTTGTAACTGGTCACGGGACCATAGAAGGTCGCCGAGTGTACTGCTTTGCACAAGATTTCAGCGTTCATGGTGGATCGATGGGAGAAATGCACGCCAAAAAAATCGCCAAACTTGTGGAAATGGCTGAACGCTCCAAGACGCCCCTTGTTTGTGTCTGGGATGGAGGAGGTCAACGAGCGCACGATGGAATTGATGCACTGGCAGGAACGGGTGAACTTCTTGATCGATTGGTCCAATGCAGTGGAAGAGTGCCCGTCATCAGCCTCGTCTTGGGACCGGTAGTTGGTGTCTCTGCCTTGGCGGCGAGTCTTTCTGATTTCACCATATTAGGAGAAGAACACGGCCAACTGTTCCTCTCATCGCCATTGGAAACTCCCGAAGTTCAACGTGGTGAAGTGGATGCTGCTGGCCTCGGTGGAGCGAATCTTCACGCATCTCGCTCAGGTATTGCATGCTTGGTCGCAGACGATGAAGACGATGCGTTCTTTTTGGTTCAAGAAATTCTTTCTTATCTCCCAGATCACAACGATGCTGAACCACCACACATTCCTACAGAGGACCCAATTGACCGCAGTAACGACGTGCTCGAATCGCTTGTTCCAGACAACCCTAACCGGCCATACAACATGGTGAGTGTTGTTGAAGAAGTTGTTGACGATGGGGAATTCCTCGAGTTGTTCCCAAATTATGCTGAAAACATCATCATTGGATTTGCTCGTCTTGACGGTCGTAGCATCGGCGTGGTAGGAAATCAGCCAAACGTTCTTGCTGGTTGTTTGGATATTGATGCCTCAATCAAGGCTGCACGATTCATTCGATTGTGTGATGCCTTCAATATCCCACTCGTTACGTTCGAGGATGTTCCTGGTTTCCTTCCTGGCGTCGTCCAAGAGTGGGGAGGCATCATTCGTCACGGAGCGAAGTTGCTGTTCGCCTATGCTGAAGCAACCGTTCCGAAACTCACACTGGTCACTCGAAAAGCATACGGTGGCGCTTATCTTGCCATGTCCTGCAAACATCTGCAAAGCGATTACAACGTTGCTTGGCCGACAGCCGAACTCGCTGTTATGGGAGCTGAAGGAGCCGTGAACATCATCCACCGTCGAGAAATCAATGCTGTGGAAGACGACCAGAAGGAAGAGGTTCGTCAACGACTTGTTGAAGAGTACAAGGCAAAGTTTGGCGATCCATATGTTGCTGCACGAAACGGTTGGCTTGATGATGTCATCGAACCAACTGAAAGTCGACTACGGCTCTGTCGTGCACTGGCAATCCTACGTTCGAAACGAGAATGGAGCCCTCCAAAGAAACACGGCAACATTCCACTATGATTGCTTGACTTTCGCTTCTGCACGAGCCAACAACCCTCCCGAGGTTGCTTCAGGAACCGGCTCTTGAGGTGGTCTTCTGAATTGGAACAAGAGCCAACCAACGATTGCTAAAAGTGGAACAATGATGATCGCCGCGACAAAGGTACCACCTGAACTTGCTTCCGAATTGTCGCCATCGTTTGTACTCGCAGGTGTCGTATCTTCAATTCTAAGCGAATTTAGTCGGATGACGAGATCTGGAAATTCCGAGTCGCGAGCAATAATATCGATGTTTACGATTGTCCCAGGATCAAACACAATGGAATTGTTTTCTGAGCAAACCCCCATTTCGCTGCATGTTCGAGATCCATTCGATTGAACTCCATTGATTCGAATTTCGACATCCATCGTATCTCCATCAGCATCGTAATAGTTCCATGCAATGAGCAGCGTGGAAACATCAGGCGTCGTTGCAGAAGCATTGGTAATCGTTGGTTGATCTGGCATCGGTTCAATCGTTACGCTGAGCAGCTTCGAATACGTGGTCGTACCATCGGATACGTTCAGCCACCATTTTGCATCCGTACCCCATGCATCAAGAAGTGCAGAAAGAAGCAGTTCTTGTCCCGATACTGCTGCTGCAATCATTGATTCCCCACTCGACTCAACCGTCCATGTGAGCACATCGCCATCAACATCGGATGCAAATTCAGTTAAATCGAAGAGCAGCGTTTCTTCTTCATCCATCGAGACAGACCATGACGATTCATCAACAACAAAGTCGTCGTCCACCGCTTCGATTCGAAGAGGAACATCTGCATAGAGCGGAGGATTGAACCCATCCGAGATGGAGAGTTGGAGGACCTCAGCACCGTTTGCATCAGGAAGCGGTGTGAATTCGATGATCGATGAATCGCTGGACACATTCCATGATACAACATCTCCAATGCCTTGAGGCATCCCATTGACGAGAACCGTCAACGGTTGTTGTTCAGGGTCAAAGAAATAGTTTTGATAATTGAGGAACAAGGAACCTCCATCTTCAACCAACGTTTGTTGCTCAATGGTCGATAGTCGTACAATTGGGTCATTGACAGGAAGGATGCTAGCATTGATCGTCACGTTTGCTTGGTCGAGGATTTCACCATCTGCTTCCAATTCGAGATTGATTTTCGTAGTGCCTTCCCATTCCTCGTCAATGGAATGATACAACGTGAGAGAAAGACCGTCTGAGGCAACGACTGCTGAAAAGTGCGATTCGTTTTCGAGAAGCGTAGCACCAATGATGCGAATGACTTGCCCATCCGGATCGTTGGCAACATCCGATGTATTGAGGACGACCGCCCCACGCTGAGGGACGAGAAGTTCAGGCAATGGATCCTCAAATTCGATCGGATCGTTGGTCCGAGTGAAGTCAAAACTTGCAAATCCTGTCCCACCTTCAACGCCGACAACCAGTCTCAATTCATGCTGACCTGGAGCTATTCCTTCCATTGGCACTGTACAGAAGACGTTATCATTGGAAATCGTAGCTTGATATTCTGTAGTATTGTCCAACAGGCAATGAGCCTCAACCGTCCACATTGAGGGTAAATCCGCATACACATCCCCGTTTCTCATTGACCATAAGGCCTCAAATGCCGCATCATCCTGAGGACCGAATACAGTACCATTGAGGCTGGTTACGTTTGATATTCGAATCAACTTTGCATCATCCAACAACTCGTCGACGTATCCGTTGGAATCCGAGGAGGAGTAGAGATTGTTCTCGCGATTGAACGCCTCTCGAAACTTGGAATGGTCGCCACGAAGCGTTAGATCGAAGTAAGGCAGAATGTGTTCCATCGCATGGTCGATTTGCTCCTCTTGTGTTAAGGATGCATCGCCATCGTTGAAATCTTCCAAGAAGGATGATGTGTCTTGATACTGATAGTGGTTGGCTCCAAGCGAATGTAGGATTTGCCATGCGAGACCATCGACATTCTCCAATACGGGGATTACGTTCTCCGTTGCAGGAGCAATCTCATCAGCGCTTCCTGTGATGAATAGCGCTACATTCGGCATGGCTCCACTTGTGACCATTGGGTCCTGAACGGAGTCTACTTGCATGGCGAGTCCGACCAGTGCACGAGGTGGTTGGAGCATTTCATCAGCCACCAAATTATCCCAATTGATGTAGACGTTGCTTGCCCAAACTGCACCATATCCATGACCGATGAGACCCCAGTGTTGCTCATCAACTGAGCCATACATTCCGAGAACGACATCATTGGATTGATTGGCTTGACTCATCCAAGACTGGACATCGAGTATGGCATCGATGAGGCTCTGCCAGGTAGGGTTAGTTTCACCGTTGATCTCAGTATGAATGTAAACCATGGTCCCACGTTGAGCAATTCGCGTTGAAATGAGCATGTAATTCTCAGGAGATTCATTTTCATCGATGAGAAGCAGTACCCAAGGAAACGGGCCATTCCCAGCCATCTCTTGCCCTTCACCGCTGTTTAATGCAGGATACACCAATCGGTGTTGTTCTTCGAAGGCCCCTCCTTGTTGAGCAAAATCAACATAGCCGACCGGAAAATCCACGCCCGTATGTGTTGGTTGGAAATTTTGATCCTCTTCGGGAACCGCTGCTGCGTTGGAAACTGTTGATAAGAGGAGCAAACAAATGAGTGCAAGCGCTCTCTCTCTCATGCAGGTCGGTTCCTGTAGAGACATTTGATTGTTGCATTCGATTGCATCACTATTGCTCCAATTTGGATTCAACAGCAACCAACCATGTCATCAATTGTTCAAGATTAGGAAGATTGTCTGTAAGATGAGGCGTCCATAAACTGCGCCAACATTCGAGATGTTGAGCAGCAAGCATCCATCGACCATCAATGACATTGTTGGCTGTTGAAAGCAACTCAATCCTTTCTTCGATTGAACCTGACAATGGAGAATAACGAGGGTTTAGTTGGGCAGTTGCACTTATGGAATCGTCAAACGTACCTTCAGTATCGATAATCAAATCAAAAACCGTTTCGGTTGTCCTTTTCTCATTGACCAAAGTTGCAGGGAGTTGTCTCTTCCCCCCAATCGAAACAACACCTCCACCATGTTGGACCCATGCTGAGGCGATCGACCGAGCTGCACCTCCTCCACCGTTGATGCCAAGGACGGCCCCCTCGGAAACGTCGATACCAAATTGCGAAGCCACATGGACCACTCCTTCTCCATCGGTGGTTGCACAATACCAACCTTGTCCGTCGTATCGGAGGGCATTGACTGAAAGAATATCCAATGCCTCATCAATGGAAGTAAACGCCATGCTCTGAATTTGATGTTTCAAAGGGGATGTGAGATTGATCCATACCTCCTCGGAAGAGGATCGATTTGGAATGTGAGCATTCTCGGTCCGTCGAACATTCGCTTGAAGACTTGGAACAAGCCTCGCATCTGGCGCAAGCTCAATCACACCCATTGCTTCTTTCAAGAGATGTGGCTGAAACAACCTCAACTTTTGATTGGCAGGCTTCCAAATAGGCTGGTGTTTATCATGTTCGATGTACGCCCATCCAAGAACCTCATCGATATTGTCTGCTTCTAATATCGTAGCAGAGGATACTTCGAGTTCGGAGAAGAAGCCTTGTGAACGGAGGTGGGCGAGAACGAGATCGAACAAAATGGGAGAGAGAGATTGATCGATTGGAGCGCCCCCCACAGCGTACCTCAAACCGAACATGACACGACTTTGTCGTCATTGTTCATGAACATCTGCTTTGAGCATGTTGGCACAAACACAGGAATGTAGGCCATGTATTCAAAAAGAAGGCCGTTATCCTAATACCATGGCCGCAGCAGAACGTGGGTCTTTTCTCTGGATGATGTTTGCAATTACGCAAGTGTTTCTTTCGATCAAACTTGTAGGCGAGGTCGAAGGTTGGATTACAACACTCTTTGGCGGAGGTGCAGCCGCTGCCTTTATGCTCGCTTTGATTATTTTCAGGCAAGAACAGCGCGACCTCTTGCTCAATCCACTCAAGATGAGTCGTGAAGTTCACGAAGATGCAATCAAAGGCCAAGGCAAAGGCGTTGGATTCGGCGTTGGTCTCTGGGTCGTTTCGTTGATCTTCTTACTCGCTGCTCTTTGAATCTTGGGCGAACGATATGATACCAGTCGACCCTGGAACGGTTACAACGATTCGCGCCATCGATGAAGGCTCAGAAGAACTCTTTGGAGGCCTTTGGCCATTTATTCGCCGAACACTGATGTTATTCCTGCCTCTTTGGGTGTGGTTGTTGTTGTGGGCTGCAGGCCTACCGAACATCGTTTCAGCGCTCCTTTCTGGCCTCTCGTTATCGATTATTGTCGCAATAGAACGCTACAAATTACAACAAATTGCAGGAAAAGACAATTAATGACTAGCGGTTGATGATATTCATGACCTTATTTGAGATGATTACAGAATTCGTTGGAATCGAAGCACCCTCGTTAATGGAAATCATCTTTGTGAGCTGTGCGGTTCTTGGCGGAATTCTCTTCTTTATCATGATGCTTCTCATGATGGTAGGGGACGTCCTCGGTGGCGTAACCGATGCTATCGGCCTCGATATTGACGCAGGTGGTGGCGCCTTTGAAATCCTGAGCGTTCAAGGTTTATCTGTGGCAGTCATGATGTTTGGATTGACTGGTATGTTTGGCTTGTCTGCGACTGGAAGCGATGTCGTTGCAGTTTTGGCTGGTGGCGTCGGTGCTGCAGCAGGTATGTACGGCATGGGGAAAATGATGTATGGAATCAATCAATTGCAAGCAGACGGCACCATCAATTACAACGATGCTGTTGGTCAACGTGGCCAAGTCTATTCTCGCATCAAGCCTAACGAAACTGGAGAAATCCAAGTCCCTGTCGATGGCACACTCAAGACATTACTGGCAAGGGCACAAGACAAGACATTGTTGATTCCATCTGGAGAATTCATCCGAGTTGTCGACATCATTGGATCGACGATGATTGTCGTACCCCTCGATGATGGTTCGTCCGAAGAGTGAGTCTTCTGCAAATAGAGCGCAGGCAAAGTGATTAAAAACGTCGAACTCTACTTTGAACCATGGCGGATGCAGGTTTTTGGGCAGTATTCATTGTTTTTGGCGTATTGGCTATCGCAGCCTTTGGAATAATTTTGGTCGCAACACGCTACAAGCGTTGTGCGTCCGACGAAATTCTCGTTGTCTACGGACGAATTCGAGGTGGTAAAGCCTCGAGATGTATCCATGGTGGTGCTGTCATGGTATGGCCATTGATTCAAGAGTACAAGAAAATCTCATTGATTCCAATGACGATTTCTATCCCACTTGACAATGCTCTCTCACTCCAAAATATCCGTATCAACGTTCCATCGACATTCACGGTTGGTGTCAGCACAAATCCGCTCATCATGAACAACGCTGCTGAGCGATTGCTTCACCTAACAAAGAACGACATTGAAGCAATGGCGCAAGAAATCATCCTCGGTCAACTCCGTTTGACTGTTGCAAGTTTGACCATTGAGCAAATCAACCAAGACCGTGATGCGTTCCTCGAACTCATTCGTGACAACGTTGGTGCTGAACTTCACAAGTTGGGTCTTTACCTCATCAACGTTAACATCATTGACATCACTGACGAATCCAACTACATCAACAGCATCGGAAAGAAGGCTGCTGCTGGTGCGGTCAACAAGGCTCTTGTCGACGTGGCCAACGCTGAGCGTGATGGTGCAATTGGTAAGGCAAACGCTGATCGAGACCGTGAAGTTCAGGTCGCTCAAAACGTGGCTGAGTCCCAAAAGGGACAGAAAGCTGCTGAAGTCGATCGTCGTGTTTTCGTTCAACAACAGGAAGCAACTGGTGTGCAAGGAGAAAACTTGTCCCGTGCTGAAATCGCATCGTACCAAGCCGACCTTGAAGAGAAAGAGGCAGCCGCAATGCAGCGAGCCGAAGTCGCCCGACGAACTGCTGAAATGGAAGTTCAAAAGGCTCAATACAACCTTGAACAAGAGCGTCTACGTGCTGAAGAAATCGTCCGTGAGGAGATCTCTAAGACACAGATTGAGATTGCTGCAGAAGCAGAAGCAGAGCGCCAACGCCGCATCGCTCAAGGTGAGGCAGATGCTGTTCTTGCTCGATACAACGCAGAAGCAGAGGGTACCAAGGCGGTCCTTGAAGCAAAGGCGAACGGTTACAAGCAACTCGTTGCAAGTGCTGGTGGCGATGTAAAGGCCGCTGCTACGCTCTTGATGGTTGAGAAGATTGAAGAGATTGTTGCTCGGCAAACCGAAGCCATCGCCAACCTCCAAATCGACAAGATCACCGTTTGGGATTCAGGCAATGGTGGCGAAGGTGGAAGCACTGCGAACTTCGTATCTTCCTTGATTCGTTCATTGCCTCCTGTCCATGATGTAGCCAAGATGGCTGGTGTTGATCTACCAGACTACCTCGGTTCCATGAAGGAAGAGTGAAACCCGTAGGATTGAAACCCTTCGAAAATTGAGAGTTTCGCCCTGGTAACAGGGGTTGATTTGATAGCCGAATGGACATGCAGAGGTTCATGGCAAGTGATTTGGAGATTGCTCGAGCAGCCAAACTGGAACCCATTGAGACCATTGCGTGGAAGTTAGGCATCCCCTCTGGAGAGTTGATACCGCATGGTAAGTACATGGCCAAACTCAACTGGGAAGGTATGAAACAACGATTTGATTCTGCTAAAGGAAATCTTATCCTCGTCACCTCCGTTAATCCCACTCCGTTTGGTGAGGGTAAAACAGTCACAACCATCGGTTTGACACAAGCCCTGTGCCATATCGGGAAGAATGCAACTTGCGTCATTCGTGAACCCTCGATGGGACCTGTGTTTGGAATCAAAGGAGGCGCAGCAGGGGGAGGACAATCGCAAGTTCTTCCAATGGAAGAAATCAATCTCCACTTTACAGGGGACCTCCATGCAGTGACATCTGCTCATAACCTACTCTCTTCCTTGATCGACAACCACATCAAACATGGAAACGCATGCAACATCGACACGAACCGTGTGTTTTGGCCACGAGTGGTTGACTTGAACGATCGTTCCTTGCGAGAGGTTGTCATCGGATTAGGAGGTCCAGCCAACGGTAATGTTCGCCAGGATCGGTTCGACATCACAGCCGCTTCCGAAATCATGGCGATTCTCGTCCTTGCAAGGGATTATGCTGACCTGCGAAAGCGGCTCGGCGATATCGTCATCGCTGAATCGATGGACGGAAATCCCATCAAAGCGGAACAAATCGAAGCCGCTGGAGCCATGGCGTTGCTCCTCCGGAACGCTTTCTTGCCAAACCTTGTTCAAACATTGGAAGGTAATCCTGCGTTTATTCATGGAGGACCTTTTGCCAACATTGCTCACGGTAATTCATCCATCGTCGCCGACCGAATTGCATTATCATGTGCCGATTATGTCGTCACAGAGGCAGGGTTTGGCAGTGATATGGGTGCTGAAAAATTCATGCACATCAAAGCCAATACCTCTGGAAAAGCGCCCGATTGTGTCGTGATGAACGTGACCGTCCGGTCAATGAAGTTGCATGGTAAGGCGTTTGGTGAGCGTGGTGGATATCGACCTTCAAAGGAAGAACTTGAGACTGAGAATGTCCAAGCAGTCATTTCTGGAGCCACGTCCAACCTCGATCGACACATCAAAAATATGGCAAGATTCGGTGTCCCTGTCGTTGTTTCTATCAACCAATTCATGAGTGATACTGAGGCAGAACTGGATGCCATTGAAAGTGCTGCGCGTGCAAGTGGTGCAGCTCGCGTTTGTCGAACGGAAGTCCACGCCAAAGGTGGCGAGGGTGGGTCAGACCTTGCCAATGCCGTTGTTGAGGCGATTCACGACCACGTTGCTGCTGGACGTCCATTTCTTCCTCTCGTTGCTCCAAACGATTCCATTGAGGACAAGGTCAGCGCTATCGCAACACGTATGTACGGTGCAAACAGTGTTCAAATCGAAACAGCAGCCATGCGCCAATTGAAGAAAATTCAAGATTGGGGATACGGTTCATTACCGGTGTGCATGGCCAAAACACAGTATTCGTTTTCCCATGATGCGGGGCTGCTAGGTGCTCCAAATGGATTTGACTTGCCTGTACGTGAATTCCGTTTGAATGCAGGAGCAGGATTTGTTGTAGCCATACTTGGCTCGATGATGACGATGCCTGGTCTTCCAAAACGACCTGCAGCCAACGATATGGATATGGATGAGGACGGACACCTCAAGGGTGTCTTCGGGTGAACATCGATGCAAATTCTCAATCGGGGTGAGAACCAGTGGAAACTTCGGATTGAATCTGAGGATGACTTGTGGGTTCTTGCTCGACTGGCAAGCAATGGACGTCATCTTGCGATGCTCGGTGAGCGTCGTGATACAACGACGGCAGAATCAGGTTCTCGAGCGAAAGCTGCTGAACGAAAGAAAATGTGGATTGAGTTGCGCATTTTATCGACAGAGTATCAGTCCTATTCTGGCATCCTCCGAGCACACGGAACGATTGTCCAGGCTCCGATGGATATCGGATCACATCATACCCATCTCATCGAGGTGGGAGATGACATTGAGTTGATTGCAAACGAACCTTTTCCAGATTTTGATACAACGCTCCTCAATGATGCAGTCGATTCCTCCAACAAAAGCAACATTGCGGTAGTTGTTGTTGAGCACGATGAAATCATTCTCTTTGAAATCACTGCAAGAGGACTTCGAGAGGGGGCAACATGGACAATGCGCGGCGGAGGTAAGCGGGGTGATGTTCGAATGAGCGAGAGTGTTGCCCAGTCGTTCCAAAAGCAAGTTGCGAAAGAGATTCTTGCTGCAACGTCGTCTGAATTGCCGATGATTCTCTGCGGCCCGGGTCACGCTCGTGAAAAACTCAAGACCGTTATTCTTGATATCGAACCTGAACGGTCACTCCGCTTAATTGCAACATCGATGGCTGGTCGAGCAGGAGCCAATGAAATCATTCGAGAGGGCTTAGCAAACGAGTTCTTACAAGATTTTGCGATCAACAAAGAAATCCAGTTGCTCGAGGAAGTCTGGGCAAGAATTAGTTCCAATGGTGCAGTAGCCTACGGACACTTAGACCTTGTTCGCGCTATGGAAGAAGGTGCGATTGAAACGTTGCTCGTCGCTATTGATTTGCTTCGAGATGAACAAACAGAGATTGATGGTGTGAAGTTAAGCCATTGGATTCGTGGACTCGATGATATTGGTGGAAAGTTGGTCCAATGCTCAACTGAACATGATGCAGGAGAGCAACTCCTCGGGTTAGGCGGTGTCGTAGCCTTACTTCGTTACAAAATGGTGTAAAACATGAAGATTGTTCGCTTCTCGGAACTCGGCGACAATGTCCGAGAAGAGATGAAAGGAGCTCGGTGGATTTTGCTTCACCAAGACGAAATCAAAGACGCTCTTGGAGCACTCATGTTTGCAGAGTTGGATGGTATACTGGTTGCTGTTGATCATCGTGATTCACATCCTGATGATGGATTATGGAGACGGGCAGTACATTTGATGCTCGTGTCAAGTGGGCAAAATGCCGAAGAAATTCGAATAAAAAGTGGAATTACGAAGGTCATTTCTAGCGATGACAGTTCTCTTGAGGAACACCTGTGGTAGTGGGTCCGGAGGGAATTGAACCCTCGATCTTCGCCTTGTAAGGGCGACGTCATAAACCCCTAGACCACAGACCCAACCTTCCGTTGTTGGTGACGTATTTGAAACGCTTGGCAATGCAATAACCTCAAAACCGATGTGGAATCACGGTCAAACAATGGACGAAGAGGCTCAAGCCGCTGCGGCCCGGTTGGTTCGCCGTCTCAAGGACGGGTACACAATTACCATTGCCGAGTCTTGCACAGGAGGTTTGTTGGCGAGTACTCTCACCGATATTGCAGGCGCAAGCAAATGGTTCAATCAATCCTGGGTCACATACTCGTATGATGCAAAAATGCGCGAGTTGAATGTAGATCCTAAAACGCTCGAAAAGCGAGGAGCGGTATCCGCAGAAGTTGCGATCCAGATGGCACAAGGAGCACTCGCCCGGGCCAATGCAGACATTGCCATTTCGATCACTGGAATTGCAGGTCCAAGCAACGATGGTACAAAGAAAAAAGTTGGATTCGTTTACGTTGGTATCGCATCAAAAACATGGGCCATTGCAGAAGCAACCCAAATTGGTGGTAGCCGCCAAGAAAACAAGCAAGGATTCGTTCATTTCGCTCTACTCACGGCCATCCGTCACTGGGATCAAGCCATGGAACTCGCAGAACAATCCCTCAAAGACGAAATAAAGCAGCGGGAAGAACAAGCCCGGCTCAAGGCACTAGAAGAAATAGCAAGAAATCAGAGAGCTGCCGCTGCGGCTGAATCAGCGGAATGGCAATCTCAGTCATGGTCCGGTGATTCTGTCGATAATCCTGATTCGAACCTTGGAACGGATGTTGAATGGTCGAGTGATTCAGCAAACGAATGAACATGAAGCCTTTTGGAGGGTCGCCCCCCATTGGACATCATGACTGCGGAATGGGGGGTAATTTCGCAGGAATTAATGAAACGGGGGATGCTCGTTACCACGGGTGTCAAAGAGATGTTGCTCGCCCTCGAGGATCCGTTGAAGGTACTGAATCAAGCATCGAATGTAGGGTTTGAACGCGGGATGTTATCCGTCGACATTCTCAACAAAATGATTCAAGAATCTTCTCCAAAAGGTTCGGACGATTCTGAAAAACAACCTGTTTCAATAGGACGAACGATTGCTCCAATCAAGGAACCTGAACCCGTTCAAATTCAATACAGAAACAATCTTCCAGATTGGAAAGAACGAGATTTTTCGGGGATTGCAACAGATGTTGACAATGACATCTTTGTCCACTATGATATCACTGGAAACAGCACAACTGAAGGTAAGATGGGACATATACAAGCGTGCTTCAATGATCGTTTAGAGAGCATCCGAAAGATGATCATCAAAAATTCGAGGCTTCCTAGAAAACCACAAGAAATTGCACGATTGAACGTTGAATATCGGCGATATCAGGGCTATGAGAACCTAGCAGTAGCGATCGGTTTGGTGAATGAACCACGCCATACAAAGAATGGGCATCTCATGTTTGGTCTTGAAGATGAAACGGGTGAAATGAATTGTTTGCTCACCATTCGCCAGGGTGATGACCGTGATCGAATGCATGAACAGGTTGTTGAGGCTGGGCTAATGCCAGATGATGTGCTTGGCGTAAGCGGATCATTCTCACAGACAGGTGATATCTTCTATGTTGATGATTTGCACTTCCCTATGAAAGATCGACACGAAAAGAAGAGCGCTGAAATCGGTGTAAGTGTGGCCTTCTTGTCCGATATCCATGTCGGATCAAAGACGTTTCTTGAAGCACAATGGCACAAAATGGTCCGATGGTTCCATACAGATCCGTTAGCGAAGACCATCAAGTATCTCATCTTGAGTGGAGATTGTGTGGATGGGGTAGGTATCTATCCTGGCCAAGACAAAGAACTTGCTATTCCAGATTTGTTTGGCCAGTACAGTGAATTTGCGAGGTTACTGGAACTTCTTCCTGATTGGGTTGAATGTGTCATGCTCCCTGGAAATCACGATGCAGTTCGGCCCGCAGAACCACAACCAACTTTCGAAAAGGACATTCAACAAGACTACAACCAAACGACTTTTGTTGGTAATCCTTGTGATTTTTCATTGCACGATGTTCGCCTTCTTTCCTATCATGGAAAATCGATCGATGACTTCGTGGCTGGCTTACGGACAGTCACCTATTCAGAACCAGTTGAAGCTATGCGACAGATGCTCAGAAGGCGTCATTTAGCCCCGCAATGGGGGGGTAAGACCCCATTATCACCAGAAATTGAAGATGGTCTTGTCATTCGAGAAGTTCCGGACATTTTCGTTACCGGTCACGTCCATGGCCATGCATGCTTGGACTTCCGAGGAACAACACTTGTTTGCTCGTCCACATGGCAAGATCAGACATCGTATCAGAAGATGCTCGGATTTCAACCGAAACCGTGCATGCTCACAATTGTGAACTTACAATCACACAAATCAACATCAATTCCCTTCGCTTGAAGGCAATACAATGTGGTCAAGGATTTCTGAAAGATTCTTTTCCGTTACGATAGGCACGCCAGCATTGGTAAAGGCATTGAGTGAAGATTCACGGCTCGGATTAAAGCCAATGAATCCACTACCTGGGACCATCATCGAGAGATCCATTTCTGAGTCACCAACCGAAACGACTTCTTCAGGCTTGAACCCATGCATATCCATCAAACGATTGATCACGTCACCTTTTCCACTTGCGTGAAGGCGACAGATTCCGTCATCAGTGAGATATCCATCAGCATCAAATTCGAAACCATTCGCAATCCAATCGTCGACTTTGAGCATGGCAGCAATGCTACTCACGAACAAGTCAACTCCTGCACTAACGATGGCTACGTAGATACCAGCATCTTGCAACGCCTGAACAGTTTCTCGTGTGCCCTCCATGAGTGTGACTCCGGAATACATCCGGAACAGCTCATCCTTGTGAATCGGATCTTGAATCGCTTTCCACATGGCAATATCAGAGCGCATAAACTCAACATCCGTGAGTTCACCAGCAATGAATCGTGAGAGATTCTTACTGTTGTCTGTACCAAAGCCATCATGCAACGTTTTCCATGAACTCACTGAGTCCACGAGGACACCATCGCAATCAAAAACAACGCATCTGCAGACCGTGGACATAGCCATGGCTAGCATCTCCTGCTTAACAGCATTCGCTTGGTTCCAGAAGATTGGGCCGGTGGCGGTAAGGCCACCGGCCCATCAACTGTTCTCAGTCGTTCCCAATCTCAAACAATCTTGTTGTAGTCAAGTCCTTCGTAGGTCTTGATAACAGATCCTTCGCCTGGTCCTGGCTCGTAGATGATACGGATGGTAACATCAGTAAGAGCTTCACCACCAGCGTGCGTGCGCACGAAGATTTGGTCACCGATTCCGAAGGTTGATTCCTTGAACGAACCTTGGTTCTCTACCTTGTCGACGAAGGTCACAAACGCATCGCTGTTCGATGGATCGAATCCATAGACGTTGCTTGTGTTTGAGAGCAGTGTTTCGTACGAGGTTCGAACACCATCAGATGCCGAGTAGATCACGACGACTGTTACAGCCGCTGTGGCCAACTCTGCTTCGGTCTGATCAACTGTGATTGCCCAGAAACCATCTTCAGTTCCAAGTTCCTTGTTCTCGATGTCGAAAGTGACTCGAGGAACACCCAACTTGCCAGTCTCTGCAAGGGAAGAAGCCCAGACATAGATGACACCGGAGAGAACGACAGTGATAGCGACCATGAGAATGGTAGCGATAACTGGGCTGACAGCCATTTCGTCCTCGACGATGCGTCGGGTGTCTTGCTCTTCTTCGTCTTCTTCTTCACGGCGGCTTGCCATTGCAAGAGCAGTGACGAAGAAACCAGCGAGGGCTACGACAACGAGGCTTGGTGCGAACGATGGAACAGATCCAATTCCGCCACCGAGTTGTACAACGGATGGCAGCTTGTCACCACTGCTGAGGAAGTCCTCAGATGGCTTGTTCGCATGGTTACAGGTGGTTGGGATACCAGCGTCACTACCAACAGCAGATGCGTTGGAGAACATGACGTTGTTACACCAGTCACTGTCTTGGAGAAGTGGTCGGCGTTGCGACTCCTTCATTCCATCGTCACCGTATGCACCAGGCTTGGACCATTGGTCACCAACAACACCGCCACCGTAGTTGATGTGGGATGTTGGATCATCGGTCTGGAACCGCTGTGCAGGAGACTTCGTCATGTCACACTCTGCGTCAAGACAGGTGAGGACATCCATCTCAGCCCAGATGTAAGGCGTGTCACCGTTGCCGTTGTCGACAATGTAGACGTATTCCTTGATGGTGATGGTCTCGCCCCATTCAGGAGGTGTGACGTACATGACGTTCTCAGCTTCACCGTGGCCTCCACTGGTGTGGAAGGTTACCGCTAGCATGTGATCGTAGGTGTACGGACCTTGGTCTCCACCAGCACCGACGTTGACTTCAACAGGTACGTAGGTACCAGTGAGGACGTTGTTGATGCCTTGGAAGTCGAATCCGACGACGTCATCGAAGTAGTAGTCTGCGACGAGTTCTCGAACGTTTTCAACACGGACACCGATCTCCTGCGTTGCAACACCTTGTTGGTAGTTTGCAATTGGCATGACGGATGGGTCGTAGTTTGGTACGTAACTTGGTGCGGTAGCAGTATCCTTGAGGACGAGGCGGATTTGACAGAAGTCAGAACCACTAGGTCCAATCTGGTGGATACCGTTGTTGTTCAAGTAGTCGATTTCCCAAGCGTTAGCAGTGGTTGTTGCGTCAGGAACGAGTGTAAAGACGAGGTTGTCTCCAACAATTTCTGTGCTGAAGTAGTTCTCATACGTACACTGGTCGGTTGATTCAACAGTCCAAGTCAAGTCTGCTGCTTCGTGGTCGATGTCGTACTTGACAGCGGACAAGTCGTAGGTCAAGTTGTTCGTGTTGGTGTCATCTTCCATGAGGCTGATGGACCATGGAGCAACTGGAGTCGATCCGTTGGCTGCAGTAACAACTGCACCAGTCGATACATCCCAGTCGAGGACGACTGGAGCGTCATTCACTGGGCTGACTGAGAAGTCAACGGTGTATGCATCAGCATCCTGGTTTTCAGCACCATCGTCACTGAGTGTGAGTGTGACAGTACAGGTACCACCAAGTTCGTTGGCTGTGTTCTCTGTGATGGTCAACTCGTTTGCAGTGACCGAGACACCGAATGCGACACATTCAGCAGGAACGGATGCGCCCCAAGTGTAGACTTGGCGAACAGGGCTCTGCTCGTTGTCCATGTCACGGATGTACGACTTGCTTGCGTTGGAGATGTCACCAAGGAACTTGGAGACACTGCCGAATCCTTCAGGAACGATGTTTGTGTATCCAAGGTCTTCGGAGAAGACTGGCATACAGTCAGCACGCTCTACGTTACAGATGTCTGGCTTGTCGTTGATGTTGTTGACGGTCAAGGTCATGTTCTTTGTATCGGTCAAGCCGTGGCTGTCCGTAACAATGAACTCAAACTCAATAGTACCGAACTGATCGGCGAGAGGCGTGATGGTAACAGTGTGACCATTCTTGTCCCAGTCGACCAAGACATTGCTGTGAGCGACGGTTGTTCCCTCTGTGACAGTCCAAGTGAGAGTTGCCTCATCGTCTTGGACATCGTCTGCAAGGTCGGTCAAGGAGAAGGTGTATGCACCACTGTCTTCATCAACTGCGTCATCAGCAAGGGTAGCCTGGATTTCAGGACATGCACGCTTGATGTCAACAGTGAGCTCTTGGTTGGTTGCCATCGAAACAGCGTCAACAGTAGCCCAGTCGTATGCACAGTCAGCCTTGGTCTTGATCATCACATCGTAGTCCTTTGCAGGTCCTGCGGTAGTGGTACCCTTGTAGGTACGGTAGACAAGAACTTCATCGCTGATGCTTCCAGTTTCAAGATCGTCGTGAGTGGTCTCAACGGAGATGTACTCACCGAGTGTCTGAACACCGGTTGAAACAGTCTGAGTTGGGTGAACAGTCTGAATGTTCGCTGAAGCGTCTTGGACGACAGCGACGATGTTCACTGCATCAGGCGTACCACCAATGCGACTGAATGGGATTGCGATTTCGAAGAAACCAGCGGTTGTTGTTCCCAAGTCAGCTTCAACTGCATCAGAGGACATGGAGCTAGCGCCCCATCCAAGGAATCCGTTGGAGTAGAGGTCCATGTTGGAATCGCTTGTTGCCCAGAAGAGATAGTCAGCTTGTACTGGTAGCGTGTGTGCACCGTTCAGGTTGTAACCAGTGTTGGAACCTCCAGCAACGACATCGAGATAGATCAAGAGGTCGTTGTTGGTGAGGTCTTCACCAGTCATACCGATGTAGAGTGCATCGCCTTCACTGTAAGTAACGTAGAAGTCGTTGGTTCCGTCACCGGAGACCATACCAGGCATTGCATCGTCGGATGGGTTCAATGGTGTGTTGCCGATCCAATCTGAGTCATCACCGTCAACAGCCATGATGTCTGGCTGGAAGGCTGGTGAGACGTATGCAGCGCGTGTACCGTCTGTGGAAACCAAAGTCATACCAACAGCGGATGCTGCACCTGTGAGGTGCGTTGCATCGAGGCTGAAGAGGTTGGCTTCGTCGATGGTTGCGGATGCAACGATGCTGATCTTCGAGGCGTCAAGCGAGTTACCAATGCTGGTAACGTATGCGTTCGAGCCTGCGTTGATTTGTGTGGTTGCAGCGGACCAAGTGAGGTTCTCAACGGATCCTTCCGACTCAACAGCGTGGAGAGCGGTGGTTGCAGTCGAGGTACCGCCGTCCCATCGGAACTCGGTATTCTCGGCGTAGACACCAACGTCGCCAGCAGCGTCGAGTGGGTAAATCCACGAGTAGTCACCATCGACCATGTAGAGACCGGTACCTGTGCTTCCACCGTCAACAGATGCACCGATTGCGGTGACCGTTGCACTGTCAGCGTAGACACCAGCGGTGGATCCAGCGATGGATGCATCACCGTACATGGTGAGTGTAGCAGACTCGATTTCGATACCGTAAGCATATCCAGCGACGGAGGTTCCGTCAAGGTCGAGATCGTCACCTGAGTTCACAGATGAGATACCGACGGTGGATGCGGCACCGGTTCCAACGAAGGATGAATCAACATCAGCAACGTCACAGCCATCGAGGACCATAGCGTTGTCACCAATGGTGACGGTGTTGTCCTTGCTTTGGATGGTAACCTTGTCACAGTCGTTGAAGTTCAATCCAACGGCGTTTGGTGCTGTTCGTCCAGCACTGATACCGATGGTGTTGTTCTCAACTTGTGGTCCGGCATATCCGCCAGCAGAAGTACCGTAGTAAACAGCGATGTTTGCACCACCGTCTCCCCAAGTGTCCGTGACCTTGAGGGTGTACTGTCCAGCAACGCTGTAGGATGTGAAGCGGTTGTATGCTGTGTTCGAGGAGAACGTACCTGCAGACCAGGAATCTGTTGTGCCGTCAGGCTTGGTGATTTCAAGTCCGATTTCGCCACCCCAGCTGTCGGATTCAAGATCGACGTAGATCGTGACTCCCGATGGGACAGTGAACGTACAGCTGCTTTGTCTGCTGTAAGAGTTCGAAGCAATCGTACACAAGGAAGTTGTTGGAGCTGGTGGGCTCGCAGCATCTTCCATGTAGATACCGCCGTCAGCATCCAACAGAGAGTTGTTGGAGATGACACCGTATCCAGCGCTAGTTTCGATTCCTGCTTCACCGTCCTCTGCAGTTCCGATGATTTCGTTGTTATCGATTGTGTAGTCATCGATTCCCAACATCTGAATCGCAGTTTGAGGCCCGTTGAAGTAGTTGTTCTCAACAGTAATTCGCTGGTTGTTTCCTCTGTATGCAGCAAATCCTTGTTCAGCGGATGTGCTGTTGAACCAGTTTCCGGTTACGACCAAGTCGTCGGTGTAACCGTTACCGTAAACCCATACGTCAGCGATTTCTCCGCCGTTGAGGAACTCGTTTCCTTCGACAGTTAGGTTGTCAGCACCAAACTCGTTTGCATTGTGCGTGTAGGAGTATGGACTGCGTTGGGTCATGATTCCAGCACCACAATCGTTGAACGTACTGTCCTTGATGTACGATCCATCCGTACCAGTCACTCGAACACAAATGTCGGTTGTCTGGATGGCGTTGTTCAATGGTGTGTATCCCTTGAAGTGCGTGATGGTTGCGTTCTCAATCTGCAAGAACTCCGAACGGTGATCGTTGTTGTTCCAGCTGGACTTGTAAGCCATACCGCTTGTAATCGAAGCGACTGGATTCAATGTCGAGTCCTTGATGGAGATGTCCATTGCCTGGTAGATGTAACCAAGTTCCAAACCAGTTTGTTGACCTGTGTTCGGGTTGGTTGCCACACCGTAGACCTCGGAGTTGTGGAGATACAACTCAGGGGCATCAGTACCGGACTGGGCGTACCAGCGCTGGGTATCGATTTGAGTGTATGCACCAGTGATGAGAACCAAGGTGTTGTTCCAGTTGTGCTCTTCGTTGTTGTCGAAGTACATGAACGGGGTATCCATCATGATGACCTTGCCGGACATATCTTCTACGGTGGCACCGTAGTAACCGTATTCCTTGTAGGTTCCACCGTCACCATCAGACATGTCTCGGGACTGGCTTGTTCCGAGATAGTTGCTGCCTGAACATCGTTGTACGACGTTGTATGCAGTACTGGTGTAGGTGTAACAAACACGAGCTTCGATTCGGTCGGTTAGATCGATGGTTCCGGTGTTGCCAGCGGCATCGTTCAAGGAGAGGCCTTCGAATGCGTAACGGAAGTCACCAACGTTGCTGCTACCGGTTGAGTAGGCAATCTTGGCAACTGTAACAGCTTCGTATCCAGCGAGGTCATCGTTGGTCGTTCCAGCCGAATCGATGCGGATGGTTCGGAATTGGATTCCACCAGCCTCACCGTTGGTGTCCGTCGTACCTGTACCCGTGATTTGCTTGTCGGCGTTCATGAGTACAATGTTCGTGTTGGCCACAGGGTTGGTATCAGCTTCCAGCGTCATGGTTAGTTCTCGCATGCGCTCGAATCCACCAGTGCCGGTTACGTCGACCTTGGTCGTATCGATGGTTCCTTCGATGAAGGTAACCTCGCTTGAACCTGTGATCTTGATGTCGTTTGCCGTGTTGGCAAAGGTAGAATCGCTGATGGTGATGTCACCTGAACCAGCTGTTTCAATTCCGACGTTGTTGCCGGAGACTGTCACACCGTCCATGGATACATCCTTCACAGTCTGAGCTCCGTACTGATACGCAGCACCAGCGCTGTTAGCGATGGTTCCGGAGAGTTCCCCTCCGAAGTCCTTGACGTAGTAGATACCAGCGTTGTTTTGACCATCAAAGTCGATGTTGGTCATGTCCATTTGGCCGGAACCAGAGGAACTGACAAGCATTCCGTAGTCA
Source organism: Candidatus Poseidoniales archaeon (assembly GCA_038105035.1). GTDB lineage: Archaea > Thermoplasmatota > Poseidoniia > Poseidoniales > Poseidoniaceae > MGIIa-L2. The sequence continues at coordinate 7,003 of JAYOBT010000005.1, read as the reverse complement.
CCGCCGTCGACAGCGATGTCGTTAGCGGATGCGGCTACGACTCCAGTGATTTCGACACCAGCGTCTGTTGGACTGGTGATGTCGATTCCATCGAAGTTACCGGATGCGAAGTTACCACCAATGGCGATACCTGTGTCTGCACCTGTGATCTGTCCGTTCTCAAAGGAAGCGGTTCCACTGTCACGGAGGTAGTCGCCAAGAGTGCCTGGGTCGTTACCAACACGGGCAACGAAATCAAGACGGTCTTGGTAGTTGTCTGCACGGTTGTGGAGAACGTCGACGTACATTGTTACTGCAGAGATCGATGAATCGCTGATGTCAACGATTGGGAAGGACATTCGAGCACCTTCGCCAGGCGACATCCAGTAGCTGTATGCGTAATCGACACAGACGTTGTAGTATCCACCGTATCCGTTGTAACCTTCAATAGGCTTGTAGACACCCTGTCCACCGTGATAGGAGTTGTAGTAGAATCCCCAGTAGTGGTATGGGTACGAACCATACGAAGGGTTTGTGTCTTCATCGATTTCGCTCCAGCGGAATCCGAACTCGTCAGGGTAGTAGTAGTAGCCTGGGTAGGATACGTATTGTGTTGGACCTTGAGGCCAGTAGCGCCACATGTAGTACATGTATCCATCAAAGGATCCTGTGTACCCTGGACCATACGAGTAGCCGTAGTAGTTGCAATGCCATGAAGCGACACCACCTTCACCACCAGCGTAGGTAGCAGCTCCGTTTCCTGACTTAGGGTCGTCTGCGGCGTATGGGTAGTAACCCATCTTGTCTGGTGTGGTGATGTTCTCGGAGACTTCTCCTGAACCATCATCGTAGGTGATTTCGATGTTCCATCGGTCTGTGAGCATGTAGTACTTGCTCGATGCCCAGTTGTAGGTCGGGTGAGCGTTTCCACCGCCGTAGATGGAGTTGGCACCAACTTGCAGGTAATCTCCCGAGCCGAGGAAGGCTGAGAGATCGATAGCGTAGGTGTGCCATCCAGTCGACTTGCCGGAGAGGGAAGTCGAACGGTAGACGGTTGGTAGGCTCATTCCACCGTAGACGTCGACACCAACCGTGTTGTCGGTTGAGGTAAATCCGTCAATTTGTGGAGCTCCGTTGTAGGATTGGATACCGACAGCAGCGTTGGATACAGCGATGTTGCTGTACGATCCGCTTGCTTGTTCAACCCAAAGAGCAGTACCGGTGTTACCGGTGTTGATGATGCTCGAGGAGTCGATGGTTGCCGATCCGCCGTCAACCTTGACTGTTGCCATGTCGTCCGAGGATGCACTTGCACCGTAGATGGTACCTGAGTTGCCCATAACGAGGGTAGCACCATCTCCGATGTAGAGAGCAGATCCAGTGGTGGAGTCTTGTGCTAGGTCGCGGATGATACCGCCATCGACGTTGAGTGTTCCGTCTTGGACATCAAGGGTCAATGGGTAGGTCGAGGACACAGCCTTGACCGTAGCCTTGGCTGTGCTGGACTCACCGACATAGAGCATACCGCCGTTCGAGAGCGTAAGAACTGGGGAGTTCGTTGCAGTCGACTTGACGTTGAGCGTAGCACCGAGCAAGCGTACGACACAACCGTTGAGGTTGAGGTCTTCGCTGAGCGTCATTGGTGTTCCGTCAAACTCGTAGATGGTAGCGCCGGAAGCAGTTGTTCCGTTGGTCGGAAGACCAGCGCCGGTATCAGCGTCGGTCCAAGCAGCCAACCAAGTACAATCCATGTTGGTACCGTTGAAATCGACAGGCGCAGGGAACAACTCAAGATCGTAGGACGATCCGATGGTGAAACCACTGCTGAGGTCGCTGATGTACCATGCGTCGGTAGAGAGCGTCTCGTTCTGGCCAGCAGGTCCGAATGCGCGGAGGTTGTGGTCAGAGTACGAGTTTCCATTGCTGTCACCAGTGATAACCCAAACATCGGCTTCGCCGTTAGCGTCGGTGATGTGGGATCCAACCTCGAAGAGTTCGGAACCTGAACCATCTACGACACTTGCACTGACAACGTGCCCACTCTTTGCCACTTGCGTGATGACAGAGCTCACAACTTCAGTTCGGAAAACACCGAGTGTTGCAAGTCCACCGTAGTAGACTGTTGCGGAACTCGAGGTGTAGACGTCACAGTCACCGGTAGCACCGGAGGAATCAGCACAGTCGTCTCCGTTTTGGTCAACTTCAATCAGACGGACGTCAGCGTTGGAGCTTCCGTATGCGAGGTAAACACCGTTTCCAGCGTTGGAGCTGGTAATAGCAATGTTACCGAGTGTCATCTTGGAGTTTCGTGCGTAGACAGCGTGGTCTGTGCTCGATGTGTGTGTCAGTGTACCACTGTCGAAGATCATGTTGTTTGGTGCAGCGCTGCTTGAACAGCTGCTGTATACACGGTCAGCGTCGATGGTTGTTACATCGATGATCCATCCACATCCAGCGACACCAAATCGACCGGAGTCGAGGTTGGTGACGATCATAGCATCAGTGGTGATGGCGTTTCCTGAAAGGTCGATGTGACCTGCTGTAACGTCGTTCATGATGGATGGTTGCATTCGGTAGATGACCATGTCACCAGCCGTAACGTCATCCATGATGGCGTTGTCACCAGATGGTCCGTTAGCAGTGCTAGAGGAGCCACCAGGAGCGATGGTCAAATCAGCGCTGCCGAAGTCGACTTCGGTCATGTTGATGACACCAAGTGCGTTAATTGACGCACTGGAGTAGTCAGGAGCATCGAAGTTGAACATCTTAACTTCACTTGCGACACCGAAGTCGGAAGTGAGTACTGTTCCAGTCTGTGTTGAACCAGATGTGATGCTTGCACTGACGTTGGAAACTGTGACATGTTGGAGATCCGTGTCAATCAAGTTGACGTATGCGTTCTCAATGGTCACATTTTCAACGTGGAGCATACCGCCGGTTGAACCAGGGTAGTTGACAATAGCACCGCCCCATGACTCACCATCTGTGTTACAGTTGGTCATGGTTCCCTCGAAGATGAATGCATCAGCACTCGATGGGAGGTTGATACAAGCCTTGTCTGCGCCACTGATGGCGAAGTTGTTCATCGTGAAACCAGTTCCTTGACCACTGCCGTGTCGGATAGCCGTCTCGACGTTGGTAAAGGTAACATGGCTGAAGGTGAAGTTACCGACGTTGCTGTTGGAGTAACATGGTCGGGAACCACCGGAGCTGTCAGCACAGTATGCGTTGTAATCGCCGTGGCGAGAACCAGCGGAGATCGCTGCAGTGCTTGTGTTGTTGAAGTCAACGTAGCTGAAGACGTGACGGTCGTCTGTACCACCGGTGGTAGCGCAGTCGTCCGTGAAGGAGAGACCCTTCCACTCAGCACCGTTCTGACCCTCAAAGAGTACTTTGTGGGTTGAGTTTCCTGTTACAGTGACGGAATCACATGCACCATCAACGGAGATACCCTTGCCGGAAGCGACTTGAATGACGGTTCCAGGCTCGATGGTCAAATCTCCTCCACTTACGGAGAGGAAGTCATTGTTCGGACTGATTCGGTATGGCGAACCTTCGTTGTCCCAAATACATTCAATGTTGTTGTTGGAACAGTCGAGATCGCTGTCGATGTCAGTACCCTTACCTTCGAATGGCATGGCACGTACATAGACACCACAATCAGTGTTCGAGTTGTCGTAACAATAGTAGCTTCCGTAGTAACTCCACCATGGTGCAATCGTACCAGGTCGGGCAGCAGAGTTGCTCGAGTAAGGCAGAGCAGGCATGTTGGTACCCCATGTGGTGATACCTCGCTCAAGAGCGGTGGAACCACTATCAATCATGTAGAGGTAACCAAGACGGCCGATGCGAAGACGGTCGTTGCTGTCGTCACCATCGAAGGACTTCTGGAAGTAGTCAAACTGGAAGCCGGATGGCAAATCGATGTTTGCGTTACATCCGGTCTTGTATTGGTTCCAGTAGTAACTGTAGGCACAATAGTATCCTGTTGGACGACCGTTGGACGAACCAGAGATAACCTCTGCAGCGTTGGTCACAGGCTTCATTCCAGTTGAGAAGGTCTCGTATCCGTGGTCAGTGCCGTCAGTGGAAATACGGAAGTTTGCCGTGTGCGGGTTGTTACCAGCCATGTATCCGCCACCAGGGTTACGCATGGTGTCACCACGGGTTCGTGTGTGATCCATGTAACCAACTGTTGCGTAATCGTAGTATGCGTTACAAGACGAGTCGTACTTGAACTCAATCTCATTGGTGACGTCGTAGAAGATAACTTGGTAGTCACACAGGTACTGTGTGTTGTATCCCATATCTCGCCATTCAACGATGAGCATCATGTTCGGGTCACCAACTTCGAAGGAGTTGGATGAGGTCGTCTTGGTGTTCACGCCACTGGATACAGTGGATGTATCAACTGAGGTCGCATAGTAGGTGACGTAGTCGCCACGCTCAAGCGTTGTAAGTTCAGCAGACCAGTCACATTCTGCATCAACACACTCACTTCGTTGCTTTCCAACTGGGTTGAGTTTCATGGAATTGAGCGTTCCATTGTTGACGCTGTAGTAGAGTGTTGGACCTTCACCGATCGTGTTGTTGACGTTGAGACCCGATGGTGGATCACCTGCATCAGAGATGGTGTAGGTGAAGGTACGAGTCTTGCTGTGCGAGTCTCGCATGACACCGTGGTCCATGTCAGGGGCGCTGGTATCTGGTGTTGGTGCAACGTTTCCTACCTTGTAGGTGGTTGAACCAGAGGATGCCATGCGTCCGTAGTATCCAGCACTAAGTGCAAATCCGCTCCATCGGTAGGAGGAGGAGTATGCATAGTAGTAACCGGAGGAACATCGAGCGTTGCTGGATGTTGAACGGTAGAAGTAGTAGAAACCGTTGGTACCAGCACAGAGCCAGTTGGCCTTGGAAGTGCTGTAGGTTCCGTTCCAGTCGAACTTACCGAATGTTCCGGTGATGTCCAATCCAGAGAGCGGAATGTTGTACGCTGCGGTGTAACCGTATGTGCTTACTGTGCTAGCACTGCTACCACCAGCGAGCTTGCCGGTTTCGATTTCAGGTGTCGAGTCACCGATACCAACCATACCCCAGGCGTTGCTGGTAGCATCGTAGTGGTAGATGAGGTTCATCTGAGGGCCGTTCTTTGCACTGATGGCAAGGAACCCACCGTCACCTTGGTGCATCTCCATCATACCGGATCGAGTTCCACCGTAGCCGTTGTATCCGCTGCTTGGTGTGGTTGTCCACTGCATCTTCCACTGGGAGTAGAAGTAGTAGGAGGACGAGTAGAAACAGGAGTAACTACCTGTTCCACAGTTGGATACGTCCCACTCGAAGAGGTACTCATCGCTGTGGTCGTAGTAGGTCATTTGCCGGTCGTGGTACCCTTGTGGATTGTAGTAACTACCAGAGTGTACGTCTGTCTGAAGGACAGTGAACTTCTTGGCAGTACCTGCGTTGACGACGTCATCAACGAAGAACCAGTGTGCGTTGCCAGCGGTTTGTACCCATGTGGTAGGGTTTGTTGCAGAAGCTGGAGGCACTGGGTCGTATCCGACGTTAGCACCATTCGATCCGGAGTTCAAGTCTTGGAACTTCCAGTAGTATTCGACGTAATCACCAGCGCTGATGTCCGGGGTAGTTGCCTTGAATCGGCAGTCCGTTGCGGTTGTACCACAGGATTGAACAGTTGTTGCGCTGATGGAGGTCCATGTGCCGTTGTTGATGCTGTAGAACAACTTGACACCGTTGGTCGACGTTGTGTCGATACCAGAAAGATCGGTCAACTTGGTGAAGAAGGTTCGCTCACCTTCAACGAACGAAGTAAGTCCGGAGTAGGCTACGTGACTGGAGGTTGGGGCATCCGTGTCAGAGCCACCTGAGTAGATGACTTCGAGGTAGCTGTTGGATCCACCGCTGTTGTAAGAGCGAGTGTAGATGTAGATACTTGACGTCATGTCAGCACCCATTCCGACTGTGCCGGAGTTTGACTGAGCGTTCAGGATGTAGTTGTGTGGACCTGTGCTCGAGGAACAAGCTGTACCTGCTGCATTGTTGTTGTCACAGATTTCCGCTGTCTTCCATCCGGTTCCTTGGGAATAGGTACCTGCTGCTGCAGAGTTACCAATCGATGAAATCAACTTGCGCTCGTTGGTGTTGGAGTTGGATCCAGACAACAAGTTCGCAGAAATGGAACCTGAACAAGAAGCCGATGTGATACCGTAGTTGTATCGTGCATCGGTCCCACATGCCTCAAGAACTCTTGCAGTGATGCTTACGGAGGATGAACTTCCATACCCGTAACTAACGTACTGCTTCCAGTTGACTTCCTCAACGGTTGCGCCGCTTGGTAGAGCTGAGCTGCTACCGAAGTTGTAGCGGTGCCATGGCAGGTAGTAGTATGAACCGTAGTATCGGTAGAGGTAGGCGTTGGTGCTGTTGTAACAGTAGCCGTAGTAGACGTAACAGTAACCTCGGTTACCGCTTGTTAGTTTGATGGTTGGATCAAGAGCGAGCGGGTAAGCTCGGTCTTCAGACATCAACCAGTCGGATTCGACAGCGGTTGTCAATAGGACCATAGGGCCGTAGACTTGCACGAAGTAGGTGCCGATGTAAGGCTCTGTTGCAGCCTCTTCAGTAACGACTGGCTCAGGGATGGTGGCCAGGAGTTCGCCAGATTCGAGGTTGCGGATTTCAAGTTCGCCTTGTGTGGTTGTGATTTCCTCGCCGAGAGCAACTCCGTCCATGTAAAGGCCGTAGCCCATAGGGAGACGGATGGTCTCTGTCATACCGAAGTATGCTGCGATTTCATCGAGAACTGGGCGCTCTTTGATGAGGAGGTTTTGCTTAACTTGTGTTGTGTCAACAGCGTAGTCAAGAGCAAAGCCTTCTGCGAGTGGGTAACGAATCACGTTTCCACCGACCTCGACGTCGCCAATCGCTGGTTCAGCGTGGTACGGCATAGGTGCGGTTCCTGTGATATCGATGGTAACGAGCATTGGGTTCAAACCAGTGACGA
>JAYOBT010000004.1:0-81275 GCA_038105035.1 Candidatus Poseidoniales archaeon | reverse complement strand
CTCGCAAGAACATGGCAGCCTTTCTGTAGTCGGATTTTGAATCGTTGGCTTTGGCGATGTTCCATGTCGCTTCGCCGACCAATCGCGCCGTCATTGGGTCAATGGCTTGAGGGTCGGCTGCTCTCAACGTTTGCAGAGCACCCTCGTTCTTTCCTTTCGTGATGTCCTTCGCTGCTTTTTCCCAAGCCTCGCTCAATGCATCGTCCGCCATGGTTGCCCAGAACCGACTTCTATTTTTGACCTTCACGGATAGGAACACTGAGGATTTTGATACAACATATTGAAGTGATGAAAGCGATGGGCAATGAATTAGAGGCCGCGACAACCGTCGCTGGGGCCTGAGGAGACACAACAGATGGATACCATCGCCAACGACTTCACCATCAACATCGCAACCGCCAACGGAACTGGGTCGCAATCGGCCAACTTGATTCTCCTACAATCCCTATTCGACATGGGCGTTCCAGTCTCTGGAAAGAACCTCTTTCCATCGAACATCTCTGGTCTCCCCACATGGTACATCGTTCGACTGTCCGATGAAGGTTACCAGGCTCCCGGCGATCGAACCCACATCCAAGTCTTGGTCAACAAAGCAACTTGGGCAGATGACCTTGCTGCACTTGAACCGGGCTCCGTCGTTGTTTGGAACATGGATTCCAAGATGCCGATGGACCGAGAAGACGTTGTCTCGTATCCTGTCCCAATGACCAAACTCGCTCGGACACTCAGTCCAAAACTTGCCAAGTTGGTCACCAACATCGTCTACGTCGGCGTTTTGGCTGAACTTCTTGGCATCACCGATGAAGCATTGCACAAGGCTGTTGCAGGTCAGTTCAAAGGAAAGGCCTCCGCAATTGAACTCAACAAAACCGCTCTTGAACTCGGTCGAAATTACGCCAAAGAGAACTTTACCAAAGGCGACCCATACGTCGTCGAGCCACGAGCAATCGAGCAGAAGCGTTTCTTCATGGAAGGCAACGAAGCTGTTGCTCTTGGTTGCATCTTCGGTGGTGTACAACTGCTTGCTTGGTACCCAATCACACCGTCTTCAAGCCTTGCTGAAGGCATCATTGGATGGTTGCCACGTCTCCGAACCAACGACGAAGGCGAATCCACATGTGCAGTGATTCAAGCCGAGGACGAACTTGCTGCAGCCGGTATGGTTCTCGGGGCAGGCTGGGCTGGTGGTCGTGGAATGACCGCTACCTCTGGACCAGGTATCTCATTGATGCAGGAATTCATTGGTCTTGCTTACTTTGCAGAAATCCCATCCGTCTTCTGGGATGTTAACCGTGTTGGACCATCAACGGGTCTGCCAACACGTACCCAACAATCCGATCTTTCAATGCTCTATGAAGGAAGCCACGGCGATACACAACACATCGTTATTATTCCGGGAACCGTTGAGGAATGCTTCGAATTTGGTTGGAGAGCCTTTGACATTTCCGAACGATATCAAACACCTGTCTTTGGCCTCTCGGATCTCGATCTTGGAATGAACCGCTGGGCATGTGAAGGTTTCACCTACCCTGACACTCCAATGGACCGTGGAAAGACCATCCGTGAACAAGATGTCTTCGAAGCCATGGAAAACTTCGGACGCTACCGTGATGTTGACGGTGATGGAATTCCTTACCGAACGCTACCTGGTAGTGGCATGGCACCTATCCTCTATCGAGGAACGGGTCACAATCCAGACGGTGTTTATTCAGAGAAACCTGATGACTACTTCGCTCTCATGAAGCGCTTGAAGGACAAGATCAATGGCGCTCGCGATCATCTGCCTGAGCCACTTCTGCGAGAAGAGATTGAAGGCGATGTCGGTGTCATCTATTACGGAAGTATGGAGAACACCATCCAAGAAATCGATGACATTCTCGAAGCAACTGGCCTCAAGGTAAGTCAATGCCGAGTTCGCTCCCTACCGATTCATAGCGAAGTTGAGGCGTTCATTCGACGTCACCGCATGACCATCGTGTTGGAGATCAACCGTGATGGCCAACTCTGGGGCATCCTGCGACGTGAGCTACCAAATGACATCGTTGGCAACGTTCACTCCGTTGCCTACTCCGACGGTATGCCACCTCGCGCTCGTATTTACGCAGAGAAAATCCTCGAGACAATCAAGGAGGTGAGCCAATGAGCGACAAACCAGCACGAGCCATCAAATTGAACGTCATCAACGAGCCAAAGGACAGTTACACTGGAGGTCCTTCCTCGCTTTGTCCAGGTTGTGGTCACGACCAGATTTCAAACGTTATCGTCAACGCCGCTTGGGAGAACGGTATCAAGCCGCATCGAATTGCAAAGATGTCGGGTATTGGATGTTCATCCAAAACACCTGCATACTATCTCGGCCAATCCCACGGATTCAACACCGTCCACGGACGTATGCCGTCCGTTACGACTGGAGCGTATGCCATCAACAAAGACCTGCTCTATCTCGGTGTTTCTGGTGATGGTGATTCTGCATCGATTGGTATTGGCCAGTTGATTCACGCCATTCGTCGAAACATGGACATGGTCTACATCGTCGAGAACAACGGCGTCTATGGACTGACCAAGGGACAATACTCCGCGACAGCTGATATTGGTTCCAAGAAGAAGAAAGGAAAAGCCAACGAAACACAGCCGATCGATTTGTGTGCACTTGCCATCAATCTCGGTTGTACCTTTGTTGCTCGATCGTTCTCAGGGTCGAAGAAGCAACTCACATCGCTGCTCAAGGCTGCTATGTCGCACAAGGGATTCGCTCTTATCGACGTCATCTCCCCTTGTGTCACCTTCAACAACAACGACGAATCCATGCGCTCTTATCAATACGTCAAAGACAACGAAATCACCCTTCACATGGCTGATTACATCCCGCACTTTGAGCCAATGGCTGAAGTCGAAGTTCCCGAAGGACACTACACGGACATTACACTGCACGATGGATCGACCATTCGTCTTGAGACGATTTCGGCCAATCACGACCCAGGTGATTCCATGGCTGCTTTAACGGCACTTCATGAAGCTGAAGTCGACAAGAAACACGTGACTGGGCTGCTTTACTTCGATGCAAGCAAACCATCTTTGGCAGAGGATCTTGGTCTTGTCGAAACACCACTACTCGATGTCAGCGACGAGGAATTGCGACCTTCCAAGGACATGCTCGATACAATCAATAATGAATTCCTGAACCAGTAATGCAACAAATCTCCTAAAAAGGAGCAAAGAGAAGTGAGGATTGTGGACGAAAAAATCCTCCTTGGAATCATCATCGGTGGCGGTTCATTTCTTTTCTTTCTGATGTTGTACTTGATCAACCGCTTCCGAAAACAGCGAGCATTGAAGCAGCAACTCAAGATTCAGAATGCAAGCCGTGCGCCTTTGTCCAGTATGCGTTCCCAACGCAACGATCGCGGAAACGCTCGTAGACACGTCGTTTCTCGTGGACTCCAGTTGGATCAACTCAGTGATCCAGCCAAACAAGCTTACCAGCAACGACAACAACGTCGCGTCTCACAATATTCCGATCTTCAACTGGTGATGGACGAATTGTTCATTCCTGAACGAGATGCGCTTGAAACCGAGGATGAAGAAGAAGAATCAGATGATGACCGTTCGACTTGGATTGCTGAAAACGAGGACAACCTCAACGCTCACGCAGACCTTGTCGCACAGGAAGAGGTTGGAACAGGAATCTCTGTTCGAGTAACTGAAGAGGAAGATCGTGAATTGATGGAACGCCTTGCTCGTGAAGGAGGGAAGTCGGGTGTTGTTCAAATCAGCCTTGCTTGGGACGATTACAACGATTTGGATATGCACGTCTTCTGTCCATCTGGTGAGCGTATTTACTTCAACAATCGAAAGAGCGAATGTGGCGGTGAACTTGACGTTGACATGAACGTACGTCCAAAGTCAAAAACGCCGATTGAGAACGTTGTTTGGACCGATCAGGCCCCCGACGGCGAATACAAGATTGGGGTCCATTTCTATCGTCATCATCGCAAGCGACGAACAAAGAAAACGTGCCAATTCAGGCTACGTGTCGTCACCTACGGCCAAGCCAAGGAATACTCTGGTGAACTCACACATGGTGATCCGATGTCGATGATTACATCGTTTGTCCTCATCAAGCCTGACGAGGAAGAGTGAGCGGTGAGTAGTCCCTCCCGGACAATCTTGGATGACGAATGGAATCAAGAATCCATGATGTCGAGGGACTACTCGTTTGAAAGAAGGCAGACACAAGAGTAGTCCCTCCCGGATTCGAACCGGGGTCGGAGGAACCAGAATCCTCCATGATGGACCGCTACACTAAGGGACTATACCCTTGCCAATTTGATTCACTTCTTGAAATCGACGGTGGGAGCAATCTCAAACTTCAACGAAGCGGTACATCCATCGAGAAACCCATGAGAGCATCATGATGATCATGAATGAAGCGAGAGCGAATTTTGCCCACGGCCGAGGTGGTTTCTTTTTTGGCCATGGGTCGATTCCGAGAGCCTCTGCTTCTTCGACCAACTTCGCAAGATGCTCGAGTTCTTCCTCAACTGAATTGGCCTTCATGGTGCTTGGATTACCTCCAAGTTCATCAATCTGCGTCTTTTTCCGACCTTTATCGTCGGTGATAGGTTAATAAAACGACTTCCGCTCGTTATTACCGATGAAAAAGACACTCGTACTTCTTCTTGTAGCCTCCCTCCTGCTCGCAGGATGTACTGAACTAACCGACGCTGTTGATGAGGCGGGTGAAGAAATCCTGAAAATCGATGTCGATGAAGACATCGCACTCGACAAGGTCGAAGATTTCTTGACCGTGGATGAAACCGAGTCATTCGGAATTACGGTCATGTATGAAATCGACATGAGCCAAATGGACGATGGCAGTGACATGCTCGACATTGACGAAGATGCCATCGTTACGATGGAAATGACGGAAGCATGGTCACCTGCTGGTTACCACTCTTCCTCTGTCATGGGTATGGATGATGGAGATATGACCATTAGCATGATCACTTCGATGACGCACGTCGGCACCACCATGTATGTGTCAATCGGTTACGAAATCGACGGTGAATTGGGTGCAGATGCAACCGAAGAAGAATCTGCAGAGTTCGATATGATGGTTGCCATGATGCCTGAGGTCGAACACTTCTCTATGGCAACAACCACCACGCACACCGAGGTTATCGCTGCAATGGCTGAAGCGTCAGAAGAAGACAGCGAGGACATGGACCCAATGGCCTTCCTCGAGATGATTGAGATGATCGAAGAGTACGGCACATTCACGCCTGCAGACTCTGTTGACGGATTGCAAATGTTCGACGTTGCCATTGACCCGGCTGCAATGATGGAAGATGTTGCGACTGAGGATGTATTGGAGTGGTGTGATGCTGACAACAACGGCGCACTATCTTGGAGTGAATTCACATCCGAGGACTGCGATGGTGAAGACGATTCTGAATTTGAAACCATTTTCAACGATGCAGACACCGACATGAGCGGTGAACTGACCGAAGATGAACTCCCAGCATTCATCGAGGCTGCTATGGCCTTGAGCGAAGAAATTCCAACCCCTGAAGAAGCACTTGACATGTGCGATGTCGATGCGAGTGATGGCGTCTCCTGGGATGAGTTCATCTCAGAGGATTGCGATGATACAGACAGCGAAGACATGGATGATCTTGAGGCAATGTTCAACGAGGCAGACGCCGATGCTAGCGGTGAAATCACCATGGATGAGCTTCAAGGATTCATCGATTCTGTTTCTACCTTTTACGAAACTGACATGGATGATGACATGGAAATGGACGAAATGCCTGCCATGCAGGTCGCTTTCACATCCACTGGTGACATCGAGTACTTCTCCATGGAAATGGAAGGAACTGAGATGATGATGTACATCCTCACTGAAGATCGTGTAGACGCACTCTTCACAGACCTCGATGCAGGCGAAACCGTAGCTCTACCGTTCTCTGTCTCTGACAGCATGTACGACGATGACTGGGATGATGATTGGGGCGACGATGGAGACTTCTACTGCAACGATGGCACCTCCATCCCAATGGACTTTGTTAACGATGGATACGAAGACTGTGCTGATGGTGAAGACGAAATGGACATGGGCGGATCCGATGATGAGTTCATGTGCGATGATGGTGAAACCATCCCAATGGATTGGGTCAACGATGGCATGGATGATTGCGCTGGTGGCGAAGACGAGTTCGATGATTCCGAGGATATTGGCAACCTCTACGATGGTTGCACAGAAAGCACAGACCCTGCTGATAGTTACTATGAATGCTGGATGAACGATTGGCTGGATTCTGATGGCAACATCATGATGAGCGATGGATACGACATGGACGAATGCACAGAACTGGCAGATGGCAGTGGCTGGGATTGTCTACGACAAGATTCATTCATTGACGACATGATCGAAGAATGGTTGGCATTCATGGATGCTGATGGGGATGGCAACATCACATGGGATGAGCACGATGCATTCATCAACAGTGAAGAAGGTTGGGAAAGCGATGAAGAGCGCAACGATTCAATGATGATTTGGTCAGACCTTGACGCCGACTCCAATGGCGGTCTTGATGCCGACGAATTGGTCGAACTCTTCGCATTGCTCATGGAGTATGAAGATGATGACATGGACGATGTGGACATGGTCTGCTACAACATGAGCACACACATGGTCGATCCAGAACTTACCACGCAGGAAGATTGCGAAGCCGCAGGCCTCATGTGGACTGAAGACCAAAGTGATGACTACGACAATGGAGATGGCGGCGATGATTATTCTGACGAGATCGTGATGTACGTCACCTCAGACATGGATTTCCACTTCGAAGGCGATCTTTCCGATTACAAGATTGAACTTGCAACGTGTGAATCCGACTATGACATGGAAACGGGTGAGGAAACAACCACCTGTACAACAGTCATGTCCGTCGCAATCGCAGATGCTGGAATGGATTCCGACATCATGTTCCATGACGCTGACAGTTCAGGAACGCTCTCCGTTGGTGATATGATTCACATCGGTGAAGTCGCTGAGTCTTGGGATGAAGTCCGATTGTACTCCATCTCTGCAGATGCGTACAGTGACGAGAACCCAATGCATGATGCTCCTGGGTTCACTGGACTTGTTGGAATGCTTGCACTCCTCGGAGCTGCATTCATTCGACGAAACGAGTGAAGCCACAAAGGCTTGAAGCGGTCCACCCTTAGGGTGAACCATGAGCGAAGTCCCTGAGGGTGTGAACCTTCCCGCATTAGTGAGGAAGCCTCCACGTCCTACAGTGACCTTGACTTTGACCCGAGATGGGCCAGATGGTGTCGAAGTTCTTCTTGGACGACGTGCTGAATCCATGCGGGCATTTCCTGGATACTGGGCCTTCGCAGGAGGAGGTGTATCAAGAACCGATCGTGAAGGTGAAGCGTTTGTTCAGAATACAACGACTGGGTCAACCTCATCTATTGTAGCAGTTGTTCGTGAGATGACTGAGGAATTAGGCGTTGTTCCGAATGGTTCTTCTGTCTCTGCCATCGACGTTGAATTGAGAAAGAACATCCTTGCCGATAAATTGGCCTTCATCAATGCCCTGAAAAACGGGACCATCGCTCTCAACACGTCGGATTTGAGACACATTTCAAGCCGAACAACACCTCCTTTCGGACCTATGAAATTTGAGAACACGTTCTTTCACTTGCACATTGGGGAGCAAGAATTCACTCCAACTACAGATTTGCAAACAGAATTCACTGCTCTTGAATGGATGAGACCCTCTGTAGTCATCGAACGATGGAAACGTCATGAAATACGTGTTGCACCACCTGTTGTTACACTCTTGATGGAACTGAATCGAACTCTGAACCACTTCGATGGAGATATGGTTCAAACTGCTCAGGACCTGCAAGTAAGGCAACCTGGTCGCCGCTCGATTCTATTTGCTCATGGAGTGGAGGTTGTTCCTGTCAAAACAGCAACACTACCTCCTGCCGATCACACCAATGTGTATCTTGTCGGCGATCCCAAGGGTGAGTTCGTTCTGGTTGACCCTGCTTGCAGGATGAGAGAGGGAATGGAACAATTGGCTGAAGCAGTTGATCGTCACCGTGGTGAATTGGTTGCAATACTGTTCACGCATTCGCATGGCGATCACATCGGTGACATGGACCTCCTTCGTGAAGCATTTGATGTTCCCGTTTGGGGGAGTGAATACACCTCGAGAACGGTGCACTGTGACAGGATTCTGGTCGATGGAGAAGTGCTTCAACTTGGAAATCAAAACTGGAGCGTTTTGATTACCCCTGGCCACCATCCTGGGCACGTTTGCCTCCTTTCCGAAGCAGGACTCGTTGCGGGGGATATGGTTGCAGGTATCGGAACGATTCTCATTCCTCCCGGAACCGGTGATATGGATGTGTACATCGAACAACTTCAGCGATTGCAGAAACTAGAACCTCACCTCATGTTCCCAAGTCATGGACCCGTTATTCCTCTTCCAAACAAGACGCTCTCGTATTACATCAAACACCGAATGGAGCGCCATCAACGCGTTCTCGACGCTGTTGGGTCCGGTCTTTCAACCGTTGCGGACATTTCCATTGAAGCATATGCAAACACACCAGATGCACATCCAGGTCTTGCTCAAGACCAGACCTTGGCTCACCTTCTTTCTCATGAACGCGCCGGACGCGTGCGACAAACAAACGAAGGATGGATTCGAGGAGATGATTGAATGGCATATCGAGTTGTGATCACCAAAGCAGGAGGACCAAATGTTCTCGATATCCAAGAGATACCTATCCCTGAACCTGCTGAAAACGAAGTTTGTATTGCCGTACACTATGCTGGAATCAATTTTGCAGACACGTTGATGCGACTCGGTTTCTATCAGCCACGACCCCCATTTCCATTCACACCTGGCTACGAAGTGAGTGGTGTTGTCCACGCCCTTGGAAAAAGCGTTGAGGGCTTCGTAGTCGGTCAGCGAGTTGTCGGTCTCATGCGAACGGGTGGACAAGCAAGTCACGTTGTCACAGATGCGTCAAGAACGCTTCCTATTCCTGATGAGATTTCTCTCGAAGCTGCTGCTTCAATGCCTGTGACCTACATCACTGCACACCACATGCTCCATCATCTTGGAAATCTCAAGCCAACCGATTCTGTCCTCATCCATGGTGGAGGAGGCGGCGTTGGGACGGCAGCACTGCAGTTGTGTCAATGGGCAGGTGTGAGCAAGGTGTGGTCGACTGCCTCAGTTGGAAAAGCCGACATTATCCGTTCCTACGGTGCAGTAGCCATTGATCGTCACAACGAAAATTTCGTTGAGATTGTTCGCTCACAAACCAATGGTCGAGGCGTTGATCACATCCTTGATCCAATCGGCGGGAAGCATCTGAAGCGGAGCCTCTCCGTTCTTGCCCAAGGTGGTAAACTGTACACCTATGGGATGTCATCAGCTGCTCCATCATCCAAGCGGTCACTGTGGAAAGCACTCAAGGCATTACGTAGTCGACCGAGGTTCGATCCTATGCTCATGATGTCCAGAAATCAAGGCGTTTTTGGCGTTCATATGGGAACATGGAACGATGAAGACGTCATGCAAGAACAAATGCAAAACATCCTCAAAGGAATCAAGGAGGGTGCATTAACGCCCATCATCGACTCGATTTACGACGCAAAAGACGTTGCAAAGGCACATCAACACATCCACGATGGAAAGAACATTGGTAAAGTACTGTTGAAGTTTGTAGATTAGCAGGGATTGACATGAAAGACTCCATGACCGGTTTCGATGTTCGAGCAGTATCGCTCGAATTGGATGCTTGGTCAGGAGCCTACGTCAAGAAAGCCTACATGCCCCACTATGAGCAAATCGTTCTTCGAATCAATCCAAAAGAAGCGGAACAGTTTGACTTAGTTATCGTTCGCGGACAACGTGTCTACACATCGAAACGCGATCGACCAATGCCGATGACGCCACCATCGTTTGCTATGGTCTTGAGAAAACATCTCAAGAACGCTCGATTGACCAAGGTCGAACAATTGGGCTTTGACCGTGTGCTCATGTTCCGTTTCGACACAAAAAATGGCCAGCGCTCGCTCAGCGTTGAATTGTTTCGAAATGGGAACGTCATCCTCATGGATGAAAACGATGTCATCATCCAACCCTTGACCCATGCAAGTTATTCAGGTCGAACCATCAAGAAAGGCGAGACGTACATTCCACCACCAGCTGCGATTGATCCACACACCTTGACACTTGAATCACTGGAAGAAGCCTTTGCTGAGTCTGACAGAGACCTTGTTTCAACGCTTGGAGGAAAAATCAACCTTGGAGGTATCTATGCAAACGCCGTCTGTGAACATGCAGGTCTTGAACCGAACAGTTCGACGGAAGATGCAGATGCTGCTACCGTTCTCAAATCACTGCAACACTTCCTCGACCAACTCAATGCGAGCCAAACCGGACATCTCATCCTCAAACCAACGAAGGAATACAATGAGGATGCTCTGAAAGCCATCGCAGCTATGGAAACACTCGATGCAAAGTCGAGCACCACACTACGTGAAACAGCGACTGAAGCAACCCCGCTTCTCTTACCATCGCATGCAGGAAAAATCGCCTACTCTTGTTCGAATCTCTGTTCTGCCATCGATGCTTGGAAAGGACATCATGATGCCAATGCGCTCGCTCGAAGGGAACAAGAAAAGCTGGATGCTGCAGCACCAGGCCGCGGTCATTCAACAGAAGTCGAGAAATTGGAACGGCGCATGATACAACAAGAGAAAGCGCTTGAAGGGTTTGCCAAGAAAATCGAAAAGCAGCAAGCCATTGGTCACGCTATTCAAGAACATTGGACGCATGTGGAGACCATTCTACAACAAGCCCGGGAAGCCGTTCAAAAACAAGGCTGGAAACCTGTTCTGAAAAGCTTGAAAGAGAATCCTTGGGTTGATTCAGGCAATGCTGCAGATCGAACCATGATGGTTCGCCTACCGGATGAAAGCGGTCAACCAGGTCAAGCGTTCACAATGCATCTCGATGATTCCGTTCATCAAAATGCACAGCGGTACTTTGAGGCTGCCCGCAAACAGAAGGACAAAACAACTGGAGCAATCACTGCTCTTGAGGATACAAAAAATGCGTTCAAACGAGCACAAAAGAAGGAAGCGAAACAAAAGGCCAGTGGTCGGATGCAAACAGTACGTCGATCGAAGCGGCTCTGGTTTGAACAACATCGCTGGAGCATGATTTCTGGTGGCCATCTCCTCGTCGGTGGACGTGATGCCAAAGGAAACGATTCAATCGTCAAGAAGCATCTCTCTGGGAGTGACATGTACCTTCACGCCGACATCCACGGAGCACCAAGTTGCAGTCTACGGGCATCGCAAGGTTTTGCTCTCGTCGAAGAACCGTACGGTCAACTTCCTCCTGGCGTTCCATCCTACAAACTCGTCGACAAGCTAGGTGATGAGCGAATCAACGATGCAAAGTTGGAAGAGGCTGCAACCCTCGCCCTCTGTTGGAGTCGTGCATGGAACGGTGGAGGTGCACATGGAACGGTGTTTGCTGTCAAACCTGCCCAAGTTTCGAAGTCAGCACAAACCGGTGAATACGTCGGAAAAGGTGCGTTCATCGTTCGTGGTCAACGTCAATGGTTCAAGGATATGGATGTTCAAATGGGCATTGGCTTGGTCGCTATCAACGGTGTACCCTTGCTCATGAGTGGAACTGTTGCTTCCATCAAACAACGCTGTGAACGTTATGCCATTCTCTCCCCGGGTCAAACCAAGAAAGAACAACTTGCGAATCGAATTTACAAGGCGACTGGCCTTCGAACCGATGATATTCTTTCCGTACTTCCCGGATCTTCCGACGTACTGGAAGACGTTGGTATCTTCACACCATATCAGTCCAATGAAGAGGAATGATAGGTTTCATCGACGAACATACATAGCGACGGCGTTACCGCCACCAAGACAGAGTGTTACAATTCCAGACTTGGCATCGAGACGACGCATGACGCCAAGCATGGTAATCAAACATCGAGTTCCGCTTGAACCGAGTGGGTGACCGATACTGACTGCTCCACCATGGAGGTTGAAACGGTCATGGGGTATTCCTACCTCCTGAGCAACAGCGCAAGAAGCAGAGGCAAACGCCTCATTGTGCTCGTAGACATCAACATCCATGACACCCAGATTGTTGCGCTCAAGGAGGTTCTTGACCGCTGGAATAGGAGCGCTCATGACTCGCTCTGGTTCGACACCAGCTGTACAATAATCTTCAATCGTAGCAATAATCTCCCAACCTTGTTCGTTGGCGAATGCTTCGCTGGTCACGAGAACTGCACTTGCACCATCGTTCAACGTACTCGCATTGCCTGCCGTGACAATACCTTCCTTATCGAAGACAGTCCGAAGTTTGGCAAGACCTTCAGCCGTCGTATCGGAGCGAACCCCTTCATCTCGATCAAGGACGATTGGATCACCACGTCGTTGTGGAATTGAAACAGGGAACGTTTCCCAATCGAACCAACCCTCATCCCATGCTTTGGAGGCTTTGAGATGGCTTTGTGCTGCGAATTCATCTGCTTGCTTCCGGCCGATTGAGCACTCCTTGGCAACGACTTCACCGGTGTTGCCCATGTGCATGTTGTTGTACACATCCCAGAGCCCATCATGAATCATGGAATCAATGAGTTTTGAATCGCCCATTTTCTTGCCATTTCGTTGCCCCATGAGGAGCTGAGGTGCATTTGACATGCTTTCCATACCTCCTGCGATGACAACGTTGTGTTCACCCAGACGGACACTGGTTGCGGCTTGCATTACGGCTCGCAGAGATGATCCACAGACCATGTTGATGGTCACACACGATGTCGTCACTGGCAAGCCTGCTCCAAGAGCGACTTGACGAGCGGGTGCTTGACCGACACCTGCCTGCAAAACCTGTCCCATGAGAACCTCGTCGACGATGCCAGAGGATGGCTCAAATCCAACACGCTGGCATAATTCTTTGACTGCAGCGACGCCGAGGTCGATCGAAGAAAGAGAAGAGAGCGAGCCCATGAATCGACCAATGGGCGTTCTTGCGACTCCACAAATGACCGCCTTGTGATTTGCCATGAGTCTCCCATTTTGAGAGGCCTCTTGAACATACGCATGCCTACGTTTCATGCGAACAAAAGGGTTGATGAACTCGACCTCTTGGGAACATCATGGCCAAATTCAAGACCGAACTAACCACGTCCAGAAACGCTGATGAAATGCGAAGCGTCGAAGTCGAAATTGACTTCACAAGCAACGCACTCGCTTCGATTCTCTACCGACAAGGCGAAACCGTTGTTCTTGCCTGCTGCACCAAAGAAGCACGTCTACCCGGTTGGTTCCCAAGAGATTCAACCAAGGGCTGGGTTCATGCAGAATACTCGCTTCTACCAGGTTCAACCGATTCACGATTCCGCCGAGAGCGTCGAGGTGCTAAGGGACGCACACAAGAAATTGAACGGCTCGTTGCTCGTTCACTTCGAGCTGCCGTCGATCTCGAAGAACTCGGTCCAATCGCACTGAACGTCGACTGTGACATTCTCAACGCTGATGGAGGCACTCGATGTGCTTCGATTACAGCTGCAAACCTCGCGCTTCGTCTTGGTGTGCGACGTCTCATCGCTGCTGGCATTTGCCTACCGAAGAACATGCGACCATCTGAAGAACAGCGTCGCTCCGGTTGGAGTCCTCCTGTTCTTTCCAAAGAAGAGCAAATGGCTCATGAGATGCGCGTTATGGAACACGATGTCGCAGCGATTTCCGTTGGATTAATCGATGGCAAATCCTATCTCGATCTCGATTACATTCTCGATTCCAATGCTGACGTTGACATGAACGTGGTCAAGGTAAGCAGTGGTGCGTTCGTTGAGGTTCAAGGAACGGGTGAAGAATCAACCTATCAACGAGAAGAGCTCGATGCGCTTCTTGACATGGCCGATATTGGTTTTGACTCACTCTTTGAAATGCAAAAATCCATTCTCCACGGCCAAGAATAAGCAGCGAAGGCTTGAAATGAACGGCTACGTGGCATGGACACAAGGGTTGGTAGCTTAGTTGGGAGAGCGCGGCACTGAAGATGCCGAGGTCGCCGGTTCAAGTCCGGCCTAACCCACCACAATTGCATCAATGGGTTCATTTGCTACCGCAGGTGTAGAGTTCCCATGGGCGACGCTGCAATTGGGGGTGAACTGCCCAAAGAGCAGTACGACTCCGACACCAAGAGCGACCCATTGCTCAAGGAATTGAACAACATTCGCAGACGCAGAACCGATGGCGACAAGCGAAGCATGTTTACCAAGAAGGAAAATCCAGTCCTCTTGGTGGGTATTGCTTACGGCATCCTCTATGGCGCACTTATCCTATCAATGTCTTCCGGTCTATTGGGTCAATCGACTTCGCTCGACCATTCCGCTTCAACAACATTCCTCGACATTGGGGACGAGTGTGTTGAAATCGATGATGAACCATGGATTCTCATCTTCCCAAACGAAGACGCTGAGCAGTTTTCATTGAACGCTTACAACCTTCCTGCTGGAGTAGCCATCCTAGACTACAACATCCAAGAGAAAGATACGAGCGAATCCGCCCCTGGAACGCAGGTTGAGCGTGTGCTTGATGACGAAGTCAATCGGGTGCATGCAAAAGCGGACTACAGTACCCTCGATGAAGGAGATTATGTTGTCACACTCTCGGTCAGGCTCTACAACAACTCGGACGACGCTGCCAACGACAGCAATGTCATTGAGGCATTGTCAAAGTCTCTGGAATTTGAACTCGAGATCGCGACCAAAGGTGGCATTCTTCCGTTCCTTGGAGGCGAGGAACATCGAGAAGTGCGCATCACAGATTCTGGTGCCCGTTCGTGCTGGTCCATCCAAGAGTTAGGTAATTGGGGATACATCCTTCTCGTCGCTGAACTCGGTGGTGGCAGAGAAACGGCAATGCTTGCTGGTGGTGCTGCAGGTATACCAGCATGGTGGATGGCCTTCAACTCTCTCTCCTTGTCGGTGTTTTCCCTGTTAATTGCTTATCCAATCATGTACAAAGTGTACCACCAAGAAGCGGATGACATTCTCTCCCGAAACCACATCATTCGACTTGTTGATGACATCATCTCCAGATGCGAGCGCCGGCTTGGTATTGATGTCGATCATGATTTGGCCAAAGTGGAACCAAGGGAACTTTCTGTCGACATTATGGTACCGTACAAGAATACGGAGAACACCTTGTCGGATAGCAAAAGCATCCGCGATGAAATCCTGAAAGAAGTGTTGGAAGAATTTGCATTGTTCCGCGTGTTCAAGCCTGTTCAATTAACTGTGCGAACGATTGGCGCTGGCCAAGCCATCGATTTCGATTCAGGTGTTGGTGTCGGCGTTGGTGACCGTGATGATGAGGCGCCCCCCGAGAATTACACTTCCTTTTTCGAAGAACTTCACTCACTCTCACGAATCGAAGATGAGGTTCGGGATTCGCTTGATCTCTACTTCGTTCGAGACAAAACGCTCGAACTGCAAAATGCAGTGATAACCAGCGATGACCGCATTGTGTTTGTTTCAATCATCTTCAAACCAACAACTCGCCTTGCGTTCTTCCGGTTTAAGCGACAAGCCTCTGAAGTTGAAGACGAATTGAGAAAATATATTTCGGAGAGAAATCAAGATATCCTCACCTCTCAAGAGTTGATTGTCAAGGCACGTAACCAGGTCTCAACCCTTGCAGATCGTTCGGGTGCTGGCCGTGTTGAACGAAAAGGCGACAAAGATGAGCGAATCGCTGCCGTCGCTCGCCAAGATGGATTCGGCGGCCGTATGTTGCAGACGAAATTGCTCGGTGACATCCTTTCAACGGTCGAATACACGGCCAACGAGAAGCGTGAAATGATCAACAAATGGGGATTCTGGGGGCTCATTGTCTTCGTTTGGATTCCGTTCATGGCTTCCGGCGTCTTGGTCGGAGCCATGCTAGGACTCCTGTCTCGCATGAAATTCATGCGTGTCCTCATTGCGACCATGATAGGTGGTTTCATCGCCTCAATCACTTGGGCCTACACCGCTGAAGGCATCATCAAAATCATGCACAAATACAAGCTCGAAGCGGTTATTCCTATCATGATCATCGTTTTTGTTCTGGGGGCAATTCTTCACATTCGCTCGACGAAAATTCGTCGACAAACGGAATTGTTTGAAGACACGCTCTTGGACAACTTCCACAACGATATCAAAGAAAAATACGGTTCTTGAGGTCTTGTTATGGACGCATTTACCTCCATTGACGGGCATCTAGATTCAGTAGGAGAAAAAGCAGTTATCGGGATTCTCGTCGCCTCTGACCGTGCTTCTTCCAACGAATATCAAGATGAAGGAGGACCGGCAATTCTTCAGTTTCTTACTGAGGCGATTCAATCACCATTGGACGTCCATTACCGGTGCATACCTGATGCGCAGGAACGCATCGAATCCACCATGATTGAACTCGCCGACGACGTAGGGTGCCATGTCATTGTAACCACTGGGGGCACAGGGCCTGCTGAGCGTGATGTGACACCTGAAGCAACCGAGCGTGTTGTTGAACGAATCATGCCCGGATTTGGAGAACAGATGCGGGCCATTTCGCTACAGTACACACCAACTGCCATATTATCTCGCCAAACTGCAGGGATTCGAGGTTCATGTCTCATCTTCAATCTTCCAGGACGACCAAAATCGATTCGTGAGACCATTGATGAAATCTGGAAAGCGGTTCCATATTGTGTGGATTTGATTGGAGGACCCTACATCGATTGCAACGATGAGATATGCAACGCTTTTCGTCCAAAAAACGCAAAGCGCCGATGAGAGCATTCATTGACTTGTTTCACAAGGAAGAACCGATTGAAGATGTCCAACCTGCTGATTCAAAATGCTACGATGCTTTTGCCTGAAACCACTGTTGTTGGTGATTTACTCATCGAAGACGGGATTATCTCGACCATACGACCTGGAGGAGGTTTGGTCGCAGAGGAAGGTGTGCGAGCCATTGATGCAACTGGACTTCATCTTCTTCCAGGTTTGATTGACCCGCAAGTCCATTTTAGAGATCCGGGTCAACCAGAGAAAGAAGACCTCTACACCGGTTCCTGTGCTGCTGCGAGTGGGGGAATCACCTCGTTCCTTGACATGCCTAACAACGTCCCTAGTCAAACAACGCTTGAATCGATGCATGAGAAGATCGCCACAGGAAATCGACGGTGTGTCACGAACTTTGGGTTCTTCATAGGGGCAACGGAATCAAACGTTGAAGAATTGAAGAAAGCAGTTGGACCTCCTGAATCACCGATTGCTATTCCAGGAATTTGTGGAATCAAGATTTTCATGGGCTCATCGACTGGCGATCTACTCGTCAACGATTCTGATGCATTGCATGAAATTTTCACCAATACGGCTGGTCTTATTGCTGTTCATGCTGAGGATGAAACACGTATGATTGAGCGAAAAAAGATGATTGAAGGACGAACCGATATGGCAGCTCATGCTGAATGGCGCGATGATGAAACGGCGATGATTGCTACGAAGCGTGCTGTAGCATACGCACAGGCTACCGGTCATCGTTTGCACATTCTTCACCTAACATCCGGCATTGAGGCCGACTGGCTCAATGGCATCACATCGTTGTATGGAAACGGAGAGGATGCACACATCACGACCGAAGCATTACCGCAACATTTGACCTACGATGAGCGCGATGTGGAGCGTCTTGGAACACGATTGAAGATGAATCCCCCAATCCGCTATCAGAAAGACAAGCAGACCTTATGGAATCGGCTGCACGATGGAACCATCACATGCATCGCTACCGATCACGCTCCACATACCCTCGAAACCAAAGCAAAGGGATTCCCTTCTGCTCCAAGTGGAATGCCTGGTGTTGAAACGTCACTCCCCGTCATGTTAACACATGCCTCAAGAGGTGCATGTACCATTGAGCAAGTTGTCAAGTGGATGTCGTTCAACGTTGCAGAATGTTATGGAATGATTGGAAAGGGCCGTCTCGAGGAAGGATACGATGGTGACATTGCCCTTGTTGATATGACAACAGAACGCATGGTCGACGATGCCAATACCTGGACAACCGTTGGCTGGAGCCCGTTCCATGGGATGAAACTCGTTGGATGGCCAACACTCACTGTTGTTGGCGGCGTTCCAGTGTTTGAACGAAACGAGGCAACTGGCCCGAAAGGTTCGATATTGGTCGAAGAGGGTGAAACTGGTTCGCCTCTGCTCATGACCCCTTGGAATTAATCAAATTGAGGAAATTTTGGAACCGTAATTAAATACTCGATGATGAATTTCCCGCTGGGAAACATGAGTAGCGTAGAAGAACAACTAGGACAAGGATACCAACAAATGATGATTGGGTTGATTATTTTCATTTCAGGTGCAATCTGGGGTGGAATGGTCGCGACCGATGGCATGGTCGCCGAAGACATCTACTGGCCGGCAGTGATGATGCTGTCTGGAGCTATGATTACATTGCTTGGGACAACTTTTGGAACTGGGCATGAGGACGATCGGAGCAACGACTTGAACGACGCTATCATGGAATTAACCGAACGCATCAACAGACTTGTTGGTTCTGGGAAATCGGATGATGTATCCGATGAATCAGAGTGAATAAATCGCCCCGTACTTTTCCTCAACGTATCGTAGGAATGGTTCGCTTGAAGGGGGAGACCCTGTGGCCTCTTCAATCAAATCAGCAGGAAGAAGAGCACTTCCACGCTTGTGCACTCGCTCTCGCAACCATTTGAGCATTGAAGACCAATCTCCTGAAGCAATCGAATCTTGGATAGAGCCGAGATCGTTGCTCATCGCATCCAACAATTGAGCAGCATACAAATTTCCGAGTGTGTAGGTTGGGAAGTAACCAAATGCTGCCATCGACCAATGAATATCCTGCAAGCACCCCAAATCATCGGATGGAACGGTGAGTCCAAACCAATCAGAAATCATCGAATTCCAAAGCTCAGGAAGTTGTTCAAGCGGATAATTCTCGTTGAAGATTTTCTTTTCAATTTCATACCGCAACATAACGTGAAGATTGTAAGTCACTTCATCTGCCTCAACACGGATGAAACCTGGTTCAACTGCATTTGCAATGCGATTGAGCGTGGATGAATCCCACGATGGAGCCTCAGGGAACGATTCTTGGAATTCATCCATGACTACGTTCCAAAATTCTGGTGTTCGACCAATTTGGTTTTCCCACAATCGAGATTGGGATTCGTGGACGCCAAGAGAAACAGCATCCCCTCGAGGCGTGAACCGATGGTTTTCATCCAACCCTTGCTCGTAAAGGGCATGCCCTGTTTCATGCATGACCGCGTAGAGACATGAGAACGGATCGAATTCATCGTAGCGTGTAGTAAAGCGCGTATCGCCCGGCCAGATTCCAGCAGAAAACGGATGCGTTGAAGCATCCATTCGGCCAGCAGCGAAATCGAACCCCATTCGCTCGCTCACCTTGGTGCAGAATGCTTCTTGCTTATCCACAGGGAACGTCAACCCTTCTGGCAATGTTGGGTCTGGGTCTGACTTCTTTGCCTCAAGGATTCGCTTGAGCAATGGAACCAGACGGTTTCGTAGGCCTTCAAACAGTGGATCATAATCCTCAACAGTCATTCCTGATTCGTATTCGTCGAGAAGCGCATCGTATGGTGTATTCTCGTAACCATAAGCGTCTATTTTCTTTCGAGTCAAATCAACAAGGGTCTGTAAATGTGGCAGGAAGGCAGCAAAATCAGCATCTTTTCGTGCTTTTTGCCAAGCGACCAAAGCTTCACTACGAGCTTGCGCAAATGTTGAGACAAACTCTGCAGAAAGTTTGGTCGCTTTGTCATAGCGTTTCCTGAATTCCCGAACATTGGCTTGCTCGCTCTCATCAAGATCGTCTCGCCCTTCGAGTCGTCCAAGCAACGCTCCCATCTCAGAATCTGTGACTTTTTCATGGGCCAAGGCGGCAAGCCAAGCCATGATTTCGCCACGTGATTTGGCCCCTTTCTCTGGCATAAGGGTTTCTTGGTCCCATCCAAGATGCCCTTGAATGCTACCGATTCGATGAATGTCTTGAACGCGGCTCAGGAAGGATACTTTGTCGCTCATGTCTTGGCGTCAGCATTGGTTCTTCATCAAGACTCGTATCGTTCTCTTTGCTCTCTTGTAGCCACACATTCAATATGGATGAGTGTATGGGATACCATGGTCCTTCCATTCCGTCGAAAAGACAAGGATGAGAAGGTGAGTAAGAACGATGAAGATGAAGACATCAACGCTCTTCTCAATGCAGAGTCATTTGAGAATTTGCAACCTACGGAACGTCTCCCAGAACCTTCAACCGATGAAGAAAGGCTGCATGCTATTTCGGACATGGTTGTTCAAACATGTATGGACATTCGACGTGGAGAAAACGTTCTCATCGTATGCGACCCGACGACGGCTGAAATCGGTCAGTCGTTGCACATTGCAACACAGAAACGGTCGGATCGAGTTCTCTTGATTGTCATGCCAAAATCTCGACATCACGGTGAAGAGCCCCCATCACCTGTTGCAGCACTGATGCGACAACAACAAGTTGTCATTGCAGCAACAAAATATTCGCTTACCCACACAAGAGCCGCACGTCAAGCATTGAAGGACGGCGCACGTATTGCTACAATGCCAGGCATGAGCTTCGAATTGTACACGGAAGGTGGAATGACGGCTGATTTTCAAGAGGTCAAGCGTCGTATTTCCAACATTGCAAATTTCCTGAGGCGACGACGAATTATCAATGTTAAATCCGAATCTGGAACCGATGTTACCTTTGAGGTCAATTGGAGGGATTGGAAACTCGATGACAATGGTATATGCAATCGGCCACGAATGTTGACCAACCTTCCCGCCGGTAAGGTGTTCATTTTACCAAAAGAAGGATCAATGAATGGAACCATTGTTATCGATGGGTCTTGGGATTCAACCCTAATCGACGAGCCTGTAGAGCTCATTGTCGAGGATGGAACCGTTGTTGATGTCAAAGGTGGAAGTCTTGCTGCAACCATCCGTCAATCGTATGGAGAAGTTGCAAAGAAACTCAAAGCAAAGGACCGAGAAAGCGTTTGGACGGTTGCCGAATTTGGATTTGGAATGAACCCAAGTGCTCGACTTGTCGGAAATGTTCTCGAAGATGAGAAACGTATGGGCGGCTGCTACTTTTCCATCGGAGACAACACCCGCCTTGGTGGAACATCAAATGCAGGCATACACGTTTCTGGTGTACTCGCAGAGCCGAGCGTGTGGTTGGATGACTCGTGTTTGACCGAAGCAGGCGAATTCATGGCAAATGAAAATTAGCGATGCGCACTCATGTTCATGTTCCCACAAATGGGACAGAACCGCCAGTTTGGATCGAGGCCAATACCACATCCTCGGCAATGGATTCCTGAACGAATGGTCGGTTGAATGTTCATGACCGGTTGTTGAGGCATCATCGGCTGTTGCATGGGTTGTTGTTGCGGAAGCGGTTGTTGCCAACCCATCTGAGGGGCGGCGACACCAGGAGATACTGGTTGCTGGCGAACAGGTTGTTGTTGCTGAGGCTGTTGTTGAGCAGGTTGCTGAGACTGTATTGGTTTGCGGACTGGAGCAACTGGACGGGGCAGTGATGACATCTGTTGTGCAGCCTCAGAAGATACAAACTCGGAGAGTGAAACTTCACCATCTCCATCTGTATCTGCTGCAGTGTGCAACTCTTCTGCTTCTTCGATGGTTACGTTCGCAGCAACGGCGAGTTCTTCGACTGAAAGACTCCCTGAATCATCAACATCTGCAGCGATGAATCGTTCAGCATCACTGACCCATTCCTCCTCTGGTTGTTCTTCAACAACCGGTTCGGGTTCGGGCTCGCTAACAACGGGTTCAACTGGCTCTGGAACGACTTCTGCTACGGGCTCTGGAACGACCTCTGGCTCTGGAACAAGTTGTGATCCAAATGCACCAGCAAAAGCGTCCTGTGCTGCGTGGTCGACCTCGACTTCGTTCTTGAATCCAGCCTCCTCTTCAACAGGCTCTTCCTGACTCGGTAATGGGACAGAATCAGCAGTTGGAAGAGGTACGGAGGCAGAGGGCAGAGGTACAGATTCAGGTTCTAGTTCAGAAGTCACGACCTCAGGCGTTGGTTCTGGTTCTGAAACGACCTCAGGTGCTGACGCAACGGGGTCCGGTGCAGGTTCTGGTTCTCTCCGCTCGATGATTGTGCCCATTTCGATTTCAGCAGGTTGTGCTTGATCGCTTGCGAAAAGCGGCATAGGTAGAGCATGTCCAGCCACATCAAGGGAGGATTTGAGCTCTTCAGCCATCGTCTGCATCTTCTCAACATTGTCAGAAGGAGCTGCCATAACGCCTTCTATCGACTGAAGGTAACGCTCGACTTCTGTGGTTCCGCCTGTTGCGTGAGCAATAGCGAGAATTTTGAGGAATTGCATCGGATCGAACAGAGGACTGAGTGCTTGGACGACGTCTGCAGTGGCGAGTGGATGCGCTGAATTGGCTGAACCTGTCGAATCGGGTTGGCCTGCAAATTGGAGCAAGGGATCAGGAAGGGCCATGAGGTTGAGATGTCCAAAAATCAAGAAGTAAATCTCACCACCTTCGCATTGCAAGCGTTCGCTTGCAGCTTCAAAATCGAATTCTCCAGGACGCAAAATAATGTCAGCTAGGTGCTCAAGCGCCTTTGAGAGCGCCTGTTTCGAATCCATCGCCATCATCTGTTGAAGGACGTCAGATGAGTCAACAACACCGAAATAAGCCGCGGCATCATCGACTTCAATACCATCTGGGAGGGTTGCTCCTTCAGGTACACCTTCAGACATTTCACTTCCTCCTATTTTCGCCAATCACGTGTTGTTTTTGAGGTTGCTGTTACTGCTCTATTGTTGGTTTCGAGCCATATCGTAAATGGCTCTGGATTGTTGGGCGGACCAGCCTGTTCCTTGCAATTGCATGAGGAGGGTGCGTTCTTGCTCACCCTCGCCGAGTTCACTGACAACCCATTCTACAGCCGCATCACGATCGTCAGCTTGCCATTCTTCGAAAAGGGACATATCGACTTCAATACGTGCACGTCGGACCTTCTTTTGTGGAGCGCCCTCAGTTTGTTCAGGCTCTGGTGACTTCGCAATTTGAGTTTTGCGAGCAGGAGAGGAAGCAGGTGTTGGTTGTGTCTTTCCAGGTGGTCCTCGGCCAGGTGGACCAGATGAAGGAGCTCGTGATCCTCCAGGAGGACCTCGTTTTGGACCGGAGGGGCCTCTCGATGGAGGAGGGCCTCCAGAAGGACCTCCAGAGGAAGGTTGACTGCGTGGCGCAGGAGTTGAACGGCTTGGCATTGGTTTGCTTTGGAACGAGGAGAAGAAGTCATCCTCATCATCATCGTCATCGAAGAATTCGTCGTCATCATCGTCATCATCGAAATCATAACCACGGTTTCGGAGTCGTCCAATAACAATGGTAAGGAGGAGCAATCCAACGATTCCTCCGGCAAGAACGCCCCCAAAGACTGGCAACGTCATTCCAAGAATCATCGTTTCACTGTCATCAATTTCGGAAGCAGGCAGTGGGCATCCGTCATCGTACCCATCAGGTCCTTTCGGTTGCTCTGGACAATTATCGAGAAGATCATTGACGCCGTCTTGGTCTGTATCTCGCTCACTCTTCGAGCATCCTTCATCATCGACATTGGTTGTTGGGGAATCTGGACACTTATCGGGTGATAATGCACTCTCGACGAAGATTCCAGGCCATTCAGAGTCTCTTGATGCGTTCCAAGTAGGGTCGCCCCAGTTGTCACCGTAACCGTCCCCGTCAGAATCGTCCCACTGCGTTGGATCGCCGGGGAATTTGTCTCGACCCCAGTTGTCGGCCCAACCGTCGCCGTCGTCTTCACAACCAATCTCAAGCGTATCGAGATAGGAGGTACCATTCTCGGTCGGACAGAAATCGGCATTGTTTCCAAGTGGATTATCCCCAAATCCATCACCATCTTGGTCAGCCCACTGCGTCCCATCAAGTGGGAATGCATCGCCAACTTCGTTGATGCGAAGTCCGGTCTCGGAATCGATGTCAAAGGTGTAGTCACCAAGATAGCCATCACCGTCGAGGTCTTGATCGAGAGCATCTTCATCGACACAGCCGTCGGAATCAACTGGGAAGCCCGCCTCAGTATCAGGACAAAGGTCAACGCCATCGCTTACACCATCGCCATCCGAATCACGCTGGTTTTCATCGCAACCATCTGCGTCCACCGCCAAGGTTGAATCGGGGCAAAGGTCATCGATGTCGTAAACTCCATCATCATCGCTGTCTTGCACGAGTTGTTCATTGCTGCAACCGTCCGAGTCGACCGTAGAACCCTCGCTTGTTTCTGGACAAATATCATCGGCATTTGAGACGCCATCAACATCAGCATCAAGTTGAGAGTCAGCGCAACCATCCGCGTCCACAATTTCAAACAGTGGTGTATCTGGACACAAATCAACCTCGTCGTATACTCCATCGCCGTCATCGTCGTCGGTGTTTACCAAAGGACAACCGACCCCATCTGTCCCATCTACAACACCGAATTGGAATGGACATTCATCGGCGTTGTTCCCTGAAGCATTATCACCGAATCCATCTCCATCGAAATCGAGGAATTGTGTCGGATCGAGTGGGAAGTCATCATCTGTATTGGCCCAACCGTCGTCGTCACTATCAGGACAGCCCGGCGTTGGGTTGGTGGACGTTCCATACACCCCTGGGCAGCCATCAAGAATCAATCCTTGACCGTTGGTTCCATCGTACAACGAAGTCCACCGGTCGGGGTATCCATCGCTGTCATTATCATCAGCTGCGGCGATGTTGTACGGGAAAAAATCAGGATTAGTTGCGCCAATGGTTCCATTGTCACCGTAACCATCGCCATCTGTATCCGCCCATTGAGTTGGATCGTCTGGCCACTTGTCTGCGCCTTGGTCGATGCCCCAATTAATTCCGCCGATGCTGTTTGCATCGCTTGCTCCATCGCCATCAGAATCGGGACAACCGTTTCGATCTCTGTAGGAGGTTCCGTAGTCCCATGGACAGAAGTCTCCGGTTAAGGTGTCGGACTCGTTGTCACCAAATCCATCCCCATCGAAGTCCTTGTATTGCCTTGGATTGTAAGGGAATTTATCACCTGGACTGGTTTCAACTGCACCAGATAAGCCAAAGATAGCATCACAGCAATCAACACCGTAGTTGTCACCTACGCCGTCTCCATCTGAGTCTTTTGCTTGCTTCCAATTTTGTTGGAAACGATCTCCGTTCACCCAACCGCCATCGTTGTTCGACCAGCCATCCTCATCGTAATCTGGGCAGCCAAATCTGTCGAACACAGAACGACCTTTGTTGGTGTCACACCCATCGATACTGTCTGCAAAACCATCGTGTTCGTAGTCATCACAGCCTTGCACAAAGAAGTATGAAATTCCAGATGAAGCAGGACAATCGTCGGAGAGTGGTCCTGTTGGATTATCACCGAATCCATCCATGTCTGCATCTTCCCATTGTTCACCAAGGTTTGGCATTGCATCGATGCGATCGAAGATAAGATCTCGGTCAGAATCTGTGTAGAGTCGCAACATCTCAACATCGAAATCAAGCGAATCATAGTAACCGACGACAACCGTGCCATTTGTGTCAACTGAAGCTGAGAAGTTCGCATTTGTATACACATTCTTCATTTCATGCGACGACCACATTGATCGATCCTCGCTCCTTCCGTCGAGATGAAGGGTGTTGATGCGCAATGTGTCTGTTGTTGGCGTCGTTGTCATCAAGAGGACACCTGGTCCATTTGATGCAAGGTTCCATGCTCCACCAGCATGCGATAACGGTTGACCGCCGAAGGAAGACCAATGGCCTGTACTGTTTCGCTCATACAGAGCATCGGAAGCAGATTGAACAGCAAAGATGAGTGATGAACCATGTTGCGTACAAGAAAGGTCATTCCCTGCTGATGCGCCAAGTTCTTGCATGGAAACGTTGGACCAAGAACCGGTCGTTGCATTTCGTTCATGCATGACCAAAACTCCACTGGAATCGAGCGAAACAAGCACAGCGGTATTGCCCGTATCGATGCACATAGCCAATTGCGATGCATCGTCACTGAAGTTCGTGAGTGGGGTCGAAACATCGTTGTCAATGTCGAGTATTTGCAGTTCATGCACACTCGAGTTGTTGACGGTTGTTGCCACCAGAGTTGGACCCGATGGTACTTTCAGCGTGACATGCTCAATTCCGACGGCCTCACCAGTACCAAGCTCTGTGGCGGTTGACCAGCTGCTCCCTGACTTTGTCGCTCGCTCGAGTCGATCGAGGCTTGAATCACGATAGAGGATGTGCATGTCTCCACCATCAAACCACAACGATGGAGAGGAAGAAAGGTTGGCGTTTGAGAGAATCTCAGTCGATGCCCATCCCGTTTCAGTCTCGTGCGAGTAATACAGTTTTTCGATGGTTGGATGCGAATAGACCATGTGCAAGTTACCATTTGCATCAATGGCCGATGCTGGGTATGTTCCGAAATCATTGAACGTGCGTATTTCTTGATGCAAAGAAGTCCATGACGTGGTCGTGTGATGCGTATATCCGCTCATGTTTTCGAGCGTGACCAGTTTGGGTTGCCCTGAAGCAGTGACATCGAATTGGAATTGGAATGGAGCAGAATCTGTGCCCAAGATTTCAGTGACCCATGAACCACCTGGAGAGCCATCGTCAACATGCTCAAGATGAACAAGAGAATGCGATGAAGAGGAATTCAAGGAGAACATCATTGCAGTCTCACCACGGTTTGATGTGGTCAGTTTGAGTCCTGACATCTCGCCTTGGAACGTAAATTGGCTCGTATCGAAATCCTGCTTGCTCACGGTGATCATATCGACGCCGTATGTTGTGCCTCGGGTTGCGTTTCGTGTTGAATAAACAAATTCAATTGCGCCATCTGCATTTGAATCAAAGCCTCCAAGCGTTACAAGGCCGAGATGGTCCGTGGGACTGCCTGTTCGTATGGTTTCAACCGCCATTGCGAAGCCGTCTGCCGAACCAAGATACAAATTGATTTGACCGGATGGGGTGAAACTTGTCCCTGAACCGATGAACGTGTCGGCATAGCCATCGTCGTTCACATCACCAGCAGGAGCGAACATCCAGCCAAACCGTTCGTTGCCCTCGCCTTGACTGGTCCAATCAGGGGTTTCGGAGAAATTCTCCGAACTGTTGCCCATAAACATGTGAACTGTACCACTGTACAATGGAGCCCCCAATGGAGAGAATTCTTGAACGAGCAATTCATCCATTCCATCGTTGTTGATGTCATCTATAATTTCGACAACCGTTCCAAACAACTGTCCCGTAGCCAATCGCTGAATGCTTTGGTCCGAGGTTGTTGAAAATCCATCCAATGACCCATAGAATACTTCGATGGCAGAATAACCAGTTGGCGAATCTTCGTTTCCAGAATTCGATACAACAAAGTCACCGTAGCCATCGCCGTTGAGGTCACCTCCGCTTGACATTGAACGACCAAAGAACGGACCAGTTGTGTTTGCGGTAATATTGTGCGACAACTGAAGACCATCTGAGGTCCCTTCGAAGACAGACAATCTGCCGGTTGAGGTCTCATCGCTCCAATTTCCTTGCAGTGCGATAACATCGTCATATCCGTCACCATTGAAGTCATCGATACGTGAAACATCCATTCCAAGCATTTCTTCGTGGTTTCCTGATGAACTCCATACGAGATCGAATTGAGTTTGATTCCATTCATACATCGAAAGAAGTCCGTGGTTCTTTTCTGCTACACGACTCGAGTTGTCAAAACCTGATGAGGAAAGAAGCAACTGAGTCATCCCATTTCCGAGGAACTCTCCGATTGCGATTCCACTACCAAATCTCTCATGCGATTGTGTACCACTCAAAACCACCGGTGTTGAAGAATCGAAACTCTCGTTGCCGCCAAAGAGGACTACAACGCGCCCATTCTGGTTTAATCCGCTATCGGAGGCAGACGGTTGTGTAAACACAACGTCATCAAATCCGTCATCGTTGAAGTCACCATAATCTGCAGCACCTTCCTCGACATCTGGATAGAGTGCATGCACATTCATCGATTCGCTCGAGAGTCGTCCAGTCGATTGGTCTTCAAGGCTCTTGAAGATGGAAAGTTCGGTCTGTGTCGAATCAAACGATGTTGTGGCGATTTGAGCAAGCCCATTCAAATCGAGATCGAGTCCTATCGCTGTATGCAGGTTCGTATCTCGAGCGAGAATCTGTTCGGTGCGCTGTTGACCATCGACTTGCAAACGGACCGCTTCACCCGAACGAGTGTAAGCGATGTTGGCGACGCCATACTCATCCATGTTCAATTCGACTTCATCACCAACCGGTCCAGTGTCAAGAAGACTGTGATACCAACGCAATCCACTGTTGTTGACTTGCCATAACTCCCCATTGGAGGTACGGACCACTGCGAATTCAGTCCCCTCGTTTGTGAGCCGAAGGGTCATGGATTCGGGATAAAGATCCTCAACAATGGTACGCTTGAGCCAGGTATCAACTGAGTACACTTGACCTTCAAAAGCCAAACGAGCCATCTTCAGGTCTGCCCCATCCCCAAACAAAGCAAGTGGGCGATAGGATTCGTCTGCAACGACGGAGCAACCAATGAGACCATTCGAGGTGCTAACCGTATCGATAAGTGAATGCGAAAAGACGCCCGTAGCGCTGTAAATACCCATTCGTACCTCTCCAAGGTCATTCATCCAGCAGGAGTAACTCGACCCGTTTTCTGCCAAGTAGACGCTGGGTGTGCTCAAGTTGTTGCCAGACTCAGCTACAAGAACGTCGCTCATCCACATATCGATGGATGAATCCGAACGAACCAACAATTCTGTCATCCCCTCTACATCGATGGTTTGGCCTGCGAGATCGTGTCCGTGTTCAAGGTTGTTTGGAAGTGTCAAAATGACGGGGGAGAATTCTGGAAGAACTGGCTCTTCTGTCATCGTTTGGATACCGAGTGGAGCCATCAATTGGACAAGCAGAAGTAAGACGAGTCCCAAGGAAAGGACCGATTTACAAAGCGTCCGCTCCTTGCGCATAACATTCTTAGAACACTCAACGTTCTAAACCATTGTCTGCATTTGACTCAAAATTTGATTCATTCAAGCCGACCCATGAGGTCAAGAATGTCTACAAACTAGGCACACCATGTCGAAAGTGCTCATCGTTGCAAACGGCGTATGGCCTAAGCAATTCGATGTTGTTCATGGATGTAGAGCGTACCAAGCGGTTGTTGCACTCGATGGTGCTGCAAATCGGTTGGTCGAAAACAACATCATTCCTGATGCTCTTTTGGGCGACCTTGACAGTGTTTCCAAAGCCGTTCTTGAACAATGCAAAGCATCCGATGTCCTCGTCGTTCATGCACCTGACCAACATCGGAGTGATATTTCCAAAGGATTAGAGTGGGTTCACAATACATATCCAGATTCAGAAATCGACGTAGTCGGCGTAGAAATCGGACGCTATGATCATCACCTTGCGGCCTACTCAGCCTTGTTTGAGTGCAGCAGTGATGCGACGATTCTTCTCGATGGTTGGCACGCTCGTCGCGTTCCACGATCAACAACCTCCATCACCACAAGTCCGAACTCAACCATCAGTTTGATACCATTTGGAACAGTTACTGGTGTGACCATCGAAGGTTGTGAATTTTCGGTCGAAAACGAGACATTGACGACAGGCACAAGAGGTATATCCAACAAAATCATTGGGTCGTCAATTACTGTTCGAACCGATTCAGGAGACCTGTTACTGCTCATCGAACGGTGATGGTGGTAACGACCGTCGGATAAACGCGCTGTAATCGCTTTTCTCATCCCAATCTTTGGCTTGTTGGTCGATTCGTGCTTTTTCCATCGTTGCCTCCAATCCACCCCAGTCTTCGATTAGATTCAATTTCAAAGCAGCCTTTGGAGTATAACCTGGTAGAAAATTACGCCAAAGAAACGGAATACGACCAGGGGTCACGGTGTTCACTGCTTTCACAATCGATGTGTTGCAGGTTTTGAACAATGTATGATAGAATTCAGGACGTGATTTCAGTTGATTCAATCGGTGAGCCATTTGAACAATCATTTGTCGGTCTTTGTCAGGAGGGGTGATGACACGATACATCGATACGATGTTGTTTCGACCGTGCGTTCGTAACTGAGTCACATCGCGCTCAAAACCAACGAGGAGATAGAGCTCATACGAACGCCACAATCCTGTCCAAGGATGATACTTCTTACCACGCTGGCGTCGTGTTTCAAAGGAAAAGGAAAGACACGTTCCATCAAAAAACTCGAACGTCAAGTAGGTGTGTGACATGCCTCGAAAAGCATGGAATTGATCAACTACAAACCAGATATGCTTGACTTTTGTCGAATCAACCGTTACTTCATCAGCCCACTTCTCATCCCGATCTCTCGTCGTTCGCCAATGAAAATCACGGACGTTGCGGAATGTAATCGTTGAATCGTTGAACTCAGCACTGGTGATAAATTCACAATCTGATGCCCAGTCTGCGTGCAACTTGGGTTGTCGAGGACGGACTCGTGTCCACCAAATTCGAATACCATTGAGAAGGAGGAGTCCGATAATACCGCCCAAACCGAGAAGGATAAACAATATCCAGTCAGCCATCGTTTCACCAGCGTTGCCAAATGTTGTAGGTTGAATCCCACCAATCCAATGAACCGTCTGGATGTTTTCTCCAAAGTTGACCTTCATCATCGAGGACGGTTGGCAATCCTTGAGGATCGGGCGAACCATCGTTGAGAATTTGAGGCGCTGGGCCAAGTTCGGGTAAAGTCAACAACTCATCGTCTTCTCGTATTCGGACGAGCAAAACAAACACGACAATCGCAACAATCAAACCGAGGACGGCAATCGTATACCAGCCAACTTCTTCGGTCGGTGTTTCCTTTCCAAACGATTGGCTCGGCAGGGCTTCTTGCTCCTCTTGGGTAAGTTCAGCAGCCGGAAGTCGAACGATGTTTACGGCTTGTGTGCTTGCAATGTTCTCAATATTCGTAACCTTGAGGACAACAAGATGAACCCCTGCAGGGAGTGCCGAACAATCGTACACTGAACCATTAGTAACGGTTGATGTTGTTGATACATCCCATTCCTTTGCATATGGAGTAAAATCCTCATTGGAATTCGTCGGTTGTATAGCGATCAAGCACGAACGATCGGTGGACAATCCATCACCAGTGACTACGAGTTCAAAGGTTGGTGCTGGACGATTTTCAATCGTCAAATTCAGCGATGCCTCAGCGGTTTGACCGAGTTCATTGCGATAGGTTTCGCGGAGTGAATACTGGCCTGCTGGCCAAGAGGAACAATCGATGCTCGTTGCATTGTCGAGAACAATGAAAGGTGCACCTGTGAATGTAAGCGTCCCAAGCGCGCCGTAACGAGGGCCTGTTTCATCCATAAAGAGCCGATTGATTTCACAATTCGAACCCGTTTGCAAGTTGTTCTGTCCACTGAACTGAAGCGAAATCATTGGTGTTTGGAGAGCAGGAACCATCTCGTAACTAGGCAAAGCGATGGTGGATATTTCAACCCCGTTCATGTCGTAGAAACCGAGAGCGAGGTCATGAGATCCACGTGACCAGGCGTCATATGTTAGACTCACATTTGACTGCCCAATAATTTCTATTGTTGTTGACTCAACGACTTCTCTGTCGTTGTGGGTAGCAATGAGGCGAACATCGACAATGGTCGATTCAATGGTCGAGTTGAGAATCACAACAACCCGTACAGCGTCAATGTCGCCATCTTGGTTCAAATCGAGGGTGTCGTTGCGTAATGCAACCATCGTAATTCCCTCTTCTTCAAGTCCAATATCGGCTTCTGCACTGACTTGCCCAGCACTTAGCATTGGTACAACGAAAAGCAGAATCAAGAACGTCGCCATCTTACGCATCGTTCTCACCTCCAGGTGGTGGAGGGAGTGGTATCGCCAACTCCGGCAATCCCATTTCGACGGTATTGGATGGCATGACGGGTTCAGTAGTTTCATTGACTGCAAGCAAATCTTCCGTCAAGGCCTTTTCGTCTTCAGAACGCATTGTACGAACAACAAGCGCTGCCGAAGCACCAAGAATGAATGAAACACCGACGATGAGATACGTCAACCAAGATGCTGCAGGGTCTTCTCCCATAATTGCGAGGGCGGCATTCCACTCTCCGTACTCGTTCGACCAACCATCCCCGTTGTTGTCTTCACAACCTTGTACATCGCGAGTTGAGGTTCCGGATTCTTCAGGACAATCATCTCGGAGTGCACCGAGGGGAACATCCCCAAATCCATCACCGTCGCTGTCCTTCCACTGCAGGGCTTCAGTTGGGAAGGCGTCCGCAGAACCGTATGGATGAGCGTCCCAACCATCGGTTGGATCGGACCATCCATCACCATCGGTATCACGGCAACCCAATCGATCGAGAATTGAGGTACCGCGACTGTTTGGACATGCATCCGCCTCATTTCCGTCAGCTTCATCACCATAGCCGTCACCGTCCGTGTCACGCCATTGTGTTGGCTCATGAATGAATGCATCACCAAGATTCGACCATCCATCACCGTCTGTATCTGGACAGCCCCAACGGTCGCCTCCGGAACTTGGACCAACAGAAGTTCCAGGTTGCGATGGACATACATCAGCAGTTGTTCCTGAGGGGTTGTCGCCTCGACCATCACCATCTTGGTCGTGCCATTGGGTTGGGTCCTCTGGCCAAGCATCCGCTGTGCCGCCTGGACTAGCAAGCCAGTATGGTGTTGGGTCGGACCAACCGTCTTCATCGAAATCTGGGCATCCCCAACGGTCAAACGTCGACAAGCCGTAGGTGGTTTTGCATCCATCGCCACGATAAGCAAGGCGCCATGCTTGACCGTCGAAATATTCCATATTGTCACCAAATCCATCGTTATCGGTATCATGCCACTGAGAGGCATCGTTCGGGAAGGCATCGGCAAAACCCTGAGGATGGGAAATCCAATCATCGGTTGGGTCGGAATACCCGTCCTTATCGACATCACGACAACCGAGGCGATCGAAGCGCGAAATCCAACCGCTTTCAACTTCTTCAGCATTGGAATTCATACAGACATCGCCCTCAAATCCAGCGAGGTTGTCACCAAATCCATCACCATCGCTGTCCCGATATTGGCTAGGAATCATTGGGAAGTCATCGATTTGTGTGGCTCCATAGGTCTGATTGTCACCCCAACCATCAAAGTCTGAATCACGGAATTGAGTCGGATTGTCGGGGAAATCATCGATGAGCCGAGCACCTTCGGATTGGTTGTCACCGTATCCATCAAAATCTCGGTCTCGCCATTGTGTTGGCTCAAATGGGAACGCATCAGCACCATCGACAGCCGTCCAGTTCTCGCCCGGATCGGACCAAGCATCTCCGTCTGCATCGGGGCAACCGTAACGATCGGCGAATGAGATTCCCAGAATGAATGGACACGCATCGGGTTGGTATGCTGTTTCAAGCCACTGCCCGATTCCCCATTCCAAGTGCGTTTGATTCCACATTGGGTCATCCCAGTTGTCGCCATAACCGTCACCGTCCGTATCCTGCCACTGCGTAACCTCAAGCGGGAAGGCATCCGCTAGACCGTTTGGATGAGCGTACCATGGTTCGAGCCCATTGAGGCCACCGGGGTCCGCATCGGAATAGGAGTCACCATCTGAGTCGATGCAGCCATATCGATCTGAAGTCGAGTATCCACGGCTGTCTGGACAGTGATCGGGTTGGTTACCAAGAATGTTATCGCCATAACCATCGAAATCACGATCACGCCACTGCGTCGCATCGTTTTCGAAAGCATCTGCACCGTTCTGTACATCCCATCCCGCATCGGTGTCGGACCAACCGTCCGAATCCGTATCGATGCAACCCTGTCGGTCATTTGTGGACGTTCCAACAATCAAATCGCAATCATCATCGGAGTCAACAAAACCGTCCTCATCGGTGTCGCGAACCGTCTTGTCGATGGAGGCAAGAAGCGTGTAGTCAAATCCATCGTTGCACCAAGAATCTTTTCCTTTGATTTTGACGTAAACATATCCTGCTTGAGACATGGTCTTCGACAACGTTCCAGATGGGTTGTCGTCACTTCGTCCCATGGTTGCAACTTGAGAACCCGATTCATCGTGCATCGAGTAATCTCCTTCCCATCCATCACCAGGACACCACCAAGCTGCATTGCTCATCGAACCGGAGAATGCAATACTGACGATGTCTCCTTTGTAGGCATAAATTCGCCACCAGTCTGTTCCATCGTTGGGTGAACAGCCATCAGGGTCACAAACATAACCGTTGGACGAAACGCCATCGGTCAACAAATTTGAGGAGGCCTGCGAATCGTCGGCATGAACAGATGGCACCATAGCCAGCAGCATGAGGGCAAACATGCCAACTGCAATGCTACGCCCGAGCATGTTTGTCCATGACACATGCCGGTTAAGAAGAAAGCGACGATTAGTTGAACCGTCCCAACGCATCACGGAGGGCTGGTTCAAGTGTTTCATGTTCAAATGTGTATCCAGATTCTAACAATCGTTTTGGATAGACCCTTTGCCCATCGAGAATAAGTGACTTGCCCATTTCTCCAAACAGAATTTTCATGACAAAACCAGGTGCGGGAGCGAATGCAGGTCGGCGGAGAACCTTACCTAGTGTCTTGGCATATTGTTTCTGCGTCACGGGTTGAGGAGCGGTCAAATTGTAAACACCGCTTGCATCATCTTGGTTCATCAGGTGGTACATCGCATAGATTTGATCGTCGAGAGATATCCAAGATTGCCATTGCTTTCCTCCACCAATTGGACCGAGCGCCCCTATCTTTGCGATAGGAAGAATCTGCTTGAGCATACCTCCAGCAGCCGTTGTAACGATGCCTGTTCGCATGATGATGGTTCGAATTCCAGCACTTGAGGCTGGAATCGTGGTATCTTCCCATTGCTTGCACAATGTTGCGAGGAAACCATCGCCAATGCTGCTTGATTCATCCAATTCTTCATCGCCTCTGTTGTCGTAAAAACCGACCGCAGAAGCGCACATGAATACGCCCGGAGGCGATTCAAGTGAAGCGAGGGCCTTCGAGAGATTCTCTGTAGGGATGGCACGACTCGTTGCAATCAGATTCTTTCGTTTCTTACTCCAGCGCTTGTCACCAATTCCCGCACCAGCGAGGTGAATCACGACGTCAAAACCTTCCAGAGAGCCTTCAAGAATTTCTCCAGTTTGGTCGTTCCATCGAACGATGTTGTTTGGGTTTTGATCGGCGTGAAGGTTCGTTGTGGGACGCAGAAGTCGATGGACATCATGTCCGTCTGTTTCAAGGAAAGCGCCCAATTGTGTTCCAATTAATCCGGTTGAACCACTGATGAGGATACGACGTCGAGGCGCATCTTTGAACATCTGTTGACGGCTAAGGTCTGCAAGTATTCTACGAGTACGATGTTTGAACATTGTCCGAACTCTGGGCATGACCATGATTGGGGCACCAATTCTTGAAAAGAAATGGAACGGTAGTTTCCAGTCGATTCTGTCTTCGATGGTCATTTCTTGTTCTCCACCATCAACAAACTTGTGAACGTGATTCCAGCGAGCAAAAGGGCCTTTGATCGAGTCGTCACAGAATTGCTCACCTTCGATATAGCTGTGGTGTTTGGCAACCCATCGCTGCGGCACAATGCCGATGCTCATGCGAAATTCAGTGATTGCACCGTCGGTAATTCCACCGACTTGCACGGGGCGAATGCCTTCCCAATCTGGCATAATTCGTCGGACTGCACCTGGTCGAGCGTGCCAATCCCAAACAGCCTGTCGGGAAAACGGAAACGTGGCATTGTGTTCAAAAATCGGCATACGCGTCACCTATTGTTAGGAATCTGCGTATTTTCGTATATAATCCTCAGTTTTGAACTTGCGTTGGGTTGAGGCCGAGGTCATGTAGCGAACTTTTCCAAACACGGCCCGTTCAAACCAACCACGGTCGAACCGGCCAAAGATCCAAAAGATTCCCGTGTATGAATTCGGGTCTCGACCGTCGAGCGCCCAACGGTCGTTTAATCGGATCAACCAATTGCATGCAGTTTCTGGATCGGGGCACCATTCAAGCACTTTCTTACCCCAGAGCATTCGCAAGTAGTTGTGAATCATGCCTTCTTTGCGGAGTTGCAACTGTGCTGCGTTCCAAAGGGGGTCGTGCGTTTCACCGCGTTCGAGTTGTTCGAAGGTGTAAATGAACGGCCGCTCATCATTGGCATGTTCTTGAAGCGTGTTTTTAGCCCATTCAGGGAGTGTTTCGTATGAAGTGTGGTCAGGATGCTCGAAACAGTACACGAAACCGAGTTCTCGCCAAGTAATCACCTGGTCGAGGAAAGCTTCAGCACCTTCGCTCATTCCCCACCATCCTGCGCGGCGACCGTTGTGAGGAGGCGTGATTTTCATTGGGTTCCAGCCTTCTGAATTCAACACTTCATGCACGATTTCAAACGACGAAATGTGCCCAAAATGGAGCCATGGAGACAATCCGCTTCCACCACTGCGTTCCGGATGATTGCGGTCGACATGGTAAGTGTCGAGACGTTGCTCGATGAATTTCTTGAGTTCGGTGCGCGCTGTAAGCGAGCCTCCTCTGCGATCATCGACTGGGGGAACTTCATGATCGATATCGAGCACTGCAAGAGCGTCCCTGCCTTCACGGGAGGCTTCGGAAACTCTCCAAATGAACTCAAGTGGCGTTGTGGGGACATCTGCATCCTCGAAACACTGGGCAACGATGTGAGCACCGTTCTCGACATCTGAGAGGTTCTTGAGAGGATTTGAGGATGGTGGTGTAGAAACAAAATTGAGGACATTTTGATGAATGTAGCGTCTGAAAGAGTGCGCCGTTGAGAACGAACGCTCAGGGGCTCGAAGTGGAATAATTCCGTTGCTGTCCACGCATTGAACGGAGCAATTTACAAGTTCCTTGGCACGTATAGCAACTTCTCGAGGCATGTATGTCGGGAAGTCATCAATGACGACAGCAACTGCATTTTTCGAGAACGATTGCAAGAGACCACCTGCTTGTGCTTTTTTGGTTTCAACATACGGCACGTATGTGACTGAACTGGATTCGAATAATTTTCTGTTGTCGATCATTCCTTGGAGAACAA
Source organism: Candidatus Poseidoniales archaeon (assembly GCA_038105035.1). Taxonomy (GTDB): domain Archaea; phylum Thermoplasmatota; class Poseidoniia; order Poseidoniales; family Poseidoniaceae; genus MGIIa-L2. Next base: position 43,893 of record JAYOBT010000004.1, on the reverse strand, counting down.
AGGTGTGTATTCGATCGTTGGCCCAGCGATGCCCGAGTGCAAGACATTCAACGACGATGAGCGGAACATTGTGTTCATTGGCGAGAACGATGGCATGATCGAGAGCATAATTCCAGCGTGCACGCCGAGCACTCGTCATCCAGTAGACAATGTGCGTGCCGTCGGGATTTACTGGTTTGTCGTTCGCACTAATTCGACGATCGTCAATCATTGAACCACCTCATCTGAGAGGGTCATGCGACCATCGCTGAAGACCAAATGATAGGGTCTTTCAGATTCAGTACTGAGATCGATGAGAGGGAGTGATGAGTCTTTGAGGGCGACTTCGGCAAAGCCTCTCATGGCGGCAGAAACCCATTCGATGCTATCGAATTCATCGGATGAGAAAAATCGAATATCTGAAATTTCGTCTTCTTGGGGTTTGGTATCGAAGTTGTCTGCGGTGATCTTGTAACACAGGAAGAGGCCCACTCCATGCCGTGTCTGCGTTGTTCTTAGACCGATAAATCCTGACACGTTTCCCTCGATGTTTGTCTCTTCCAGTAGTTCACGCAGCACTGCGTTTTCGATGGATTCGCTTGGTTCTACGTGTCCTTTTGGAAGTCCCCAGCAACCTGCGTATGGTCCTTTGGCTTCTTGGACCAGTAAAATACTGGAATCTGTGACTACAGCAGCAGCCACGCCAATGTCAAAGTTTCCAGCCACGGGTAAAATTGTGCGGGCCCAGTATTTGAAGAACCGTTTAGAAAATCGGCACAATGGCCGTAGTTGAGAAACAGTCCTTTATACATAGAACGTCGTTTTCATGAATTATGACAGGCTCAACCGCTCAAAATTTTACGGCAGTCCCAGCAGATGCAAAATTGCCGACCAAGTACGGAGACTTCCGTATCCGCTCATACGTTGATCCCCGAGATGGTGCAGAACACGCCGCCATTTACTACGGCGACATGAACGACCAAGCGCCACCGCTCGTTCGAATCCACTCTGAGTGCCTCACTGGAGACGCCTTGGGTAGCCTTCGATGCGATTGTGGCCCTCAACTACAGCGAGCTCTAAAGACCATCCAGCAAGAAGGAAGGGGCATCGTCCTGTACCTCCGCCAAGAGGGGCGAGGCATTGGTCTGTTTGCTAAAATGCAGGCCTACAACCTCCAAGACCGTGGGCTCGACACGCTCGATGCAAATCTTGCCCTGGGCTTACCCGCCGATGGTCGAGATTACACAATAGCAGCACACATGCTTACCGATATTGGCGTGGACACTGTTAGGCTCATGACCAACAACCCTGACAAGGTCGAACAACTCGTTCGTCATGGAATCAACGTTGTCGATCGAGTCGAACACAAGGCTGGCATATGCTCCGAAAACAAAGATTACCTGCGAACAAAAGCGTTGCGAATGCGTCACATTTTGCCTATCTGAGGTTGATGCACATGGGAGAAGTCATTTTGACGGCGGACCGCCTCACCCTAGCAGAGGCGAAGAGAGTGAGTAAGGATTTGATAGGCGAACTTGCTCCAGAATTTACCCTCACTGACGATGAGGGTAACGAATTCCAAAGCTCCAGCCTCGATGGAACATGGAGAATTTTGTTCTTCTACGCGAAAAATGGTTCGCCAACGTGCAAGCGCGGATGTTTGACCTTCAAAGAACAACATGACCTGTTTATTTCTGCTGGTTGTAACGTCGTTGGAATTGGCGAGGGCACAAGTGAATCTCATGCTAAATTCAAAAAGGAACTTGGCGGACTACCATTCCCGCTCCTTGCAGATTCTGACCGTGCTGTAGCAGACAAATTCCTCGTACCGGTGCATCTCGGCATGTTCCCTGCGAAGTCCAGCTTCCTTATCGGCCCAGACAACCGAATTCATCATGTCTACGACTGGTTGTTCCGGCCACGTCGTCACGTCGCTCGAATTCTCAAGAGCCTCTCATCCGTTACCGGAGGATCCGACTGATGTGGGATAGTCTCCTAAACGAGGCAGGCTTGACAGAGCGTGAAGTTCGCTCCATCATGGTTCTCGGAAACAACCCCAACATGCGAGCAAGTGAGCTCGCCAAAGAACTTCAAACCACGCGACTTGATGCTTACAACAGCCTGTCTCGGTTGCAAGAAATGGGCATTGTTACAGCCACCGCTGACCGCCCTATGCTGTTCTCGAGCCTTCGGGTCGACGAGGCATTGCAGCATATCATTGAGATGCGTCGACGTCAACTCGACAACTTAGAGGAAGGATTCAATGAACTTTCCAAGGGAATCAGCGAAGCAAACGCTTCCTACGAGGCTAATCGACGTCAAAGAGACGAACCTCGTTTCGCAGTATTGAAGGAACGAAGCCACATCTATCGACGTCTCGAGCGTATGGCCGAAGAGGCTGAAGAACGTCTGGTCCTTCTGCTTGGACGATACGGTATCTTGCACCTTTGTCGCAGTGAAGCACTCGAAACTGTCAACTCGGTTGCCGAAAAAGGAGTCGTTGTTCAAGTCATTGCTCAACTTGACCGACGAACAACACGATTCTTCCAGAAACTCCACGATTCCATCGAAATCAAGCACTCAGACGATCTTGACTCGCAAGGATTCTTGCAAGACTGTACCCACGTTGTTCAATTCCTCAACATTGAGGAAAACCCCGTCGGACGAGGCAAGGAAGATGCTGCTTTGGTTATCGAAAGCGAACCATTCGCAAAGGCCCAAGAAAACCTCATCGATACGATTTGGGAAGACGCTGTCCAGTTTGAAGTCGCAGAGGCTCGATTCTCGAAGGGTCGAATCCATGACCCACTTCGGTTAACCATTGGCGAGGGTTCCTTCCTTGACTCGCTTGTTGGCGCATTGGGTGTTGACGACTTGCCCGAGCACGATACGCCGTTCGACCCAGACGCATTCCTTGCAGCAGGAACGGAAGTCAATCAAGCACGACAAGAATTGACCAAAGGACGCCTTTCAAATCTGAAAATCCTTGGAATCGACCTGTCACGCATGCTCCGACAGGTCGGAAACCGCGTAGGCCACGAACTTGCCTTTTCTCTTCGATCCATCGAAAATCACGTTGAATTCCTTGACGAGATGATGGACTGGTGGGAATTCGCTGGCCTCGGTCGACTCGAATACGGTATTGACCCGGTATTCCATGTTCAAGTTGGACTCGACCATCCACCAAGCGAAGATCCAGATGTTCTCCCAATGTGGGAACTTGATGACGGTATCATCGAAGGTGCCCTCATGACACGCTTCCCGAAAGATGGAAATGTTAACGTTCGTCGGTACGATGGTACAGGTGAGCCAGATGACCTCTGGCGCTACCACATCATCATGAACAATGAAGAACAGGCAGCAGAACCATCGTCATGATGAGCCCAAATCAGATCACTGTGCTGGTGGTGTTTGCCTACGTAACTTTGGCATGGCTGAAAACCGTTTCATCTGGCAATGTAACCGTCATGGATGTTCTCTGGGGGATGGGTTTTGTCCTCATTGCCTGGACTCGGTTTTTGTTGTACGAACCGTTCGACATCGCTGCGATTGCATGTCTCATTTGCGTTACTCTATGGGGGCTAAGACTCGGCTTTGTGCTACACAAACGAACCAAAAATCGCGGGGAAGATCCTCGATATGTACGAATGCGGGAAACAGCCGGACAACATTGGTGGTGGATCAGTTTCCTCCAAGTCTTCCTCCTTCAAGGCGTTCTTCTTCTCATTATTGCTTTACCCATTTTCTATCTCATTCCAGGACCTGCTGAACAGGTGGAGTGGACATTGGAAAAGATCATCTTATCGATGATTTGCTTGACTTGTTTCGTCATAGGATTGTTGCTTGAGCACAAAGCGGACATGGAGCTAAAACGATATCGCGAACGCCATGGCCCCGGGCATCTCAAGACCGATGGAATGTTTTCGATCACGCGTCATCCGAACCATCTCGGGGAGGCGATTCTCTGGTGGTCCATAGGTGGATTTGCTCTTGTGATTGGGGGCAGCAATGCGATACCTGCGCTCATAGGGCCAGCCATCCTCGTACTTCTTCTACGCTACGTGAGTGGTGTCAAGATGTCAGAAGTCGATTTGCAGGAACGAGAAGGTTACGAAGAATGGGTCTCAACGACACCTGCAATGTTTGCTAACCCCATTCGTGCACTCTTGAAGAAAAACGCCGATTGATAAATGAAATGGAGATTTTCTAACTATGCGCCTCCTGACATTTGCGCGATTTATTCGCATGATTACGAAGAAAGGCCCAGCTGACCTTGACAAAATACAGAACATGGGGTTGCTTGCAGTAAAACTTACACAGATTTTTGCGCTACGGCCCGACTTGTTGTCAGAAGAAAAGTGCAGGCAATTGCAATCATTGTATCAACGGGCGAATTCAATTCCAAAGGAAGATTCGATGACACTCATCCAAAATCGTGCACCCTCTGGATTCCTCGACGCGTTTGCGTCGTTTGAGGAAGAACCGTTTGCAGCAGCGAGTATCGGCCAAGTCCACCGGGGTGTCCTCAAAGATGGAAGCGAAGTTGTCGTAAAAATCATCAAAGCGGATTTTGAGAAATCGTTCCGAAAAGATGTCACCCGTATGCGACGATGGTTGCGTATTGGCCTGTTCCTCAATCCACGATTGCGAAAGGTCGGCAACCCTGTTGGTCTTCTTCAACACGTGGAAGATTACACGCTTCGCGAACTTGATCTGCGAAACGAGATTCAAGGGGCAGAATTGCTTCAAGAAAGAGCCAAAGAGGTTGAAGAACTATTTCCAATGCCCCTTCTGAAGTTTCCAAAGGTTTGGCCGGAGCTTTCAAACCAACACGTTCTGGTCATGGAGCACGTCAAAGCACCAACACTCGAATCTCGCCTTGCGAACCAAAACCTCTCTTGGGATGATCTCCTACAATTGTTCAGAATCCACGGAGCCTTCATGTTTGGCATCGGTACGTTCCACGGTGATCTTCACCCAGGAAATGCGATGGTCGATGAAGATGGAATGTTCACCTTCATCGATACCGGTGCTATTTCACACGCCCCAGAAAGCGTCAGATCTGCCCTCTTCGGTTTCTTCTACTACCTCGCTAAAGGGGAATTGGAGGAAGCATTCGAGGCAATGCTCACCATGGCGGATACTCCACCAAGTGGTGAAGCAAAAGCCCGTTACATGGCAGAAATGCATGAAGCCTATTCTGGATTTGTCGGGAAATCTGTCAGTGAGGTCAGTTTGACTCAACAGATGATGAAAACAGTCCGAATCGCTGTTCTAGCAGGATGTCGATTTGGTGAGGAAGCCTTTCCAATCATTCGCTCGCTGATGTACATGGACGGCATGGTCCTACGAGGCCACCCAGATGTTGATTTGATCTCATCGATGGGCCCATACCTCGATGAATTTGCTTCCATCGTTGAACTTCCGTATAAAACCGATAAATCATCACCCCAACAAGCATCCAAAACCGCTTTCTGGGAAGGGAATTTGAAACCTACCAACTAGTGGCTCAAAACGTCGGTTTATAAGCCGAATCTCGGTAGTAATAGCATGACTACTCAACATGCTCCCACTGCTATCATCGTAGGCTCCGGACCAGGTGGCCTTGCTTCCGCACTTCTTCTCGCACATTCAGGTGTGAAAGTGACTGTCCTCGAAAAGGCCGATGCAGTCGGCGGTCGAACCAGGTTGTACAAGAAAGACGGATACACATTCGACCGAGGACCGACCTTCTTCCACTACCCAGAAGTCATCGAAGAAATTTTCCAAGCCATTGGACGTGATGCGCACAAAGAGCTCGGACTCATGCCACTTGACCCAATGTATCGCCTCGTCTTCGGTGCCGGAGGACACATTGACGCAACAAGCAATCTCGACGAAATGACGGAACGCATCCGAGAACTTGCAGGCGACAAGAACGCGAATGGATTCAAGAATTACGTCAAACAAAACCGAAAGAAATTGGAACTCTCGAAGAAGTGTTTGCAAACTCCATGGAGAAGTCCTTTGGATATCCTCTCCAAGCGGGCCATGCGAGTAGCCTCTGTCCTCAAACCGTGGGCAAGTGTTGCTGGCGATCTTGGCAGGCATTTTGACGACGAGCGAATTCGACTTGCTATGTCCTTCCAAACCAAATATCTCGGTATGAGCCCCTTCCATGCACCATCCTTGTTCACGATCCTTGCTTTCCTCGAATATGAGCACGGAATTTTCCATGCCAAGGGTGGACTAGGAAGCATCACGGCCCGGATGGCAGAAATTGCTGAGGAAATGGGCGTTGATATTCGCCTAAGTACTCCAGTGAAGTCGCTCATTTACGAAGGAAAAACCGTAACAGGCGTTCGAATCGATGGTGGAGAGATGATGGCAGATCGCGTCGTCGTCAACGCAGATTTTGCTCACGCCATGACCACTCTTGTTCCGAACGAAAAGCGAAAGAAATGGTCCGACAAAAAGCTGGAGAAGAAAGGATACTCCTGTTCGACGTTCATGCTCTATCTTGGTGTTGACAAGCAATACGACTTGCCGCATCACCAAATCTATGCATCATCGGAGTACGAAAGCAATCTGAAGGACATTACCAACCATCGACTAACATGGGATGATCCATCCGTATATGTCCAAAACGCTTCGATCACTGATGATTCGCTTGCTCCAGAAGGACACTCCACTATCTACGTCCTTGTTCCTGTACCAAACCAACACGAAAGCATCGTTTGGGATGACATCAAAGCAGACTTCAGAGAAACCGTTGTCAAGCAACTCGCAAAACTAGGTTACGATGACATTGCGGATCACATCGTCTCAGAGACCATCATCACACCTGATGATTGGGGTGCATCCGACATCTATCGCGGCGCAGTATTCAACCTCACCCACGACCTCAAACAAATGCTCTGGCGTCGACCTCACAACCGATTTGAGGAAGCAAACAACCTCTTCATCGTTGGTGGCGGAACTCACCCAGGCAGCGGCCTACCAACCATCTTTGAAAGCGCAAGAATCAGTAGCAAGCTGGTGCTTGACGACCTTGGGATTGACCCTGATTGGAATGGTGTCGATACATGGTTCGAAGGTATCCGACGTTCTCCTCGTGGGCGGAAGGCTCTAAAGAAAGTGACAACAACAAAAGAGACCGGCACACCAACAAACGCCTGAGGGAGAAGCGTGCGATTCGTGGCCCTTGTGCTTCTTCTGCTTTTGTCGGGTTGTCTTGAATCTACGACTGAAGACGGACGAGTTTTTACAGTTGAAACACTCGATCGACCAGAAGATGCTGGGCCGATGTACTCGATGAAAGACAACCTCAGTGAAGGTCCTGTTTTGGTGCTTTTCATTGGCGTTGGTTGCATTGGTTGCAAAGATTGGACCGACGACTTGCGAGAGCATCACAACGACTGGATGGCTCAAGATCCACCTCTGCAAATCGTCTCTGTGGAGCGATACCTCAATTTTGAAACCGAAGAAGATGTTGCAGAAGAATTCGGTTTCACCGACAGCAACCACTACACACCATGGCCGATTGTTCTCCCGACCGACGGTGATTCAATTCAACGCATCGAAGACCAGGCCAACTTGAGTCAATCCATCTTCGAGTACTACGGTCTCCCTGGAACCCCTGCATTGTTCCTCATCGATCAGAACGGTGTCATCCAATGGGAAAGCGACACCTACTATCCGGACGAAAACTCCGTTGCTGAGATTGAACGAGCGTATGACAAGGTGATTTGATGGTTGAAACGATGCTTCTTGTTGCCTTTTTCTCAGCATCGATGTGGGTTGGTCCGTTCTGGATGCTTATGCTCCTCCAGCCTTATGCAGAACGCACCAAGAAATGGATGGATGGACCATGGTTTGTCCTTGGACCGTTGATTGCTTACCTCATCGTTCTCGCAATGAATCTTGGTGCTCTCAGTGATATGATCGGAGACGGTTCATTGAGCGGTATTGTATCTGGCTTAGCTGATGTCCTCGGTACAGACGATGGCGCTGTCCTCGCATGGACGCACTTCGTGATTGGCGACATTATCGTCACCAGGTGGATTTGGAAGCGTAGTGTTGAGACAGAAATCAACAAAACGGCTGCACAAGTCGCAATCCTGTTTGGCGTTATGCTCATGCCTGTTGGACTCGCAATCCATTTCATCACGATGCAGACGAACAAGCGTAACAACACGCATTGATAACTGGAAGAATTGGGGTTTGTGAATATGAACAAAGCGGAATTGATTGAGAACGCATTCCTCGAATGTGAGGAAATCTGCCGTCGTGCCTCGTCAACATTCTATGCCAGTTTCTCTGCGCTACCTTTCCAAAAGCGACGGGCTGTCCACGCAGTCTACGCCTTGTGTCGTTACCTTGACGATATTGCTGATGGAGACTCTCGGCCATTTGTTCAAGAATCCGAAGCCCTCAACAAACTCGTTGATGAGCGTGATGAACTTCTTCAGAGCATCCATCAAACGGCCATGAACAACGCTCCAGAAGAACACAGATACCGTTTGATGGCACTTGTTGATGCAAAGGAACGACTAACACGTTTGTTCGCAGGTGATGAATCCGCTACCCAAGACGAAGCGATTTTCATAGCCATCAATGAAGTGTTCAAGGAATTTCCAGTTCGCCTCACAGATTTTGAAACAATTATTGAAGGAATGGAAGACGATTTGTTTGAAGTTCGTCACAAAACCTGGGACGAAGTTCGTGCATACTGTTACAAAGTAGCCTCAGCAGTTGGACTCGTACTGATCGAAATCTATGGCTGCGAAGATGCAGGAGCGAGAATACACGCTATTGACATGGGGATTCAATTGCAATTAATCAACATCCTACGAGACGTTTCTGAAGATTATCGAAGCGGTCGAATTTACCTTCCAATCAATGCATTGAGTGAATACAACATCGACATCACTGAACTTGGTAACACTGAATTTGGAACCAATCATCGTTGGAAGTCGTTCGTCCAAGAATACATCGAAATCGTTCGAAGGCATCAAGAATCTGCTCAACACCTGTTCGAATATTTAGATTCGAAGTCTCGATTGCAGCCGCAACTGATGTGCGAAGCATACGATGCTATTTTCCATGAAATTGTACGACGATCGGGTGATGTCTTTAGCAAACGCCCCTCCTTATCCAAGTGGAGAAAGATTCGTCTTGCTGCAAAACTTTCACTCCGCCGTCTACGTGCCCGATGGTCGTGAACCTTTGACCGTTGAGGCAATGCATTGAAACCCTCATGACAGGTGGTTGCATCATGGACGAGGTCTTACCAGTCTCTGTCACTGTTCTTCTTCCTACTCGGAACGAAGAGGAAGCACTCGGTGCAACCGTTGACGCCATTCCCCGAGATTGGTGTGAATCGCTTGAAATCATGATCGTCGATGGTTCATCAACAGACCGAACCAGAGAAATCGCTCTTGAGAAAGACGTTCGCGTCCACCTTGAACCACGGAAAGGCTACGGTCGAGCCTATCGAACAGGATTCGTCGTCGCTTCAAACGACATCATTGTGACCATGGACGCAGACTGTACCTATCCTGCAGAGTTGATTCCTGAATTGGTGAAGCGACTCCTCGATGATGATCTCGATTTCATCACATGCGATCGCCTCAGCATGGCAGAAGACGGATCGATGTCTGGTCTCCATGGATTTGGTAACTGGGTTCTCTCCTTCAACGCTCGACTCCTCTTCGGTTATGGAATCAAAGATTCTCAATCGGGCATGTGGGTGTTCCGTAAGTCGGTTTTTGACAATCCTAAGATGCGCCCAACCAATGACGGAATGCCTCTATCTGAAGAAATCAAAATCCTTGCACGCAAGCATCTTGGTCGGAAGAAAGCCATCGAAATCTCCGTACCATACCGAGAACGTGTTGGTGAAGCTGAGATACACACGTGGGGCGATGGCTGGAAAAACCTTCGATTCCTCTATGCAAAGCGATTTGGCCTCCACAAAACAAGAACGGAATGGGGTCCACTTGAGGACAACCCAGACAGTTTGAATGATACATTGCCAGAACAGCAATGATTGACTTATTTCTTCAAACTTCCAAGGCGAGAATCGATTGCTACACGCTGTTGAATCACCAAAGCAAGAGGCACAAGTACCCACAAAACGAGCCAAAAATACACCATCTCAGAAACGTATGGAGGCGTTTCTGTTCGCAGATCCCCGCTTATGGCAATGAATGATTCAGCATCAGGGCTCGTCGGCTGAGGAGGAACGGATTCAACGGCTGAGCGGTTCGCAGGACGGACCATCCCTATATCGTAGCCACTGACCTCGAATTCCAAATTAAATCCATCCAAACCAAGGTTTGATGTTGAAGAAAATTCAGCATGGGCAAGAAACGCTACATTGTCTCGACTATCGCTGAAATTTTGAGGATCATCAGCAACCGTAGCAAACCATGATGCAGGGAGGACGAAGAGAATCAGAACCAAGACACTGAGGACGCTTGTGAACGAAGCGAATGAGATAAAACGTCGAACAACGGTTCGTTTGATTTCACTTGCTTGTTTTTTTAAGTCCATGCAAATCAAGACCAAAAGAAGTGCAGTAAGGCCGATGCTGATGTAAATCATCGTGAATGTTGTTGATTTCACAGTACTAGGAGAAGGTGATGAAAAGGCTTCATTGAGATTTTCATCATATTCTTCGATTTCTTGCTCCGACAAAGCAGCTCGATCATCTCGCTCATCCTGCCACTGGCTGATTCGAAGAGGCCCGAACAATTCGATGCTCAAGTCATCTTGGTCGTTCTGCATGTCGATGGTGACGTTGACTGAAACACCTTCAAGCGAAAGAGGGCCATCTTCTACGGTTGTTGAAAGCGTACCGACAAACCACGAATCTTCTTCAAGAGCGGATTTCAGTGAGAGCAGAATCACAATCTGAAGGATAAGCGTGAGGCTAGCGATAACTCGCCAGCGAGCAATGGGTTCGTCACCCGTTGCTTCGCTCATTCTTCGTCCTTCGAACGGATTGATACAAACATTCCTGCAAGTGCAATCATCGCCAGAGTGGTTACTGGTGAGAGGAACGGAAGAAGCGTGGATAGATCTTCATCTGAGGTCTCTTCAGATACCTCTTCTTCGGCTTCTTCATTGTTTGGCTCTTCAGGGAGCGTAGCAGGATCAATACCTTCGTTGACTGCTTCAACATCTTCGGTGTTGTGTTGTGTAACATCGACGAGGTCGCTCAAATCGGTTTGGTCTTCAATTTCTTGAGCTTCCTCAACCGCTTCAATTCCAGTGAAGTAGGTGACAGAGACTGCTCGCTGTGGAGTTCCGTATGCTGTGCTATCTGGTCCGATGAGTGTGTACCACTGTGTGCCACCTGGTGATGCAACCAATTGGAAACCAACGAAACGGTTGGTTGAATCATCGTACAATGCATAGACCATTCCATCTTCGTATGCAACATCATAATCATCCTCGAAGTTGGACAAACGATTTTCGAGGTTTTGTCCAAAGGATTCCATGGTGTTGTCCAGTGTCGATTCTGCAAGTGCTTCGACAATGGTCACAAGTCGTTCACTCGGTTCCATCTCTTGTGAAACTGAGTCGCATTCTTGTTGGGTACCAATAACTTCACTATCGCTCAATCGAGTGACTTCGATGTCGACACAATACTCGCCAAAGCCGTTAATTTCAGCGTTGGCACTGTCGTACGAACTGTAGGATCCATCTGTAACGGCAGTGGAACCTGCATCGGATGTGGTTCCTTCATCATCGGTGACTGTCCAAGAAATCTCGTAATTCTCATCGTATTCCATGCCCTGCACTTCGTAATCAAAGTTCATTTCTGATTCGCTTGCACCGTTCATGTAAACATAGACATAAACAGATTCTTCTTGCTCGTTGGTTTCATCTTCACCGTTTGTGCAATCCTCCCATCCATCATTGACCCAGCCTCCGGGGATGACATCTCCATCGTCGCAAACGAACTCTTCATCGGAGTTGTCGCCGCAGTCATCGTAACCGTCCTCAACATACTCGTACGGGATTTCATTGAGGTTGGCACAAACGAAGTAGTCCTCGTCATCATCTTCTGATAACTCATCAGCCCAATCGCCGAAAATTTCTTCGAAGTTTTCGTCGCTGAGAAGAGCATCGACAATTCCTGGGTAATCTCCACTACCAACAACGGAGTTGGCCCACATCATAGCCCACATTGCTGGGAAGGCAAGTGGAGTCGGGGACGCATACGCTTGGTGAACTTCGATGGTGCTTCCATCATCGATGGTGATCATTTGTGTTGGCTCATCAAGTAGTTCCATTGCCCCCCCCATGAAGAAGAGGTCAACTTCACCATCGTACATGTCGGTGACAGTATCAGAAATCGTGAAGTCGAAATCGCCTGCAGGAAGACCGAGCTCTTCGGTCGGGATTCCGGTGAGTTCGAACAGTACCGATGTCTCGGTTTCGTAATGGATGTTGTGTTCCGAGCAGACATCTGTAATGTGGACTCCATCCAATGACGAATCAACATAGCTATCCTCTGAACCACATTCCCATGTCAGTTCTTGCCCTGGTTGCAAACCTTCCATCTCAGTGAAGAGTGGGGAAGAGTCAGCCATGCGCACTTCAAGCAATCCGTTGTTGATATCAAATGAAGTACCAATGGTGAAATCAATGTCGAATGGCAGTGTTTCTCCATCACCAGAAATCTCTCCTGTGACGCCCACGTTGTACTCAATCATGGCTTCAACATCCATTTCCATGTCCATTCCATGAAGACCCATTGCGGAGTCGAAATACTCCGTGTAGAGGACGTCAGCATTGAACAATTGCTCAGCATCGTAACCGATTGTGAGATCGATTCCGCCGTAAGAGTCGCTCCACTCGGAGTGAACAGCGAAATCGTCCAACAGACCGTGACGTACAGTAAGTTCTGTCATCTTGGTTGAGAAATCAGTTGGCGTTCCGTCGACATCCAACGTGGTCAATGGCCCGTCGTATTGTTCGAAGACGATGGTGGTTGAACCACTGGTAACGCTTCCGATGAGGAGATCCAATCCTGAATCGTCTCCTGCTGCCATAACCTCTGAGAAGACTTCCTGCAAGTCGATTCCAATCATCGATGCGATGTCTGTGTTCAGATTCGAATAATCGTATTCAATGCCCCAGGCAATGGGTTCTGGTTCATCTGCAGCAACATTTGTTGGAAGGGTTGTTGCAATCAAAAGGCTGGTGAGGACAAGAGCGAGCGCTTTTCTCATGAGCCGACATGAGAATGATTCGTATTTTACTGTATGGCCGACAAAAAATGGAGACTAAACGGCATCCCAATCCAACATTTCGCCTTCATTGGATTCCTCATCGGATGCATCCTCTTCGACTGCTCCATCACCAAAGACGCCCCACGAATCAATGATTTTCATTTCTTCAGCAGTTGCTCTGCGACGTTGAAGTGTCATGAGTAATGCAACGAGGACTGCAAGAGCAGCAGCACCAACAAGAACACCTGTTGACATGAAGCCTCCTCCATCTGCTTCAACAACCTTGAGTGGCGTATAGAGGATATCGACGCTTGCTGAGTCACCTTCACCATCGGTCGCTATGACCTTGAAGCTTGGTTGTCCTACACCTGAAGGTTGGAACTCAAGTGATCCTGTCCAGATGCCATCCCCATCATCATCGCTGAGGTTGAACGTCCATGTCTGAATGTTGTGGACGATGTCGACGCGAACATCGTCTGTCGTACCATCAGCATCGATCAATTGCACAGACACATCAAGCGTGACTCGCTCATCTGAGACAAACTCGGTTTGAGACAGTTCCAAACTGGTTTGAACCAGTTCAGGAAGGCTCGAGCGGACTGTGAAGTTGATGTGTTGTTCTGAAGAAGCACCACGAGCATCCTGTACGTACAACGAGACATGATGCGAACCAGGAGCGAAGACTTGCGTGAAGGTCGATTGTGTGCTCAACACACTTGTTTGTAGACCAGGTACATGAAGACGCCATTCTCTTGTTACGAGATCATCATCTGCATCGGAAGATGCTCCTTCAAAGACGATGGTCGCACCAGGGTCAACCGAATCGAGATTTGTAGGTGAAACAATCACTGCTTCGGGATCGCTTGGAACGATAAGCAATTCCAACGATTCAACACGTGATTTTCCAGTCGCATCGACCAACTCAATTTGTAGATCACGAAGACCAGCGTCCAACTGAATTTCATGAACAGTGCTTGTTGAAACGCCGGCTAGGATGGGGATGTACGTTGATGATGCATCATCGTAACTTCTCAAGGTCAATGTAAATTCATCCTCATCGTAATCAACGCTGTTTCGTGCATCGATGACGATCGTGTCGCTTGATGCAAATTGACTACCATTTACAGGCGAATCCAGAACGAGAATTGGTGCGGATTCGGCAACTGTGAGTGTTCTCGTTGCCGTAACATTCGGATTGATGCCATCGTTTAACGTCAGTGTAATGTCGTGAACGCCTGCAGAGAGTCGAGTCTCAAACGTAAGCCAATCTTCGTCTTCTGGCGTCAATCGTCCATCAAGGCTGCTCGACCAATCGATTTGCAAGAACTCGGAACCGGCAGCAGGTTCGCTTTCTGCACAGTGCCACGTTCCATCGGTGGGGAATGTGAAACACGCTGAATCAAAATCACCGCTCCCATTAGCACTGAACGGTATCAGAACGGACGAGTCAAGGTCATCGAATATGGTCAATTCTTCGATCACAGCTCTCGGTGCAGAATTGTCGACTGTAATCAATTGAGAAACAACCGACATTTGACCCCCATGGTCCATGCGATCGTCGGTGATACGCAACTCAATTTGGTGAACGCCACGAGACAGATGGCCATGCCAAGAGATGTTCTCAATGCCTTGACCAACCATGAGCGTCCCATCCACATTCGACCACCATTCAAACGAAACTGGATTGTTTTCTGGGTCGGCTGAACTGCTTCCATTGAAGAAAATCAAATCCTCGCTTGTCGTTCCATTGCGCTCAAGCGTAAAAGCAGCAGTCGGCATCTCATTGTACAACTTGACTTCAACAGTGTAGGTATCTGAATTTCCTACTTCATCAAATGCAACGACATTCAAGAAGAACGATGCTGGCGGGTCATCCGCATAATGGTCGAAGGTGTAGGTTAACAACTCTGGGCAGACATAATGATTACCCCATCCCGAACCTTGTCGATTGTAACCACCAAATGTGATGAGACAAGCGAAGTCATCGCCTTCTGGATCAAAGGTTCCTGTTGTATTGATGGAAACTGTGCCCGTTTGAGGCATGATGAGCTCGTTCCATTGTGTTAAACCTGGAACAAAAGATACGTTGAGTTCTGGTGCGAGATTGGTTAATTCGATGGTCCGCGTCTCAGAAACACAATGTCCAGCATCATCGCAAACCTCCAACGTAAGGTCATGAATACCATCGCTGAGTGTCATCCCAGATACACCATCATTCACTGAAAATGGAGCCGTGCTTTGTGCCGATGAGATGACACCATCCAATGAAGACGTCCATGTCAGCGTCAAAGGATCGTCGTCCAAATCCCAGGACTCTTGAGCATCAAACAGCACTTGTCCTTGTGAGGGGAACACATCCCCATCCATCGGTGAAGTCCAATTCAAAAATGGAGGTTGGTTGTCCAATTCGAGCACACAATACATCACTTTGTCTCCATCGAAACTTACCGTTGTCGTGTTGCTTTCGCTGTCGTATCCGCATTCAACGGTGACATCGTTGATCGCTGAAGCCCCTGAATTGGTCCATCGTTGACCGATGAAATCGGTTAACTCGACAACGCCAAGGTCGTTCGTAAACTCAGAAACAGATGGTTCAAACTGCGTGAAACTCACATTGGCATAGGCATTCGGAATACCATTGGAACGGTTATTGACAACCCATACAGTGACATCCCAAGCGACGTCTATAACGGCACCTGATGGGATGTTCGCCATTGTCAAGTCCACATTGTTTGGTTGATGCAAATGCAAGACAGATGAAGCGTCCAAATCGAGTACGTGAGCACCACTTGCATCAGCTAAATTCGAGAAATTGACATCTGAATTTTCAATCCATACCCGTCCAGTACAATCCGTTCCAATCGTGTTTCCATAACCACCAAGATCAGGATGGTTGACGAGTTTGAGACAGTCTGTACCAACAAATTCCGTGTTGCTCAATGTCGAAGGAAAATTTCCGTTGTGATCTGCATCCCAGTAGATTCCATTGTGATTGCCTTGGAGGGTCAGTCCGTCGATATTTCCAGCTGCTTGTTCGATGTACAAGGCCGGTTGTGTCAGTGATTCATGGTCGATGTTGGCGTTTATGACATTGAACCGCCCGCCTTGCGTTCCCAAGGTCAAGCCACCGTTGTCGACGTACATGGCAGGAAGAGTTGTATCGATGTCTGTAATTGAGAGATTATCAAGCCAGAGGTCGACGGAATCAATGACGTAGACGCCATGGCCCTGTGATGCTTCGACGTGACAATTCATACAGGTCACATCACCTGATGTTGTTTCCAAATCGTTCGATTTCTGGTAGGATAAACCTGCTTGCTCCATGGCATTTGAACCCAGAGAACCATCGTTCGTTGATGTCACATTGGAGAATGTGACATAACGTGCATCGAAGACATGGGCAGCGGAGAATCCATTGTCCGACGAGGATAATCCATCAACGACGACGGTAGCTGAATCGATGTACAGACCTTGTTCTGAGTTGTTGTGGAGGTGCCAATCGTGCCCTTGCAAGGAGCCTCCGCTCGATGAATGAATTCCTGGACCAGGTGATCCGCTGATTTCTATCTCTTCCAGATGAGCAGCAAAATAGGACGTTTGAATGCTCAATCCAGCAGAATGCGCACCTTGACCTGCCTCTCCTGCATCTCGAATCGTCATGTTTCGCAATGTTGTTGTTGAATCGACAAAGAACAAGCGAACACCAACAGAAGAGGCATCGTCGACAAGGACGTTTTCCATCCAAGCACCAGTGGCATTGATTTCAATCGCTGCAAAGGCAATGCCGGGTGATGTTGCTCCGGAGGATCCTGTTCCGCGAACGGTTAGATTGGTGAAATCAGCCGTTTCATAATTTGTGTAATTGGTATGATTGTTCTTGTCCAAATATACGCCACGATACATACTGTTACTGATCTCAACATCTCGAAACACTGCACGGGTGTAACCCGAATCATCAATGTGGCGAACAATGATTCCAGTGTCGCTCTTGTCGATGCTCAAATCTTCGAACAATGGAACACTGTCCTCAACCCAAACGCCGGCTGCTTCACTAAGAATGGAACCTGAAATGTTGTCCATAACGATGTCTCGATACAATCCACCAGATGCACCCCAGAGATTCAATCCGCGCAGTAGATGGTCCGTGAAATACGCACCTTGGACAATCGGTGTTGAACCATCACCAACAGACAAACCAATGCCGTAACGCCAGTCGTTTTGGAATGGGAGATTTCGACCTGCTTGTTCAACATGCAAATCCCGAATCACTGGAGCAGAGTTGCCAAACATATCGATTCCGACTCGATCTGGATTGAAAATCGTCACATTGTTGAGAATAGGATTGGAACCATACAATGTCATTCCATAAATGGCATCTTCGATATGAAGATGGTTTACAGTACTTCCACGCCCATTGGAGGAACTGTTGAACTGAATACCTTCATGATCGCCGGTCGTGGAAGAACTTGAGAGAACAACAGGGCATGTCGATGTCCCTTGAATTGTCAATCGACCATCAACGTAAATTCGGATTCCGGGAGACAAGACAACACTCGTGCATGAAGTAATGAGCAATTCATCCTGTACGTTGACAAAATAATCACTGGTCAATGTCACCGTTCCAGACCACGTTGTGGTCGCTCTTCCAGAAGTTTCTGAAACATCGCCCTCAACCTCAAAGGGTTGGACCACAGGAGAAATGGACATGAACAAGAGAAGCAAGAGCAAACTCAAAGCAAGGAATGTTTGCTTCTTCTCCATGATTCCTCTTCCCAAGCGATAGCATTTGAAGCCACCCGTCGCCTGTGCAAGCAACAATCAGGACCCGAAGCGATAAAACCCGTCTGCTCAAGCATATTCCGTGCCAGAAGCATTCGTCCTTGTAAAGACCGAACCGTCGCATGAACGTGATGTCTACCTTGCATTGACATCCCATACTGCAGTCAAGGAAGTCCACGCTCTCTATGGCGAATTTGATCTTCTAGCGCACGTCAGCAGCGAATCCGCAAAAACACTTACTGCATTGTTGATGAAAGAATTCAGAACAATCGAGGGAATTCGAGACACACAGACGCTGATCGCAGTCGAATATTGAGGTGAACGAATGGCGATAGGATTTGTTTTGATCACGACCATGCCCGGCGAAGAAGAACGCGTTCGGACCGCACTCGATGGTATCGAGCATGTTACAGACCGTTGGATGCTGTTTGGAGAATTTGATCTACTGGCACGCGTTCAAGCAGATGACGAATTTACACTTACTCGATGCATTGTCGAAGAAATACGACCCCTTGATGGCATTCAGGATACGAAGACCATGATTGGTGCTGAGTTGTAGATTAGACCGAATGCAAACGCCTTGAGAGCATACGTGCTCGGTTTGGACAACCTACCGAGCGATAGCGCAAAATGGCTTCACGCAATGACATTACACGTTCGCGGTCGTCGAACATCGACTTCACTTCCCACCATTTTGCAACAACTCGTTTTGCTGACGGGCGCTCAATCGTTTCAATTGAATGGATGTCGATTTGAGCATGGAGGGTCTTCGCTCTCGGAAGTTGTGAATCCACCAGCTGCTCACAAATAAGAAGCAAGAGCGAGGTTTTGTACAAAGGCTGCTGCAATTGTGTTGCTGTGAGCTCTGCGTTTCTCAACGTGAGGGCAGCCTTCATCGGTTTGTCAGCAATCGATTTCAATTGCGTCTTCATATCCAAGTACTGCAAAAGGGGGTCGGCCGTCGACCCAATTCCTCGAAGTTGTTCGAGCAAGAATTCCGCACCCTGGAAATCCTTTCGTTCAAGCGCAAGTGAGTGCTGCATGACGACGAGAGTCGTCAACACCATCTGACGCTCGTTCTCAGCATCCGGGAGTTCAACTTGATTGAGTAACCGTTCAATTCGTTCATAATCATCAACACTGGAAGAAGGTGTAAGATCATCGATGCAACGAGAAAGAACAGAGAGTTGAATGCGCAACTTCTGTTGTGCATTATGGATTTCATCAAGAATGGCTTCAAGATCTTGAAGGGGGTCTTTCTTTCCCTCAAACTGCGCAATCTGCATGCGTATGTTGACGAGTTTGGGAGAATCATGACCCTGAATGTAATCCTTTGCAACATCAATCTCTGCGCGATTGAGAGCATGTTGTGACGCGAGTTCGATCAATTCGATGTCTTTCGAATCACGGACCAGTGCTTCATCGAGAAGCGTCGCAAATGCACCCGAATAGGATTGCATGAGTTCGTTTGCTCGAGAAGAAAGATGGCTCGATATTTCTGTTTCACCACACTGGATACGGTGATGCAATTCAAGAATCGATGCCAGAGCGTCTTCCTGTATTTCCCAATGTGCGATGGCCGAACGATGGAGAACATCGAGTTCCGATTTTTCGAGAGAAGACTTGCATACGTTACGAATCAAATGCTGCATCTCCATCGCCATATCCTTGTTGCCCCATCGAAGCAGGGTGTGTTCATCGAGCAAGGAAACATCGTCCGGTTCTGGCATTCGTTCAGCAGGCACTGGGAATGGTAAGACCAAGAACGGCGACATAGCATCATGAACCTCTGAAGAGGCCTCACCGAGGACCACTTGCTCGACGTATGCGCGTACGTCAAGATTTGTCTCAGGAAGTGGTGTCGATGCGTCGTAGAGAAGAATGGCAAGAGGGTGACCTCCTAATGCTTCAACAATCGTCTCACGCTCATCACCAAGTTCTGGATTGAGTAATTCAATGGCATCGGTCTGCTCAAGTGGACCCAACTCGACATAAGTTCCTTCAATGGTAAATTTATCACGATCCCGTCCCAACAACATGAAGGATATCGAATTGTTTTCCAAAGCCTGAAAAAGATTTGAAAATGATTCTTGGTGTCTCGATGAAATGCTATGGACATCGTCAAACACCACGACTACCTTCTCGTCTTGAAGAAGGGATGCATATCCTTCAACATCCAAAATCTGAGGGGCATCAACTTCCATCCGTTGCATGGCTTCGTGAACATCACAATACGCATCGAGTTGAACCCAGTGAACATTCAGATCTTTCTCGATCAAATCTTCAGCAATCCTTCGAGCAAGCGTTGATTTCCCAATACCGGGCATTCCTCGTAGGTGTACGGGCACCTTGTTCTGGAGAGCATCGCAGATCAACTCAATCTCGGATTGGCGTCCTTGAACATGTGTGAATTCTGGAAGTTGTCCCTTCAG
Source organism: Candidatus Poseidoniales archaeon (assembly GCA_038105035.1). Lineage (GTDB taxonomy): Archaea > Thermoplasmatota > Poseidoniia > Poseidoniales > Poseidoniaceae > MGIIa-L2. Next base: position 23,477 of record JAYOBT010000004.1, on the reverse strand, counting down.
TTTTGAGGAGGAGCGTGCACGACGTTCAGGAATGTCTTCTGTGTGTGAATGAAGTTGATTTCGACCTGATTCTGTGATGTGGACAACTTTGCGTTTTCTTCGCCCTCCACCGATGACGTGAGCCTGTCGAGTCAGGAGGAATCCCTCTTGTTCTAGCACAGTCATTGGCTGGAACAATGCTGAGCGTACTACGCCAATTCCGTCTGCGATTCCTTCAAGCGAAAGGCTGCGTGGTACATCCCATGCCCCTTCAAGCGTCGTTGGATGCTCATCCAACCAACGCAAAATACGCAGCATGGCAGGTGACAGCATCTGAACTCATTCCTGACTAGACAGCCTTGCATTTGATGTTGTCCTCTTGTTGGTTAACGGAGACGATGCAGGTTTTTTTGACCTATGAACGCAAGGATTCGATATGGCGGTTGATGCAGCATCCATCGATTTGCCTGCCTCTCCCGGCGTCTATCTGTTCAAAACCGCTGAAGGAAGAGTGTTGTATGTCGGCAAAGCGACACGATTGAACGAACGTATTCGCTCGTATTTTGCTACAAATCCCGATCGACAGATGATCCCCGAATTGGTCGCTCGAGCAGATGATGTGGAATGTATTGTTACGACCACACCTCAAGAAGCATTGATTCTCGAGCGTCAACTTATCCGTGAACACAAACCACGATTCAATTCCATGCTCAAGGATGACAAATCGTATCCGTATTTGGTGTTGACAAACGAAGAATACCCTCGCATCATGTACACGCGTCATCCACCAAAGAAAGCCCATCGATGGGGTCCGTTTCCAAATGCGGGAGCTGCTAAGCAAGTGATGCAACTTTTGAGAAGGCATTTTGGAATTCGAGACTGCAAAGAACTGCTTCCACAAGGATGTCTTGCTATGCATATTGGCCTTTGCACTGGGCCATGCATCAATGGCGAAGGTTATGCTGAGCAAGTTCGAGCTGTGAAGAAAATTCTCGATGGTGAAGCGACAGAACTCTTGGAGGAACTCGGGGAAAAGATGGATGTTTGTTCAAGCAATATGCAGTTTGAGCGCGCAGGGTATTACCGTGATCTTATTCGCTCAATTCGTACCACCATCGGACAGCATGTTGTTTCAAGCAAGTTGTATCGTGATTGTGATGCCATTGGATTTGCCGAACAAGGCGATCTTGCCGCACTTGTCGTTCTTCATGCCGATGATGGCGTCGTCAAGGGACAGGAAGTCTGGCCATTTGTTCATCGAGGCGACATCGGTGAAACGGTAAGCCGTTTCGTCAGTGAGCATTACGTTCACCGTAGACCTCCACGCCTGCTCCTCACCCCAACACCATTGCTCGATGGGTTGCAACAATGGTTGGATGAACGACGAGGGGCTTCAGTCGAGGTTCGAACGCCGATGCGTGGCGACATGGTTACGCTGCGAACGCTTGCTGATCAAAATGCAGAGATTCAAGTCTCGAGACTTGCAAACAAATCGAGCGGTTCGCTTGAACAACGAGCAGCTGACGAAGCAGCAGGATTGCTCGATGTGGAACAGATGAATCACGTCGTTTGTTTCGATATGGCCCAATTGCAAGGCGATGAGCGCGTAGGAGCAAGTGTTGTTCTTCGAAATGGACGTCCAGCCAAGAAGGAGTACAGGACATACATTGTCAAAGGTGATGCCATGGATGATTTACGCATGATGCGGGAAGTTGTCGAGCGATGGTTGAAGCGACAAGAAGAATGGCCAGATGTACTCCTTCTCGATGGTGGAGAAACCCATCTGACAACAATACGTTCGATGCTTGACGAGCACGGCGTTCAAGACAGATTCATCCTCGCTGCATTAGCAAAACGAGAAGAGACACTTCATCGAGAAGGCTACGACCCAATTGTTCTCGACCGCCGAGGACGTGTCTTTGTTCATGCACGTGATGAGGCACATCGGTTTGTCAACACATTCCATAGGAAGCGCAGGAAGAAGAGTCGATTGGGCGATCCTCTTGAGAACGTTCTCGGCTTAGGTGCTAAAAAATTACAGTCTCTCCTGCGCCATTTTGGCGGTCGCCAGGGCATCAACAATGCGAGCATCGAGGATCTGAAAACCGTACCAGGTATTGGGCCCTCTCTTGCAGAGCGCATTCATGAAAGCCTACATCGCTAAGGCTGTTCAGGCGGATATTGCATCGCCTCAAACGGGTCGATGCCTTCCTCATATCCTCCGACTTGACGGTCAACCAATCCAGCCATTTGAGCGAAGTCCGATTCGGACAATCCCATCTTCTGAGCCTTGTACAGAGAATTCTTCGATTCTCTTGCAGCTCGCTTTTTCTTCTTCTTCTTTCGACGTCGCCGTATCAAGAGAATCAACAAGATGACGACAACAGCCGGATAGGCCCAGAACTGACCAAGAAGATACAACCACGTGACTTGCAAGCGAAGTGTCACCTCATCATCAAGACCATCGGGTGGAATCGTGTACGTGATGACTTGACGACCTTCCGCATCTTCTGTCACAATCATGTTCCCTTGGGCAGATGTGGCTTCCTTGGCAATGATGCCCTTTGGCAAGGTGAAACTAACAGGTCCAGTGAGGTCAAATTCCGTCTCTTCATGGATGGTGGTATCCCAAGATCCTGTCTCAACTGTGAGGGCTTCTTGTTCGAGTGGAGGGAAGGTTACACCTTCTGATGAGACAACGCTCGCTACCATCATTGACGACATTTCATCGACCATCATGACCATCGGTTGAAGGAGAGGTGAACGGAAGGCGCCATTGATGTTCTCGGTCAATAGTGAAAGCGTAATCAAGTCTGGATTACCACTCAACAAATCTCCCCACGGGCTCGATACAGCCAACGTGAATCGAACTTTTGGAATTTTGAGACTCACACTCAGGCCAACTTCATCCGATACGATTGGACCAGGTGTTCCAAGACCTGCAAGACTTGTTTCGATAGAAAAATCCCCGATATCAACAGCTGAAAATTCTGGCCCTTCTTCAATGTCCTCAAGTCCTTCCGCAGCAAGATGTATTTCGTTGGTAAGAAGTTCACCAACATCGGTACCAAATTGCATCAATCCGTCTGAAGTAAGTTCGAAAACAAGTTGGCGCGAGGTAGGACAATCACTGAAAGCAGTACTTGGTTCGAGACATCGTTCAATCTTGATTGGTTTATCAGTACGACTCATGATGTCCCCGAAAAGTCGAATCAAGTCACTCGGAATCACTTCCATTCGGACTGTTGTGTCATCATTGACATCGTAATATCCCTGAGGAACAGCAACTCGGTGAACAACAGCATTCGCTTCAAGCCCAAATTCAACGGAAACCGATTTAGTCCACTCATTGATGTCGAACGTATCAAAATCGATGGATAGCGATGTGGAAACACACGTCTTCTGCGTCTGCAAACAAATGGTTTGGCCGTCTTCATTGAGGATTGGGTGATTGTAGGCGTAAGGAGATGGTCCTGCAATGGAAATCTCATTCCTGTTCTCACCAGATTCGGAGTGTTCCAAGATGATACGGTCATCACCGCCTATGGTCTCAATCCAACTCGGTAAAATGAGTTCAAGTGTGATCTTTGATGGTGGAAGATCAGACGGAATCATGCTTTCAAGGAAGCCTGTATCAAGGACCGTTTCGAGCGAAAGTCCGGCATCCATTAGTCGTCGAAGGTCTTCATTGGTAATCACGTCGAAGTAATCACTTACGGAGTACGTCTCGCCATCCAAATCAAATTCCGAATCTGGAAGATTTTCCTGAATGAGATCAAGCAGTCCAAGTTCGAAGGTATTGCTCGTTGAACGTAGGTAAATTGGATGATCATAACCCATCGCACTCGACCCCAGAATGCAATACGAAATCGTATCTGGTGGTGTCACTGTTTCGGAACAACCAACAGAGTGGCTGTAATTCAAACCGCCAGCAGGCCCTTCGATACCATCCGCAACAGAATCGCTTACCCAGGTCAGGTCGCCCATCTGAATATCAGGTGCACCCGGTATGGAATCCGAAAACGCATCCCCAACCGAAGCGACCGGGAATTGATCGGTAAAGTCGTCGAGTGGAGCAATGCCGTTCTCATACGCCAAACGGATACCATCGGAAGTAATCTGAGGAATTGTAGCAAGATTGGATAATTCAACAAGCGAAATGCCCCAATTATCCATCGTAGTTGTATCAAGATAGTTAATACCCGCAACAAAGTCGATTTGAACCGCTTGTTCGTCAAACAAATCCACCTTGAGATGGAGGGTTACCGCCTCTTCGTTCGGATCGAGTTCAACAATGGATGTCGTTGATGTGTTGCGGTAGCCCATCGTCAGACTCACGGTCTGGTCGACGCGAGAGGCGCCTACACCAGCGTTGAGGTTGTCGACCGTCCACTGGCCAACGCAAGCTGCTGGTAGACATGCTGATGGTTGAATCGAGCCATTGCTGTCAACACCAACAATGGCTGCATAATCTGGAGGACTGATGGAGAAAGTAGAAGCATGACCTGGTTCAGCAAACACGCTGAATTGTGTCGTCAGTTCAGAACCCATAATCAAGAGGCCTTGGTAGGCTCGCTCAAGATCGAGGTCTGAATTTTCAAGGAGGTTGAAGGTGCTCGTTGACAACTCAATCTCTGCGATGGTTGAGAAGCAAATTGGTGGGTCGAAGGCGTTGTTTTCCGTAACGCCTGAACCAGAATCATACACTGAATCTTGTGTTGCATCGGTTGTGCATACCTCGGAAGAACCTGCTTCTGTATAGATCCCATCGTACTGCGTGTTGATGGCTGTGACCGTACCAAAACCATTGGAAAGGAGGTCATGGATGGTGTCTTCAACCTCGACCAGCATCTTGTCACCAACTGTTCCAGTACCGTCATCGTAAGCAAAGTAGGTTCGAATCATGTCTGCAGGAATTCCATCGTCATCATCGAGACCATCTGCTGCGAGTGCAGCTTGTGTGGTCGAATCATCGAGGCCAACCTTACTGCGATCGAATTCACGAACTGCCCAACTCAAGGTCATGTGGATGGTTGATGTATCTTGTAAATCAAAATCGTAGGTTCCACGAATCCAATCTTGTTGGAACGGTGTTCCATCATCGCTTGAATCATAGTCGTCGCAATCGCTGAACCCTGGGACGCTATCGCAGGTCGTCATGCCGTCAGCGGATGCAAGTGGTGCAAGGAGTGGCATTGCGAAAAGCAACGTCAAACACAGTGTCAGAAACCGATTTCCCCATACTGCGCGTTCTTCCATGAAGTTCCAACAGACCGAAGACCTTCAAAGGACTTCCCCCTAGCAAGACTGAAGGCGTCCTTATGCTTACGAAACTCTGTCTTCTTGTTCCGCTCGCATCGGGAGAAGAGGTTCGACAGGTTCTCGTCGAACAAGATTGTCTCGACCGAGCGTTCACACCAAGACGTATCGGAGATGAACTCGCGCTACCTGTTCACGAAGGGTTTCTTTCCGATGCGATTGATTTCGAACATCGACTCGAACAGGTAGACGTTGAGCCAGCACCACCTGCGATTGACCCGCACAGCCGACTGTACAACGCCATTGCATCGTTGTCAGGTCTAAGCGATGATCTGTTGCAATCCATTCCCAAAAAATGGGAACGTCTTGATGACCTCATCCTCTTCCCGAAGGATGCGTTTCAAGAACAGGGTTGGAGATCCATTATTGGACAACATCCAGATTTCTATTCCGTTGTTGCGCAAGCTCTCAACGCTGCGCGTATCGGTCGGCAACAGCCCATTGCGAACGATCAAATGCGTTCTGCTCAGGTCGAGTTGCTCTATGGGGAGAATGGGTGGGTGGAAGTGAAAGACAACGGACTTGTCTACGGATTTGATGCGACGAAGGTCATGTATTCGTCTGGAAATGTCACAGAGCGTCATCGAATGGCTACATTGCAGGCAGAAGGAGACATTGTCATCGATGCATATGCAGGCATTGGCTACTACACAATGCAACTTCTTGTTCATGCCAATGTTGGCCATGTACACGCTTGTGAAATCAATCCGAACAGCATCCATGCACTTGAATGGTCGGCAAGGAAGAACGATGTTCATTCCAGATTGACGGTTCATCTAGGTGATAATCAGGTCACGTTGAGAGAACTCAAAGGAGCCGCAGATCGTGTTCTTCTCGGCTATTTACCGAGTTCTGAACCGACATGGGAACCTGCGATTCAATCGTTAAAAGAGACCGGAGGAACACTTCACATTCACATGAATGTTGAGGAGGAACGAATCGATGCATGGTGTGAAGAAACCATCCAGAAGTGCCTCCAATTCGCCCACAAGGCAGATCGACATTGGGAAGTCGTGTCCCATCACCTCGAGAAGGTGAAGTGGTACGCTCCTCGAATCCGTCATGTCGTCTTGGATGTGTCATTTTCCTCGAGCAATTCGGCTTCGTAAATAGGAGCCTCCTCTTTTGTGTTGTTCTTGACCACCACGTAACCGATACCAAGAGCAACAACGACAAACAGGCCAGCAAACACAACGGTTGTTCCAGTACTGGATTCGGTTTCTTGGGAAGATGTTTGCATTGAAAGTTCCCCGTCAGGATCGGCAACGCCAATCATCGAAATGCTGTTGATTTTGGTTTCGTAAACAGGACGTCCCGCCGTGGAGAAGGGGTTGTCAAGATTGGTCCCCGTAGGATCATCCGACGTTGGAACTTCGGCTATCGCACGTACGTGACTCATGCCATCTCGAACAATTCCGAAGGTTGCATATCCTCCATCATCTCGGTTTTCTGGGTCAAGACCATGCGCTTCAGTCTCTGCAATGTACCATTGTGAATCGGCTGAATCCTCTTCGGTTCCTCGAGCCATTCCGATCGCCCCATCGACATGGCTGAGATTCTCATTGTGTTCGAGTGGGATGGTTTCGCCTGTACCCCCACTCCCACACTGTGCAGGTAGACCTGGAACGTAAACGCCATTGCTTTTGCATTCTGGGTCGCCCGATTGCGTAACAAAATCATTGATGACACGATGGAAGAAGATGCCATCATAAAGTCCGGCTTCGATGTGCTCAATCATGTTTTCAACGGTTATTGGAGCCCATTGGGGAAACAATTCGATGACGATTGTGCCTGACACTTCGCTTTCGAAATGCCCGGGCGTATATGTCACATCAATCGCAAAAACTGGGTCACCAAAATACGAATATTGCATAGGTGTGTCTTCCACATCAGGACCGTCTGTCCACGTTGTTGGGTCAATCCCATTGCTCTTCCACGCAGGTTCTTCCTCACCGGTCACCGTCATCGGAAGGAGTAAGAACACCAAGAAGTAGGTCAAGAGAACCCTATGTGTGGATACCTTGCCCATGATGGAACGATAGCCTGCCCATTCATCAATCATTTGACGAAGGGCGTTGCTCATTGAGACAGTTCTCAAGGATCGACTTGAATTGATTCAATTGCTCGCTGATATCGTAATGATGGTTACCAACAAAGAATCCTTGGTTGTGAATTCTGTTGGCTGCTGGTAGGTCTCCATGAATGGAATGATCAAGATGCTCAATGACCGGATTTAATGTGAAATTCCCAGCGACAATCGGTCGTGTTTCAACACCGGCATCGCGCAAAGCATCGAGTACTGGACCACGTTCGCACCAATCAGGAAGGACAATGGAAAAACCAAACCACGAGGAGTCTCCAACTTCCTTCTGAATCAAGATTTCAGGAAGTTCAGCCATCACCTGTTGGAAGATCTCTGCGTTGGCGCGACGCCCCTCGATGATACCGTTGACCTTGCGAAGTTGAGCTTGTCCAATCGCACCAGACATTTCCAAGGGTCGTAGATTGTAACCAGGTAGAACAAAGCGGAACGATTCCATAAACGGGTCATCCGACTTTTCAATAACGCGATTTTCTTTCGGCAAATTTCGTGTCCATCCGTGTGCTCGTAGCGACAGCATGACGTGATACAGTTCCTCATCATCGGTAACGGTGACACCGCCTTCCATGGTTGAGATGTGGTGACTGAAGAAGGAGCTGAATGTTCCTGCGAGGCCAAACGTTCCTGCTTGTTTCCCATCAATGGTTGATCCAAGTGATTCACAATTGTCCTCAATGACGTAGAGATTGTGCTTTTCGGCAAGAGCGAGCAAACGGGGGTAGTCGACGGAATTTCCGAGAAGGTTGACACAGAAAATCATCTTCGTTTTCTCTGTGATGGCGTCTTCAATGGCATTGATATCGATGTTGAGGGTCTCCTCATCGATGTCAACGAACCGCATCGATAGTCCGTATTGTGAAACTGGGAAGTATGTGGTCGACCATGAAACTGCGGGAACGAGGACCTCATCACCTGGATGCAAGTCGATACCTTTCGCATAAATCATTCCGGCAACAGTTAGCAGATTTGCAGATGAGCCTGAATTCGACATAATTGCATATTTTGCACCAAAGAATTCAGCGAATTGCTTCTCAAACGCCTCAACCTCGGGACCCATACTGAATCTGTCGCTGTCGATCACTCGTTGAATGGCGGCGTATTCTTCATCGTCCCAGGTACTCGTTGCAAGTGGTAGTGTCATTCCAATGTCTCCCTCAGATAATTGTACGTGATTGCTAATGCTTCTTCAAATGGCGTTTTTGGTGACCACCCCATTCGTTGCTGGTAATGCAAATCCAAATAGCGTCGCAATCGGCCAACGGGCTTGTCCATGTCATGTTTCAACTCACCAGAATAACCTATGATTTTGGCCATGTGTTGATGCATTTCGTTCACACTGATTTCGATACCTGAGCCAACGTTCATGACTTCTGGTAACGTTTCGAAATTCTCAAGTGAGAAACAAATGAAATCCGCCAAGTCTGGTGCAAAGAGGAATTCTCGTTTCGCAGAACCGTCACCCCAAATCACGATAGGGGCATTGTTGTGTTCCTTCGCCTGATGCATGCGATGGAGAATTGCCGGTAGCATATGCCCAGTTTCGAGGGAGAAGTTGTCAAAGGGCCCAAACAAATTACAAGGGAGAATCGTCTTGAACGAAACATCGTGTTGCTCGTTGGCCATCGCACAAGCGCGGTACACAACGTATTTGGAGAGCGCATAGCCTTCGATTGGTCCTTCGAATGCTCCTTGTCCCAAAGAACCCTCAGAGAGCGGTTGAGGTGCGTCACTCGGGTAAATCGTTGCACTTCCAACGTTAAGCAGTGTTGAGATTCCATGATCCAAACAGGAACGGATGAGATTCATGCCCATGGAAACGTTGGCGTCGAACGAGTGATGTTTCGATGCTTTGCTTGAAGCAATACCAGCAACGTAGGCAGCACAATGAACAACGGCATCGATCGCGTTGGATTCAATATACGCAGAGGTTGCTGCTGCATCGGTCAAATCGACGTCGCTGCGAGATGGAGCAAGGACGTGATAGCCTTCGTTCTCAAGCATAGGAACAAGGTGTTGACCCAACATCCCAGAAGCCCCAGTGACGAGAACAGTGGCCATGTGTCACGCCACAACCTCGGGCTTAAATAGGAATGTCCATAGGGAAATTCATCCACTTTGTTGGATTTCTTATGGTCGGTGAAGCGCATTGAAACTCCTTCTCTGCACCATTTCCCGAAACAATGCAAAACGATTGAAGTCGTGGTACAACCAACTGAACGGATTGCTCGATGGATTGATGCTGAACAATGAGGTTGAGGTTTCGATTTACGAAAACGATTCAACGGACGGTACCAAGAAGTTGCTCAAACACTACAGTGATCTTCTTTCAAAACGCTGCAAGACAACGTTCACATCGACCGACCTCGGCACGGAACACCTGGTTGGCAAGGAAGGCGCGCGGGTCAAAAACATCGCAAATGCACGCAATGCTTGCATTGAGCAAGCCTCATCCATCGAACAGTTCGACCGAATCGTGTTCATTGAAACCGACGTTCTGTACAAGCCTGAGGATGCTGCAACCATCATCAACCATGAGGGGGACATTGTTTCAGGATACACAACCAATGCCATGGGACAATTTTACGACGCTTGGGCAACGAGAAAGACCTCGGATGAGACATGGTGGAATCATGGGATTCCATCAGAAAAAATTGAAGTTTGGTCAACCTTCAACGGCATTTGCACCTATGAAGCTCAGCCGTTTCAAAAAGGGGCTCGTTTTGCTGGTATCAACCCCCGAACCAATGAAATCGATTGCGACACAACCGTCATCTGCGAAGTGTTTCGAAGCATGGGGTACGAGAACATCGTCATGCTCCCGATCAACATCCGCCACCCTCCAAGCACGTTCAAAGAACGGCTGTATTACGCAAAACAGCGGTTCCTGAGGAGGGCTTGACATGAAAACGGCCATCTTTACTGCAAGTTTCAATCGACCCGATCTGATGGAAGAATTGCTCGGTGGACTGACAAACAACATCGACGATTTGGAAGGAATCGATGTTTACCATTACATTGACGGTGGACCAAAAGCAAAGCAGAGTGAAATCGAAGACGTCATCAAGAAATCAGGCGTTCCGTACACTTCAATCGTACTCCGAGAAGAAAACTATGGTGTTGGCCGAAATCTGATCGGTGCACGAAGAGACCTGTTCGATGTTCATGGATATGAGCGAGTGATTCTCATTGAAGATGATTTGATCCCTGGGCCGAATTTTATCAAAACAACGCTTTCTCTTGCCGATTGGGCACGAGATTACGTAGACATCGGTATGGTTCAGGTTTGGAATTTGCCACAACAAGCCGTTTCTGAGGACGACCTTGATGTCGTCGTACCTACGCATGAGCACTTCTACACCTACTGTCTGGATGTTGAAGTCTGGGAAGAAATCAAACATACTCTCTATGAGTATGAACGGCTCTATCTTGAGGGCGTAGACTACACAAAAAAGGATTGGAGAGGCATTCGGAAGCGTTTCATGAAACCTCGATACACAAAGACTCGGAGGCTGCGTCAGGGAACAGCACTTCTGAAACCGGGATTCCCTCACCCACCTCCATTTGGACCGCGATTGAAGCGGAACGTGCCTACCGGGCAAGATGCCATAACAGCCCTTGCCCTCTGGGACAAAGGCTTCATTCGACTAGCAACACTAGCTCCCAGAGCCGTCATGAAAGGTGTCGATGGCGTGCATAGTACTGCCAAGGTCTTCGAAAAATTGGGACTCAACGCTCAAGCAGATTACGAATGGAATCAGCCGGTTCCAACTTCCTTCAGGTTACCTTAGAATCGCCATCCTCTTCTATGTCCAACGTTTGGGCGTAACATGGCTGAGGACATCCACGAAGCGGAGATCTTCGATTCCTCAACAGACCGTAGTAAAACACAACTGAACATCTCACTATCAGCGACCATTGCGTTTTGTGTCATCTTCCTGTTTCTTTCCATGTCGTTTGGCGAAGCACTCACCGACGAGAGTGAAGTGGAAAGTACCTACGATTGGTGGGATGTTCCACTGCATGAACGACACGAAATGGATCTACCAATGGATACGATGAGAGCACAACTTCCAGAGAATGGGACCTACGACGTTCTGCCGTTAACGGAACATTTCATTACGGTCGATCTACCTGCATCAGAACAAGACGCTGGATATCCTGATGATGCAAAAATGCACGTCGCTTTGTGGCTACCTGATGTTGAAGAGGGTGTCAAAGTCCCTGTGATCATGACCATTCATCCATACTATGACTTTGGCGGTGAAGGTATGCCTGGTGTTGGTGCAGACTCGAATCCAAACACCATCCCAGACGGTGGTGTTGGGCAATGGGTCTACGATACCTTTGTTCCACACGGTTATGCACTTGCTCAAGCAAGTACCTTCGGAACAGGAAAATCAACCCATTGTCAAGACGTCAAAGGCCTTGGAGAACAGGTTGGAATTCAAGCCGTTGTCGATTGGCTTGGGCAACAAAATTGGTCGAACGGAAACGTTGGACTGATGGGCAAATCCTATGCTGGAACGACCAACTGGGAGGCTGCGCAACAACCAAGCGAGTATCTGAAGACCATCGTACCAATTTCAGGGTCCATTGGTGTCCAAGAAATGTTCTATCGAAACGGATCATCTGAAGCACGTGCAATGGGTTACGATGCAGCATATCAGGCTGCAACGGCAGACTTGACGACCGATGATATGCGGGTTTGTTCGGATGACCTTATTGGCCCACTCAACCCGTGGTCGACCTATGCTTTTGCTGAGTTTGGTGGAGCAGAGTGGAACGATTATTGGGACGAGCGCCGACATCTTCCAGATGTTCTCGAAAACTATCGTGGAAGCGTCTATCTCGTCTGGGGGCTACAGGACTGGAACGTTGATCCGTACCACGCTTTCCCAACCTATCAGTTGATGCGAGATGCGGGCATCAATGCTCGAGCGATTGCTGGGCAATGGGCCCACAACTATCCCGATCAACCCGACCGTCACAGTGAACTTGGAAGCGGCTATGGAGGTGAAGCTTATCCGAACATGAGTCGAATGGATTGGGCAGTTGAACTCTATGGTTGGTTCCAATATTATCTCAAGGATATCGGAGAAGAACCCGAACCCATGGTCCAGATTCAAACGCATGATGGCCAGTGGCACGTTGAAGAGACTTGGCCTCCGGAAGACATGACATGGCAGATGGGATCCATTGGAGCCGAATGGAGCGGCGATGGAATCGTTACTGGTTCGGGAGGCTCTGTGACACTAACGAGCCAAGTCTATGTGGATGGTCTGCATATCTCGGGGCTACCAACATTGCATCTAGATGTATCTACACAGGCATGCAATGGAGGACAAATCTTTGCAACGTTGTACGATGATACGCTCGACCTTCGGCTTGGTCACGCGACCATGGACCTACGTTACCGAGACGGGGGTTACGATGCAAATCCAGTTGCTCCTCTCTCTTCCTATACGATGCTAATGGAATTCAATCCTCTGGACGTTATTGTTCCTGCTGGCCACACACTACGCATCGAATTGACTGAGGCTGGCGAGGATTACTTGCCTGGTCCTTGCGCAACCAATCCATTGGGTGGGCTGTCCATTGATGGTGGCACCATTGGACTACCACTCATCGACCGTCCTGCAAATCATGATGCATGGTTCCTTGCTCCACCGTGGTGGGATCAACAACCGATTCCGTCGTGATCAATCCTCGTCTTCTTCCCAAGGCAGCCATTCAGGCTCTCCTTCAGGACGATACCACCAGTAACCATCATCGTCTTGGAACCATTCTGTTCCATCCTCATCGATGGAATAATTCTCGTCGCCTTCAAAGGATTCTTCTTCCTCTTCTTCGACGGCGGTCGGGTCAGCAAGGCCTGATTCTTGTGAGATCATTGCTTTAACATTCTGAAGTTCATCCTCTTCATCGGCAAACACTCGATTCTCTGTTCGAATTGTAGCATGATGATCGCCAGCTTGGATGGCTTCATCCGAATCGGCATAGAAGTCATCCGTCATACGTGCCTTGAATTCTTCAAATTCGTCACGACCAAAACTTCCAGTGAATTCTTTTCCTGATGCTGTCATCAATTCATCCAAGTTCTTACGCTTGCCAAGATCCAATTCTGGGGCATCTGGCGCATCGTTGGCATAAAATGCATCTTCTTCAGCGAATTTCGGGAAGGAACGTCCCTTTGGGTCTGCCTCTTCAATGGCTTCGATGACAAGGTCATGCTCGTCTTCGTCAATTTCTTCTTCCTCGTACGCCGTCCCGACGACATCAACGAGTTTTTTGAGGGCTTTTCCGAGTTTTCGCTCGTCATCAGCGTGCTCATTTGCGAGTTTCTCAACCTGTTTGAGTAGACGTTCGTATGGCGTACCAGTAAGTGCCCCGAGGAAACGGCCAAACCCTCCTCTCTTCTTCGCCATGAGGAGGTCATACATCCCAGTGTTTTCAAAGATTCTCCTACAAGCGCCCCTTGATGAAGGATGATGCTGTGGCAGGCACGTGGTCGAAGCGTGGTTGGTTGATGCGATGCGTTCCTACAACGCTGAATCGTACTCGATGAGGCATGCCTACGCAGCACAATTGCACCTTCCAGGACCTGTCTTTCGTGAACTCGTGGTTTGGGCTCTGCAATCGCTTCCAGACGAAATTCTAGTCGGCCTTGATGTTGACCCAAACAGAAAACACATCGATGAAGTCGAATCCGCCTTTGAAGGACAGGAGCATGTTTCCAATCTCTTTGGAGGCCAAGGACACGTCATCAAAGAAGCTCATATCGTCAACCGTGGTGATTCTTACTCTGTTCATCATCTTCCAGAAGAATGGACAGATGATCTCTTCTCAGGACAACGTGGTTCTAGAGCGGGACGATTCACACACTGGTTGCATACGCACCCAAATGCACCCGCTATTCCGAGTGGAGCCGACACAGATGCGGCGCAAGAAACAACCGGTGTTGACATGATTCTGGGTCTACGATTTTCTCCTGAAGGGCCACTGCCATGGTTTGATGATGTTGACGGTATGCGTCGTAGCCTCGGGACAGAACACGCCCCCAAAACAAAACGATCGTGGTTTTCAAGAAAAGAATTGCCAATTCTAGGTATAGCTCCAACCGGACATTCCATCCATGACATCCAGTTGATTGCTTTCCACAAAACGGGATTGGGTGTCAATGTGCTGCTCATCGATGAGAGCGGTTATCCGTACGGCTGGGACGACTTGATTCAGCCTGCTATGTAATCGTATATACGCTCCAACCGTTCTGGATTCACGCCCATATCACCAAGGCCGAGGCGGGACTGAGAATGCAGTTCAATTTCCACCGTATCTTCATCGATTTGCTCAATGGAAATCAAGACATCATCTGGGAACAACCAAAACGGTGTATGTTCAACAAAGTGGACATAGTACATCGATTCCGATGCATCCTCAACGAGAATTTTACAATCATACTCCGTGATGTAATCGTTCAATTCTGAACGAATGTCTTCCATCGAACGATCGATAATCGTTGATCTTGCATCCATACGATAGTCCGCATTCCCACCAAGATGAGCGCAATTCGCACTACTGTCCGGACAGGCTTCCATGGATGAGATGGATTCGTCCTGTGCACCGACTAGAATCCAGCCTTGTACGAGAATCCATGGTGATGCAATCAATAGGACCAAGAGCAGTGCCTTGCTTACTGTAGGATGCATGGAATCCCCCGTTTATGGAGTTCCATCTTGCTTCCATCCTCTTAATGCGTAGTATTTCTCCATGCAGGCGTTTTCATCATCATCATCTACAAACGAGACCATGCCTGCTGCAACTCCGGCAGGGATGGGTTCCTTGCGTAAGCGCCATGAGAGGAGATCTGCTTCCATTGGCTCAATACCAATTCGGTGCCAATGTTCGACATTCCATGTTCGTGCCAAATCCCATTGACGACTTGCCCTCTGCATCAAGTCGTCCCAGGAAGCGTCATCCCCCGTTATCGCATTCCATGCGTCCAGCATGACTTCATCCGGTGTTGCACCTTTTGCGAATGCACAGAGAATCATCGAATCTCGAATAACAATGCTGTTTTGACTTTCAATCAATTCTTCCATCAAGTCAACAGCAGAAGCATTGGGTAAACCCGTCGGTTCCTTGTAGCCAGCACGCATGTGCGAGGCACCTACATTCGCAGTCATGTAGGCCATGGCGTTTCCTCGCTTTCCACGCGGGTCCCATGCAGGTAAATCGAGACCTTTGCAGTGCGCTGTCAATTTGGTTGCAGGATGGCCCGTAACTCGCTCAACGTATTCGGAAAAGGCTACTGCTCCAGAACCGAGAACGGAAAACAATTCATCGAATCCGGGTTGAGCATCCGCAAGCATGGCAAGAGCAAGGGGTGGCAATTCAGGAATTCCAAATTGCCAAGGAACAACATCACCTTGCTTGTATCGACCAAAGTCAAACGGTGCATGGAAATGGTCCGACCAATTTTCTGGAAGCCAACCATGCTCGACCAATTCACAGACAATGGAGAGAGCAGCTCCGCCAGAGATGGTATCAATTCCGAGTCGATTGCAGGCGTCGTTTCCATCCATAACGTCGAGAGAACTGGTCAGTCCCAAATTCGCACCCAGCATCGCCAGAGTCTCGTATTCTGGACGATCGACACGATTCAGATGCACGGGGCGCTTGCGGATTTTTTCTCCATCAACAGTTGGCCTATCAGCTGCTTCACAAGCGATTGGACATGGTGCACAGCAAGCAGATTGTTTTGCATCAGGCAAAGAGTCGTGCCAGTGTTCACCGGACAATTCATGCGCATCGAGTTTGGTGGTGATGGTCACTGCAGTTCCGGTTGAAGGAACAACTCCTCCTTGACCGCCACTAACTTTCAATTCAGAAAAGGCAGGAATCATGGCATTTGTCGAACTGTAATTGGCTGTCGGCATACGGCCATTTGCTGATGCATAGAGCGGCCCTCGACTCGTTCCGAAAGCATAGAATGGATCTCCTGAACGGCGTCTTAATCCCATTTCTTGCCGCTGAATCTTCACTGCAGATTTGAGACTCGCTTCACTTGCAAAACGAACGTTTTCTTTCGTCGTGGATGTGACGGTTACCGCCTTGAGATTCTTGAATCCAAACGCTGCACCGGTTCCACCTCGACCTGCAGCCCTTCGGCCAGCCGTGAGAGGGCTTGCAATGCGAACGCCATGTTCGCCCGCAGGTCCGATGGAAAGGCACTCGCCTTTTCCATCAAGTGCTTGTTCAACTTGCCACGTTGTCATACCTCGCAATTCCGTTGCTTCGTGTAATTCTGCATGACCGTCCACAATCTCAAGTCGACAGAGATGTTCGGATGCGCCTGTAATGAACAACCCATCCCATCCTGCTTGACGGAGGACGTGGCCAATGTTCCCACCAATGTAGGTATCAATGTACAAATCGGTCAATGGAGAACGTGTAACAACAACGGCTCGACCAGAGGACCCAACCGTACTTGCTTGATATGGGCCAGTCATAAACAGGAGTGGATTTGTTGCATGCCGAGCCACATCAACCCGATCCAATACAGGATGTTGGAGCTGCATGGCGGCCTCATAATCGGTGGTATCCCATTCAACGAGCAAGCGAGTTGCAAGCCCTTTCCCACCCATCGATTCAATCAACCAATCGTGTGGAATCTCTTTGGTTTCAGATGTTCCTTTGGTGAGATCTACCCAAAGCACGCGTCCAGGGAAACCATCGAAGCGCCAATCGAGCAGCATAACATCACCCCATTGTTCGCTTCCAAACACCATTCTGTAATTCATACATCATCGGAACGCCCGTCGGCACTTCCAATCCGAGGACCTCTTCCTTGCTCAGTCCCTCGAGATGCATAATGATGCTTCGCAGAGAATTTCCATGAGCTGCAACAAAGAGGTGCTTGCCTTGCTCGTAAGCAGGGAGGAGAACGGATTCAAGATATGGAATCGTTCGTGCAGCTGTTAATTCAAGACTCTCTCCATTTGGAGGAGGAATATCGTAGGAACGGCGCCAAATCTTGACTTGTTCATCTCCGAACTTGTCTCGAGTCGCTTGTTTGTTCATACCTTGAAGATCACCATACATGCGTTCATTCAATTGCCATGAAACATAGACTGGCAAAATGTTGGAAGCATCCGCATCTTCATGCATTTGTGACCACTCAACCATTTTCTGCTCATTTCCACTCATATGTTCGCCAGAATCAGCGTATTGTAGAACTGGTGTCTTGACACTGTTGTGTTGACTCAATGCAATCATGGCTGTCATTTGCGCCCGGATCAAGGTCGACGTATGCACTTCATCGATTGGCACATCAGCTAGCTTCTGTCCACCAGCCAAAGCTTCATCGATACCAACTTGGGTCAATGGAACGTCGACCCATCCTGTAAACAAGTTCGCAGCATTCCACATCGACTGGCCGTGTCGCATCAAGATGAGGGAGGCCATGAACAACCCACTGGTCGGTGGTGCATCAAGGCTACGACGAAGAGAGAACATCTATACGTCGATGGATGGTGGTGCAATCATGAACTTCTCAATCGAAGAATGGGACAGAATCAGCGAGTATTTTGTCAAGATGTTCCAAGGTTTAGGAAGCGTCGAAACTTCTGAAGGTATCCTACAATTCACTTCTATCGAACCCTATGTTGCTACAGGAATCTCGCTGTCAAGGCAAGGCAAAATGGCAGCAAACATGCCACTACACAATCTCGACTCGACGTTTCACCACGTTGCATTCGATGATTCACTCGAATCGCTGACGCTCATTGGAGATGGTTTTCATTACACCTACAGAATTCCCAAGGAGATTCTCTCGACCAAATCGAATTCAAACTAGTAGACGAGTTGGACATCGGATGCAGCACTGAGTTCAATCACGCCTGGAGGTCCGCTCCATGTCATCCAGTCCGAGTAGCCTTCGAGTAGGATTTCATCTGCGTTCTCTTTGGTGACACCATTGGCTGCTTGAGAACCCGTTGAACAGTAAACATTGGATGCTCCTTCTGTGATGACGTTCAGCATATTGAAGATCATTCCGTCAGGAAAGTTTCCTTGTTCATTGATTCCCTTGATGTAATCAGCGTGAATCATCTTGACTCCGTCTGCTGCGAGGAAGATGTCGACATCATAGCCATCCTTGATGGCTTGTGCTGCGCAGGCAACACCGACAACACACTTGCGAAGATCGACGTCTGGGTCTGTTACAATTTTGATGAAGAATTTCTTGCTCATGCCTCAACCTATTGATGGAAGTACTTGAGCAATTGTAAATTCCTCAGTAACGAACCCAAGTTCCAGTATCTTGATCACGCCAGTACCATTCATCACTACCTTCAGGATGTTCAAGCCATTCGTAACCTTCTTCGTCGAGGACGCCTTGTAAATTGACATCGATTGAACCTTCGCTGACTGCATCAACCTTCGTCGGTCGATCGTATGCATCTGAGTAGGATTCGTACTCATCATCGCTCATGAAGTCATCATCTTCTTGATCCCAATCCTCCTCTTCTTCGTAAGCGAAGGCCTCCATACTTCCACAAAATCCACCCGCAACAAAGACGAGAGGAGAACTGAGTAGTGTCAAATAGAAACCTGTTGATAGTTTGTACTTTTCCTCGGTCGCGCTTATGTCTGCGTTCAAGTCAGGCATCAATACATACCAAACAATTGGCCCAGTAAAGAGAATCAAGGATGAAACCGAACTGAGTAGTTTGAGTACACGCCCAGGAATGTAGCCGAAAACGCCTACAAGAGAGAGAAGAATTGTGAAAGCGAGAATTCCAAGCCCTGTGGAGATAATCGTTTCTGCAGTTGAACCCGCTGAGGCTATTTCACAAATTGAAATGTCAGAGTCTTCTTTTGTAGTATCGCAGTCGACAGGTTCACCTCGCTCTTCCAACAGAACGGGGTGATCCAATATCTCAAATTCTGAACTCATTTCAATTGGATAACAGTCACGTTCATCGCACATTTGCCCATTTGCTGAAATTATTGACTCCTGTAAACCATAATCGTTCTCGGTGGTAACATCCATTGTCCACCAAAAATCACCATCAAAATATTCTTCCTTATCATCGGAGGAATACGTCATCCATGTGATGTTGTCTTGCATATCAAAAGCAAGATAGCCCCCTGCTGTGAGGAATATTACTCCAAGGAAGAAGGCTTGAATATTGACGTTATCCACAGACAATGCTAACCATGTCGGCTTGATACCTTTTGGTCTCTGAATTGTAACGTCAAGGCTATTGGCGCTTGAGGTAATCTTCCCCGTAATACATCCATTGTTCCATCGTCCAACCTGCTGGCAATCCTTCAGGAGGAAGCGGGGGTGCACTCGGAAGTGGTTCTGGAATTGGCGGAGCAACGAAACCGAACTCATGCTCTACTGTTGTCTTCTTTCGCATGATGAAGAGCATGAGGAACACCAAAACAAGTATTCCAATTCCAAGACCAATGAGCGTGAAGTTACTGTCATCCAGTTTTTCTTCTGCAGCGAGATACTTCGATGCATCGTTTGGATATGCATCGGTTTGATCGGACCAGCCATCCCCATCAGAATCCAAACATCCTACGAAATCGAGAATCGATGTGCCGAACGTTTCAGGGCAATCATCCGATAGGTTTGTTCCCTGTTGGTCGGCATAACCGTCATCGTCCGTATCAGACCATAAGCGAGCATCGCTTACGTATGCATCAGAACGATCTTCCCAACCGTCTCCATCCGTATCAGGACATCCATACCGATCGATGGAGGAAAGACCGTACAGTTCTGGACAGCTATCTGGGAGGTCTCCTTCTGCATTATCACCATAGCCATCACCATCAGCATCGCTATGTTGTGTTGGTTCTTGAGGGAAAGCATCGTTCAAATCTGACCATCCATCAGCATCTGAATCCAAGCATCCGAAAAAGTCCTCGGTTGATGTTCCAGCAATCATTGGACATTCGTCCGCTTGAAACCCATCAATAGCATCTCCAAAGCCATCGCTATCGGCATCTGCATGTTGCGATGCCTCGTTCGGGAAAGCATCGTTCAAATCTGACCAACCATCTCCATCCGCATCCGGACATCCGAAGGTCTCCATCGTTGACTGCCCTGCTTGATTGACGCATCCATCTGCTTCGAAACCATCTGGGTTGTCGCCATATCCATCGCCATCTGCATCCAACCACTGTGTCGAATCTGTTGGGAACACATCAATGGAGTCGCTGTACCCATCTGAATCGTAGTCGCTGCAACCGAGTTCTGAACCGAGCGAACTTGTTCCTGCATCCAAAGGACAGGCATCAACGTCGTCAACAAATCCATCGTTGTCATCATCGGAATCTTCGGTAGCATCTTCACAACCATCACCGTCTACATCGTTCTGATTGTTCGAGAAGAACCCGAGAGAACTTTCTGGACAGAGATCAACGCTCGCGGTCGATGGTGTACAAGCCCATGAACTGCTCAAATCGCTAGCATCGCAGACTCTGTCGTTGTCATCATCAATGTCTTCGAATGCATCTTGGCATCCATCCGCATCGTAATCGGTTGAAGCTGATGACGTCCAGCCCAAATCTCCTGCAGAACAAAGATCGGAGGCATCAACGACACCATCGTTGTCGTCATCCGTGTCTTCCGTCGCATCTCGACAGCCATCTCCATCATGATCGTTCAGCATCGTTGACGTCCAATCGAGTTGGCCGCGTATACATTGATCATCAATATCCAAAATCGAATCGTTATCATCGTCTTCATCGCAAACATCTCCGATTGAATCGTTGTCAAAGTCGGCTTGCAATGGATTTGCGATGTTGGGGCAATTGTCGACTCCATCGCCAACACCATCACCGTCTTCATCGGTATATGGATCGATTCGAACGACCTCATCTTGACCGTTGTCGACGTAGTACAGATGTCCGTTTGGTCCAACCTCTAATCCCATGATTGAGGTAGCAGAAGTTTGAATGTCGTCAAGTTCAACTGCACTCTTTCCATCAGAAGCAAGCTCGTAGGCGACAATCTTTCCATTGCCATTTTCAGAGACAAAGAGTTGACCATCAGCAAGAGCGATACCAGAAGGTAGGTTGAGCCCAGTTGCCAGCACACCCCACTCAACGTCTGTAATTTCGGAGTATTCTGCAAGTGGCTCAAGCCGAGATGCATCGCCCATGATGTCCGTTGTTGTGGTGGTTGAATCGTCCGTATTGACCCACAGGACACGGTTTGCGCCAGCATCAGCGATGTAGAGAATCCCATTCGATTTGTCCATGACCATGTGCCCTGGGACGCCATAGAAGTGTGTTAGAACGACCTCAGAATACCTTCGAACCACAGCATCGGAATGATCGTCTTCACCGGTATCATGATCTTCTTTGAAGTCGTATCGAACCAATTCGCCATAGTAACCATCGTTGTACCAGTAGACATTGTCGTAATCGTGAGCGATACCGACACCAAACGGTGATTCGTGATTCATGTCGATGTGGCTACCAAGGAGCCCATTCCCGTTGTTTTGGTTTTCAACGGCGAAGTGATTCAGGGACGATGGCCACAGTGTTGGGCCCATGAAATAATTCGCAGGCGCTTGACCGCAGTATGTGTTTCCAGTTTCCTGAGCTGAACCCCATTGCCAATCGAACTCGGGATGATATGCGCCAAACGAGATCGCACTCACTTCTTCTAGGAAGTGATTCCTGTGTGAGTCTGCTCGATTCTGAGATGTTTGATTATCAAACCCGGTGTTTTCGATGATGGAGATGCTATCTGTAGCACGGTTCGCAATCCACAGTTCATTGGCTCGGCCAGGATGAAATTCCAAATCACGAGGATCGTTGAGATAATCTGAAGAGTCAGCAATGACAACTTCGTTGAAGCCAACACCGAACTTATCGACAATCTCTGCGTTCTCAGTTTCCTCAGCTACTGAGAGGTGCGTAGGGAACGAGAAGAGGAGCAGCAAGACTGTCAAAACAACGGTTTGTTTCCTCAGCATATTCCAACCCTCAATTTCACACATATGATATGTTGCCAAAGCAGTGTCAAACGGTTTCTCCTCTTTGACTCGTTTACCTATTCTGACTCATCGACCGTTGCGTCATGAAGGCTGAGTCGCAAAACACATGCAGCCAATGCCGCAGAGAGAATAAACAGCACTGCGCCTGTGTATCCCGGTATGCCGATACCCACACGAATAATCACGGTTGAAAGAATGAATCCGGTGTTCCGGGCGAGTTGGGGGAAATCGGTAATGTGTTTGTACGAAACCAAGAGGATGATGATGTCAGAAACAATGAGCCACGTGAAGAAATCTGAGAAAAACACCGTTCGACTGAGGCCTGCATCTCCATCGATCACACCCAATGACCAATTGGTGAATGAGTAGAGTGCAACGAGAACATACACGATGACCAGGCCACATGCTAACATCTTCTTCTGTTGAATGAAGGCTTGAATGGAAGCATCCTCTTGAGGGATTACTTTCGAATCTGAAGTCTGAGCACGGAAATAGAGGGCAGTTCCAAACAGAACGACAAAGGCAACAGCTTCGACTGCAATAAAGGCAACATCAGAATCGATTGTGACGTTATCCGCACCACCTAGATCGGCCAAATTCTTGAAAATGTCACGAACGACGAGAAGGGTGACAACCTCGAATTGCTTGCCAATTGAATTCGAAAACGATTCAGGGATCGCTCGAATCAATTCATACACTTCGTAAGCAAGAATGATTGAAAACGGCGTGTACAGCGCATCAAGATACGAATCAAAAAGCGGTTTCAATTCGTCTGATTCAATGACCTTGAAATCGTACAAGACACAGCATAGAAGGTGGAGGAGAAAACCAACAATGGCGAAATTAATTGCCGTTCGTCGCAAGAATGCATCGGTCGACGAACCAAGCATTCGCTCATACACTCTCGTCGTATCCACGTTAAGAAAATTCTCGTTTACTGTAAATAGGGTTGTTCTGAGGCATCAAAGCATACCCTGTGATTTTTCCTTTCGGGTGGTGATTAGTGCCACGCAAACTGCATTGCAAATTTTAATTTTACATACTTCTTTATTACCCAG
>JAYOBT010000067.1:0-4377 GCA_038105035.1 Candidatus Poseidoniales archaeon | reverse complement strand
TCGCTCATTCTTCCTCACCTTCCTCATCAAGGCCCCAAGCAGAGCGAATGTCGGATGCTTCCGTTTTCCCATCGTTGAGAAGAAGCATACGGTCAGCATTTGAGGCCAAATCAGGGTCGTGTGTTACCATGAGAATGGAAATGGGATTCTCCTCATCATGGCAAAGATCTTTGAAGAGTTTCATTACCTCTTTCCCGCTAGCAATATCGAGATTTCCAGTCGGCTCATCCGCAAGAAGAACAGGCCGGTTGCCAGCAATGGCGCGAGCGATAGCAACGCGTTGCTGCTGTCCACCAGAAAGCTGGTCTGGGATGAAATTAAGCCGATCTCCGAGCCCTACTTTCTGCAATGCATCTTTGGCTGCAGTAACGGCTTCATCAGAAGGTACACCTGACAATTCGAGAGCAATCGCAACATTGTCAACTGCAGAAAGATTGTCAAGAAGGTGGAAATCTTGGAAGATCCAACCAACCTTGTTTCGACGAACGTCAACAACGCTGGATGGTCCTTTTTGCCCATAGGTTCGCTCATCCAGTGTGATGCTGCCACCGTCACCGGCAAGCAAGCCCCCAATGATGTTCAGCAGCGTTGATTTTCCAGAACCAGAAGGGCCCATGAGGGCAACCATCTCGCCCTTCTCGACTTGCATATTGACACCCTTGAGGACATCCAACGAACCAAAACTCTTGGTGAGACCGTTGACTTCTAGCATCTCAAAAACTCCAGTGATTCGGCATGCAGTTAGAATCGCGTGGTTATTTCTTTACAATGGTTTGTATCCAATGACCCTACATATCGATGCGACGCTTTGAAAAAAGGCAAGCATCAGGAATCGCTATGAGCGGGAAGACTGCACTCATCACAGGGATTACCGGACAAGATGGTTCCTACCTTGCCGAATTGCTTCTCGAGAAGGGGTACACCGTCTATGG
This sequence comes from Candidatus Poseidoniales archaeon, assembly GCA_038105035.1. Classification (GTDB taxonomy): domain Archaea; phylum Thermoplasmatota; class Poseidoniia; order Poseidoniales; family Poseidoniaceae; genus MGIIa-L2. The sequence continues at coordinate 3,445 of JAYOBT010000067.1, read as the reverse complement.
ATTGGTCCGCCGCGTATCGCAACCGAGCCTTGGCCGTAACCTCATCAACCACTTGATGGGCAACGAAAACTTCCATCTCCTGAACGGTGATCTCGCCGACCAAAATTCCATCGATAATGCTGTCCACCAAGTCAAGCCAGATGAGTTCTACAACCTCGGTGCCATGTCGTTCGTACCGGAATCATGGCGATCGCCAATGATGACGGCAGATATCACTGGACTCGGTGCACTTCGCTGCCTCGAAGCTGTTCGAAAGCATGCTCCAGACTGCCGATTCTATCAGGCAGGATCCAGTGAGCAATACGGAAAGGTACGAGAAGTTCCTCAATCCGAACAGACGCCATTCCACCCACGTTCACCGTATGGATGTGCAAAGGTCATGGCCTTCGAAATCACTCGAAACTACCGCGAATCGTACAACATGTTCGCATGCACTGGAATCCTCTTCAACCACGAGAGCCCACGACGCGGTCTCGAATTCGTCACAAGAAAGGTGACCATGATGGCGGCTCGAATCAAGCATGGCTTCGATGAATGTCTCCACATCGGCAACGTTGATGCTAAGCGTGACTGGGGATTCGCTGGAGATTACGTCGAGATGCAGTGGAAGATGCTTCAGCAAGATGCACCTGATGATTATGTCATCGCAACGGGTCGAACCCACAGCATTCGTGACATGATCAGTCTCGCTTTCTCACACATTGGCTTGGATTTGACCTGGTCTGGAGAAGGTGTTGACACCATGGCAACCGATCAAAACGGTGTTGTTCGAGTACGAACCAATCCCAAATTCTTCCGTCCTGCAGAAGTTGATTTGTTGATTGGAGATCCAGCATATGCGAAGGAAAAGCTTGGCTGGGAAACGAAGACAACGTTCGAGCAACTCATTGAAATGATGGTCGAATCCGACTTGGCCATTGTTCAGGAAGCAGTTGATGGAGGCTATGCCCCACCAACACCACCAGAGTGATTGACCGATTTCTGCATCAGCCGGTTGAACAACGGCGGGATCAATGCAATCCAAAACATCTGGTAGTATCCACCAGGCAGTTGAGGTGATTCATCATACGGGCGCAGTCGCTCATACGGCGTACTCGAGCGGAGGTGATGTGCAGCATGGAGTGGAAGATTCATCAGTGTGTATCGTGACCATCGTGTACGGCTTTCCCAAGCATGACCTGCATTAGGACGCTCATCCTCACCGCGTTGAAGTCCGTGATGTTGAATGAAATTCACAAATTCAAGCAAGTAGATTGCAACAAAGGCTTGACCAACAAACGCAGCAAGGTAAGGTAGGCCCCATACTGCGAGAGATGCGAGCAATGCAAGTTCAACCAGCACCGAGATGGTCGTATCCTTTTTCCTGATTCTGTAGGCGTTTCGCAATTGTCGAGGCACGGTTCGCACGAGGTGGCCGTAAACGCTACGTCCCCAGGGGGAACTTGTCGGATCCACTTTACGAGCCCAATGCTTGTGATGGGTGTGGTTGTGTTCAACTGTGAAATGCAAATACAGAACGCAGAGCAAATCAAGTCGCCCGAGCCACCAACTGGTCGAACGTGGCCTTCTATGCCCCAATTCATGAGCAGCGACGACGCCAGCAGCCCCTGTAGCGAGGCCCGCAGAAAGCGCAGGAACGATCATTGAAATCGAACCAAGTCCTACATGAACTCGGTACAAAAGACAAACGACAACAATCGGAACGAGAATACCGTGAAGATGGACGATGACATTGTGTCCTTGACCTTCTTCCTCGATATCATGGACCGTTGATGAGCCTGCAAACGTATCCAAAAACGGGTAGAGTCCAAGCAGCAGTACGATTGGTGTAACCATCCACCAACCGCCGATCAATAAGGTGACGGCTGCAAATACTGGCGTGAGCAACCCAATAAGATGCGGTGCCCACTTGGTCATACATCGACCCAAGCGTCATAATTCAAAGGCGTTGCCTTCAAATCACGAACGGCGGAAGAAAGTTGCTAAACGTCGAATGATACCAGGCGCGAAGGAAATTCCGTTACGGTACACTTGTCCTTCGAGAGCTTGGTCGACAAAATTCTCTAATTCTCTATCCATTTATTGTTCCCTCCTTGCTGTGTAAGCAGAACGTTCGTTGGCTGAGAAGCGAAAACCAGCAACGGCATTGGCAATCGACATCAGTCTGTTCGAAAAAATCCCCGATCGATACTGTTGTTGATCCATGATTCGGTCGGTGTATGTCTGTAGTTCGTTATCCATTGTTATCCCCACTCTAATTTGGGTGCTCTACCTATTCAAAGGCGTGGTAAACTTGCCAACACAAAGGTGTATTTTTAACATTAAGTGTTTTTATAAACACTTAAACAACCGTTCTCTTCAAGAACACAAAATCTGAGGCCGAGACATCCGAGCCGCTCCCGACCGTTCATCGACAGTGGAACCCGGCTACAGGAGGAATCACCATGGGCATGGACCCCGCACTCAAAGCAAAACTGCAGAAGCAACGATATCACATCGTCGGAGAACATGGTGGCGTCAAAACCTGCCACTGGACAAAAGAGTCACTCTTACGTGACCGTGCATGCTACAAAGGCACCTTCTATGGCGTCAAAAGCCATACGTGTATGCAGATGTCTCCTGTTGTCGATCAATGCAATCTTGCGTGCACCTACTGCTGGCGAGAACCACACATGGACACGCTTGAATTGACCGACCAAGATCCTCTTGAACTCCTCTACGAGAGCGTACGAGCACAACGCCGCCTCCTCTCTGGGTTTGGTGGAAACGACAAGGTTCCAAGGGAAAAGTTCCTCGAAGCTCAAGATCCAAAACACGTTGCAATCTCCTTAAACGGCGAACCAACACTCTACACCCGACTTGGTGAATATATGGATCTGTGCCACAAACACGGGATGACGACAATGCTTGTGACCAACGGAACACTTCCAAAGGTCTTGGAAAATCTCGACACGCTTCCTACTCAACTCTACGTCTCTGTCGATGCACCGAACAAACAAGTCTTCGATGATGTCTGTCGACCAAAGTGGAACAGTGGTGCTTGGGACCAGTTCGAGAAAACCATCGATCTACTTCCAAGCCTTGACACCAGGATTGTATGTCGACACACGCTGATGAAAGGCGTCAACATGTCATCGACGCACATCGAGGAGTTTGCAAAACTCGACAACCGTGCTGACCCTGATTTCATTGAAGCAAAGGGATACGTCTACGTTGGTCACAGCAGAGAAAACCTGTCGATGGAAAACATGCCGAGTCATGATGACATTCTCTCCTTCTCGAATGAACTTGCACCTCAAGTCAATCGCGAAGTCCTCTCTGAAAGTCGACCGAGTCGTGTTGCACTGATTGGTCGTGAGATTGTTCCAATCCCAATTCCAGAAGCAGAACTGTACTTCCCAGAAGATTTGGGAATTGCTCCTCCTGTCAAGAAACTCCCTCTCGT
>JAYOBT010000066.1:0-4434 GCA_038105035.1 Candidatus Poseidoniales archaeon | reverse complement strand
ACTCCCAAAGAAGGGTTGGATATGTGATTCGAGGAGACATTGATAGGTGAGAATCTCTTCGAATAATCATGAGGCTATGGCTAATTGTTATTTCACTTCTTCTTGGAGGAATATTAGTCGCAGCAGTGATTGGGATTCAGTACGAGGATACAATTGAGGACATACCAGTTCCCGCAGACGGAACAGGATGTGCTATTTCAGAAGAAGTCCTACCAAAACCACCATTCGGAAGCATTATTCCTGTAGAAGTCGACATGGACTGGGACGATGAGAGCATTTGGCTTGGAATTATTTCAGGCCAGGAACGTGATCGGCTTATTGCCGCCTCAACGCTCGATTCAGATGTCGTTGTCGAGTGTGATCCGGAGACGATTGAATTCCTCGCTGGAGGTCCAAACGCTCAATCAGAAACAGCATTCACATGGGAAATGCACGAGGATGATCGGTATGCAATAACTGGTCAATCAGGTCTCCTCGATGAAAACACCGATGGTGTCCTGGATGGAGTCATCGGAGATGATGAAAATGAACCGTTAGTGACGTTTTTTGATCTCTCCGTCAATGCGCATGCTGCTGCAGGTCCAACCTTGTTGGTCGGGCTTGGTATCCTCGAAGCGTTGACCATAATTGCAGGATTCATGAAGGCTACGAAGAGCGAAGGCAATTGAGTGCTCGTACCGGGATTTGAACCCGGGTCAAAGGAATGAGAGTCCTTTATGATGGGCCACTACACTATACGAGCGTGGTAGTTTCGCCTGCATCGTCCTCTATTTAGAAATGGCGACATTGAAAAATGAGATTTTGTTCACTTTTCGTTTTGTACTGATTCAAGTAAATAGCGTACTGCTCTAGGCTTTTACTTTCACTTTTCATTTACCTCTCGAATTTCTGTTGATATACGGCCGCCCGTGAATCTTGAATTATGAACAACAATGTTCCAACGAATTTTGCTGACCTAACAGCAACGCAAACCGGTACTGAGGAACCGCTCTGGTACCACCGAACGACTACAGTGTACGCATCTTCAAGCGGCAAACTACCCGATCGTAGCAAAGACATGACATGGACGCCATGGCACCAGCCTGGTCAAACAACAGCACCATCTGTCACAACGAGCATCCGCAACCTCATCAAGCGAGCTGCCCTTCGAGGTGAGGCTTGATGTCAAGAACCAAGCGCTTGAGAGATGCGATTGACGAGTACCTCGAGTCTGTTGAAGAGGCGAACACCAACGACATTCTCGATCACGTCAACCAGCGCTTCCGCTGGGGTGCGACCATGAACCAACTTGGTAACGTTCTCGCTCGAGACCGCCGATTTATCAAAGTCGGATTCGACGAAAACACCGACATCGGAGGCTTCCGAATGCGTGTTTGTGTTTGGGCTCGTGCAACCGCCTGAGAGAAAAGGAACAAGTGTCGATGGCTCTTGGCTGAGGCATGGCCAACAAACTTGTTGCATCAATTCAATTGATGCGGATCAAGAATCTTGGTTTGGCCCTCATTGCAACACCTCTTGGCGCTGCGTTTGCATTGCTTGATTTTGAAGCGCTACTGGATTATCCAGAAGTTGCCCTAGCGACACTTTCGGTTCTGTTCTTCATGGCTGCAGGTAATGCACTCAACGATTTGAGTGATGTTGAAATCGATAAGATTGCACACCCATCTCGCCCACTTGCCAACGGTTCAATCAGCATTTCTGAAACCAAGATGTTGATTGGCTTCCTGTCGCTGTTGAGTGTAGCTTCGCTTCTTGGATGTCTCTACCTGATGGAAGGATCACAGGCATACACCGCAGGCATCTATGTGGCAGCAATCATTCTCATGCTCACGTACGACCATGGGCCTCGGACAAAACAGAAGGGTTTGGTAGGTAACATCGCCATATCCTCGCTCGTAGCCGCCGTCGTCCTTTACGGCGCCTCGTCTATAGAAGGGCTCGATGTGCTTTTGTGCTGGTATGTTGCAGGTGTTGTGTTCTTTGTCAACTTGGCAAGGGAGATCATCAAAGATTGCCAAGATATGGAAGCTGATTCTGATTCGAGACAAACCTTGCCAATGAAAATCGGAAAGGAAAACAGTCGGATGGTTGCCTACGTCCTCACGCTCATTGGAATCGTATTCTTATATATTCCATACTGGCAAGGACCGTTTTTGTTTGGACAACTGTTCCTTCAATCACCTGCAATCGTCCTGCTCATGAGCTTGAATGGTCCAATGTGGAAGGGTGAGGATTATGCAGTTGCGACGCGACTTCGTGTCGCTATGCTCCTTGGTTTGGTGAGTTTTATTGTCACAATTCTCGTTTAAACAAGACCCATGAATTCGCCCATAGCATCCCATGCTTCTGGAGCGATGAAGTAGCACAACAATGACATCTGGGCCCACATTCTGTTTTCAGCTTGGTCAAACACGATTGAGTGTTCATGATCCATCACCCAGTCTGTTACTTCATCACCACGATGGGCTGGCAAACAGTGCATGAAACGCCACTCATCGTCCATTCCTGCGACCATTTCTTCATTGACTTGGTACCCAGAAAACGCCTCCATTTTGTCCGCTAGATGCTCCTCACCCATTGAAATGAAAACGTCGGTGTATACAACGTGGGCATCTTTGACAGCTTCTTTAGGATCAACTGTTCGGGTTAATTCAGAACCATGTTTTGTCGCATATTTCTGAGATCGTTCAACGACATCCTCTGCTGGCTCATAGCCTTCAGGGACTGCATATCGGAAATCAATACCGAGCATGGTACAAGCGAGCATCAAATCGTGAAGTACATTGTTTCCGTCTCCTACCCAAGAGACAATGAGGTTCTCTCGGTCAGTAAAATGCTCCATGACGGTCATCAAATCTGCCGCCGCTTGGCAGGGATGATGCTTCGCTGAGAGGGCATTGAGAACAGGAACTGTTGCATACTTTGCAAGTTCCGTTACGTCATCGTGTGCAAAACATCGGTATGTCATACCTCCGAGGAACCTCGAGAGAACTTGGGAAGTATCTCCAACGGTCTCGGATTTTCCGAGCTGAATATCGTTTTTCAATAGCGTCAGAGCGTTTCCACCTAACCTGTGAATACCGACTTCAAAGGATACACGTGTACGTGTGGATGGCTTCTCGTAAATAGAACCGATTGTCATCGTATCCAATGGCATGAAGTTGAGTGCCACTTCATCACCCTGTTTCCACAGGCGTTTGAATTCGATTGCCCACTTCAGAATTTGTTCAAAGTCTTCGTTAACGTCGTCGATGGCAAGGAGATGATTGACCATGCACTATGGTCAACGAGACAGATTACAATGTTTTTCAAACAAAGTCGTCAACGTCTTTCTCATGTTCGATGTCACTCGCAAAGCCATCACGAGCATCATTCATGCCACCGAACATAGCCTGAGCGAAGGTAAGAATGTCTGCAAGACCTTCCTCGAGTTCACTGGATAGTGGAGTGAGTCCAGGGCTCTGAGCAAATTGCTGCATAAGGCGCAACTGGTTGATTGCGAATTCTGTTCGCTGGCCACCTGCCTCGTCGTAAAGAGCCATCTCAAGAATCTCAAGTCGTTCAGACCACTCCAAAATCTTCTCCAATTCATCAGGATCGAGCAAATCGCTCTTGGAGAGGAAGTTCTTGGTTGGAAGCCCCAATCGGAACTCGACAATTGACGAGAGGAGCATCTGTGAAACAAAACCTGAAGGTGATCGAGATAGCATTGGGTCAAACAAGTAAATTATTGCTGACTGATCACGGCCAAGGACTTCGATGAGGTGATTGCTTGCTTCCCGGAAGGCAAAAAGTTCAACCTGGCCTGGCGTGTCGACAATCATCATCTCGCCGGTTAGTGCGTGAAGTTGCTCAGCAACATCTCCTGCCTGTGAGGCAAGGAGATCGGCAGCGAGAATTTGTGCCCCGTTTGGCCCTAAATCATACTCCGTCATGACTTCAGTTAACGATATCAAATCTCGGACATCAAACTCCGCATCATAGTGAACGCGCTCGGCTCCGGGATCGAGATTTACTGCAATAACGTCGGTCTCAAGAAACCGGGACCATCGTTGAAACGAGGTCACGAGAGACGATTTTCCAGCACCCGCAGTTCCAACAACAAACAACACTGGCGGAGTACCGCTATCTTGGCCGACCATAGAGAATCCTCCAACCCAACCTACATGAACTCAGCGCCAGAAGTCATCAATCCAGCAAAACTAACCAACAGAACGGTTATGTGCTAGACAACAATGGCAAGGTTGCACTTTGCTACACGGAGGAGAGAAAATGACGGACGAAGATACGAACAAACCTGAAGCACCACTAGGCATGCCACCAATGCCGCCTATGCCACCAATGCCTCCAATGGGCGATGCGCCACCGGCACCTCCTGGTATGCCACCAATGCCTCCAATGGGCGATGCGCCACCGGCACCTCCTGGTATGCCA
>JAYOBT010000065.1:0-4598 GCA_038105035.1 Candidatus Poseidoniales archaeon | reverse complement strand
GCACCGTCATATTCATGACTAAACTGCTGGTGGCTCGCTTCGCTGCGGTGATCGCATAGCCTGGCCATTGCGCTGGATTGCTAATCCAGTGGGTTAAGTCCCTCGGGAGTTCGAATCTCCCTCACCGCGCCATTTTACGCTAGAGGACCAAGGATTCCCAGCCATGCTGGTGGGACGAAGGAAATGACCACCAAAGAGAAGAACATCGCACCGAGATAAGCGAGCGAACGGAAAAATGATTTCGCAGCCTTCGGCATTCGTCCGTTCTCATCAAGCGGTTCGTCCACATCGATCTGCCACACGGATTGAGCGTACCAAATTGTGAGGCCTCCAGCAACAAAGGCCCAGAGCAGTGGAAGTCCGGATTCTGGCCAAAAGCACGGGACAGAGCCCAAAAGAAACAAACCTCCACAATAAAACTTGGACTCGGTAACGGTTCGCTTCGCACCTTTAACCTCGTTCATCATCGGCACGTTCGCTTTAGCATACTCACCGGATCGATAGAGTGCAAGTGCCCAGAAGTGTGGAGGTGTCCAGAAGAAAATCAATGCAAACAACATCCAAGGAATAGGCGATCCTAGGTCAAATGGATTCATCGAATTGATCGAGTCCGCCGCCGCTCCAGCCCAGCCAATGAGAGGAGGTGTTGCTCCTGCTGCACCGCCAATAACGATGTTCTGTGGCGTCCTTCGCTTCAACCACATCGTATAGATAAACACATAAAATCCGACTGAAAAGAACGACCAAAATGCCGCCTTCCAATGCAGGAGAAAGAACAGTGAGGAACCTGCAATCGAGATGAACACACCAAACAGAAGGACCGTTGATGGCTGAAGATGGCCCATTGGTAGAGGTCTGTGCTGGGTTCTTCGCATCTTTGTATCAATATCTCGATCGTACCACATGTTGATCGCATTTGAACCTCCAGCCGAGAGCGTACCACCAATCAAGGTGATGAAGGATGTCCATATCGTGTCAAACCACGTACGTTCGATATCGATCAAATCGTAACGGGCAAGCGAATCGTGAACCAAGATGGCACAAATAGCGGTAATTTGCAAAAGAACAATGACTCGCAATTTCATCAGTTTGATGAGCAAGGATACGAGAGAAGGCCGAACATCGCTCATTCGCTCTCACCGGATATCGATTTGTGAAGGTAGGCGAGCCTCAACATCATCAAGGTAACAGCCGCCGCAATAAACGATGTTACACCAAAGACAAGATGCAACAGTGAGATGAATTCAGGGAATTCTTGTGAATCTGCAAAAACGATGTACATGCCTCCGACGAAGACGTTGAGAATCCAAAAACCGGTTACAACTTCAGCTGCCCTCGAGAATCCTTCGCCTTCACCGAAATCTCGAGCATCAACACGAATCTTTGCAGAGGTGAGAATCAACACCAATCCGACGATGGCTGCACCGAAACGATGGACCATTTGAACGAGAATCCCAGGGCCATCAAGGCTCGGGAGGATGGAACCCTGACATTTTGGCCATCCGTTTGGGAAACCGATGCTACAGGATTGGTTGTAATTACCTCCGGCCGTACTCGAAACCCAAGCACCAAGAATCAAGAGAATAAACACCGAAGTAGTGATGGTCACAAATCGCTTCTTCTGTCGTTCGAGGAAGGCCTTGGACGTGGATAAAAAGGCCCAGTTTGCACCTTCCTGTGCCCGCATTGCAATGTATTGCCAGACGAGGAGCGATGTGAAGATGCTCGCAAGGGAAAGGTGCATTGCAACCGTCCAATCGGCATTATCGAAGTACACGGTCACTGCTCCAGCAATCGCTTGAATCACCAAAAGCACACCAGAAACGACGGCGAGATTTCGCAAGCCATCACCATATTCTGATCTGAGTTTGTGGGCCATAATCGCATTGACAAGTATAGGAACGGCTATGATTCCAACGAGAAGGCGATGGAACCATTCAACGAAAATTTCGAAGATAGTGTAGCGGTGGTCTGGTCCGCGACTATCGATTTGATCCGGATTGGCCTCCCAGTAGGCCTCTTGTTCCGCCTCATCGACCATGAACCCATACGTTCCGAAACACTTTGGCCAATCTGGACAGGATTCGCCTGCATCATGGATTCGGATGGTCCCCCCTACCACGATGATGAGCAGTGCCATCACCACGAGAACAAGAGGAAGCGTCGATGGTCGCTTCCACCAAGGCTGGTCCATGTCAAGCCGTGAAGGCGGCCCTCTTTTAACAAGACCCTGTGTCCACGTACCATGAGGAATGCTGCAGCGTTGTTGAGTACGCTTCTGTTGGCGGTCATCCTGTCTTCTCAATCAACGGCACATATCGGACATTTCGGCGAATATGCTCCAGCCAAGATGTACGACGTACGTACGTTCGATGTAGATTGTGTCCTAGGAAACGAGACATGTGCATCCGAAGAACCGACCCATTTCATCGAGTACTTCTCTGCCGACTGGTGCGAACCTTGTGAACTTGTTTCGCAGGAACTGAAAGAGTTGAATCGAACGGATACGACCATCATTCAACATCATCCATCTCCAGCAGATCTCCACTTTTTCTCGGATTCCAACATCCGATTGTACGAAACCTACGGCTTCTGGGGCGTTCCTGACGTCGTTCTCAATGGAGAAGGGCTCCTTGTTGGCCCATCCCAATCAAACGAACTTGCAGCAACATTGGACAATTTCTCTCGTGAGTGGAATGGTTTCCTCGAATTGAACATGACCAATGGCACGCTCAACTGGGAGGCTGATGATGGACACATTGTCCACGTTTGGATCACCAAGAATCGCCCGCATGAATATTCCTTCATCGACCAACCCCTCGTCGTCACGGACCACGCTTTTGCCAATGTCACAAATGAAGTCTTCAACTACACCAACGATACGAACGAAACCGAGATGCCGTACCACATCTACACGAGTTCCATGAACATCTCGGATTTGTTGGATGAGAACGTGACCAACATCGTTGTCACCCTCGAAACCCCTGGTCGTATTCCGTTGACACGAGCTTCTTCGCTGAGTACACAGGGCTATGATTTCGTTGACGAGGGGCCAAACGACTTCTTCCCGGCCCAGCAAAACCAAGGAGGTGAGCCGGATCTCGCCATTGCTATCTTTGGCTTGACCTTAGCCGCCATCATTCCAGCCTTCATCATGTACGTTCAAACGGTTCGAAGACAGAAAGAACTTGTCGACGAATCCGAATAGTATCCTTCCGATGGGTTGAAGAACAGGACCTCAGTCGAAACACTGCGACGGTTACGTCGTAAGGTGAAAAAATGGTCAAGCCAGCACGACTCCACACACGTTTTGAACGAGCTCGAATCATCGGTGCACGTGCACTCCAAATCGGAATGGGCGCCCCACTTTATGCTAAGGAAGACGAACTCCGTGAAGAGTTCAAGGCCGAACTAATCTCCCTCTACGGACTTGAAGAAGCAAGCGTCCGTTTCGTTCTCGACCCACTCAAGATTGCAGTCTATGAGTACGACAATGAACTCATCCCAATCGATATCGATCCTCACCTCGATGAGTGATTCTCGGTTAGGCGAATCAAGTGACCTTTGATTCTGACTACGAACCGTTCTTTCAACCACCAGGTTGGGTTGTTGGCCCTGTGTGGGCTGTTCTCTACACAACACTCGCCATCAGTTTCACATCTGTTCTTAGCAAACAGGACGAACTTCAACAATTCAACTTGATTGTGGCGTGTTTCTTTATTCAACTCGCCCTCAATCTTGCATGGCCTTCTGTGTTTAACTCAGAACGATATCTCATCTCTTTGTTGATGATTATCGGGATGGTCGTTTTTTCCTTGGGTTACGTCTATCTCATTCACGATTCTGTACCCTTTGCATCACGACTCATGTGGCCATACGTCGCTTGGGTATCCTTTGCAGGAATCATCAATACAGCATATCTGCTGAATTCAATGAAGTAGACAAACGTAAGTCGTTCGATTTGACTAAAGGTTGCACAAACCATAGGTTAGAATCGGAATCTATCTGGGTTGTAATCAGATCACGTCGATTCTTACCGGGCTTGGAGACACGTCATCTCCATCAGTTGTTGTGTTCTGTTGGGACCGTATCAGCACTGTACATAGTACAACACACACCACAAGTGGCACCAAAAGGGGCAACAAGGTTGTCAGCGATTGTTGCACAAAGAGAGCAACAACGCTTACTAGTCCAAAGATGAATCCTAGTCCGTTAAGGACAGGAAACGAGGCTCCGTCGTCTGTTTTTAGGTTCAGCATTAACTGACATGGGCGTACATCCATATATGACAGTATGTTTATTCAGGGTCCTTTTTTGTGAAAAATAATCACGCGATTTAGTTTCATTTACGTGCTAGAACGCTATGAAGAAAGATAGAATCAACCGGTCAGTTCACCAGTTTCACTCATGAAACGAAGAATGACAACTCCGATGACAATCAAGCTGATGCCAATAATCCCAGCATAATCGATTTTCTGATCGTACAGGAAGTACGACACGATGGTGATCGTCGCAACTCCGACCCCTGACCAAATGGCGTAAGCCACTCCTACAGGTATTGTATCAAGCGTAAGTGAGAGGAAATAGAAAGCTGCACA
>JAYOBT010000064.1:0-4639 GCA_038105035.1 Candidatus Poseidoniales archaeon | reverse complement strand
GATGCAAGCGAACCGATTTCGGAATTCCTTTCCCGGGGAACCATTGCATGGCTTGTGCTCCCTTCCGTTCTGGTTGCACTCGTTCCTGTTGGTGCGGAGGTGTACAATCGAGTACAAACCTCTGGATTTGGAAAAATCGCACCTGCCGCCCATCTGGTTCACTTTGGAATTCTTTTGTTGCTTGTTGGACACGTGTTCACCACGGTTCTCGTCGACCGTGGAGATGCGACCCATCGCATCACCTTGGTCCGTGGTGAGATGGTCGAAGTCGATGGCTATGGCTACGTTTTCGAAGAAATTGTACTCGAGAGCGACGATCTGGAAGTGGGTGATGGTTACGTCGGAGCTGTCATCAGCGTCTATTCTGGTGACGAGAAAATAGGCGAAGTTGAGCCAGGCCTAGTCCGGTTTGATGGCTCCCCCAATCCTCCAAGAAGTGAAGTCGATACGTTGGTTCGCTATCATGGTGATATCGTGTTCATCTTCGATGGTTCGCAAACCACAGGACTCATGCAACAGGTTTCGACCGATGGTGTCGATTCCGTACAACGCATGCGTGTCATCATTTACGACCTTCCCGGTTCACATTTGGTTTGGGCCGGATGGGCCTTGATGATGGTCGGAATGGCTTGGCTGACCGTTCTCGATGCTCGAAAAACACCTCATCCTCGTAGCGAAGAAGAGTAGGTTTTCATCCAATTGACTTATCAATACCTTGCGAGTCGCCGAAGCGTTCAGGTGAACCTACATGGAAGAAGGCGACATTATTCACGTTGATTACGACCTCTACAACGGCGAAACAGGCGATTTGATTGAAACCACCCGTGAAGCCACGGCTCAGGAGCATGAAATGCATGATGAGAACCGCACCTACCAACCGATGGTATGCGTTGTAGGATCTGGTTCCCTCATTCCAGGATTCGAAGAAGCACTCCTCGAAGCGAAGGTCGACAAGGACGTTGATCTTGAACTTGCACCTGCTGACGCATACGGCGAAAAGGATGCAACCATGATTGAAACCATCAGCATCGACAAGCTTCGACGTGCTGTTCGAGACCCAAACGCACTCTACCTCGGCGCCCCTGTCAACATCGGCGGACGTCAAGGATACCTCTCGTTCCTCGCTGCTGGCCGTGCTCGTATCGATTACAACCACCCAATGGCTGGTAAGACGCTCAAGTACAACTTCAAGATCGTCAAGGTCGTTGAAGGAAAGGAAGAGAAGGTCGCTGCCCTCCTCGAATCAAACACCGGTCACTCCGACTTCGGTGTCACATTCGATGGTGACGATTTGAACATCGTCATCCCACAAACCATGCTGTTCGATACCAACGCTGCCATGATGAAGTTCCGTCTTGTGACCGTTCTTCGTGATGCCGTTGATTGCGCCAAGGTTTCCTTCATTGAAGAACACGAACCTCGTGTCATTGCTGAAGAAGAAGAGTGAATATAGAGGGAAGAGATATCTCTCAGACCCTTCTCGCTAGAACGAGGGCGTAGCATGGCAACCGTCGAGTCGATTGATGAAGTTCTGGCAACACATCAGCCTGCCCTCCCTTCAACACGCTTGTCCATGGTCGAGCAAACTTTGACCAGACTCCTGTTATTCGTCGTCCTTGGCGTTCTCCTTGGTTTGATCTTGATGCCAGAAACCGTTTGGGACGATGGGCTACGGCCAATCATTTGGGAGCCGATTCAACAAGATGCTGGTGCACAAGGTGATGCCGGCTATTCTTACCAAAACACAGCCATCTACACGTTTGGACTACTCGCATCCGTTGTTGTCTTCCAAGCACTGTTCCGTACGCTTCAATTGCCTGCAGACGACAAGATGATGATCGCCCTCATCGCATGGGTTTGCCTTGCCCCCATCTTCCGTGTGCTCGAAGATGCTGACTTCTTCCCTTCATCCATCGATTGGCTGCTCATTTCACCAATCATCCACCTTCACTTAGCCACATGGCTGATTGGTGTTGGGTTTGTATCCCACTTGGTCGGAAAGAAATGGGACGATGTTGGTGGGGACTTTGGGGAACTCAACATTCGAATGCGCATTGTCCCAATCCTCTGCCTAGCGCTTCTGTTCATGTGGGCGATTCTGTTCCGTCCAGGTTATGCTGAGCACGATATGGGCTTGATTTGGGTCGTCATCGGCCTCGGTATCGGCTTTGCTAGTCTCATTCTCGCCTTCCATGCGACTCGTGAGTGGCCAACGATAACTCGAGGTCTTCTCGCTTTTGCTGTCGGCGCCTGTTTCGTTGGATTGGGCCACTGGGCACAATTGGCTGCAACACCTTGGCTCCAAGAATCAGGGCGGATGCCCAACGATGTCGTCTTCTGGCCCGCATTGATCGTTCTCGGTATTCCCGGAATCATTTGTGCTGTTCTCTATCGCATGGGCAAGGACGATGCACGTCAACTCAAACTCACTGGATTTGAAGCAGGTGTTCTTCCAGAAGGTGTGACCATCAAGTCATGGGAAGCAGAAGAAAAAGTCGTTGCCAAGCACCCAATCGAACAACTCTCCAACAAGGCATTGCTTGCAAGCCCACTTGTCCTTGCCATGGTATTTGGACAGCTTTGCGATGGTTTTGCCACCATGGTCGGCATCGATTATTTTGGATACTCCGAAAAGCATCCATTGAGCGATGCTGTGATTCAGTATGGTGGAGGCATCTCAGACAGCATGGGCTGGGATGTTGAGGGCGCTTGGCTGTTTGCCATCGTCAAGGCCATTCTGGTTGGAACCATAACGTACATCTTCGTCGAGATGCGTGTTGAAAACCGTCAGAAGCACCTTCGGTTGCTGATCGTTCTCGCCGTACTTATCGTCGGTCTTGCTCCAGGAATCCGTGACATTGGTCGATTGATGCTCGGTGTCTAAGCCCACGATGCCTTGAAGGTTTGAACCGGAGTGGTCGGGATAGGTGGAAGCACATGGATCGACTACCGACACGAGTGAACAAAGCCGATCCCGATTATTCTGCTCGCCGAGAGCATAATCTTGCCCTCATCGAAACGCTCCGAGAGCGTCTCGACCTTGTTCACCAAGGTGGTGGCGAGAAGTACGTTGAACGTCATCGCAGCCGTAACAAAATGCTTGCTCGTGAACGCATTGAGCGCATCATCGATCCTGGAACGGCGTTCCTCGAACTTTCACCCTTAGCAGCATACGACCTCTACGATGGCCGTGCCCACTCTGCAGGCATCGTCACAGGAATTGGCTGTGTCCATGGACGAGAAGTTCTCTTCGTTGCCAATGATGCAACGGTCAAAGGCGGTTCCTATTACCCAATGACGGTCAAGAAACACATTCGTGCGCAAACGGTCGCACACGAAAATCACCTTCCTTGTGTCTATCTTGTCGATTCCGGGGGGGCGTTCTTGCCAATGCAGGATGAAGTATTCCCGGACATTGGCCACTTTGGACGTATCTTCCGCAACCAAGCGCGTATGTCCGGAGATGGCATTCCACAGGTAGCAGCGGTTCTTGGCTCCTGCACAGCAGGCGGAGCATATGTTCCTGCTATGAGCGATGAATCGATCATCGTCAAGGGCAACGGTACCATTTTCCTCGCAGGCCCTCCATTGGTCAAAGCAGCGACGGGAGAGGTTGTCACAGCTGAGGATTTGGGTGGTGCTGAAGTCCATACGGCCCAATCTGGTGTAGCCGATCACTTTGCTGAAGACGAACCAGAGGCGCTTCGCATGGTCCGAAATGTCCTCGAAAACATTGGACCAAGGGAGCTCGCTCCTGCAGCAATTCAGGAACCTGAACCTCCAGCACATGACATCGAGGACTTGCTTGGATTGATTCCAAGTGATAATCGTACACCCATCGATGTCCGTGAAATCATTTCACGTATCGTTGACGGTTCTCGCTTCCACGAATTTAAGTCACGTTATGGAACAACATTGGTGTGCGGTTTCGCACACATTCATGGACACAAAGTCGGCATTGTTGCCAACAATGGGATTTTGTTTTCCGAGTCCTCTTTGAAAGGCGCTCACTTCGTTGAATTGTGTGGGCAACGAGGCATTCCACTCGTTTTCCTTCAGAACATTACTGGTTTCATGGTTGGTCAAGCCTACGAAGCAGGTGGTATCGCCAAAGACGGTGCCAAACTCGTTACAGCTGTATCATGCGTGAACGTACCAAAGTTCACCGTCATCGTCGGTGGTTCGCACGGTGCAGGAAACTACGGTATGTGTGGCCGAGCCTATGATCCTCGATTCCTCTTCATGTGGCCAAACAGCCGAATCTCTGTCATGGGTGGTCCACAAGCAGCTGATGTTCTGAGCACGGTCAAGCAAGACCAGCGAGAACGAGAGGGTAAGCCTCCAATGGAAGGCGAAGAGTTGGACAACTTCCGTGCTCCTATCCTTGAGAAGTATGAAGTTGAAGGGTCGCCTTACTATTCCACAGCACGACTCTGGGACGATGGCATCATCGATCCAAGGGATACTCGAGATGTCCTAGGACTCTGTCTTGCCGCATCGAGGAACGCTCCTCTGCCCGAAGGAAAATACGGAATATTCAGGATGTAAATTCCAATTGAAAATTTTAAAATGCAATTGAGGTTTTTGATATGAAAACGATGGAGAATCCACCACAAACATCCTTGATTCAACTCACCAT
>JAYOBT010000063.1:0-4714 GCA_038105035.1 Candidatus Poseidoniales archaeon | reverse complement strand
ACATCTGGTGTGTAAATCGCATGATATACGGAGACGTTGATTCCTAGGATAGTATCCATGGTAGAACCATTCGCAAGGGTTGTTGACTGAATATGAACTTCCGCGTTTTCACAATCATTGATGATTTCCAGTGTGACGACCTCGTTTCCAGATTGTGTTGAACCACCTGACTCAGATTGTCCAATACAGCCAGATAATCCAACGAGAAGGAGTAAAACCGATACAAGAAAGACTCTTTTGGTCATACCCAAGCCTACGTCGAGCAGTTATTTGATGCTTCCCGAAGAGAGAATCAAGCACCACAGCTCAGACAATCGTCTGGGCTGTCAAGGCTGCAAGCAATTTCTTCCATGGTGGTCAGTTCAGCACGCTCAGCGAGACCGTTGACCGTTGGATCGTTCTTTGCCTTGCTTTCAACTGTGAATTGAATCGCATCAGCAGCAGCCTTTGTTCGTAGGTAGTACATACCTGTCTTGAGACCGGACTTCCAACCATAGAAGTGCATAGAACTGACTTTCGCAGCGTTCGCATCGATCATGTGGATGTTCATCGATTGGCTTTGGTCTATGTATGCGCCACGGTCTGCAGCCATGTCGAGGACATGCTTCTGCTTGATTTCCCACGTGGTTTTGTACAAGGCCTTGATGTTGTCAGGAATGCTTTCGATGGCTTGGATGGATCCCTTGTGTCGGAGGATTTCATCCTTCAATTCCATGCTCCAAAGTCCTGCAGCGATGAGGTCGTTGACCAAATGCTTGTTGAGAACGATGAATTCTCCTGAGAGAGTTCGTCGAACATAGAGGTTCGATGTGAAGGCTTCGAAGCATTCGTTGTTTCCAAGAATCTGCGAAGTTGACGCGGTTGGCATAGGGGCAACGAGGAGTGAGTTTCGCATTCCCTTCTCCACGATTTCAGCCTTGAGTGAATCCCAGTCCCATCGGCCAGAATGCTCGTTCATACCCCAGAGATCGAACTGGAGAAGCCCTTGGGAAGCTGGTGAGCCTTCGAAGGTCGAGTATGCGCCATCGACGATGGCTGCATCCTTGGATGCTGTGCATGCTGCGAAGTAAATCGTTTCGAAAATCTCCTTGTTGAGTGCACGCGCTTCAGGGCTGTCAAAGGCGAGACCAAGCATAGCAAAGGTGTCAGCGAGTCCTTGGACACCGAGACCGATTGGTCGGTGTCGCATGTTGGAATTGCGCGCTTCTTCAACGGGGTAGTAGTTCACATCGATGACTCGATTGAGGTTACCCGTTGCATGATATGTGACATCGAAGAGGAGGTCATGATTGAACGAACCGTTCTCGACGTACTTTGGAAGAGCGATGGATGCAAGGTTGCAGACCGCTACTTCGTCTGCGGAGGTGTATTCCATGATCTCTGTACAGAGATTGGAGGAGCGAATGGTTCCTAAGTTCTTCTGATTGGACTTGAGGTTTGCAGCATCCTTGTAAAGCATGTAAGGTGTTCCAGTTTCGATTTGCGCCTCCACAATCTTGTCCCATACTTCTCGGGCAGGGACAGTCTTGCGGGCCAATCCTTGAGCCTCGTAGGAATGATACAACTCCTTGAATTCGTCACCGTAAGCGTCCTGTAATCCAGGACATTCGTTTGGACAGAAGAACGACCAGTCAGCGTTATCTTGAACACGTTCCATGAACAAATCAGGCGTCCACAGAGCGTAGAACAGGTCACGAGCACGCATTTCCTCCTTACCGTGGTTCTTCCGTAGGTCGAGGAACTCAATCAAATCAGGGTGCCATGGCTCGAGATAGATAGCGATGGAACCCTTTCGCTTACCGCCACCTTGGTCGACGTATCGAGCTGTGTCGTTGAAAACACGAAGCATAGGGACGATACCGTTGGAGGTTCCGTTGGTTCCCTTGATGTAGGATCCTTTGGCACGGATGTGGTGGATGGAAAGTCCGATTCCACCTGCTGATTTTGAGATCAAAGCACACTGCTTGAGTGTGTCGTAGATGCCGTGCAGAGAATCATCTTGCATGGTCAAAAGGAAACAGGACGACATCTGAGGCATTGGTGTTCCAGAATTGAAGAGTGTAGGAGTGGCGTGTGTGAAGTATCCGTTCGACATCAAATCGTAGGTTTGTAGGGCCTTCTCGATGTCACCGTGGTGAATACCAACTGCTACACGCATGAGCATGTGTTGTGGCCGTTCAGCAACTTCTCCGTCAAGGCGAAGGAGGTACGAGCGCTCAAGCGTCTTGAAACCGAAGTAATCGTAGTTGAAGTCGCGGTTGTAATCGATGTGGTTGTTCAAAACCTCAGCGTTGGCCATGATGATGTCAAAGACTTCTTCAGAAATGAGAGGAGCGTGTTTCTTTGATTCAGGGTCAATGTACTCTCGAAGATCGGTAATCACATCGGTGAAGACATCTTTGGTCGAACGGTGCAAATCATCGACGCAGATGCGAGCAGCGAGCTTGCTGTAATCTGGGTGTTGTGAAACCAATGAGGCAGCGGTTTCTGCAGCGAGTTGATCCAGTTCGCGAGTTGTTACACCATCGTAGAGTCCTTCGATGGTCAGTTTGGTGAGATTCGCAGGGTCGACCCAATTTGGGTCGAGTCCTTCAGCCAAACGTCGTAGTTTGTCCAAAATCGCATCGAACCGTACATCTTCTCTCTCGCCTTTTCTGTTTACAACTTGCATGGTCATTTTGCCTCATCTCCTGCTTGTTTCGGTGCGTGCGTATCTCCCTTTGTTCGCGGTCGGTTCAAAAGTCTTCGTCCATGGAGAACCGCTGTTGGACACTTCCTAAGGAAGCACCGTCCATGACGCCGGACTTCTGATATTCGCCAACTCGCTTCTCAAAGAAGTTGGTCTTACCTTGCATGGAAATCATCTCCATCCATGGGAATGGGTTGCTGACGTCGTACAACTTTGAAGCTCCAAGAGAAATCAATAGTCGGTCAGCAACGAATTGAATGTATTGCTTCATCAAATCCTCATTCATTCCAATGAGATTAACAGGAAGAGCGCTGGTGACAAATTCAATCTCGATCTCGACTGCTTCAGCAACGATACGGTGTATGATGTTCTCAGGTGTCGGACGATCGAGCTTGCTGTGCAACAAGCAAGCAAAGTCGCAGTGTAGCCCTTCATCACGGCTGATCAATTCGTTGGAGAATGTCAAGCCTGGCATGAGGCCACGCTTCTTGAGCCAGAAGATGGCACAGAATGAACCTGAAAAGAAAATACCTTCAACCGCTGCAAATGC
The DNA here is from genome assembly GCA_038105035.1 of Candidatus Poseidoniales archaeon. Classification (GTDB taxonomy): domain Archaea; phylum Thermoplasmatota; class Poseidoniia; order Poseidoniales; family Poseidoniaceae; genus MGIIa-L2. Next base: position 1,475 of record JAYOBT010000063.1, on the reverse strand, counting down.
AACCAAACGTTCTGCGAAGGAACCTCGCTTGCGAGACAGCCAGCGAAGTGCCCAGTCGCCCTTTCGCTTGACAGAGGGAACTGTTTCAAGCGCCTTGAACAAGTGATTCTTTTCGTTTGAATCCTTGATGTATGTGTCAATCAAGAGCGAGTATGTTTCAGCGTGGATGTTCTCCATCATGATTTGGAAACCATAGAAGGCGCGTGCTTCTGCCCAGCAAACCTCATTGGAGAAGTTGACCACAAGATTCTCGTTCACGATGCCATCGCTTGCTGCAAAGAAAGCAAGAACGTGTTTAAGGAAATGTTGCTCATCCTTGTTGAGTTGTTCCCAGTCTTTCATGTCCTCTGCAAGATCGATTTCTTCTGCAGTCCAAAACGATGCAGCATGTTGTTTGTACATTCCCCAAATATCGTCGTGTTCGATTGGGAACAAAACGAATCGGTCCAAGTTTTCTTGAAGCATTGGCTCGATGTGTTCTCGCGATAGATCTATCTCAATTCCGTCATCATTTCGATTATGCTCGATTACCATATTGACACCTTCCACCAATGCGCTGGAGTTTGTCCTCCATCCGAGATGGCACATAAATATGTGCATTGCCAAAGCACATAAAGTCGTGTTTTGAAGGGGGCATGGAATGAGGGACTGCGCTGAAAAACTGGTTTTTTGAACCGATTTCTATAAGAACCGATTTTTTTGGATTAAATAGTGATATTTTTCAGCCGAATTTTACCTTCGTTTCCACTGGAACCAAAACAAAGACTCCTTGAACCATCGAGAAGAGGCAAAACCATGCGAACCCAGATTCATGTCAAATTCGCACGATTGGACGAGGAAGCACGTCTTCCAACGCAAGGAAGTGCCCAAGCTGCAGGTTGGGATTTGTATGCGCTTGAAGAAACCACTGTGTTGAAAGGCACATCAGTAATGATACCAACCGGACTTGCATGTGCCATCCCTGAGGGGTGGGAAGGACAGATTCGATGTCGATCATCTCTCGGAAAGAAAGGCATGATTCTTCCAAATGGAGTCGGTACGATTGATTCAGATTATCGAGGAGAACTCAAAGTGCTTGCAACGTGGATTGGTGAAGGCGATTCCTTTACAGTAGGAAAAGGAGAACGTGTTGCTCAGATGTTGTTTGCTCCGGTTCCTCTCGTCCACGTTGAAGAAGTAGCGCTCGATGAGTTGGAATCGACTGAACGCGGCGAAGGTGGATTTGGCTCGTCTGGACAATATTGAGGAACGAGCATGCCTTCCGTTGACATTCGTAACTTGGGCATCGTGGAATACACAGATGCTCTCGAATTGATGTCCACATTGCAACAGCAACGAATCAACAACGAAATTCCTGATACAATTCTCTTTCTTGAACATCCAGAAATCGTTACGGTTGGACCACGTGCGAGAAACGATGGAATCGCTCCTCCTTCCGATTACAGGAGCCATCCTGTCGATCGAGGAGGTGGCCT
>JAYOBT010000062.1:0-4741 GCA_038105035.1 Candidatus Poseidoniales archaeon | reverse complement strand
GTGTTGACAAACATGTGGGTTGATGCAGAACGATGTATGGAAAACATTCGAGCACAACGTGGTTTGGTCATGGCTGAAAAGGTCATGATTGATCTTGTCGAACGTGGGATTCCACGGGATGAAGCGCACGAAATTCTTCGTGAGGCATCCTTCACTGCTGTTGCAAACAAAGAGGAACTGATCGATGTCTGCAGTCGAACACCAGCTGTTTCTGCAGCATTCAGTGCAGAGGAATTGGAAGCGATGTTTGAACCAAGCAATCACATCGGCGTATCCGGAGAAATTGTTGATGAAGCGGTTGCACTTGCTCGTGCTGCGATTCAAACGACGGAATGAATGTTGAAAACGCCTCGAGACGCAGTATGGTGTTTCTCACCTTCTACTTTGAGTGAACGTGGCCAAATCGGCCCACCTAGAACGAACGTCTCGTACTCTCCACCTTCTCCATCAACATTGAACCGATGTTTTGTAGCAAGTTCATGCAGATGCTCCAAAGACGATTCTGTCAGCACATGCCCAAGCCAGGTGTGATCCAACCCATCGCATGATACCGAGGTGAGCATAATCTCAAAACCTGCCTTGACCATGCCTGAAAGGTGTTCGATTGGCGTTTGGTGCCAAAGTGGAGAAAACGAATGGATGTTCAATCGCTGACACATGCACTCGAGTCGTTGCTTTTGGAAATCCGACCGAAGAGCACCACTTACCACAGCATCAATTTCCAACTCAGACAAGACGATCTCGAGTGAGCCAATCTCTTCCTCAACAGTGCCGGATGCGGCGACATTTACCCAAGGAAGTCCTGCAAGTTCCGCTTGTTGGCCAACCCATTGCGTTGAAGGAACTTGGAACATGTGCGAGTCACCATCCTGAATCTCGACAGTTACTATGGCAACAATGTCCCATCCCCTGCACATTGCCCACCACCATGCAGCAGAGGAGTCTTTGCCCCCAGAACTGAGCACAGCGATTCGCATGATTCACCCATGAACTTCAAGTTCATGAGATTAAGGGAAAACAAGCCAAGTGTTCAAATGGGTCCTTCAGGTGGATAGCATAGGGTGGTCAAGCATCACCCTCATAAAGCGTCGTGGACGAGAAGGAATTGGTGAGATAAATGCAACCGAGTGGAAGAGGATACGATCATGGAATTACAACATTTAGCCCAGACGGACGTTTGTTCCAAGTTGAATACGCTCGTGAGTCTGTAAAACGTGGTACGACAACTGCCGGATTGAAATTCAAGGAAGGCGTTGTTCTCGTTTGCGACAAGCGCATTGCATCCCGTCTTATCATCCCTGAGTCCATCGAAAAGATGTTCAAAATCGATGAACACGTCGGTGTAGCGACTTCAGGACTCGTTGCTGATGCACGACAACTGGTTGCTCGAGCACGAGTCGAATCACAAATCAACCGCATTACGTATGCAGACACAGTCCCAATCGATGTACTTGTCAAGAAGATTTGCGACTTCAAGCAGTCTTTCACACAATACGGAGGATCACGTCCATTCGGCACTGCACTTTTGATTGGTGGTGTCGACGATGAGGGCATCCATCTCTACGAAACGGACCCATCAGGCGCTTACCAATCGTACCATGCTGGTGCAATTGGAAGCAATCGAAACACTGTCATCGAATACTTCGAAAAGAATTGGAAGAGCGGAATGACGCTCAATGCAGCCATGAAGATGGGCCTTGAGGCCCTACGCTCTGCAAACGATACCGAACTCAACCGAGAGGCGGTTGAAGTTGTCGTCGTCGATGGCAACGGATACCGAATCCTCGATCGTGGAGAAGTGAACAAACAACTTGACCGACTCAAGCCTCTTGAGGATTGAGCATCAAGTTCGTCATCACAAGCATGAGGTGACCACATGGTCAGTCTCGATGATGCAGTGCTGGCACGACTGGAAAAGGGTGGCAAACGCTACGAAGCCTTGGTCAATCCTGATTTGGTCGAACAGTGGAAGGAAGACCCGTCCAACATCGAACTTGACGACTTCATGGCGATGGATGAGATTTTTCATGATGCACGAGGTGGCGAACGTCCGACCGAGGAAGCATTACAGAACACCTTCCAGACGTTGGATGTTGAAACGATTCTCAACATTATCCTTGAGAAGGGTTCCATTCAATTGACAACGGCCCAGCGAAAGGCACGAGTCGAAAACATGCGTCAACAAATCATCCATCACATCCACAGCCAAGCCATCGACCCAAAGAGCAAGTCGCCCCATCCACGAACGAGAATAGAGTTAGCTCTCGAGGAATCGAAGTACTCTGTCGACCCGTTCAAGCGACTTGAAGATCAAGTAAAGGATGCCATCGCCAAACTCAAGCCACTCATCCCACTGAGCTTTGAATCGATTCGACTCGCATTTCGAATACCAGGGAGTGCCTATGGTAGCGTCAGTCAATTGCTCCGCACCTATCAAAGAAAAGAGGGATGGCTTGAAAACGGAGACTGGGCTTGTGTTGTCGAAATCCCCGCTGGTATGAAAGGTGACATAATTGGTCAAGTACTCAAGCGTGCAAACAATGCTGAAGTCAAGGAATTGTCCTCTTGACAAAAGGGTGTCCTTTATCATGGGATGTCGAGTGGGCGGAACGGAGAGAAAAGAATGTCCAAAGGTCAAGTTGGCGCCGAGCAGCGCCTCGTGACCCCGGGAATGGTCATTGGACCAACATCCGGGAAGCGAGCAGGGTCTGGTACGATTGCCGAAAACAATGAATTCATTGCCACCCGAGTCGGATGGCTTAACGAACAGAACGATGTCGTTTCTGTTCTGCCAATCAACAGCGCTTACATGCCGCGCTCAGGTGACCTTGTCATCGGGTTTGTGGCTGAAGTTCGCAACAACCTTTGGTTCTTCAATGTCAACGGACCGTTCCAAGCGTTGCTCCCAATGTCCCTCGCTCCTTGGAAGGTCGAATTTGGTTCAACCCGTCAACACCTTGGAATCGGTGATGCCGCTCTTGCTCGCATTCAGGAAGTCGATGAAACGCACAACATGGTTTTGACCATGAAGGGCGTTGGACTTCGCCGGCTTAACGAAGGTGCCGTCGTATCGATTCCAGTCAACCTGATCGATACGATTCGCGGTCAGAACAATGCGACTCTCAGTCGAATCCGAGATGTCACCAATTGCCGCATCATTGTCGGTGACAATGGTCGCGTTTGGATTCACGGAGACGCAGCAGACATGCACGTTGCACGGCAATTGATTCAAACTCTCAACGAAGAGGGACACAAAAACACATTCGAAGATGCTGTACTAGCACTTGAAAACGAACGAGGTGAACACTGATGGGTGGATATGGAGACGTAAAATTACTACGAGAAGATGGAAAGCGACTTGATGGTCGCGCAATTGATGAAATGCGACCGGTAACAATCGAGGCAGGGGTTCTTCCTGCTGCTGATGGTTCTGCCATGGTCACGCATGGACTCAACGTTGCAGTTGCTGCGGTCTATGGACCAATGGAAGCGCACCCTCGAAAGATTCAGCGACAAGATCGTGCTGTTATCGACGTCCGCTACAACATGGCACCGTTCTCAACAGGCGACCGAATTCGACCAGGTTTCAACCGACGAAGCCGAGAAATTTCGAAGGTTACTGCTGAATCCTTGGAATCCGTTGTCCTCGTTGAACGCTATCCACGCTCGAAGATTCGAGTTGAAATCGAAATCCTTGCCGCTGAAGCAGGTACCCGATGTGCTGGTATAACAGCAGCATCCGTTGCTCTTGCCGATGCAGGAATTCCAATGCGAGACATGATCGTCGGCGTAGCCTCAGGAAAGATCGAGGACACAGTGGTTCTTGATCTCGACAAAGCAGAAGACAACTACGGTCAAGCGGATCTGCCAGTTGGTATTCTTCCAAACACTGGTGAGATTGCTTTCCTCCAAATGGATGGTGATCTTTCCATCGATGAGTACAATCTGGCCATGGAATACAACCACAAGGCAGCAAAAGAAATTCACGAAATCATGGTTGATGCTCTCAAGCGTCGATACGAAGGAGGTGAAGCCTGATGGTTGAACTCGTTCCTTCCCTTCTGCGACAAGAACTTGACCGTCTCGCAGCAGACGGTCAACGCATCGATGGCCGAGAACAATTTGAAGGACGTGAAGTCCACCTCGAAGTCGACTGTCTTTACAACGCAGAAGGATCTGCCAAGGTCGTTTGGGGTGACACCATCATCTATGCTGGTGTTAAGTTCGAAATCCGAACGCCATGGCCCGACCGCCCAACACAAGGTTCGCTCATGTGTGGCGCTGAGCTTCGACCTGTTGCTCACCGCAAGTATGAGCCAGGTCCACCATCACCAGAATCCATTGAACTCGGCCGAGTTGTCGATCGTGGAATCCGTGAATCCGGATGCATCGACATGGGCGAGCTTTGCATTGTTCCTGGTGAGAAGGTTTGGGGGGTTATGATCGATATCCACGTTCTCTCTGATGGAGGCAACATCTTCGATGCAGCAGGCCTCGCAGCCATCGCTGCTCTGCGCACAGCAATCGTTCCAGCCGAGCGTTTTGATGTGGGAGAAGACCACACCTTGAAGGTCAATGGAACTCCAATCATGGCTTCATTCAAGCGAGCCGGCGGACGCTTCGTATACGACCCAAGTGAAGAAGAAGAACTCGGCGGAGACGAGCGCATTCACATCACTCTTGGAGACGAGGGCCACCTTCACTCATTACAGAAGGGGCTAAAAGGAGTCTTCACTCCGGA
>JAYOBT010000025.1:0-25779 GCA_038105035.1 Candidatus Poseidoniales archaeon | reverse complement strand
AATCTGCTGCTCACGCTAAGCGCTTCGCAGCAGATACAGCCATGCAAGTTTCAACCGATGCAGTACAAGTGTACGGAGGATATGGATACTCTGAGGAATATCCGGTTGCCCGACTCATGCGTGCTGCAAAAGTCATGCAGATTTACGAAGGAAGCAGTCAAGTCCAGCGCATGATCATCGGACGGGAAATCACGAAGAATCTTTGAATCGAGCAGATTCAATCGAATCGCTGCATGATATCATCAGATACGTCCTGCAACCAGTTTGTTTGAATAGAGTCCAAATCGAACGCCTCTTCATCACCATCAACGTTCCAAAAACCTGGAAGGAAATCGATAAGTTCAATCTCGCGATCCTCTTCCATGTAGTCCAGTACGTGTTGAGGATTACCTCCGAACGCGAAGGGCGCGGCGGTTTCATCAATCATATCCTGTGTGACCACCATTTCTTCTTGGAAGGTGAAGACGTGATACAACTCTTCGCGTGGGCAAACAATGAATTGTGCGACAAGCGGTATCTCCATGGCCAATTTGACGTCGTTATGCAAGCTTAAAGCAAGGGATGCAAGGCGATCGCCAACGGGCAGATGCTCCTTGTTTTCATGAATATTGAGGCATAATTTGGCTGTATACGCTCGTGCTTTTTCGGAATCAAAATCTCTTCTCCGAGCAGCACCTGTCACCTCAGTTGTCCAAGGGGTCTGCATGAACAGCCCGATTGGACGAGATGCTTCAACCTCATAGTGCCTTCCTGAACGGCCACGAACTCGCACAACAATCTTGTAAATTGAGGTTGAATCAATCAATTCGATTCCATCGATGTTGCAAACCTCTTGAAGAAACTGCATGGATTTCTCATGCGGATCCAGTTCACATTCCATCGACACATTCTTTTCTCAATTCCACCGTATATGAACCGAAATTCTCAACATTGTTCCATCCATCGTTGGGGTATGGGAGGCATCGATGTCATTCTCTTGGCGGCAGGTCGCTCTTCCCGACTTGGCCAGCCGAAAGCCCTCGTGGATATCGATGGTCAGCCTTTGATTCAACGCCTCATGAGCAGGTTGCATCAATTGCACGCAGAGGTGACTGTCGTCACGAACACCGGCCTTCTCGCAGACATCATGCTGCTTTGCCCATCGGCTCATGTTGTGCTTAACCCTGACCCAGAAAAAGGTCGGACAGGGTCCGTTCAATGTGGACTTGCAAGCATTCTAGAACGAAATGGTCGTTTGCCAAAAAAGGTGCTTTTGGTCCCTGTAGATCGGCCTGGCTGGAGTGTTGAACTGGTAAACAATCTCCTGAAATCAGAAACGAGCGCATGCCCTGTTTGGAACGAACGCGGAGGTCATCCCTTGTTGATGGTTGGAGACCATATCAATGCTGTATATTTGGCTGAAGAAGATGCACCTCTGTCTTCTTTGGTTCAGCGTAAGCCTCTGCTTGTTGACTTCCCATGGCTTCATCTGAATATCGACACTGAAGCAGATTTGGTTGATCTTCTCGCGGCTTCCAAAGAAGATTGGTTCTAGGGCAAATCGTATGTGTAGGGTCATCGAGGCATCGATATGACGGCGAGGGTTCTAACATGGGTGTTGGAGCAATTGCAACACAATTCGCCCGTCGTTCTCGCTACTGTTGTAGGAACAAAAGGGAGTGTACCGGGAAAATCTGGAGCACGATTAGCGATGAACCGTTCTCAGGAGTGGGTAGGAACAGTCGGAGGAGCCGGTTTGGAACATCGAATTCTCGACCGTTGCAAAGAATTGCTTCAAGAATCAAAGGCAACATCTGAAGTCCATACCTTTGGACTTAACAAAGGGGCGAAGGGCTATGAAGTGCAACCACTGGACTCGCTTTGTGGTGGACAAGTCACCATTTCGTTGGAGTTGATGTTGCCGATGCCACATATTTTGTTGATGGGAGGAGGGCATTGTTCAGAAGCCATCTCCAAGTTGTTGCCAAAAAAAGGCTGGAATTATTCCGTTCAAGACACACGTGAAGCGTTTACAACCGAGGAGCTCTATCCAGAAGCGATCGAACGTTCTTCCTCAACCGTTGAAGGTTTCTTTTCTGGTGAAACTACAGACTCGCTCTCACGCTTTTCGGATGTTCTCCTTCTTGGTCACGATTATTCCGAAGACCTCGACAGGCTCCAACGGTTGCTTCAACTTGCAGAAGGAGCGGATGTCGCACTCAATGGCAAAACCTTCCCCCGTATTGGAGCCATTGGCAGCCGTTCCAAATGGAAATCCTTTACTGAATCGTGTATTGAAGTTGGAATCCAAACGTCAACCCTTGACCAAGTTCGATGTCCAATTGGATTGAACATTGGTGCTGAATCACCTGAAGAGATCGCCATTGCCGTCATTGCCGAAATCCTGTCAATGCACAAAGATGCTGACGTTCATGCTCCAAATTGGCGAGATCAGTGAGGTCATCCTATGCCATCAATGGATGAGTCATGGGCGATGCGAAACGGTTTGTTGATTCCAAATCGTTGCGTTCTTGCAGCCATGACCAACAAACAGAGTCATGCAAATGGGACGCTTTCAGATGAAGAAATACAATTTCTCACCCGTCGTGCTAAAGGTGGATTTGGACTTATCACAACTGCAGCTTCTCACGTGCAAGAATCAGGTCAAGGCTGGGAAGGTGAGTTTGGAGTATGGGGTGACCACCACCTTCCTGGGTTGACTTCACTTGCTCAACAATTGAAACAACACGATACGAAATCGTTTGTACAGATTTTCCATGGAGGCATGCGTGCGCCTTCTTCGATTACAGGTCAGCAAGCCTCTTCAGCAAGCGTGAATTTTATTTCAGAGAGCGAGGGTTCTTCGAGAAGCCTTTCAACAAGCGAGGCTGAAGAAACGATTTCTTGTTTCATCAAAGCAGCACAACGCTGTGAAGCAGCAGGCTTTGACGGCGTTGAACTTCATGGGGCTCATGGTTATCTCATTGCCCAATTCCTTGGTTCGAAGACCAATCGACGCAACGATGCGTTTGGAGGAGATGTGGAACAGCGTTGTACGTTTCTTCTGCGAATCATTCGTGGTATTCGCGAAGTTGTTGGCGATGGATTTGCCATCATGGTTCGTCTTTCACCAGTCTCTGATGAAATAGGAATCACAATGCAGGATACGAAGCAGATCATTGAACTGCTCATCAAAGAGAAGATCGATGCACTCCATATCTCATGTTGGGATGTGTTTGAGAAACAAGACAATGGGCAAACCATCACCAACGAACTTTGTTCCATCTATTCCGAATCCATTCCGATTGTATCGACTGGTTCGGTTTGGAGTGCAGAAGATGCCCAGTTCGTGCTTGACCAGGGGGCTCAAGCAGTTGGAGTTGCTCGAGTCGCATTACCTCATCCCGATTGGGCTTCCTTGGTTACGGATATGGCCTACAATCCGAAGAAATCGCCGTTCACGCCAGAGGAGCTTCTATCCGCAGATCTCAGTCCGACATTCGTTGATTACATGCGGCGGTGGAGAGGATTCGTTACGGACGGTCGATGAAAATCAGTTCGCGGAAGTGAACCAATTCGAAAACAGATTCACGGATGTCATCGAGAGCAAGATGCGCTCCTTTCTTTTCGAATTTTGGAAGCTCTGGATACCATCGTCGAGCCAGTTCCTTTATTGTCGAAACGTCCACCATTCTGTAGTGTAAATAATTCGCAACGCTTGGCATCTCCTTGACGAGGAATTGACGATCGTTCCATACTGAATTGCCGCAAAGTGGTGCGGTTCTCTTTGGTACGTATTCTTTGATGAACTCGAGTGTTTGACGCTCCGCTTCTTCCAAGGTTACAGATTCGTTTCTGACTCGATCAATCAATCCACTTCCAAAGTGATGTCGGGTATTCCATTCGTCCATACCATCGATGAGATTTTCTGATACCGAAATGGCAAGATTCGGTCCCTCTGCAATGATGTTGAGTTCAGAATCTGTTATGATGGTTGCAATTTCAATGATGCTTTCACGTTCCAGATCCAAACCCGTCATTTCGAGGTCAATCCACACCATTCGCTTGTTGGGGTCGTCCATGTTTTCCCGAAGAGAATGCGGTTCTTGAAGTCGGCGTAGGCTTCTTGATGGTGATGTTGCAGGCGTAGGTATGGTCGATGCTGGTGATGTTGCACTTGCCGCTGGTTCTGAGGTCTTCGACCTCTGGCTGGTAATGCTCAAATTCCGCACATGGCTCGTCGTTATGCTTCTTCTTGTCGTAGGACTGTCGTATTTTGCTATCGCTGATTGGGGCACAGACGATGAAGGTCAGAAATCCTCTTCACCCGTCAATTCTGATACAGGGTGGAGACATTATTCTGTTGTCGCTCCTGTTGACACCGGAATCAACGTCTATCACGATCATTTTCGAACGAGTGAAGTCTACCCTGATTGGTTGCTCGATTCGCTTGGCGTGACCAAAACATGCGACATTACATTTGATGGTTCATGGCAAGACCGTTACGAGGCTGACAAAGAATCCTGTTGGGATACGATAACAACTTCTGATATCGTGTATTTTGCTGGAACAAAAATCATTGGCACATCCCCTGATGGAGGGACGGACATTCACATTCTCGATGATCCTTCAGACGGGCACGGGACCGCTGTTACGGGTGCAGTTTTAGACGCAAATCCAGATGCAGTGATCTTCTTCGTTGAAGGCTTCTCGACAGAAGCCGTTCTCGCAGCATCGAACCAACCTCTTGTTGACATCATCTCCACATCGTTTGGTGCCATAGGTTCACTCCCAGTGCCAGGAATTGAAACAGGGACTTACGAAGCCGTTGTTGTCAACAACAAGATTCACACTGGTGCTGCTGACAACACGCCTTCTCCTGCTGTTCAAGATGCCACCGCTGGCCCACCTTGGTCGATTGGTATCGCGGGATACGCTGAGGAAGGGGACGATCAAAAGGAGACCATGAGTGGTTCATATCCTGATATCGCAGCAGATTGGACTCAAGTTTTGCCGAATCATGATGATACGGACGGTTACCATGAAACGTCAGGAACCTCCTTTGCAACACCTCGTACGGCTGGAATTCTGTCGTTTATTCTGCAAGAATTGCGAGAAGAATTCAACGATGGAGGCTCTGGAGCATCCGAAGAACGCAGTGGGTATCTGGTTGATGGAACGACCTCGGATGGGGACACGTTCACCATCCGGAATTCAGAGGTTCGTAACGCATTGAATTTGTCAGCTTGGTATCCATCGTTCACAACGTGGGACCCACTATCTGGTACGACACCTGTTTCACCGCTTGCTCCATGCACACAAGTTGGTTGGGGCGTTGTCAACATGTCCAACATTGAACCCATGCTGATGCATTTGAATGGAAGTCAGTCGATGGACAATCGTCCAGGTGACGTTGTCTTCTGCATGAACATCAATCAAGAAGCCCGTGAGGCGTACTGGGGCGTTTACCCTTCAGCACCTGATCAAGAACTTGTTTCTGAGCGTGAAGCCATCTTTAGAGATGAATGATCATAGTGGCTCAAAATCAAGGACAATCTGTCCAAGCATGTTGACGCGAACAACCGGCCTGAAGCCCTCATGCGGCGTCATGGCAATGGTTCGAGTGATTTGCTCAATCGATTCCTTTGGTAGACGAACATCAAATCCTTCCATTGTTTCGATGTAACCAATGTTGTTCGTCGTTGCATTACCAATTGGCTTCATGATTTCATCCAACTCTTCTTCAAGTTCCTTACCCAATTCGAGGAGTTCCATTTCTTCAGCATTAGTGCTCCCTTCCTCTTCAACAGACGGTGACTCCGTTTTGATTTCGTACTCTTGAATATCCTCGGTTTCTTCTTCAAGGTCATCTTCATCATCCGCAATCGTCTCAAGAACTGGTTGTTGAGGAGCTATTGTGTTTCCAAAGACTTGAGGGATAACAACATCCTGTACGTCGAACATTGAGCGGCGTTGCATGTACATGAATCCGTAGCCAAGTGCGAGCAAACCGGTGATTACGAGTGTCAGGCTTCTGAAGAGTACATCGCCGGTTCCCTCCAAATAAATGTAAAGCGAAATCATCGTCAGGACGGAACCAAAGACTCCGAGGCCACGTCGCCAACGAACTTCCGCTTGGGTTTCATCAAATCCAGTAATAGCAAGCGCAGTGAGAATTGCTGCAGTCAAGAAGAAAGCAATCTCGGTTTGATCCTGTCCAAAAGCGTAAATGACACCTGTCAAGGCAGCTACAACACCAGAGAAGCCCATGTATTCGACGAAATTGAAGAATTCATCATCGTCTTCCCATGTAAAGATCTTCGAATCGTATATGCGGTCGGTCTTTGAGGAGAGGTAAATCATCACAGCACCTTCAACGAAGAAGATACCTCCGATGAGGAATTGTCGCATGGAATCGGATCCAATCTCAAACTGATGGATGAGATTGGCTGCAGTCAATCCATCGATGAGTGGAAGGAACAGAATCGATACCTTGTCGCCCTTTTGTACCGCTTCATAGGTGGCCCATCCACTACCAGCAAGCATTCCAAGACCATTGACAACATCAAACGAAAGAAGCAGCGTTGCGATCGCCAAAAATCGCAATTGTGTATCCAAAGAATACGGCATTAATTCCGCCAATCGTTCTTCATCTGTGACGTTCATTCGCATGATGCCAACGGATTCTGCCAACCAGAGAACGTAAATGATCAGGCCTGAGAAGAGCATGGAGTATCCAAAGATGTCACCTGTGAAGTAGCCTCCATCAGCAAAACCAATCATGAATGAGAAGATGATTCCAATCGATAGAATTGGCATGAGGTTGATGTCTCCACGCACCCATGCATTGGCGATACCGAAGATACAAGCAACAAGTGGCAACCAAGATGCCGATGGGAGAACAGCCCAAATGGCGAACAGGAACCAAATCATTGGTAAGAACCATGGGAACGGATTGTCCTGAGTTTCCTTGCTTTGGACATCTCGAACGCTCCACGCCAGTGGCATCAGCATGTGTGCTGCGACAAGCATCCCAGTAACTCTTGTGAACCAAAGGATTCGGATTTCGGTGATGTCATCTGGATTGTCGAAGAACGAATCGAGGAAGGCATGTGCAAGGCCATGATCGTAAGTCCAATACATCGAGATGGTTGCGATAGGTGCCAACAACGTCACGCCATGGTGTCGATACTGAATGGCCGTAATCGAAACAAGTCCGTACATGGAGAGGAAGAGCAAACCACCTGATTGGTCCAGCATTCCAATGACCAAGAGTATGCAGAGCATGACTTGATCGGCTGGTCGACTCAAGTGGTCTCGGTCCAAGCCTCGCTTATTGATGAGAACAAACGCACCGATTGGTGCAGAGAGGAAGATAAGGTCGTACATGATGCCTGCCTTGAACAAACCATCCGAGTGTTCGACATTGAACATCAGTGGAATGGAAGAGGCGGCCACGATGAGGAGCATAAAGGCACCAATCATTCTGCTCTGTGATGAGATAACATCCATGGATTTGATTTCCCACATGACGATTCCAATTGGAATGGCATACAAACCGACCAGGTAGAATGAATCTCCAACCAACACATCAGGGTTGAGCATGCTAATCCCGATTGTGATTGCAAGAAGCGAAAATGCCATTGAAATTCTGCCAATCGAACCAATGGAGCTGTCAGCCATAACATCGGCATCATCAACCTCTTTGATGTACCATGCATTCGTCTCCGAATCGTAGGTGTAAGCACCAGCCGCTTTCAATTCGAGTAAAGACATCAACTGTCCAATGTCAACTTCAACATCTCGTACAGTGTTGAACAAGCCGTAAACAATCAGGCCCAGGAGGACAAACTCAAGTGAAACCCCATTCAAAGCCGAAATTTGGTATGCATCTGGGATGTCAAGCTTGCCGGTCAACAGCAATCCTGTACTGACGGCCAAGGCTGTGATGAGCGCAAGCGTCGAATTTCGACCTTCAATGTCGTCTTTTCCTCGTGCCCGAAGCATCGATTCGTAGACCATGCCGAGCAGATAAATCACGAAGATCCAAGTGACAAACCAGTATTCGGAATCCAAAATGGTCGAACTAAGTGCAACAAATGTGACGGTTTGTACACTGTTCCAGATGGAAATCTTGTCCAATCGTCGCGCCGTTTCAGCGATGACAACAATGCCAATTGCAATCGCAATGTCCATTTCGACCTGGTCAACACCATACCCAATTTGGTCGCTGAAAAGATAGGAGAACGAAAGAGCCGAGATGGTGAAATTTGCGACCCACTTTCGTGTGGCTTCAGCTGCGAATAGCATGTAAGAAATCATGAACAATGCGATGACCCAAGGGATGATGGCTTCATCACCATCGAGCGTCCACAATGAGAAAGCAAGTCCAATCGGCATTGCCGGGACTCGATTTCTGTGAGTTGCAGGGAAGTATGCACAAAGGACAGTGATCCAGAGCGCCACAGGCAACGTCAACAGTGTTGCAGCATTTTGATTTCCTAATTCAGCAGGTTTGAACGGACCTATGATGAGGTTGAAATCTTCCAAACTCGCAATAAGCATAGCAACAATAACGACGCCAATCAAGAAGAACGACATTTTTTCCGCCAAGGTTTGCTTCAGCCGCTCATTCCCTGCCAGATAGCCTTGGATGATGATGATAAAAATCAACAGAGAAAGTGCGCCACCTCTTCCTTCGGATGGTGCTTCTGTGTTGAGAAGTTCGTAAACGATTGGAATAATTCCAGAAACGACACTCACCACGGCGAAATTGATTGATTTGTTGGACATTAGTGCGCTGTACATCGCAAGTCCACACAATCCAACGATTGCTGTTCCAAGAGGGTAGGAGACTTCGTATTCTGCCCACTCAATCCATGTCCCAACACCAACAAGCAACAACCCAAGTGGAATGTAACTTGCAACAGCCCAGCCAAAGGACGTATCCCCTTTGTAGCGTTCGAGGATTTTACGATGAGCGAGCCACATGGCAAAGGCGCCGAGGGTCTGGGCATAGATCAAATTCGCACTTGCTGTGAAGTCACCTGTCTCTCCATCAACTGAACCCAAGAATGTAAATTTACTACCATCGAACTCAAATCCAGACAGGGTAAAGTATCCAGCAAGATATCGAATACCCCACAGCGTTCCAACAGCCATGAAAAAGAAAGCCATACCAAGAAGATAGTTTTGTGAAATCATCAGTTGGAAATCGTTCTTTTTGGCTTGCAACTCGACCATGAAGAGGGCAATCCCTGCTGAAAGTAGTCCTCCTCCGAAGAGGTATGCGAATTTCTCTTCCCCTGTATTTTCAGCAAAGGCAATTCCGAGCAGTCCCGTCCAAATTGCAATCATAGCGACGCCGAACATCGCAATTTCAGTAAAGCGTTCGAGTGAATCTCCGTTTGTCTGCCCCGGGGCACGAACAATTACTGGTTTGAATGGAATTTCTTCCTCATCTTTTGCATAAATTGCATCGTTTGCAATCGAGACCATTTGTTTTGGTTTCCTCTGTGGTGCCGGCATTTGAATCAATTGTTGTTGGCATCATTAACAATATAAATTAACACCCATCATTAATGACTTTAGTTTTAATTCAAGTGATTTTTTTAACACTCGAATTGAAAGACTTCAAACAATAGTGTTCCTTGGGTATAACATGGTCCGAGTAAAGTCGACAAAATTGGCGCTAACAATCCTTTGTCTTGCCATGTTTGTCCTGCCCACAGTTCTTGCAACAGTTCCCGTAGAACCCAGCCAAAAATCCGAGGAAGAAGGATGGTGGGTTGAAACAACCGTCGACCGAGACGGAAACGGAATTGGCGATATGATTGAGGTGCATCAGAAGAACCCACTTTTCCTCGATGAGGACAAGACGCTTCCACTGATCATTGACTTCTCATCCACGCCTGGAGGTGCTGAAATCAAGATGCTTGAAGAGGCTATTGATTACCGTCATCAATGGACGCTGAAAGGTATTGACGCACTTGCTGGTCGAGTGCCTGTCGGTTACGTTCTTGAGGCATCTCAACTCCCAGGCGTCGTCATGCTCGAACTTGATGGTATCCTCTCAGTCACCAATGGTGATGCTGCGGTGCTTCACGGTGTTGACACTGCTTGGGCAGATACAGGTTACGATGGGTCAGGTACAACTGTAGCCATCATCGATACTGGGATCGATGGAAACCACTCGAGCCTCGACGATCAAGATGATGACCCAACTACGTACGACCCCAAAGTTATTGCATTCTATGACCCCGTTAACAATCCAAGTTTGACCAACGGGACAGAAGTCTTCCCATACGATGACCAAGGACATGGTTCTCACTGTGCTGGAACAACTGCAGGAACAGGCGCTCCGACCTACGACCATCCCGGGATGGCGCCACAAGCCTCTTTGGTTGGTGTGAAAGTTCTCGACGCAGGCGGTAGCGGCTCCTTTGCAACCGTCATGGCAGGAATGGAATGGACTGTTGAGAAGCGATATGAATTCAACATTCGAGCTGCTTCCATGAGTCTCGGCGGCCCTGGTGCGATTGAATGGACTTCCTCTGAGGAAGACAGCGTCAACCGCTATGCAAACGAAATGGTTCGCGCAGGAATTGCTTTGTTCATTGCTGCAGGAAACAGTGCCATTTCCGCACAAATTGGAACGCCTGGCAGTGCTGAAGATGCAATCACCGTTGGTGCTCTTGACAAGGACTCAAGCATTGCAATTTACAGCAGCCAAGGCCCGACTGAAGAAGGTCGAATCAAGCCAAACATTGCCTATGTAGGTTCCGATGTTATGTCGGTCGCCCACAACACAGGCGATGGTTACGTTGCTTTCAGTGGTACAAGCATGGCCACGCCAGGTGCTGCTGGTGTAGCAGCACTGATGTTGCAAGCAAATCCAGATCTGTCGCCATTCGACATTCGAAACATCATGCAAGAGACTGCGACATATCGCCAGTGTCACTACATGGGTGCAAACGAACCGTGCGCTGAAGATTTGATTCCAAAGAACCGCCAGAACAACGTCTACGGTCATGGAGAAGTCCGTGCCCTCGATGCCCTGCTCGAAGCAGCTGAGCGTGACTATGTGTTCAACTCAAATCTCAGTGTCACCATATCGACTCCGGCAACACTCGACAACCGAATTCATCTCGAGCGAGGCGACAGCATCGTCTTCGAGGTCACTGAAAACATGGAAACCGTCCAATGGAGAAGCAACCATTTGCGCGATGATTGGTCCAACATTCACACATACGAATCTGGAGAGACATCTGGTGAGTTGTCCATCATTGACATTATTCACCAGATCGAGCATCTGCCGGGTATCGCTATCATGGGCAATCACACTATCTCGTTCCGAGGTGTTCAGTACCTCGACGGTACAACTTCAGCCTCACCACTTGTTACAGCAGAAATTATGGTGATGGACGACGAAACAAATCCACCAATGTCAAGTGGTGACGATGGATTCTCAACTGGAACAATTCTTGCGTTCTCGGTTGGCGGCATTATCGTCTTCCTTGTCGCTTTGCTATTGATTTCAACCATCTCGAATCGAGAAGAAGGAACCCTTGCTGGGAAAGACCTTCAGACGTATCTTGATTCGCAAATAACCGATGCTGTCGATTCGGATTTATCTGAAAACCCATACTGGGAAGAAAAGGCATAATCCTTCGAATGGAGTGAAACCTTACATTCATAGACGGAGTTCTCAAGGTTAGAACAGGTGAGAAACATGGTCGGGAAAGAGCACGTAACAATGATTCCTTCTGCTCCGAAGACGATTTGGTCAGCAACGGTTAACGGGCAAGAAGTCCAAGCCATTGCCCCATCAAATGCCATTTTGCTCGACGTCCTTCGTGACGAAGTTGGTATGCTGGGTGTTAAGCGAGGTTGCGATTTGGGAACCTGTGGTTGCTGTGCAGTTCTGATCGATGGCGAACCTCGCCTATCGTGCCTATGCTTGGCAGGTCAAGTCGAAGGTCAATCGATCACAACGGTAGAAGGACTTGCGGACGGAGCACACCTTGCCCCAATTCAAACATGTTTTGCTACGCATGGTGGGTCACAATGTGGCTTCTGTACGCCAGGTTTCCTCATGAGTGCTGAAGCACTTCTCAACGAAAATGAGACCCCAACTCGAGATGAAATAGCCTGTGCGATTGAAGGAAATCTGTGCCGATGCACAGGGTATCAACAAATCATTGATTCTATAGAAGCAGCCGCAGAAATCAAACGTGGCGATGCGCCTGAACCGTCTCCAGCCAGTGACCCTCATCCAAATCCACATCCAGACGGGCCTGATGAACCATCAATGCCGCCCGGCCATGCGAGGTGATTCCATGTCAGGAGGATATCGTCAACAACCGGGAGCTTCTTCGGGGGAAACTCGTAAGGACGGTAAGCGTGTTGCAGGGAAACAGAAGTTCCCACCACCAGGTTCAGGTGGCTCACGACCGACAATGGCGCCCCGTGACCTTGATTTTATTCCCGAATCTGTAGGTGGTAAAGAACCTCAACCCGCTGGCTCTCACATTCACGATCGATACCGAACGGGTACAGAGGTCGGTAAGCCAAGAGCCTTGGTTGATTCACACGCAAAAGTGACTGGTCAAGCATGGTACGGTGACGATGTCCGTCTTCCGAACGAAATCATTGGCAAGATTCTCCGTTCACCACACCATTATGCCAAAATCAAATCCATTGACACATCAAAAGTCGAAGCCCTTCCGGGTGTTCTCGCAGTCGCTACTGGTGCAGACGCACCGAACACGTTCGGCGTATTGCCTGTAACAAAGGACGAACACGCCATGGCTGTTGAGAAGGTTCGACACGTTGGCGACTTGGTGGCCTGTGTTGCAGCTGTTGATGAAGCGACAGCCATGGAAGCCCTCAATCTGTTTGAGATTGAATGGGAAGTCCTTGATCCTGTCTTCGATCCGAGGAAAGGACTGGAGGACCAAGATGAACCGATTCACTGGCGAGGAAAATATCACGTTGGAACGACCAACGTCCAGAAGCGTGTTTTCCAAGAATTTGGTGATCGTAGTCTCGTCGACGACCCGACAGCCTCATCCCACGGAAAGTGGCGAATGGAGGGGGTCCATCACGGATTCACAGAACCTCATGCAGTCGTTGCGCATTGGGATCCAAACGGACGTCTCCAACTCTACACTCCTCAGCAAGTGCCGCATTATGCACATCGAGCTCTTTCAACCGTTCTCGAGGTCCCAATGCATCAAATCAACGTCATTCGTACCTTCGTAGGTGGTGGTTTTGGTGGCAAATCGGACCCATTCCCGCACGAGATGTGCGCAGCCATTCTTTCTCGCAAGGCAGGACGCCCTGTTCGAATCAATTTCACTCGTGAAGAGGTCTATTGGATCAACAGAGGCCGACACCCGAGTTACATAGAAGTCAAAATGACGGCTGATGAAGAGGCCCGAATTTCTGGTTTTGATATTGATGCATTGATCGATGGTGGTGGATTTGCTTCCTTTGGTCACGTTACATCGTATTACAACGGTGTTTTGGCAACTGCTCCATACGAACTTGGATCCTTCCACTACACGGGTGCACGCGTCTGGACAAACAAACCAGCAAGCGGAGCCATGCGCGGACACGGGGCGGTCAATACTCGATGCGCAGTCGAAGTCGGTCTCGATGAAATGGCTGAACAAATGCAGGTCGATCCAATTGATCTACGTTTGGCCAACCTACTTCCTCCACACAGCCGAACCATCTCCGGTTTCCGCATCACCTCGAACGGAATGCGTGAAGCACTTGAGCGGGTTCGAGAAGGTTCCGATTGGGACACAAAATTCCGTCAGATGCCACTTGGCAAGGGAATCGGGATTGGCTGTGGTTTCTTTATCTCAGGGTCAGGCTTACCAATCCACTGGGATCCAAATCGGTTCCCACATGCAACTGTCCATATTCAAATCGACATGGATGGAGGTGTCACAGTCCATACAGGTGCTGCTGATATTGGGCAAGGATCGACGACAGCCGTTGCACAAGTTGTCTCCGAAGTACTTGCTCTACCTATCGAAATGATTCACGTTCGCTCCCATGAGAGCGATACGAGCCCAGTTGACCTTGGCTCCTATTCAAGTCGAGTGACCTTCATGAACGCCAATGCTGCAATTCGAGCAGCACTCGATATTCGTGAGAAACTCCTCAACGCTGCTTGGGAAATGTTGGGCTATCACCCTGATGTTCTCGTCCTCAACGATCGCCGAATCTATTACAAGCACGATCCGGCGGTTGGCGTATCTTACCTCCAGGCGCTCCACAAAGCGCAAGAAGACAAAGGCTCACTTATCTCGAGCGGGGCTTATCGTTCACCTCCGATGGGTGGTGTCCACAAGGGCGCAGCAGCAGGGCTTGCTCCAGCATACTCGTTCTCCGCCTATGTGGCTGAAGTTGATGTCGACGTTGAAACAGGACTTGTATCATGCACCAATGTTTGGGCAGCGCACGACTGTGGTAAGGCACTCAATCCACTCGCAGTCGAAGGCCAAATCATCGGTTCCTGTCACATGGGCTTGGGACAGGTTCTCTCTGAGAAAATGGTCTATGGACGAACAGGGCATCTTCAGAATCCAAATCTCTTGGAATACAAAATCCCCTCGGTTCATGAAATGCCTCACGTGACGCCAATCATTGTTGAATCATCAGATCCTGAAGGGCCATTTGGTGCAAAGGAAGCCGGAGAAGGGCCTCTCTTACCGATTCTGCCTGCTGTTGTCAATGCCGTATACGACGCCATAGGTGTTCGTATTCGTGAATTGCCATTGACTCCAGATGTTGTATGGAAGGCCATCTCAGCAAAGACGAAGTCGCTTGGTGGTATTGATGAAACAGAACTCCCTACACCACGAGTGGAGCACAGTCCGTTGCAAGCAACCCTCGTTGCACGAGGACAAGAACACAAAGAACGCGATCGCCGCAGGCAGCGTAGCGAAGATACAACAGCGTACGTCAACGGTGTGTTGTTTGGATTCGATCCAGACCGCCCGCTCGAGGACCAAGTTGATGGATGGAAATCAGCTGTAGAACCTGTGCCCGAGCAACTGGCTGAACTTGGCCTCGCTGGAAAGGCTTGGCTGAAGAAGGAGCAACGCCAAATGGGAGGTGACCAATGATGCTCATGCCACCATTCAATCTTCATCACCCTAAGACCGTCGAAGAAGCCTGTGAATTGGCTGCAACCTTCCTCGCTAACGAGGAATCCTTTGATTGGGTCGCAGGTGGCACCGATCTGCTGCCGAATTACAAGTGGCACATCAACGTCAAAACACACGTGATTTCTCTTGCAAACATCTCTGGTCTTGATACCATCTCGATGCACGAAATTGGTGCAATGGCGCGACTGGGTGCGTTGACAACCTCAGAGAATGTTCACCCCCTCATCGCATCCGCTGCGAGTAAAATTGCCTCATCCTTGATTCGAAACAACGCCACACTCGGTGGCAACATTTGCCTTGATACACGCTGCTTCTGGTTCAATCAAAGTGAAGATTGGCGACGTTCAATCGATTGGTGTCACAAAGAGGATTGTGGAACTGGATCGGATTGTCGTGTTATCCCAAACCAAAATACACTCTGTGTTGCAACCTATCAAGGTGACCTGGCTCCTTCATTGATGGTCCTCGAAGGGTCCATCCATATCATCGGTCCAAATGGGCCACGAAGCCTACCTGTGGATGAGTTCTTCCAACTCGATGGTATCACTCGAAATGTGCTTCAAGAAGGCGAGTTTGTCCTGAAAGTGACCTTCCCAGAGGGTGTTGAAAAGCGGACGGGTTCGTACAAGAAACTCAGAGTTCGAGAATCGTGGGATTTCCCTGAGGCTGGCGTCGCCTCCTCGTGGATTTCAGGCGATCCTTCTTCGCTTCGAGTAGCTTCAACAGCGTTGGAATCCATTCCACGTTCACATCAAACCGAGGTTGAAGCTCTTGATTCTGATTTTTCAAGCGAACTCATACCACAATTGTCTGAAGCGATCATGAAGTCGATCAAACCAGTTAACAATACAGCATTGCCTCCACGATACCGTAAATCGATGGTACGCGTCTTAGCGAAACGCAGTCTTCGAGAAATTCTTGGTGGTCAAGCATGAAACAAACTGCTTTGTTGCTCATTTCATGCCTTCTCATAACCACGTTGCCATTCGGACAGGCACAATTTCCTACCAACAACGAATGGGAATTTGGATGGGACACCGATGTTGAGCCAAGTTACGATTTAGAATTGGATGGGGAGAAATGGGAGATTGAAGATACGTTGGTGTTCTTCGTTGACAACCCGAGAATCAATGACTTGAGCCTCACCATTACCGTCGAATTTGAGGATGATATCGATGTTCTCGAAACAACCTATTCGGAAACCATTTCTGTGAGTTCGCAATCAAATGAAACCTTCACCATCGAATTGAGCACGTCGGATGCTGAAAAGGTCCGAAGTCATTCACCCAGCGAAAAAATAACAATGATTGTGACTGCTGAGGAGAGTAGCACTGGAGCTGCAGGTTCTCCTAAGGAAATTGAGGCAAATCTCAATGTCCCAAGGTATCACAAACTCCTTCCCGAAGCTTCCTTGGTCGCAAGTTCTGTTGATGCAGGAACATGGATTGAAGAAACGCTACTGCTCAGAAATATGGGGAACAGTGTCGATGCTGCAAGCAAAATAGAGGCAGACATTCGCAATTGCCCTTTGCTTGAAATCGAAGGGCTCGAAAATGGTGAAAACACACAGATTCAACCCACTGATGTGAACGGCAATCAACCGGCGGAAGTCTTGTTCCGGATAGCACCCTCGACGGCGCATTCATCCAAGACGTGTGAAATCACAATGATCGTCACATCAGAAGGAAACGGTTTGGAACGCAGTATCACATTTTCAATCGATGTTGATGCCTCTGGTGACAGCCAAACCTCGAACACAGGCGATACCGGTACAAGCTCGTCGAATTCAGGCTCTGAATCGGACGGTTCTTCGGCTCTACCAGCACTTGGTTCACAAACGGTGATTGTTTTGCTTGGAATGCTTGCTTTGTTCCATAGAAATCGGCTCGATGTAGCCTGATTAGGGCATTGAACAACGCCCCTGATGTCATAAAAACCTCTCTAAACGTCAAGGGAGAATCATTATGTGTGTATCGTGATTCCGAAGAAAAGAACATACTGCGCTTGCCGCAAAATGAGGTGAAATTATGGCAGAAACAGAGAAAACAAAACTCTCTGTTGAAAAGAAACTCATGGTTGGACTTGTTGTTTCCATTCTTCTTTCTACAGTCCTTATTGTTCTCGCTTCCTCGTCAAAGGAAACCGTCTTTTCACCGTACGTTCGAGACGCTGAAGGCGACTATCAGTATCAACAACTCTCTAAGATGCGTGACACACTTGGTACCAGTGATGACGGCAAGACCGGTGAGAAATATTCAATCTACAACACAATGTCAACACCAATGCTCGTCAATGACTGGCAAGATCCTCACCGAACCATGCTCATCATTGCTGCCCCAGAGAAGCCTTTCGATGCAGCAGAAGCCCAAGCCATCCATGACTTTGTTACCGAAAAAGGCGGCAAAGTCATTCTCGCTGCAAACTCAACCAACGCAAAGCGCGTTGCTGAAGAATTCGGTGTCCTATACTTTGATGCGCCTGTAGCGGACAAGAAGTGGTTCTATGAGGTGACCGACAGTACCAATGTTCGTATGCCAGTTCAACACACACGATTGTGGTCTGTTGCTTCAGTCAGTGAGGATTTGGAACTCATGGATGAGGCCTCGCTTCGCACGCCTTGCACAGAGGCAGAAGTATCCGCAGGAACCACTGACAACTGCAGAATGCCTGTGCTCTTCCATTCACCAACAGCCATTCAAGTGCTTGATGTCGAGGACGAGAGCCGTGAAGTGAGTGTCCTTGCCTCTGCAAGTGACCAGGCCTTTGTTGCACGATCTGGCTTTGACATCAACAACGTCGCAAACCCAAAGACTGGAAAAACCGACCTCATCGTGCGTCTGGATTACCCAGGCATCGATGCTTACGATACCAAATCCGATGGAGATTCCGGCGAAGTATCCGTAACTGGAAGCATTGTCTTCGTTTCCGATCACTCTGTCTTCGCAAACCACCTCTGGGATGCAGGAGATGCAGATCTTACCGGTAAGCAACAGTGTGGTGATATCTACATCGAGAACGGGCACAGCTGCTGGGATACCGATCCTGACGGTCTTGTATCAGCGCAGGGTGACACCAAATGGGATGGAAATCAACTCTATTTCCGTGCATTAATTCGAGACATGATGGAATTCGATAACGATGAACTCTCTCTTCAGATTACACGAAACACGGATGAATTCAACATCGTCTTTGATGAAAGCCGTCACGTTTCCAGTGTCGCAACACAACCATTCACCGAAGCCATCGGGGCTGTCGTACTCTTGACCAGTGACGCTTACCTCAAGTGGTTGATTATCCTCAACCTTTTCGCACTCCTAGCCATTGCTATCATGGTCGTTCCAGAGAAAGAGAACTGGCGTCACGTCTTCGACTTGACTCGTTTCAGGGAACGTCCAACAAAATTGGATACTTCGCTCTATCAAGTCCGAACCAGAGAGGCATTCCTCTCCAAGGTCCGGCAATTCAACGACCTCACGCGAGATGAATTTGCTCGCAAGACCCCTGCAGAAATCATGCAGATGGTCCGTGACCCACGCCTTGTTGAACTTGTAAGTTCAGCACGATCCTATTCCAACGAAGAACTACGGGAAATTATCCCACTAATTCGTCGTTGGGGAAACTGAAGAAAAAAGGAGGAAAATGACATGCAACCCCCCGCACCACCAGCAGCCCCGCCCGCGCCAGCGCCAGCAGCGCCAGCGGCACCAGCGCCACCTGCACCTGCAGCACCAATGCCTGCGGCACCAGCCGCACCAGCACCTGCAGCACCAGTAGCGCCAGCCGCCCCTGCAGCACCGGCCGCTCCGGCCCAGCCGAAGCACCAAAGCACCCCAGAAGTCCGTGAGCGACTTTCCGCCGTCGGCGCCATCGCACAAGCGATCAGCGCTGAGGTTCAGAAAGTCATTATCGGTAAGAGCCACGTCATCGACAACGTTCTCATCAATATCCTCTCCAACGGTAACCTTCTCTTCGAAGATTATCCTGGATTGGCAAAGACATTGATGACCAACACGTTTGCTGACGCTCTCGGTTGTGACTTCAAGCGTGTTCAATTCACGCCTGACTTGCTCCCAGCCGACATCACCGGTACCAACATCTATGACGCAAAGAAGGGTGAATTTACATTCAAGCCAGGACCTTTGTTCTGTAACCTACTTCTCGCTGACGAGATCAACCGTGCACCGCCAAAGACTCAAGCAGCATTGCTTGAGGCTATGCAAGAGAAGCAGGTAACCATCGGTACTGTTACCCACAAGCTCCCTGCTCCGTTCATTGTTATGGCAACACAGAACCCTGTCGAGCAAGAGGGTACCTACCCACTACCTGAAGCTCAACTTGACCGTTTCATGTTCAAGATGAGTGTCGGTTACCCAGACCGTGCTGATGAAGACGAGATTCTTGCTCGACGTATCACACGTGGTAAGGACGCTGTCGATGTCGATGTTATCACCGACCCACAGCGTGTTATCGCTATGCAACAGGCTTGTGAAGACATTTACGTCGATCCTGCCATCCGTATGTACATGGTCGAAGTCGTCGCTCGAACCCGTGAGGATCCTCGTGTTCTCGTCGGTTCCTCGCCTCGTGGTTCCCAAGCATTGCTCAAGACTTCTCGTGCAGCAGCAGCTATGCGTGGTCGTGACTTTGTAACGCCTGATGACGTCAAGTCGATTGCAGAACTTGCAATTGCGCACAGAATCATCCTCAAGCCTGAGCATCAAATCAAGGGTCTTGAGCCTGGCGAAGTTATGCAAAGCATTCTACGAGAAGTGCCTGTACCGACCGTTTGATACCGTTGAATCATACTTGAATAGAGGTGTTCTCGGATGTGGAGTCGCAAATCAGCAATGCTAGGAAGCATGGCCGTTGCCATGTATCTTCTTGGCCTGACGCTCAGGAATTCTCAATTGGTTACCATTGCTGTGGTGATCTTTGTGTTCCTGACATGGGCTGCCCTCTTTGGTGGCCATGCTGACGTTGCCTCAAGCGGCCGACGTGCAGAGGAGTGGACAGGTGAAGAGGGTGTTGCCCTCGGCAGTGTCCTCGCCATGCGAAAGCTCTCTGGTTCACGCATCTTCGAAGACGGCGAATTGACTGTGACGTTACGTATGCAAAACAATTCTGGGCTCGCCAAAATTCTCGAAGTTCGAGATCGAGTCCCAGAAGTGATGCGCATCAAGGAAGGTTCCAACTACATTCTGATGGAGCTTGGCCCACGTCGCGAGACGTACATCGAGTACACACTTGAGTGCCCACTTCGTGGATTCTACAGCGTCGGTCCTGTTGCTGTGCGTGTCCAAGATCCATTCGGTCTGTTTCACAAGGAAAAAGAAATGCATGTCTACAACGATTTCCTTGTGTTCCCGAAAATGGAAGACCTCAAAGATACCTTCGTCAAGTCCCGTGTTCCAAAGATTTTCACTGGAGCCGTCAACATACGACAACCAGGTCCTGGCTCGGAATTTTACTCACTGCGTGAGTATTTCGAAGGTGATTCGTTCCGTGCCATCAACTGGAGTGCATACGCACGTTCTGGTAAACTGATGGTCAACGAGCGGGAGCGTGACGCTGTATCCGATGTCATCATCATCATTGATTCTCGAGCTGTGAGCGAAACAGGTCCAGTCAGTCGAAACGCACTGGTGTACTCGACTCGTGCTGCAGCCTCACTGGCCAAGTACTTCCTTGGTCGACGAGACTCTGTTGGTGTCGTCGTCTACGGAGACGAGGTTGTCAGCGTCGATCGTGACACAGGTAAGAAACAACTGTACGTCATTCTCACCAAACTTGCAGGTGCTGTAGCACGAGGTAACATTCCATTGCAAGTTGTTGTCAACCGAATTTTGCCGCACATCAACAAAGGTAGTCCGATCATCTTCCTGTCCAATCTGGAAGACGATCCAACCATCGTCAACGCATTGCGAGACTTCCGTGCTCGCGACTTTGACGTGACGGTCCTTTCACCATCATCGCTCGAGTTCGAATTTGATGCAAAGCGTCTTGATCGAACCGGCTACGAAGTGATGAAGACCGAACGTGACGTTCTGATTGGAGAACTGCGTGGACTTGGTGTCAACATCATGGATTGGGAGCCTGATATGCTTCTATCAACCGCACTTGCAGGTGCACGAGGATTCTGAGGTGAGACGATGACCATGCGAAAACCATCTTCAGACACGGCTCACTTGTACGACGGTAAGGTCGTGCGATCTTCTGCTCCAAGCCGAAAGAAGGCAGCAGGACAGGCCGGTATTGGCTCAGAAATTCCAAAGGACGCGATTCCAGAATTGGAGATGCCTTCTTTCATTGAAAGTCTCATTGGCGGGCCAATCGTTCCAAAGATGAAATTCTTACCACCGGACAAGTTTGTTCAGAACATGCAACTTGGAGTCTACGTTATTCTTGTTGGACTTGCACTTCTCACCTACATCATCTCGCCTCCTGAAGGAACCATTTGGTTCATGCTTCTTGGAAGTGCAGACCTTGCCCTGTTGTTCCAAATCGGTATCATCACTGGCGCTACTGGCCTCGGTTTCTGGGGTGCTTATCAGCGAGATGCTCGCTATATGCTTGGCTCGTATCTTTTGTTCATCCTTGCCATCATGCGTTTTGCTTCCTCAAAGACCAGCGTCAATGACTTGTTTGGACTTGCAGACAGTCCAACGCTGCTTGCTTCCCTTGTTGTCATTTATTCTGTTTTGCTCATCATGTACTTCGAGCTTTCAAACGGCGTCATGCGTTATTCCATGCTCGATACGAGCATTCGAACGAACGAAGTCTACGTCATGAATCCAAAGAAGATCGTAGGCAAGTACCATCGTTCCCTCATCATCAATCCAATCGTTGCAACGATTCTTGCAACATTGGTGCTATCCGCTAACACGATTCTACCGTGGATTGTTGGCATTCTATCAGAAGATACGGCAACCCGACTCAGTGAATCGGTTGAACTCGGCTCAGTTTACGGAGTTGCTCTAGGTACACTCTTCGTTTTCATTGTCGTTGGAGGACTGTTTGCTCTTGACCTACCAACTTACATTCAGAAGCGCCGAGAAGGCAACGATGAATGAAGTTAGAATTGTTGAGCAACTGATGTGTTCCTTTCTTGGATCAAGCTGTGCAGAAGCTGCAACGCTTGACTCAAATCTTCCCCATCAATGGCAACTCTCGCCGCAGATGATGTCTGATTGAGCCATGATAATTCGAATTCTGTTGGCTCGAACAGCTTGTTAATGGCTTCAACATCCTTTTCGCTACAACCGATCAATGAAAGCAATCCGAGATGCTGATGATGGTTTGCGTCAATGTTGAATTGTTCAAAAATCGCTGATGCTCGATGCATGTCATGTTGGGATACAATTAGCCTTGAGTCACCTAATCTCGATTCCAATCCCCACCAATGAACCTCATTATGGGCCAATTCACCGAGAATTTTCACGAGTTGACGTTGATGCGAATCGATGTGATGGTGGGAGAATCCCAGGCTAATGACGCTTGGAAGGCAACCAACTGCCTTGAGTATCTTCTCAGGTAATTCAGGGCCAATCACCGTTTTTTCATCATGATTGGAATGATACAGATGCCTGACTTCCAACTGGATGTTTGGCTCAATCAACGGCTCAATGGTCGATGGATGGAGGACGGGCGTATCCATGAGCGACAATTCAATCGCTTCCTGATAGTTGAGATATGGAATTGCCTCCGAACGAATGCCCCATCGAGGATTCACGGTATAGATACCCGGAACATCTTTCCAAAGTATAACCTTGTCAGCAGCGATGAGATTCGCAATGGCGGTTGCAGAGTGATCTGAGCCCCCTCTGCTCAAGATAGCAATTTCCTTGTTTTGGCCCTCTCCAAACCATCCAGTAATGACGGGTGTTCCGTGGAGCGTGTCTCGATTGAGTTTGATACTTGATGCCTGAAGATCAACATGGCTCGCTTGGAAGTTTCCATCGAGTGTGATTCCAATATCTTCTGCACCCAATGGGTATGCATCAAATCCGTATTCTTGCAGACGATGAGCAACCACAAGAGCACTCAAACGTTCACCTGACGCGAGTAGATTGTTCATAGCCGATTGATCATCAGGATGTTGTGCCAGTAAACGTAGAGCATCCTTGAGATTATGTAGTACCATGGAGAACAGGTGTGCGTTTTTGGAGGAATCGAGACCTGGCGCGAATCGAAGATGTTGTTTTGACAAATCCTGCACCAACCGACCAGCATATCGTGGGTCTTTTGCAGCTCGATACAACCGATCTGTCGTACCCCACAAGGCCGAGACGACCAAGATCGCCTGCTCATCGCCACGAATCACTTCGGCAATTTTCTCAATATCATCGGGTTCACGGAGACATGAACCACCAAATTTGTGAATGACTCGATCCTTCAAAATGCATCACGTTTCCTCAGGAGAAGGTCACATAGAACCAACGTTGTCATTGCCTTAGCAACACTGACTGCTCTTGGCCCGAGCACTGGGTCATGCCGACCCTTGACAATGAGAGGCTTCTTCTCTCCAGCGGAAAGGTCCAATGTCGTTTGCTCATGGGCAATACTCGATGGTGGCTTGAACGCAACTTGTGCATATACATCCGAGCCTGACGTCAGCCCTGCAATGCTTCCATCGGGCCGTTCACCTTCCTGCTGAGGGTTGTCTTTGGTGCCGCCCCATGGATTGTTGTGTTCCAATCCAGTCATTTGAACGGCTCCAAATCCTCGTCCAAATGCTACGCCACGCGCTGCTGGAATCGAAAGATAGGCTCTGCCTAAAGCTGGTTCAAGTCCATCAAACCAAGGCTCACCGAGGCCAACAGGCACGTTTGAGATCCGTATATCGACCCGACTGCCTATCGAATTTCGTTCTTTTCGAATGCGTTCGATTTCTGCTTTCATCGCCTCGACGACGCTTGGATCACGGCATCGTAATTGTTCACACAATTCGTTTGCCCATTCTTCTGGACAATCATCGATCCCTGCAGATTCAATGGTGCCAATGGCACCAACATGCGTATCGATTCGAATGTCGCCTAACAAAGGCTCCACGATTGCAGCAGCAGCAACAAGTCCTGCGGTCAATCGAGCAGAAGAAGAACCCCCGCCTCTCAAATCAGCAAAACCTCCACTTCGAAGATGCATCAAAAGATCTTGATGACCGGGTCTTGGATGGTTGGGAATGAAACTGTAATCGCTTTCTCTCGCATCCTTGTTGCGAATTTGAATCAAAATGGGCTGGCCAGTAGCAAATCCTTGGTGGACGCCTGCAAGCAGATCAACAGCATCGTCTTCTTTGCGTTTGCTTGCGAAGTGTCCACCAGGTCTTCGTGTCGACATACGTTGAGCGATGCGCTCTTCATCGATTTGAAGTCCTGCAGGAACGCCTTCCAACAAGGCACCTACTAAGTGACCATGGCTCTCACCAAACAATGTCACAGACAGGGTTTCCCCTAGACGCATCTTCATTGGACTCAATCCATCCAACCATCACGCACTCAAGAACTTGAGCCTTATTCCTCAGACTCGGAATGTTGTGGATTTTTGAATTTGGTTTCGATGATGGCAAATTCAGGGTGCTTGTTTGCGTACCATGCCTTAAGACGCTGAATGACACCTTCCAACTGAATTGGAATCACAATGACAAGCGCCGTTCCTGACCCGCTTAGGCCTGCTGCACGGGCCCCGTTAACGAGCGCATCATTGGCCATGATACGCGCCTTGTGGTCCTTTGTTGCACCGATGACACCTCGGCCATTGAGCGTCAATGCGACCAATTCATTTCCGTCTTGGATGGCATTAAGCGATTGAACAAATTGTTGCTGATGCGGCAGAAAATCCTCCAACGCAGGGCGTGATTCTCGTGGTCCACGTGAGACCAATAGTACAGCCCATTCATCTTGAGGCGGACCGTCACCTTCAATCAGCACTCCCTGTGCAACATCTGGTTCGTTGGCATTGATCAATTTCCATCCACCCGTAGCGCAGGCCCATGTATCGTCAATGCTACCTGTGAGCGTGATTTCTGCCCGAAGTTGCGCATCAACCGAAATCGCAACAATCTCATGCAGTTCAAGCGAGGTATCGGTAGAGTCACAAAGTGCCCGAACTGAAGCAACGCAAAGTGCAGAGGATGATTTTAACCCCTCTCGAGCAGGAATCTTTGATTGAACAGCCCAATGCAGGGATTCTTGTTCAATCGGTAAAGCGTGTCCAGCCGCTATCCAGGCATCGACAACGTGCGAGAGAAGGTCATCGTTGTCATGGACCTCACGTTTGCTCTTCTTGTCGAGAACTCGAACCATAATCGGCAGGTCCAAGGCCATGCTAGCACCGTATCCGGTACCTGCTGCATGCAGAAGGCTGCATGCACCGTGAGCAGATCCTTGACCTAAGACCGCCATGTTTCAGCGCTCCTCAGACGGTGCTGAGATGCTTTGTCCAACATGTCTTGTTGACCTTGATGAGTGACCAAAAATCAGGTCACCCTCCGTGAGGTTTGTGACAGAACAAGCCTCACCGTTTTGTAAAACCAAGCGAACCGTCTCCGCTTGCTGAATGAATACATGTCCTTCATTAGCATTTTCATCCTTGAATCTCAATAGAATGAATGGCCTCG
>JAYOBT010000061.1:0-5128 GCA_038105035.1 Candidatus Poseidoniales archaeon | reverse complement strand
ACTACATGGATGGTGCATCAATTCTCAAGTGCTACTCCTCAAGATACCGTTAAGCCTATTGTGATTGGAAGTGAATTCTTCTACAAAATTGAGGAAGATGGATCCCATCTCGAACTATGGGCATACAACACCGAAAATCATTCCACATGGATGATCAAGCGTTTCATCCCTCCAACCTCAACAGGTACACTTGACATCGGTATCATTGAAGACGTGAATGGTATCCTTTACTTTGATGCTACAACGGAAGAGCATGGTCGTGAATTGTGGGCATACAACCCAACGGATCAATCGATATGGCAAGTAGCCAATATCAACAAAGCCAATGCGGGAACCAATGGCCCTGACGGCAATTCCATGCCTGGATTTTCACTCTCTCTTGTTCACAATGGCCATTACTTCTTCAGTGCAACGGACGGAGAATATGGAAATGAGCTTTGGAAGATGTGGTTTGAACACTCTATAGCATACGAATGAATTCAATTCAATGACCTTGATGGGTGAACACGAAGTAGAACTGAGGAGATTCCTCCCATGAGCAAAATTCCTGCGTAAAACATCGAGGCTGTTGTGAGCATGACGAAATATTCTGTGTAGAACAAACCTGACCAGTACGATGCAGCATGGCAGAGAAGGAAGAACGAGAACATCAGCAATGTGTCACTCATACCAACTTCAGCACCGATACGGTAGAGCATGAACCCTAGAGCGTACAGCGGCGGGAAGAGGATCATCATACCCATCCATGCAATGGCTGGATCAGAACGAGCACCGAAAAATCCTCCAGTCACAATGACCTTGCTTGGATTGAATTCAAGAAGTCCAAGCGGTGTAAGCAAAGAGAAATTAAGCCAAATGCAGTACAGAAGAGATACTGCTAACATTGCATTCGAAATCCGATGATGAAGAGAATCCTGTTCAACATTCACTGAACTGGAAAGCATGTTGAGCATTTTCGGAAGTGTCCTCGCAAAGATGAGAACTGTGAATGCTGGGAAGTAACCCCATGTTGCTCCAACCCAAACGATGAGAATGATCTCTGAAGGTTGCATCGAAAGCTGGTCAATCACCATCGCACGAACTTTGGGAATGAACGATGTAAGAGCACATATTAGCATGAGAACAATGAGAATCAAATCTGTCAATGTTGTTTGTAGGACGGTTAAACCGAAGATAAGACCCATGGCAGAAATTCCTTTCCATTCGACTTGAAACCGGTCTTCTTCCTGATTGACGAACAAGGACAACGTAAAAACGGACACGATAACGAAGGATGAAAAAGATGCAGATGGGATTGAAGAAAGCACAATGCGTTGCATCGGTTTGTAGAGGAGATCTATGTTGACCAGAGCTTGCAATGAGAGCCCTGTGAAGAAGCGCGGAATATAATCAATCAATTGATAGAAACAAAGGAAAAAGAACACTGTGAGAAAACAGCGTTCTGAAGTACTGAAATGTTCTTTGCTGTGACGAAGAAGGTACAATCCCAAAGGTGCTGCTGCTGCTATGACCATCGAAAATCGCATCTCTGGATAGAAGAACATGATCATCGATAGACCAATGATGAACATCGGGACTTCGTTGCGATAGCGGAAGTTCTTGTTGACTATGAAATACAAAACAACCAACAACACTGTGAACGAACCGAGGATTTTTCTTAACCAACGACCAGAAACGAACTCACTTGAGTCCCTCATATGGAACACCAAAACGTAGAAACCAATGGAAAAAGTCAACAATGACACCATCTGCAAACGACTGGAAGTAATGGTGACGCTTTCTTCGGGTATGGAACGATACATGGCATAGAACAATACCATTGACAACACCAGCGTCAGAGCAATCTGAAGGAATGGTATGGACACAAACTCTTCCTCAAGCAGTGCCCATTCAGGATCATCGGTTAGGCCATCCAAACCTGTTCCAAATTCGCTCTCGACCAGTTCATTGTGGGCGAGCACGTTCAACCAATTCCACTCTTCCAGAATTGTCTGCTGTTCAACATCAACGTCCAGCGCGTCAATTGGAATCCTTGCATCACTGGTTACCGGTAAGTCAACCTTCAACAGTGCTGACAACAACATTGAGATGTCGCGCTGTTCCATTGGTTCGGTAAGCGTTGTAGGTGTACGAATTCCTTGGCCATGAGCAAAAAGATACACTTCCTCTGCAACAGCACCCGTCCCTAGTGCGTGCCCACCGTATTTCGTAAGTCCATGATCAGCAGTGAGAATGACCGTCCAGTTTTCAGGCGCATTACGGAAAACAGATTCCAGTTGTCCATCCAATTCCTGCATCCTTTCTTTGTAGATTGGTGATTCAAGACCGTAAATATGGGCAGCATGGTCCGTACCACCGAGATGCGTGACCATCAAATGATGCTCACTTGATTCAAGCCATTCATCAACAACGGCCAAGGCTTCATTGTCAGCCTCTCGAATGTCCTCAAACCCGTAGTCTGCTGAGGTTCGATGTGTGAACATGGCATCTGGGTAGAGGTTGTTCCAAACATAAAATCCGGAAAAGGCAACAGAATCTCCACGATTGGCAGTATGATAGAATGGATCGTTTTTCACTTCATTTGAGACATCCCAGTTTCGAATCGCATCGAGCGGCGATGCATGGCGGCCTGTCGCCATTTCTTTCACACAGGCACCGGTCAGCGTCAATTCCGATGTTAAAACTGGGATTTTGACACCATAACTCTCGAATGAGGCCACAAATGGCATCATCTCAGGATCATCAAATACTGTTCGAGGAACACCGTCGACAACGATGAGGAGAACATGTTCAGAAAGTTGTTCAAGTTCCTCAGGTGCGGGTGTTGTCTCTTCGGAAAATGGACCTGAGGAAAGAATCCCTGGCAGCGATGCTCCAATCAAGAACAAAGCACTGAAACTCATTGCGAGAATCAGTTTGATTGAGGAAGATACCACGTATCACATCCGATGGACTTGCTCATTTAATGTTCCTCAACAAAATTCTACAACGCCCACATTGGAGGATGTTAGATTGTATTCCAACAGAGCCGATCATTCAGAACATGTGTGCTATGCAATGTCTTTTGATTTATCGGCTGCCATCATAACGACACGGACAATGCCAATCAACACTGCGACTCCTAAGATGATGAAACCGATGACAAATCCCATCTGGTTGCTTGGTGCATCTCCAGGGTCACCAATGTATACTCGAGTTGGGTCTGAAGGATCGTATCGAACTTCGAGCAGGTCACCAGATAGTTCAGAGAGAATCTCTTCAGCCGAACCTTCGGGACGTTCTGATGCGTTCTGGTTGTCCTCAGAGGATGCCTCGGGGCCAAAGGCATCGATACAAAACCAGAGCGATTCGTTGGAAGCAAACTCACAGTGGTACCACCATGTATCGTATTCACCATCATCGAAATAACAATTCCAATATGGCTCATCGTTTGGTTCACTTTGCCACCTGCATTCTGTATCGTAGACTTCCCAAGGATCTTCGTATCGCTCGTCGAAGTATTGTTGAGGGAAGCCATAGCCGCCATGCCCCCAATCCCATATGGCGTCAACTGCTATGCAAGGATTGGGCATCGGGCCACTGGTGCTGTATTGAGACGTTCCTGTAGCGAAGACACTATGATTTGGCTTACAAGCAAGATTCGTTTGAATCAACGTACCGTTCTCAACCTCAGGACCACATGAGTAGTTTCCATCACCCAGCAAGGCACAGTTAAGGATTAGATTTGCCGTGAAAAAGTCCTCATAACATGTGCTTTCATCTCCGCAACTCACCTCTTCAGTCCATACTTCAATTTCTGAAGCGACATGTACTGAGGTGATTGGCCATGACATCGCTTCATTCGTATAATCTGTGGATTCTGTCTCCAGAAGGAAAGCATGTCCAAGACTATTCCACAAGATCAAAGAAAGAACTACAAGAGTCACTATCCCTTTAATCGCCTTAAGAGCAGGATGCGATGGCTCTTCGGAAGAGGAAGATTCCTCGTTGGAATGGTCCACCAAATCGTTCAAAGGTGGTTGGGATTGTTCTTGAGCAGGTTCTTCTTGTTTCGATTCTTGTACGAGTGTCTTTTCTTCCTCGGGATTTTCCCAGAAAGCCTCTCCAATCATGGACATCTCAACGATTCTCAAGTCTTGAAGTTAGTGCCTACAGGTGCTTAACAAAAAATTCCTTCGACCGAACGAGAGCGTCTGCACGGGCTTCAGGGTTGCCTTCAACCGTAGCACCTCGATTTCTCAAAATTCGAATAATCCATCGCCGTTGCCAGCGCTTGTTGAGAGGCAAGTGAAGACCCAAGAAGAGTTTTCCAGACATTGATCCCTTCTTGTTGATTCGAATGGTTCGTTTCTTCAAATGAACCGCATTCGGAAGACGAGTGTATTCATGCTCGCAATCAAACGAGTGGTGTGCATCTGGATAGACCTTCACATTCGCATTCGGTAGTTGGGTCAAGAGACTTTCAACGAAGTGAACGGGCGTCCAGTCATCTGCAGCACCATGGAGAATCAACTTCGGTGCATCGGTCCATTCCTTGATGTCAGGTCGCAGATGGGCTGCAGGATAGAACGGTAAATGAGCATCAAATGGCGTACCAAGAACGTCAATGATTGGCATCCAAGATGAATACAAAGCAACGGTTCCACCCAAACTCCATCCAGAGATACCAATCTTGCCAATTTTGGGGTGCTTTTCCAACACTGCACGGGCGCGAAACGCATCCACGAGCATCATTGCATGAGTGACGGAAAGCTGGTCATCTGCGGTTGTCTCAATGGACCTTGAAATGAAAGAATTGACCTTGCACACAGCAAGACCTGCGCTTAACCATCCATTGATGTGATCCTGATGATGGTCAGCCCATCCTAAACTTCCATGGAGAGCAACAACGCATCCGAATGGACCGTCTCCTTCCGGGAGATACAATTCACAATCAACGGTTGTCTCAGGCGTTTTTTCCAAACGCGTGAGTATTTGATGAATCTCAAAAGGAGAGCGAGATTGGACCTGAAACCGCTCGACCACAAACAGCGTTAGGATGTTCAGCATTTCAAATATGGGCCGATAATTGTAACTCCCAAAGAAGGGTTGGATATGTGATTCGAGGAGACATTGATAGGTGAGAATC
>JAYOBT010000024.1:0-26080 GCA_038105035.1 Candidatus Poseidoniales archaeon | reverse complement strand
GGTGCGGTTCCTGTGATATCGATGGTAACGAGCATTGGGTTCAAACCAGTGACGATTGGATCGACGAACTGGTTTGCTTGGATGCTTACACCGTTGGCAACTTCAGCCCCGAACGTGGTTGTGAAGGTGTTCTCCTTCACTTCCCACCCTTCAGGCGTTGCCATGATGTTGAGGTTGATGTCCTCAAAGGCCCCACTGTCGGCGAGATAGTGCACTGGCTCATCGCTTGTGAGCTGTGCAATTCTGCCATCCTCAGTGAGGAATCCCTTTGTGTTCGCCTGCCTCATGCCCAGAAGTTCCTGAGCGGCATCATACTCATAGGTTGTTTGTTCGATGGCGGCTGGCAACTTGAAGAAATCGTCTACTTCTGAGACGATCTCAGCATTGCTGACAGTTTCGGTTGCGGTGTTGTCCACTAGGCTTGTCATTGGCATGAAGGCCATCAAAGCACATAGTAGAACGGCAATTCCGATTCCACCCATTGCGGTTTTCGTTTTCTTATTCTTGTTTCCCAACATAGTCATTCACTCCATACGGACTGTATGCAAATGCAACCACGTTCTCCGCCACTTATAGGAGTTCGGGTGCAAAATGTTTGAATTCTACTTTTCAAATGGTAAATAAAACGTTATACTGGAAGCGATTTTTCTATCTCTCTGGTACAAACAGTTTGTAAAATGAACATTTATTTTTATTCTAAATTTTAAATAATCTTCATCGATCGAATTTGAAAGATAGAGAGTAGAAGAATATCAAAAAAAAAAGGCCAGAGAGGGCGCCGGAACGCCCTCTCTGGCGGCTCCTGTGCATCTGTGCGCACAGATTACGACTGTTCGGTCGTGTTCCTGGAATCAGTAATCCCAGTCTTTGTCTTCGCCGTCGCCACCGCCTCGTGAGAGGATAAAGGCTCCAGCGATGAAGGCAACGACAACAACGCCACCGATAGCTCCCCAGGTCCAACCTGGTAGTTCGCCACTGGAAGCATCGTCACCATCGGTGTTGTCGTCGATGATTTCTCCACCATCGACCTCGTTGACGTACGAAGCATCAGCGCCAGCAGCACCTGTGGATGCTGCTAATCCTGCGTTACCGAGTGCGTCGACTGGTACAACCGCAAAGTGCATTGTACCTTGGCCGGTGGTTGGAATCATTACATCAGCAGTCATGACATCTGCACTGCCTGTATTGACACAGGTGGTTGGCATGTTGATGGCTTCAAACGCTTCTCGGTTCTTGTAGCAGAGATTCCATGAAGCAACATCGTCAGCGTTACCATCCATGCTCCAGGTCAAAGTCCACTTGTCACCAGCAACGTTGACGTTCACGCCAGTTGCTGTAGCGCCTTCGACTTCCTTGTCAGCAACAACGGTCGCTTGACCGATAGGCGTGCTGCACAGTCCATCGTTGTTGCAGACTGCAACCTCGATGTCGTAGGATTCACCGTGTGTTGTGGAAGAACCACTGTACGTGTATGTAACGACGGTTCGGTCGAGATCCACTTCGAAAGCGGAACCTGATGCGTCAGTGATGCTGACTGAAATCTTGTCACCTGCAAGTGGCGTACCTTCAAGCCCCCAGTTCATGGTGATGTCTCCACCCATTCCTGGAGCAGCATTGAAACTGCCAATGGATGCGCTTGGAGGGTCCTTTGCTTGGAGAGGAGAGTCGATCAACATCAACTGTCCAGCAGGCAGAGTTCCACCGGAGAGTACAGCGGAGAGGACGGACTTTGTCGAGTCGTCTTCGCTGTTGGTTGCACCATCAGCAATGAGTTGAGTTAGCGCAGGGTTGGCACAACTTGTGGAGTACCACAAAGATGTTGCACCAAGTCCAGAATCAAACGTCAAGTCAATACTCTGAGCGAGAACGTCGTTTGCACCGTAGTTGGTAGCAGGCGAGTAATCGATGACTGCGATTGGCGTGTACTTGCCACTGAGCAAATCACCGAGTTGGCCAGCAGGATCAGGCAAATCGATGCTTGCACAGTCATCTGCGTCACCATCAGTAACGGTGATGCTGTAGGCAGCCTTGCTAAAGTAGGTCAAGGAGTAATCCATGGTGATACCACTAACAGTTGAGTCTGTTGCGACTGCATCGTTCCAGATCTCGATGATGATTTCTTCGCTTACTTCACCGCCATGAGCATCGGTGATGGTAACGACGACCGGGAAGGTCGTAACGAAGTCTTGGATGATTGGAGTGGTGCATGTTCGTGCAACACCGCCCATTCCGCCACATCCTGCGAGGACAACGCTTTCTGCGCCGCCAACCCAAGAGTAGGTGAGTCCTTCGCCTGTGACATCGTCAGCGTCGAAGACAGAGACTTCAAACTCGAGCATGTTTTCCATGCCGAGGAAGAGGTCACCTTGTGTGACAAGGTCGAGTGAGGAGATAACTGGAAGGTTGTTTCGCACTTCCTTCTCCATCGTGACGAGGTTGTTGCTTGGCTTCTGGTCGGTAGTCTTGCCTTCCAAAACCAAGTTCGCTTCGATCGTGTAGGTTCCAACATCGAACTCAACCATGGTACAAGCGTGCCCTTGGTCGAACGCCTCTGGGCCTGTTCCGAGCTTGGCGTAGTTGTAGGATGGTTCGATACCTTGGAGACAGGAGTTCACAGTCTCAGTGATAACTTCGCTTGTGTCGGTGTTGGTGATAGTGAAGGTAACATTCCAATCGTACAATTCGGTCACAGAGGAGCCACGGTGTTCAACAGCAGCGTCGATGTAGGATGTGCCGACTGAAAGATCGCCTGGCTCACCAGCTCCGACAGTGAAGGTTGCAATACCTGTTCCGTCGTTGTTGTATCCCTGGTTGACGGTCAACATCGAGATGCGAATGTCGTGGAAAGTGCTGAGAGTTCCTGTGATTTCATCAGCGTTGTTGCTGGTGATATCGTCCTTGTTAAACGATTCTTCACAGAAGTTCGCATAGACTTCTGTTGTTGTCGTCGGATTTCCTTCTGCATCGGTGGAGTTGAGTTCCACTGTGTCAATACAAGACTCAAACTGACCGTAGAGCGAGTAGCCCCCGATGGAGACGTCAACGCTGTAGGCTGCTTCAGTGTTGCTTGTGTCTGGTGTGACGGACCCTGTGTAGGTCCAAACACCGTTACTGACATCGTCCGACATAATGGTTCGAACTTCGGTAAGGTTGTCAGTTGGGTCAGTCTCGTTTTGGTAAACAAGAACAAGTTGATCGGTACCAACGTTGACAGAATGGACCAAGGTACCGAGTGTTGCGGACTTCAGGTCAGCAATGTCCTGTCCAGATGCGGCCGAAACATCACCGGAAACATCAATTTCCATGGTCAAGTTGTGTGTGATGAAATCACTCGAACCGTTGAGTTTGACGCTCACTTCGAAGTTCTTGACACCTTCTCCTGTTGCGACGACGGAGCCATCTGTCCATGCGATGTCGATCTCGACATCGAGGTAGTCAACAACTTCGACGTAGACTTGCTGGACATCGTTTCCTGGGTCGACATCTTCGGCGGAGTAGGTTTCGATTTGGATAACATAGATACCAGCATCAGGTGTCCAAGTTGCGTCGCCTCCACCGTATTGGAGGGTGGTCTTTCCGCCCTTGAACACAGCACCAGCGGCAAGCGTCTGGTCATCACAGACGCTGACGTCGTCACAAATGACGTCCGGGTTGTCGAACTCGATGTCCGCACCAGATGCATCCTTTGCCAGCATCAATGGGTTTCCATTGCCGTCAGCAATCCAAACCGCGGCTTTGTAGCCAAGTTCGGTAATGGCTTGATCTCCTGAGTTTTGGATGAAGACTTCGAAGGTGGTTTCTTGACCAACAAAGATTTCATTGCGGCACTCAGGGTTGCACTGGGTTTCTTTCGGTGAAGTAATAGCAACGAGTTCTGCGTCTGCGCCACTTCGGGCACCGGCTTCCTCGATCACTTCGGTCGTTTCTAGTTGTGTGATGTCGATGTTTGCCATTAGGCTAGCTACCAACAACAGCACGAGCATTACAGGGGTAATTTTTCTCATGTCATATCCTCCAATAAGGGCGGTATCTCGCCCTACGCCAAAGGACGTATTTATACTATGGGTGCGATTATAATTGGATTACTGAATTAAAATAATTCGCGATAAGTTGCTCTACAGCAACCCGTTTTCTTCCTCAGGCAGAAGACCGTAGTGCCTCGGATGGCTCAATCTTCGATGCTGTGCGAACAGGCGAAAACGTTGCGAGGTACACCAAGGCAGCTCCACCAGTAAGAACCCATCCCACTGTCGACCAAGGTAAGACGAGGTTCGCGCCCTCTTTCTCCCAAATGGCTGAATGAAGGCCAATATGGAACATCAGAGCAACAACAATGCCGTTTAAGATACCAAGAAGCGAAAGCCATCCAATTTCGATCAGGTGGACGCGCATGACCATGCCTCGGGTGAATCCCAGTGCACGCAGCATACCGATGTGTTTTCTTCTCTCCGAGACGGAGCGATACGTGACGACACCAATTCCGGCAATCCCAATGATCAATCCGATGGCAAGATATCCCTCAAAGAGTGCTAAAATTGAAAGGACCAACGATTGAATCAGCGCAACGTCTTCTGCAATCAATGAGACATCAACACCCTCTCGTTCCAAATCCATTCGAAGATCTTCGGCGAGTTCCGTTGCAGCTTCACGCTCACCAGCAGATTTTCCTGCGGCTGAAAAATAGCGTACATCACTCGAGTCAAAGTCAGGCGAGGCGACACTGCCCTCCCTTACTGAAACATACACGCGAGTTAAACTTCCATCGTATTGTTCGACAACTGGTTCTGAAGGCATCCAAACACCTGCAGAGAACAGATAGGAGGATTGTTCAAGAATGCCACCAACCATCATTTCCCGTCGATGGCTAGGTTGTTGAGCGTCGATGATGGTGATGTTCTCGCCTACTTTGACCGAGAAGACGCCAACACTTGTACCATCAAGAGAAGATTCCAATCCGAAGGAAGCATCAACAAAGACGACATCGCCACGATTCAGCATGCTTAACCATGCTTGATCGGATGAATCGCCGAGAGATGAATCCCAAATGTGGAGCGGAAGACCACCATGCTCTGCGAAGTCATTGTCGACACCCCGCAGAACGTAAGGCGATCGGTCTTCCTCTTGATTCTCAATGAACGCTTGTGCTCGGTAGACACGCCCGACCGAATCGATGTTGCCGATGTTGGCATGCTCAAGCCCCCAGTCTTCAAGCGGCATTTCCAACTGCAGCGGGCGGGATCGAGATGCTGAAAGCATCAATTCAAATTCGCCTTCTGATTCTTCAACAAACGAACTGGAGTAATTCTCGAACTGCAAGGTATATCCGCTGAGAACGATGACGGAAAAGACTGTGATGGAGAACATTCCCATAACCACCGCCGTACGAAGTGGTTTGTGCAACGGATACGAGAGGGCAACAGGCACAACGGGCCCACTTCGAAACGAAGCGAGACGAAGCATTCCACGAATCATGAGAGGCGCCAACGCCGCAAGAACAAAAACACCTGCAAAGACTTGAACCAAGCCGATGACAATGAAGGAAAACTCATTTGGCGTCAAACCCGCCCGAATCGGGTCCAATGACGATGGCAGTCCAGTCCATATGAGCAGGAACACACCGATGAATCCAATC
This sequence comes from Candidatus Poseidoniales archaeon, assembly GCA_038105035.1. GTDB lineage: Archaea > Thermoplasmatota > Poseidoniia > Poseidoniales > Poseidoniaceae > MGIIa-L2. Next base: position 20,448 of record JAYOBT010000024.1, on the reverse strand, counting down.
GTTTTCCGGGGCGCTTCACGGAAGGTTGGGAGCGAACCATCTGGGGAACGTTTCGCTTTCAGTACAGGGACAATCCAGAACAGAATCGGACAAATTAGTATTATGATTGAACACCCGAGAACAATCCACACACTGTGCGCCAATGCACCACTTCCGAGGATAAACATCCCTGCGGTGACAAAGACCATGCCCAATGCAGCGATAACAAGAAGATACAACCCCCAAGGAACATGTTTTGGCACACGAGCTGGTACGTCTTTCAATGCGTGAACGATGATCATTCTTGATGACCAGAGAGCAGCAGCAAACAAGGTTAACATGGCGAGGTGGAAGCCCCAAAACCATCCCGAAAGAATCGAGGATGCATCGACATGGAAGGAGAAAACATCTGCCCCTGCAGTAGCAAAAACACTCGAAAACCCAATTCCAATCAGCCAGGCAAGGCCAACACCAATCAGTGAACCAAAGGCACAACCAATCAATGCAGCAATGGACCCTTCAATCATGGCGATGTAGCGAAGATCCGAACGCGTCATACCGAGTGCTCGAACCGTCGCGTACTCCTTTTGCCGAACGTCGACGAGCATCGTAACAATCGTGACGACGAGCAATATGCCTGATGCGATGGTGAAGGAGCCGAACACAAGGAACATCGCTGAAAGGACGCCTGAGGATGCTTCTGCTTGTTCGAGTGCATCGATTTTGACGGCTTGCACCGAAAGAAACAATTCATCAACGCCAACGAGTGAATCCAGGTGTTGTTTCACGTTGGCAATTTCATCATCAGAAACGTTGCTCAAAATAAGCATCGATCGTTCTCGCTCATCAGCGGTAGCCAGCACCTCAGCATCGCTCATATTGACCAGTCCAAGGATAACTGAATCCAACTCAGATAACGAGGATAGACGCTCATCATCGACGAACGAACCGTTGATTGTTAGATTCAACGATTTGTCTGAACCGAATGCGTATTGAAACAAGCCAGATGCTCTCATGGTGCCATTGTCGACCTCTGAGATTGGATAAAGACGCTCTCCAATGCGTAATTCTCCTTGTTGAACTGAAAGCGTTGAAGCATCACCATCAAACGCAAAAAACATTTGTGGCAACGTTCCAAATCCACCAGCATCCGACAGGACGGGAAGTCGCATCGATCGTACAGATCCATCTTCCATGGACCGAAGGACAAGCCCAGAGCCTTCGATGCACCATGCATGTGTTGCATTGAATTCAGCGCCTGAGCCGGTACAGACCTCTGGTTCTTGATTCAAATCAGATGGCCATTCCGATGGATCTATTTCGACAAACGCTTGCTGAAGATTGTCGAGAGATTGCATGAAATACGATTCACTGAGAAGACCCTCGATACGAAGGTAGAGATGAGCGTTGTCCATTTGCAGCTCCCAGTCAAGGACGGTTGATGGTACATCGAGATCCAGTACCGATTCGCTCACATCGTCATCACCAATATTCCCGTACCATAACGAACGAGAGGACCCCTCTTCGATAGCAAACCATGCTGTTGATTCTGAGGCGACGGCGACAACATTTTTGTCTTCAAGAACGAACGATGTTTCCTCATCATTGGAAAGGTTGGCAAGAACAATTCCATCACCATAGGCCCCAAAACCGAGGCCACCGTGAATGGAAACATCGTTGAGAATTTCACCGCTCGGAACACGCCAAATCCATGAGGATTGATTGGTTTCAAAGCCGAATCCACCTGCACCCCAATGCCACAATGCATCACTCTCAACGAGAATTCCATCGACATCACCATCAGCAAGTGTGAGAAGGTTGGATGATTCGGAATCGAGGCCAATCAGTGGAACTTGAAGCACCTCCATCAAGGCGGCGTCGGCTGCCAACGAACTCCGATTTTCAGAAAGACTGTCAACAATTCGAGGCGATAGTCGTCCCAATCCACTGGTCGAAGCAACGGTAAGAGCGTTGTTTTCTGAAATGAGCTGCAAACCTGATTCCTCAACGCCTATACTTTGATTGAGTGTTTCACCAATGGAATCGATGATTGGATTTACGTCGGCACGTTCTTCTTTTTCACCCTCCAAGGAAATACGAATGGATGTAACATTGCCCTCTGACTGTTGTAAGACTTGAGCGGTCGAAAGATCGGTAAACACGGCAGGTGTGGTTGTCCCTGCAAGTTGTCCTTGACCCGCCATCGCAACGACTTGTTCGATGCTGAAATTCTCTTCTACTCGTTCGATTCCGTTTTGATTTTGAACGAACCAACCAAGCTGAATCTCATCGCCAACACCCACTTCAAGTTCATCCGAAAACGCTTGATTAACGACAATTTTGGGTGACGTTGAGAAACGGTTCATCTCTCCCAATTCAAACCACGTTAACCCCTTTGACTTCGAACCAATAACAACGTTCTCACGGTGTTCAAGGGCAAACCAAGCGACGCTTGGATTTGCTCGTTCATCCGAAGTTAGGACAGATGTTGAAACAACTCTCCCTGCTTGGACATCATCTAGACCGGTCAGATCTGCATTACGAATATCCGAGACAATGGATTGAGGGATTTCGATGACTTGTCCAGAAGTTGCATCAAATCCTGAAATGAAAAGGTCGGTATCACCCCAAGCTGCTTCGACCTCTTCACGAACAGTTTGGTCGAGAGAATCGCCAACGATGAGCGATGAAGATATGACGGCAGAGCCGATCATCAATCCTGCCATAAGGAGTGCGGCCTGACGTTTTTTTCGAATGAGTTGTTGCCAAGCCAATCGAAATGCAAGCAGACGTCTAGGTGAGACCATTGCTTGAATCCCAAGCAAACTCAGGAGCCCGAACATGAGTCCTCCTACGAAACCGTTCATCGACGTAAAGCCAAGCCACACCAGTATGGAATAGGAGAGAAGGCCGTCAATGAGTGGTGCCACAACAAGCAATGCTCGAGCCCCTCTCGAGCACTCTTTTCGCAAGCCAAATGCTGTCACAGACGCTCCAACGATAAGAAGAAGCGAAAGGAACAACACAAGGAACACAACTATTCCTCCTCGGCAACATCCTCAAGAAAACGACCATCGGACATTCGCCGAATGGAATCGCATTGCTGAGCAATCGATTCATCGTGTGTAACGATGAGGAACGTGGTGTTTCCTACTCGGCACAACGTACGCAGAAGTTGGATGATCGAAGCGGAAGTCTCAGCATCCAAATTTCCAGTTGGTTCATCACAAAGCACGATTGCGGGCCTGTGGACAACAGCTCGAGCGATAGCAACCCGTTGTTGTTGACCACCAGAAAGCTCAGCAGGCCGGTGTTCAAGGCGGTCTCCTAAACCAACTGCTGTGAGCGCTTTTGTTGCCTCTTGACGTGCGTCACTCGCCGATTTTCCTTGAATGAGCAACGGTAACTCGACGTTTTCCAAGGCAGTCATGACAGGGAGGAGATTGAACTCTTGGAAGATGAACCCCATGTGCTTACCTCGCACGCGTGTTCGATCATCATCGCTCGAGCCGTAGAGATTCTCTCCTTCGATCATGACTGTTCCTGTATTGGGTTCATCGATACCTGAAAGCACATTGAGCAACGTGGTTTTTCCACAGCCAGAGGGGCCCATGATGGCCACCATTGACCCTTGCCTAATCGAGAGAGATACGTCCTGGACAGCCTGAATAACCGACTCTCCAGACTCGTACAATTTCCAAAGTCCTTGAGCGTGTAGTGCGAACGCCATGAAGCACCATACGGCTACGTATTGATAAACTGCCGCATCAACCTTGGTCCATGTCAGCAGGATACGTGCGCGTGCTCGCATTTGGACCGATTGCAGAAGCCATTGGTTCACGTACGACCAAAGTTGAGTGGAGGGAGAATCTCAGCATCGAGGAGATTGTTGTTGAACTCGAGATGGGGCATTGGCTTGGCCAAGGATTGGCTGTTGCCTTGAATGGAGAACGCTGCCCGGTCGATGTCCATTGCCAGCGTGGAGATGAAGTGGCTCTTCTTCCACCAGTGTCTGGTGGTTGAATCCAAAGATTGCACGCTGCGTGATGGCAAGTCTTGAAAGGCTTAACCTCTAGGGCTACTTGGGGAACTGCATGGCTTTTAGTCCAGGACCACTTGAAATCATTATTCTTCTTGGTATCTTCTTCATTCTCTTTGGAGCAGAACGTCTTCCAAAGATGGCGAACGCCCTTGGCCGTTCCAAAGGAGAATTCCATAAGGGACTAACAGAAGCAACAACGGCGGCAACAATCACTGACCTTGAAGCAGGAGGAAAAACTCCTGATCAAGTTCTCATGGACCGGGCAAAGGCCGTTGGAATTGATCCAACGGGTATGGCTGCTGCTGAACTCGAGAAGAAAGTCACCGCCCTTGAATCCTTGAGCGATGAAGAGTGATTACGCTCGCTTGAGTTTCATCGGAGCGCCACATCGATCACAGGCTTTCACATCATCGTGTTTTGAGCGATGGGCCTCGGCCGAGACCTCTTCGGTTTGCCGACATCCGATGCACTTTAACATCCATTTCCATTGCTTCTTTCCACCTTTTGTCATGATGCCTTGAACATCGATTCCAGCCTCTCTTGCTACGTTTTTCATGCGGTAATCGTCCGTCACAAGATTGGTGTTGTTGGCGTGGGCAAGAGCGAGAAGATCGATATCAACATCAGAAAGACGTGGTAAATCACCTGTCTTTGCAGCGATGTCGAGTATTGTTTGTCGCGCTTCGTCACTGGCCGTCCTCCAATCCATATCCAGTGATTCGATCAGCATCCATCGTTGCTCATCGACACGAGACAACTCTTGTTGTTGCAAAATTGAAACAAGCTGCCCTCGACACCGCTCGATTGGCCAATTGAGCAGAGCACTGGTATCGAGGACGGCCATAAGCAGATGGTGTCGAATACCCGTAAAGAAGACGTCGATAACCCATAGCCTCAAGAATCCGTATCAATACCTTGGTGCATGATTGGAGAAGAATTCATTCTTGACTTCTTCAATCAGTTTGGACCATTTGCACTCGCCTTACTCTCGTTCACTGAGGCAATTATCCAACCTATACCGCCAGACGTGATGTTTCTTCCCATGGCCTATGAGGAGCGAAACAGTCCGAGCGCGTTGTTATGGCTATGGACCATCGTTACACTTTCGTCAGTTATGGGTGCCGTTATTGGACATACCATTGGAAAGCGGTATGGAACGAAACTCTTGGATCGCTTTGGTAAACCTCATCACCGAGATCGACTCGAAGCACTGTTCGAGCGATACGGCACGCTTGGCATGTTCATTGCTGCAGTTTCGCCCCTACCCTACAAGGTGTTTGGATGGATTGCAGGTGCGAGTGATATGAAGTTGCAACCATTTATTGTGGCTGGGATCTTTGGTAGGGGACTTCGATTTGGCTTGGAAGCGTTACTGATTTATCGCTACGGAGATGCTGCCATGGATGCAGTACAGTGGTTGCTTGACCATGAAGTCATCATGGCAGTTATCCTCCTCGCAGTGCTTTCAGGCTTCTTGTGGTGGCTCAATGGAAAAACAACGTCAACATCGGATGCAATCTAAGCGGTGATACATTGGCTATTGAAACGGAAGCGATTTTTGGTCTTTTGACCATTCTTGCGGTTGGAATTTTCACACCGGGGCCAAACAACATCACTGCTATTTCACACTCTGCAGTTCATGGCGCACGAAGCAATGTCTCCTTGTTGGTTGGCATGGTCATTGGTTTCATCATGGTCCATCTGATTATCGGAGTGACGGTTGAACGGATCGATAAGGAATCCTTGCTCTTTGCATTCTTGGAGTGGTTTGGTTTGCTGTTCTTTGTTCTGCTTGGCGTTGTGATTTTACGACTTCCGATTGATCAGCTGTCAGTTGATCAAGACATACAGTTGTTGGACTTCCGTCATGGCATTCTTTTGCAATTCATCAACGGTAAAGAATGGGTATTTGTTTCCGTGATCATGATTGAATTTTTGCAAGGATTTGGTGGAGGAATGAAAGGTATTTTGCTCATCACATCCATCACAACAACAGCTGGATTGCTTTCGATGATTCTATGGACTATAACGGGGCACAAACTCATGGATACGCTTCGACATGAGCGACGTGGAAAATTCATGATCCGGTGCTTGGCTGGAGCCATCTTCCTGTTTGCAGGACTCGGTGCTCTTCGTCAATTAATCTGAGTTGCGGGATTGGTCATACCAAGCCTTGAGAATGTTGCCTTCAGCGAGAAGGAGGTGCTCAGCGATGGTGCCTTGTTTTCGATTCATTTGAATGGCGATATCTTGCTGTTTGCATTGCCGTGGATGATCATAATACCCCATGTGGATGGCGGTTTCCAGAACTTGTTTTCGACGAGGAGACATGTTCGGAGCCGTTAGCCATTCGCCTTGGTAGGATTTGTTCACTGTGAGAGTAAAACGTGCACCAATCAATTTCTTGACCTTGTTCAAAAATGTGGACAGTCCTTGCGGCGTTCCTTGCATGGAGAGCACGAGTTGTTTCGATTCTATGAGAATTGGCGCAATTGGCCATGCATCATGTTGGCTGACAATCAAGCGGGCAATCGGACCGCTCATGCGTGTTGAGAACAAAACATCCCTACCATTTGAAGAAAGGACATCTTTCAATTCCATAGCAGGAATGGTGTTGACATCTTCGATCGACCGATGCTTCATCAACGTTGCACTGAACAACATGACAGGTGATTGTTCAAGCACCTCAATGATTCGAATAAACGAGAGCTTCTCAAAAACGTTCACAAGTTCGCCCGATGGGAGGTCAATGGCATCTTCGTATTGAATGTTGAATTGCATTTGCGATAGCATCGGAATACCCTTTATGATAGGTTCTCGGCAGAACTATCTATACCTAACGTTACAAAGTGTTTGCAAAAGTTATCCAGGTGCTCGTGCCGGGATTCGAACCCGGGTCAGCGGGATGAAAACCCGCGATGATGGACCTGGCTACACCACACGAGCCAATGACTTGCCGTATCACCTCTTGTTCATAACCGTTGGCCATGCGACGATTCGTCAACAAACAAACAGGTTATCGTAGAACGCGTTGTATGAGATCGTCCATGGTCTCTTGAGAGAACGGTTTTGATTTGTTCAGGGTCAGGGAACGGCCAATGACGTTGCTACCAAGGAATGAGAATTGATGGCGCATGGCCATGAGACAGTGTGCACCTCCACCGCCACTGTGTGTTGCAAGCAAAACCGTCCGATTGTTGAACAATTGACGGAAATCATCCGATTCCACGGAAAGCCATGCGATCGTATTGTTGAGAGCAGGAGGCATCACCCCGTTGTATTCTGGAGCACATACAACCAGAGCTGATGAGTTGAGAATAAGTGATGAAAGTTCAGATGTGTCGGGAGATTTGTCGCTGTCTCCATCCAATTCAGGCGTGTAGACGGGCCAGTGAAGCGTTGTCAGGTCAATGATTTTTGCATTCATGCCTTTTTTCTCAAAGGATTCAGAAAATCGCTGAGCAAGGACAAGATTCTTTCCTGATGATGCTGCAAGAACCAAGACATAGGAATCCATGCTACAACGATGGCAATATTCTATTTCAACAGTTGGTTTCATCTAAGTTACCATGCCTTGAAATAAGTCAGCCATTGTACCACAGTCATGTTCACTGAACTGCTTGATCAACACAAAGGAAACTTCCTTGTTTTTACAGGGCGATTTTGCGGTTATTGCACGGCTGCAAAACGATTGCTGACACAAAAAGAACAACCGTTTGTTGAAGTCTCATTCGATGAACATCCACGTACCCTTCGTGACGAGGTTGTTGAAGCAACGATGCACCGAACCGTCCCAGTCATCTTCGACATTCGTGGAGAGGATCGAATTTTCATCGGCGGCTTCGATGAACTCAGCAAATATCCAATCAACTGACAAAGTCATCAAGCCAATCTTTGAGCACATCATGATGCTCTGTGGGAATCATATGCCCCTTTTGATGTTCAACCAGTTCGACGCTCCAACCAGCTCCTTCAAACAAGTGAGCTACAGCCCATCCATCTTCAATGGGAACTCGTACATCTCGTATTCCATGCATCCAGAACATCTTCTTCTTGTCCAGTTCCTCGAGACGGAGACGCAGCTCCATTGGTCGAACCAACCGTGTCCCCAATGCGACAATTCCGACGATTCGGTCGGCAAGTGGAAGTTGAAGCATCTCTTGAGCCATCGCTCCACCTTGGGAGAATCCACCTACAACGAGTGGGCCCATCGGTGCTTCTTCTGCGATTAATTTTTCAAGTTGCGACAGCGAAGAATCAACGTCAATCAACTCACGACGAGAGAGTTGCAATCGTCGAGTCACATCAGGGTCTTCGTCCTCATACCGCCACCAGGTTTTACCACGTCGAGGGTGATCAAAACGCGCATCAGGTACGAGCAACGTCCATCCCTCAGGAAGGATTTTTTCGGCGAACGGACGCATCATCTCAGCCGTTCCGGTCATCCCATGCATCATGATGAGGGTGGGCATTGGCGTCACCTCACAGGGTCCATTGGAACACGAGAGCTCCTGCAACTTTGAGATGGATAAACGAAGAAGGACCACGAACGGTGACGGTGAGGGAGTAATCACCAGAGTTCGACGGAATGGTTCCAATCGCTCCTTTCTCAGTCGCCCCAGAACCCCATGCCCGAGTGAGTGGAGATGCTCCTGCGTGGTCTTTCATCGTCAAAGAGCCGGACCCACCAGCACCCGATGCAATCTCAACATCGAGATACCAAACCAGTGTGTCCCAGTCGCCTTCTGAAGGATGGCCGGAATCAAAGAAGGAGTCGTATATCTCCTGATCGTTTTCCTCGTACATACGATCGATGAGGTCGCGAGCACGATAAAAGAAGACATCACCTTCGTAATTCGAACGAGCAATGTTCAGGTCCATACGGAGTTGAATGGTTCCGTCACCATCCCTCCAAACGAGCCGTTCGAGGAAGCCTTTGCTACCACTAAACGTGTAAGACAACTCATGACCTTCAGAGGATTCTGCTTCGACGCGGGCATTACCATTGTTCAGCGACTCGGTTGTGGCTTCCCATTGCTGACCGAGCAGCGTAAACGACCAACTGTCACCAACAGCCCATGGGAACGAGAACACTTGTTGTGGCTCACCGTTTTCGTAGACGGCTAGAGCGTCGATGGTCATTCGGCCCAGGAATGGGTTGTGATTGATAACGGCATGCCGCTGCGCCTCACGCTCTGAAGAGATGCCAAGGACGTATTCACCTGAACCATTGTCGATCTCAGCCACAACGAGGCGAGCACTGTCTTCACCAAATTGAGGCGTAATGAACGTGTAGAGCCAGTTCTGACCAACGTTCCATTCTGGAAGTTGCTTTTCTTCTTCAGTCATGATGTTGTTCGAGCCGGATGAGGCATCGTTGCTGGTACAACCAGCGAGGCTCATGCAGAGCAATAAAGCAACCAAAAAGAGGCTACGATGCAATGCTTGCATGGTTTGGCCTATCGACCACTGTTCAAGAGGCTAACGCTTGAACGTCTCAAAGGAGTCCGTTGTCCGTGAGCTTGCCAGTTCCAGCAAGAACGACTGCAACAATGGACATCAACTTGATGAGAATGTTGAGCGAGGGCCCGGAGGTGTCCTTGAACGGGTCACCGATGGTGTCACCGATAACAGCAGCATCGTGAGCATCGTCACCTTTCTTTGCACCAGGGATGTGATCTTGTTCAATCGCTTTCTTGGCATTGTCCCAAGCACCACCAGCGTTGGCCATGAAGAGCGCCATCAGTACACCTGTTACGAGAGAACCTGCGAGCATTCCACCGAGTGCAGCGGTACCAAGTCCGAATCCGATGATGACTGGAGCGACAACTGCAACAACACCCGGTCCGACCATCTCACGAAGAGCAGCCTTGGTCGAGATGTCGACGCAAGTCTGAGAATCTGGTTTGACGCCTTCCTTTCCTTCGAGGAGTCCAGGGATTTCCTTGAACTGTCGACGAATCTCAACAACCATGTCGCCTGCAGCCTTTCCGACTGAAGTCATGGTCATTGCTGCGACAACGAATGGTAGTCCCCCACCAATGAGGAGACCGATGACAACCATTGGCTCGGTCAAATCGAGATTGACGCCACCAACGGATGTTGTGTAGGCTGCAAAGAGAGCGAGAGCAGTCAATGCCGCAGACCCGATAGCGAATCCCTTACCGACTGCAGCGGTTGTGTTACCTATTGAGTCAAGTTCGTCAGTGATGGCACGTACATCGTCACCAAGTCCGCTCATCTCTGCGATTCCACCTGCGTTATCAGCAACTGGACCGTAAGCATCGACGGTCATGGTTACACCGACTGTTGCGAGCATACCCATGGCAGCCATAGCAATGCAGTAGAGGCCGTAAGTTTCTCCACCGAATTCATTCGCACCGAGAATGCCAAGCGCAATGAGAACCACTGGAATGAAGGTGGACATCATTCCGACGGAAAGACCTGCGATAGCGTTGGTTGCAGGACCAGTCTTCGACATCTCGCCAATGTGTGGAATAGCCTTTGTTTTGATTCCGAAAACAGGTTCAATTCCTGTGTAATACTCGGTAACAAGGCCGATGAGGATACCAACAACGCTTCCAAGAACGACGGAATGCATGATTCCGTATTCGACAGCAATCAGGCCTTGTTGAATGGAGACATATCCACCTGCCCAGAAAAGAACTGCGGCAATGAAGGTTGTATTTCGTAGAGCTGCTGCTGGGTCACTTCCGTTCTTGAGGAAGGTCATTGAGAAGACACCAATGATGGATGCTGCATACCCAATGAATCCAAGGAGGATTGGCATGAGAACATAATCAACGCCCATCGGTTCTGTTTTGTCGCTTGCGATGATCATGGCAGCAATGATTGAACCAACAAAGGATTCGAAGATGTCTGCACCCATTCCAGCAACGTCACCGACGTTGTCACCGACGTTGTCAGCAATAACACCAGGGTTTCGTGGGTCATCTTCAGGAATACCGGCTTCGACCTTACCGACGAGATCAGCACCAACGTCCGCAGCCTTGGTGTAAATTCCACCACCAACACGGGCAAACAGTGCAATGGACGAAGCTCCCATACCAAATCCAGCTGCTGCAGAGAGGGTGTTTCCATCCTCAGCACCGAGCCAGAAGGCAATGAGTGAGATACCAAGTAGGCCGAGTCCGCCTACAGACAATCCCATGACGGCGCCACCGTTGTAGGAGACCGCAAGTGCACCGGCTTGACCGTCGTTCTTTGCGGCCATGGCTGTTCGGCCGTTAGCCGATGTAGCGGAGCGCATACCAGAGAATCCGGCAAGAACTGAAGCGATTGCACCAGCAAAGAATGCTATGGCAGTATCAACATCGTTGAGGTATGCGAGAACCGCACCGACCACGACAACGAAGACTGAGAGGATACGGTATTCTGCGAAAAGGAATGCCATAGCTCCCTTTTGGATTTCATCGGTGATTTCTGCGACAACTTCGTTGTCAATCTTGACCTTCGTTACTTGTTTGTAAAGGTAAAAAGCGATCAAGAGTCCTACGGCACCAGCGCCTGCTGCGATTAAGGGTATATTTTCCATCATAATGTACACCTGTGCTTCGGCGACCTTGGAACCCCTCATAAGAGATTCCCTGCAAGTATGAGCCCAAAAGGCTAGTTTTTGCCCTGACTTCCTATCGCCACGGACCATAACATCCAATCGTTGAAAGAGGGGGAGACCTTCGGGGTATCATGAGCATCAGTGCTGAAGAGATCTTGGCCGAAATCGGCCCGGTCCAGGAGATACTCGATGCGCACGATGGCGTCGTTACTGTTCTCGATACGAGCGATGGAAACATCATGCTGTCCCTCGATGGCGGTTGCAATGGTTGTTCATCCACACCTATGACTGCGATGCAAATATATTACTCGCTCAAGAAACTGGAGGCTGTTAACGACGTGATCTTTGTTAATGGTGAACTGCCAGAATACATGCGTACCTTCATCAACCAAAAAATGGAGAAGGAAGCAACTGAGTCTTCTTCTGAGGATAGCCCAGGAGAAATTATCTGATTACTCCTCTTCATTGCTCTTTCCAATGCTGTGTGGATTCGCTCCAAACGAGACATTCTCACCTTTGATGTTCATACGTGCTGCTATGGCTAAGACGATGCAGACGATGGAGAGGGGGCGTGGAAGGTAGTTTGAACCCCACAAAGAGCCGCCTGCGAGTGAAAGCCACCACAGAGATGCTGCAGCGAGAAGTAGTGTTGTGAAAATAATGTTTTGAACAAGAAGTTCAGCCTTTTCTGAACGTGAAAAGGTCGCCACGAACATGAAGAGAAATGCAGAGATTCCGCAGAAGGTCTGGACGAGCATGGAGATGTACTCGACCTCGAGCATGATTGAACCAAACGGAGGGGGTTTTTGAAACAACCACTTGCCATCCTTTTTGAGTTGTGAACAATTGAGAGGATTATGGCAGGCAGTGCGTTCAAACTTCCAAAGGCTCGAGCAAGCGGCGCTCCGTATTTTTCTCGCAACCAAGTGGCAGCAGTGCTGCATCAAGTTGCGGTTCTGCTCGAGTTGCAAGGAGCGAATGTCTTCCGAGTTCGTTCCTATCAGAATGGTAGCCGAATGATTGGAACAATCACTGAAGATCTCCATGAACTGGTTGTCACCGGACGCTTGTTTGAGATGAAAGGGATTGGAAAGGGCCTTGGCTCGGCTCTATCTCAAGCGATCTTGGAAGGCGTCTGGCCAGAAGATTGGGTTCGCTTGCACGAAGACACACCGCAAGGAATGATCGAAATGCTCGGAATTCCAGGACTTGGTCCAAAGCGCATCAAGTTGATGCATGAAGAATTGGGAGTTGATTCAATTGCTGCGCTCAAGGAGGCTGCTGAGCAAGGCCGCATTGCACCCATGAAGGGATTTGGAAAGAAGTCAGAACAACGCATGCTTGACGGGATTGAACTTCTTTCTCGTTTCCGTGCACGACGACGTTTGGACATCGGACTCAAGTATGGAACCGCTTTTGAACAGAGAATCAAGGCGCTCCCAGGCGTCGAACGAGTTCAACTTGCTGGAAGTGCGCGTCGTCGCAAGGAAACGATTGGTGATTTGGATATCGTTGTCGGAGTCAAGCCCGAGAATCATGAGAATGTCGCCAACGCAATTCTGGCACTGCAAGGGATTGCTGATGTTAAAGGAGCAGGAGATTCAAAAATAAGTCTCATTCTCGAAGCAAGTATTTTCGAAGATGGTTTTTCTGTAGGCCACATCGATGCCAACGTCATGGAAGCCATTGGAGGGGACGATTATGAGCAATTGGAAAGCGCTGGAACGATCGATGCTCAGGTTCGATTGGTCCCCCCGGAAATGTTTGCATTTACGCTAGCATACTTCACTGGAAGCAAAGAACACAACATTGCGATGCGTCAACGTGCCATCGATCGTGGCCTCCGCTTGAATGAATTTGGGCTCATTCCCGAGGACAAGGCGGGTGAACTCAAAGGAATTGAAGCGGCACAATACTCACTCGCCGCTATGACCGAACAAGAAATCTATTCGCACCTCGACCTGCAATGGGTTCCTCCGGAATTGCGTGAGGATACGGGCGAAATTCAATCCGGAAGTGAACAGAGTCTTCCACAACTGCTGGAACTTGAGACCATTCAAGGCGCCCTTCACAACCACACCGTCGTCTCTGACGGTGAGGCGACGCTTGAACAAATGGCAGATGCAGCTCAGGCACTCGGTTGGACATGGCTTGGAATTGCCGACCACTCTCCAACTTTGAAGATCGCCAATGGTGCTCCTGCCGACCGATTGTTGGAACAAGGACAAAAAATCCGAAAATACAACCAAAACTGGCAGGATGAAGGGGTAAATTTCAGATTGTTTCACGGGGTTGAGTCCGACATCCTTGCTGGAGGTAAACTGGACCATCCTGATGAAGTCCTCAACGAGTTGGACTATGTTGTCGCATCCGTTCATGCCATGACCAAATGGCGTGGCCGGGATGAAGGTGAGAACACCGAAGAACTCCTGAAAGTTCTCGAACATCCTGCAACAAAAGTGCTTGGCCATCCAACTGGACGAATCCTCCAGGGTCGAGAAGGATACGAAGTCGATGTCCATCGACTTATTGATGCCATGGCGGAGCATATTGAAGAGGGGCGGTTCAAGTCGATTGAACTTAATGCAAGTCCATACCGTTTGGACATCGATTACAGACTTTGTAAGTACGCGAAACTCATGGGTGTTCCTGTAGCAATCAGCCCGGATGCACACTCGATTCGTGGCCTCGCAGACATCCAATATGGTGTCATGACGGCACGAAAGGGATGGCTTGAGCAAGGCGATGTCATCAACTCGATGAGTGCTGAATCATTAGCACAACAACTCGCCCTCCAATGAAGCAACAGTTCTTGAATGAGAGGAGGGTGGTTCAACTATGCGACTCACAAGGACATTAATCATGGGTGCGCTCATGGTGATTCCAGGACTCTTCTTGGGTTTACTGCTATGGATTCTCGTCGGCCAGCCGCAAGATGGTGAATCTCCGATTGTTGAAGCACTTGTGTGCAATGCAATCCCATTGGCAAGCATCTTCTCAGGCTTGTTCTTTGGCTGGGTCACTGGTTCCGAGTATGCTGAATAGGTGGTACCATGAAGCGCAAGGAAAAAGCCGAGCGTATTCAGAGCATGCTTGAAGAATTCTATCCTGAGATACCAGTTCCGCTCGATCATGAGTCACCGTTCCAGTTGCTTATTGCAGTACTTATGAGTGCACAGACGACCGATTTGAAAGTCAATCAAGTCACGCCAGAACTGTTCAGGCAAGGTCCAACACCTGAAATGATGGCTGCTCTGGAGGTTGCAGACATTCAATCGATGATTCGCGAAGTTGGTCTTGCCCCGACGAAAGCCAAGAACATCAAACGGTTGTCGGAGCTGCTCCTTGAACGCCATGCGGGGGAGATTCCAAACACCTTTGAGGAATTGGAAGCACTACCAGGTGTTGGACACAAAACCGCTGGTGTCGTACTCGCTCAAGCCTTTGGCATTCCAGCATTCCCAATCGACACACACATTCACCGTCTTGCAGCACGCTGGGGTCTTTCCAATGGGCGTAATGTTGAGCAAACGGAAAAGGACCTGAAGGCCGTTTTTCCAAAGAACGCATGGAACGACCTGCACCTGCAAATCATCTTCTTTGGTCGAGAGTACTGTCCTGCTCGTTACCACGATCTGTCGCAGTGTCCAATCTGTTCATGGGCTGCTACCAAGAAGCGAATCGCTGAGGAAGCGAAGATGAATCGTAAGAAGAAATCAAAGTGAGACGCTGAGATTGAATCCTGAACCGATAAGTTGCAACAGCATGATGGTTCCCAGAATCAGCAACGTGATTCGAAGAGCAGGCGTTGTTGTATCCTCATCGTAAGCTTCACGAACAAAGGCATAGCCAATGAGCCCAACACCGACCATTCCAATGATGGCCGCAAAGGTATCCATCAAACGAACAAAATCGTTGTACGATTCAGTATCTTCTGCGATTTTCGTGACATAGTCTTCCGCAGTAGGATCGTAATCAATTGCTGCTGGCGGGCCAGAAAAATCAGGTAGAACACTAATCAATCCAGCGATGAGAATGAGGATGACACCAATCATCAAAAATTTGTGCAATGAGAACAAACCGCCTCCCATCATGGCTTGTTGGGGAGGCATGTACATGGTCGTTGCAGGCGGGCTTCCTTGTTGTGCAGGGGGTTGCATACCAACCCATCACCAACAAGGCATATACTCTTTTTCTACACACCGAAGAAGGAAGATGCACCTTCGAGAAGAACGGCTGTAATCCACGATGTGATGCCTGCAATCCAAAGCAACTGGATGGCTTGACCAGCCGCACTCGTTTTTCCTCCGCCCCGAAGACGTGTTGCAATGGCTGACACGGCGATGATCTGTCCAAGGACCAGAATCGATACGATGATCTTGAACATCCGAATGTTGTCTTCCACAGAAGAGGCATCTTCCATAACCGGCAGGGCAATACCACTACCGAAGTCTTGCAATGCACCCACATCCGTTGAAGAGAGTCCAGTCGCAACACCAGCAATCGCTTCACCGAGTTGCAGGACGATCGAGATGGTGACGTTCAAGGATGTAACGCTTGCAATAAGAAGACCTAGAGCAACACCCCACATGGTGTTGGCCGAAAGTGCTCGACGTCGCCTTAATGATAGGAGATTCCCGACCGAACGAGAGACCATCTCAGCCGTTTCAGCTGGTTTACCGGATGATTGTGACCCTTCAATATAGATTCGAGTGTAGCGTGAAATGACTGCAGAGTTGGTGTCTGCGTTGAAGTAATCCCATGCTCGATCGGAATCGATACGCGTTGCAAGTCGACGCTCGAGCCGATCGATGGAGGCATCAAGCATTCCAAAATCGACGCCGCGCAACGCTTTGATCGTCGCTGAAGGCTCTGCACTACGGGCTTGAGCAGTTCCTCCTAATGCACGAATGAAATCAGGATAGGCTCCATCTCGACGTTGCACATTGGTCTCTTCCCGACCAATCATCCATGCTGGAATCAACATCGGCGAAAGCGGTGCAGCAAGTAGAATAAGCCCGTATCGATCCCACTGGGAACTAATCTCTTCCCAGGTTGAAACGACAACAATGATTGTAATGATCAGAAGGACGAGAGAAACGGCACCTGACGCAAGCAAGGAGCGAGTAAAATTGACTCTGAACGGTGTGTCGAGTTCATCTCGAGCAAAGATAAGATCTCGAGGTATCGTTGCCCTGAACGCCATCATGGCTGCAACTTGAATGATGATGAACAACATTGAAGCAAGCAAGAGGAACCTCAAACGAGAAGCGACTTCAATTGGAGTGTCGTTGTCACCACCAACTTCGAAAAGAACGAGGTGGATCCCAGCAATGACCAATCCAAAAAGTCCGGCAGTAACCATCGATACGTAGATTTCTTGCATCGTATCGACACTTTCCAATCGTGTATCGTAGAGCGTGTTGTATTGTTCAGCAACCGTTTCTTGTTCCGAACGCATGAACTCATCAATGGGCTGACCTGCTTCGATTGAGAACGCCATCCTATCGAGAAAATCTGTCCATAGTGGACTGGGGCTTTGCTGTGCGACGATTCTCGCTGCTTCTGGAAGAGACGTGTGCCACTTGTCGACAAGGGTTTCAATACGCTGAACCTCGGCAGCAAGTTCACCATAATCTCGCATTTGTTTGAGAATATCGAAGATGGATTGTGCGCCTACTTCTCCCAGAGAAAGAATACCCATTCGGGTGATGAACATGTGCATTTCTCGCTCGATGAGGTTCGCTGAACGACTTACGTCAAGCATAGGAAAAGCAAGTGCTCCGAGTGATGCAAGAATGGGCAAGAGAAAGAGAAGGAGGATACCCGAAAAGCCAGCAAAAAGGGCTCCTTCAGCAAACCCACCCGTAAGGAAAATCAAGAGAAGTGATGCAAGCAGGCCACTCGCAAAGGCCCCACCAACGTAGATGGCAATGAAACGGCCAACCGGCATCTCAAGCCGACGGATGGCAATTTGCCACATCGGCATTCTCTCCAACGCTCATCACCTCCTCACTTGTGGTTGACGCCAACCCATGAATCGACTGCGCTGTCAAAATATTCCCACCCACTGTTGTAGTAGATGTTGAGCAAATCAAAGACATCATCGTAGTGGGTCAAATCGCGGTCTGCCATTCGCTCAATGGCTGCCGCTCGGCGAAGCATTTCGTCGTAGATGTCACGTTTGTTGGCGAAACCAGCCATGGCTGCAATCTTGTTTTCCAACAGGTGCGATTGGAACATACCTCGGAAGTAGTGCTTGTCTTTGACAGGATCCCATTCGAACATACCACGCGTTAGAACACCATCGCTGTGCTTGTTGTAACCAATAACTTCGTCAATCCCCGTGACACGTCGAGCAATTCCACCACCTGGTGCCTCGACGACCTCTTGGAAGATCGCAAAGTTGAGGTTGTCGAAGAAACGAATTGGAACATTGATTGGGTCACCAGTGAAACGTTGAATCATTTTCACAATCGAAGATGCGTGGAAGGTTGCAATGACAGGGTGACCTGTTTGCATAGCTTGGAATGCAGTAGCACCTTCAACACCACGAATCTCACCAATGATGATGTAACGTGGACGTGAACGAAGGGCAGCTTTGAGCAAGTCGAACATCTCAACACGAGAGTCCTCGTTCTTTGAATCACGTGTAACAAGGCGTTGCCAAATCTTGTGACGGACCTTGACTTCAGGTGTATCCTCAGCAGAGTAAATCTTGACATTGTGGTCGATAAATGGAAGAATAGCGTTGAGCGTCGTTGTCTTACCGGACGCCGTTTCTCCAGACACCAAGACGGACATACCATACTCAAGACAAATCCAAATGTATGCTGCTTGTTGGGCGCTCATAGTGCCCCATTTGATGAGTTGAATCACAGAAATGGTTTCCTCTGCAAACTTACGAATGGTAAACGATGGACCAAGCATTGAAACGTCGTCCGAGAAAATGATGTTGATACGGGAACCATCGAGCAGTGCACCGTCAATGATTGGTTTGTTATCGGAAACCGGCCGTCCGATACGCTCCGACATAGCACGAAGATAACGTGAAAGAATTTCGCGCTCCCTGAAACGGATGTTGGAAGTGACCATCCCGAAGACCTTGTGATCCATGTGGATGTGTTTCAATCCAACCGAGTGGATATCTTCCAGCATTTCGTCTGAGAGGAGTGTTTCAAGAGGCCCGTTCCGAATCAAGTCACGAATGACGATGTAACGCAAGCGATCTCGCTGTGCTTCAGAAACAACGATTCGTTTGTCATCAAGCCCAACAAGTTCCCAAATGCGGCCACGTCGACGAGAGACTATGCTGGCTTCAGCCTCAGAGATTGTGTATCGATCAATCATTTGGCCAAGAATGGTTTCGAACTCAGAGTCGGTTGTGAAGGATGGTGCTGAAGGAGCCTCTTGTAGCAGGGTTTCGACCAAATCACGTCGAATGTTTTCTTCTTCTTCGTTCAATTGAGGTTCAAGACCGAACCACAGGACTTGTCCACCACCATCCTCATCGCTAGGCGGTTCGTAGATGTGGACAAAGACTGGCTCTTTGGTAATGTAAATGAGATTGAGTGGTCGTTGTTTCTTCGCATCTCGATCAAGGGGGCCATAGTAAATTGGACGAGAACCGTAGCGTTTTTCGAAATCACGAACCCAATCTGCGACGTGGCTGTGAGCAGCCATAACAGAAGCAAGATCGCCTCGTTGGAATTTGAGTTCTTCATCTGCCATGTTCTCACCTCAGCTAACTGCTGTAATATCGACAATGAAGCCCATGCCAGGTTCAACACGCCATCCAATGGAGGATTGTACTGGACCCGCTGCACGCAAGTATCGTGTGACGAGGAGTGTGCGCTTGAGATCACCTCCAATCAAATTGGTCGAAAGATCGAGGACGACTTCAGCACTTGCACGAAGAGAGTGCAAGAGTTTGGCATCCATTTCATCACGGTCGACCATGAGCATCAAGCTTCGCCCAGTCGAGGCAATCTTTCTCAAACGTTGAATCATATCGAACCGAGCCTGATCGTCCATACCATCAGGCATCAACGAACTTGCAGAATCGATAACGACAATATCTGCTTCGGCAATGGCGTCACTGTTGAGAACTTCATCGAGGCCAACATTGGGGATAGGTTCTGCCACGGTTCCGAAACGAGAGAAAATCATCAGGTTTCCATTGGTCAAAGCATCTGTGACACCATAACCAATCGATTCCATTTGTTCAATCCAACCACGAGTTGTCAACTCAGTAGTTATGACAAGAACCTTCACATCGTTGTGAAGTAGGCCATGGACCAAGCGTTGACTCACTAGAGATTTTCCTGACCCGACTTCGCCCTGAAGCATGATTAAACTTCGATTGGGCAAACGCAATCCAAGCGAATCAGCAAGACTATCCGTTTCAACATCGTACGGGAACCCATCTTCAATCGGTTTGGGCATCTCATCAAGTCGTTCAACCATGCAATCGCACCTCCACAGACATGGAATCTGAGCCTCGATATCCATTGGTAACTTCTGATGAAACCACAACTGTAATCGAAACATCATCACCGGGTTGATACGTCCAAGAAGGTTCATTCACAGTGATTTGGAGAAGGTGGTCTTCATCCCAATCTCCGGTAGCAGGTACTAGCGTGGCATTAATTGTTGAGGTCACTGTTTGACCATCAATAAGGACAACCAATGTGGATGAATCGAGCAACGTCGTTCCAGTATTTTGGACATAGAATGTAATCTCATTCAAGGTCGTGTTCAATGAAACCATCATTGGATCTCCTGCAAAATCAACACTTGTGGCTTCTTGAACCTCAAGTGCTGCAGTTTCCTGTGCTGTGATTTGAGCCAT
>JAYOBT010000023.1:0-26576 GCA_038105035.1 Candidatus Poseidoniales archaeon | reverse complement strand
CCGATCTCCATGCTGTGGTAGTGGTGCTTGAAGGCACCACAGACAGCGAAGAGCATCGGGCTGATGATTCCGTGAGCGAACATCATGAAGAGTGCTGCAGCCCAACCCAGTGGTTGCATGCTTGCAATACCGAGTAGGATAACACCCATGTGCGAGACAGAGGAATATGCAACCATCTTCTTGAGGTTGGTTTGTCCGAGACAAACGATGGCTCCCCAAACCAGTGAAACCAAACCGATCATCATGATGATGAATTGGAACTCTTCCAATGCATGCGGGAACAAAGAGATAGGTAGACGGAACATACCGTAGGCACCCATCTTCAACATGACACCAGCCAGCATCATCGATCCACCAGTTGGTGCCTGAACGTGCGCATCGGGAAGCCACGTATGGAACGGTGCTGCAGGGAGTTTGACGAGGAATCCAAGCATGAGCATGATGAAGAGAACTTTCTGGACTTCAAGCCCAAGCCAAACGCCGTTTGCGTTCGCCCCGCTCGCTTGAACGACCATTTCTTGCATGCTGAAGGTTTGCGTATCCATCAAGAAATACATCGTCAGCAAACCGAGAAGCATGATGACCGATGCTGTAAATGTGTAGATGAAGAACTTCTGAGCGGCATACTTTCGGTCTTTTCCACCCCACTTGAGAATCATGAAGAACATTGGAATGAGGGTCAATTCCCAGAAGACGTAGAACATGAACATGTCAAGAGCGACGAAGACACCGATCAATGCGCCACCGAGCATGAGCATGAGCGGGAAGTAAGTTGCTCCTGCTTTCTCGTTCCAAGTTGCAATGATGGTGATTGGCATCAACAGTGTTGTCAGCCAAACCATTGGGAAGGAGAGACCATCAACACCGACTGTCCAAGTGATACCAAGTTGTTCAATCCAGACATAGGATTCCTGGAATTCAAACGTGTTGAAGGCGATGTCGTTCCATCCGACATCACCAATTTGGCCCAAGAACATCAACGTTGCAACAGCAAACATTGCCAAAGAGATGATGAAAGCGGCCATTCGAACAGGAGCGTCAAACTTGGCACGCGCCGCTGGGTTAAGTCGAGAGGTTAGAATCAGCAAGAAGATGCTTGCAAGAATCGGTAGTACAACCAACATTGAGAGGAAATCGATGTTCAAATCATCACCTCCAAGAGCAAGTAGATGACAAGGACACCCAAGGCCGCCATCATAATGTAGTCACGAGCTGATCCTGTCGTTAAACGACGAACCTGTGTGGAAAGTTTCTGAGAAGTCGATTCAATCGTCTTGATGGTTCCATCAACGACGTTACGATCGAAGGCTGCACTGATGTTGGCAAAGCCGGCAACCAGTTTCAGCATGGCTGCATCGTACCACTTGTCGAAGTACAGTCGTTCCTTGAGCGCATTGGATAGACCGGAATTGGCCCATGCACTGTTATCAAATCCACGCTTTGCGTTGACTCGAGAGGAGAGATTGATGATAGGTTGCATCCATGGTTTGGCTTTCTCGCCATCATCAAGCGAGCCGCCATAAAGCGCCATAGCCATGCCAGGACCGACAATAGCACCAATGAAGATGGCCACATAGGTTAGAACAAAGAAGAACGGATCGGAGTTGGCAAAGACATGCTCAAACTCGTAGATGAGTCCCTCGACCAGCCCTTTCTTGCCGAAGAAGTCGTAGCCACCGTTCGGTTCACCAGCCCAATGCGTAAACATCATTCCAGCAAGGATGACGCTCGAGAGCGAGACGAAGGTAAGGGTGACGAGAGGAATCGGAATCCATGGTGTGTGTTCATGCACCTTCGCGGCAACCTCCGTCTTTGGCTTCCCTGCAAACGTCTTGAACCACATTCGTGACATGTAGAAACCAGTCATGGCTGCCCCGAGTAGAACACAAGCGGCTGGTAGGAAGAAGCGAGGGTCGTCGAGTGCAACACGCCATGTGTTAGCGATGATTCCTTCTTTTGACCAGAATCCGCCAATGAACGGCAATCCCATGATGGAGGCTGAACCGACCAACATCGCTGTTGCTGTGATTGGCATCTTCGATGCAAGTCCGCCCATGTTCTCCATGGATTGCGCATCGAAATGGTCGTCATGATGGTCATCGTGATGATCATCACCGTGGTCATCATGGTCATCATGATGATGTAAATCGTGGTGTGCATGATGCATTTCATGAATGACTGAACCACTGGCCATGAACAGCATCCCCTTTGCCATAGCGTGGTTGAAGAGGTGGAAGAGAGCTGCCCCAAAGGCAACGACAACAATGTCGTGAGCCTTGCTATCATGATGCCAATCAAGTGTATTGGCAAGCCACAGGGCTGCACCGAGACCAGTGAAGATGTAGGCGAGTTGGCTCATAGTCGAATACGCGAGAACCTTCTTCAAATCGTCCTGAACGAAGGCGATGGCTGCAGCCATGACAGCCGTGATTCCACCAATAACTGCGATGATGAATGCAAGGTCGACCAATTCTCCATGCATGGCTTCTGCACCAAAGAATGGGAACATACGGGCAACGAGGTAGAGACCTGCGTTGACCATGGTCGCTGCGTGAATGAGTGCAGAAACAGGAGTTGGCCCTTCCATAGCATCTGGTAACCAGACGTGAAGTGGGAATTGGGCAGATTTACCGACAGCTCCGATAAACATCATTCCGAGAGCAAGTTGAAGTTGTCCTGGGTCGACGGTGGCGATCAGATCCTCATTGAAGACAACTGCGTAATCCAATGAATCGAAGAGGTTCCAGAGCATGACCAGACCAATGACCAGGAAAACGTCCCCAACACGTGTGGTCAAGAAAGCCTTCTTTGCCGCATATGCTGCGCTTGGCTTTTCGTAATAGAATCCAATAAGAAGGTACGAACAGAGACCCATCAATTCCCAGAAGATGAACAACCAGAGGAAGGAGTCAGCCAGAACCATTCCGAGCATACCTGAACAGAACAAAACGAATTCAGCGTAGAAACGATGATTTCGGTTGTCGTTGATTGGGTCTGTGTTCATGTATCCAATACTGAAGATGTTGATGAGCATACAGAGGAAGGAAGCGACGAAGAGCAGCATCACGGTGATGTGATCAATGTAAATACCGACCCCGAAGACCTTCTCATTGATGGTCAGGCCATCGGCACTCATCCATCCAAAAGAAAGCCAGTCACCGATGTGGTGCCCTCCCGTTCCTTTACCGATGAATTCGGAGATAAGAAGCATCGACAGGACAAAACTTGCAACCATGATTGGAAGGGCGATGAGTCCTCCTTCCTTGGCTGACTTGATCCACGTCTGGTTCCCGTTGAAAATGTGTCCAAGGAAGAGGATGATTGGGAATGCAAGCATCGGTAAAAGAACGATGAAAATGGCATACTCGATGAATGTTGAACTGATTGTTTCTGATGTTCCGCCCATTCTATCACCTCAGTGTTTCAAGAGATTCACATCATCGAGTGAAATCGTTTCGTGTTGGCCATACATGGCAAGGAAAATGGCCAAACCAATGGCAACTTCAGAAGCTGCTATGGCGATGGCAAAGATGGCATACACCCAACCGGATGCATCTCCGTGTTGGATGGCTGCTGCAACGAATTGCAGATTGGCAGCGTTGAGAATCAATTCAAGACACATCAGAACAACGATGGCATTCTTTCGAGTGAAAGCACCCCAAAGACCGATGGTGAACAAAATAGCGGAGAGTACGCTTACCCATGCTGGATCAATCATGCGTCTTCACCTCGCTGTTCCCACTCCAGATTTTCCCGACGTTCGTCACGAACGAGATAAGCCGCACCAATCATGGCCATAGCCATGAGTACACCAAGGATGAGCAATGGTAGAGCCCACACGTCAAGCATGGTGTTGGCAAGATCGATTGTCGTTACTTCCTTTGGTTCCTCATCCCAAATCTCTGCCGTTCCAAGCACGGTGATCATTGCACCTGCTAGGAAAATCAGACCAATACGGGTCAATGTGGACATCAATCTCATTCAAAATCCTCCTCCTGAATTTGGCGACGAGTCAGCATGATACCGAACAACACCACCAATCCTACACTGGCCAAGTAGACCAGAATCTGAATCGCTGCGAGAAATTCTGCACCCATGAGGATGAAGATTCCTGAAACGGCCATGAAACAGAAAATCAGTGAGAGCATCGAGTGTGCAACTCGCTGCGCATAGATGAGTCCCAATGCCCCAAGAATGGTAATCGTTGCAAAGACAAAGAAAATGATGGTTTCAGTGGCCGAAGCGACGTCCATTTCAGGCATCCTCCTTATCGAGCAGTTCCTTGGCTTGATTGGCCCATTCGTCTCGCTTTACTCGACCTGGGAAAAACTCGATGGCTTCGTTGACTTGATCTTCCAACTCGCTTGTCATCTTGCTGATCTGTGAGAACGTGTAGATACCAAGAGCGTTGAGTTTCTCCTCAATAAACGGGCCCACACCTTTGATGATTTTTAGGTCGTCTTTCTCTTCGGCGCTCGCCGTTCCTAGTACATCAAAATCGATGCTCTTTGAACGTTCCTTGACACGTTGAAGTTCAGCCTCTTTCTTCTCTTCTTTGCTCAGAGGTTTGTCCTTTTCTGGCTCAGCCTTGACTTCGACTTTTTCTTCGACGACTGGAGCTGGTTCTGCGACTTCTACTTCTGGTTTCGCAGCCTTGGCAGCCTTCTTGGCTCGCTTGTCGCGCTCCTTTGTTGCACGCTTTGCAAGTTCACCATCGACGGCTTCTTGATGGACAGATGGTAGAACACGCGTTCTGCTTGCATCAAACCAGAGATCCTGTCGGCTAAATCCTGACATTCCATCGTATTCATTGGTCATAAAGAACGAAGTAAAACCACAGGCTTCCATGCAGAGGCCACAGAACATACAGCGGCCAATGTCGATTCGACCAGAGACGATTTGGTCGTCTGCTGTTCGGAGTTCGGATTGAGCAAGGACTTCTTCTTGACCGGAATCGTTCCAGCGAACGGTTGCAGTACTTCCCGAGAGGTCCAAGACCTGGGCAAAGCGCCACTCTGATGGAGGAGCGCTGTGAGCTGTGATCAAATCGAACGATTCGAGTTCTTCCGTGACTTCTTCACGGAACTTGGCAGCATAGCCGCCGACTTCGAGTTCAGCACCATAGCCATCGTATTCACCTTCAGCGTTGTCGAGAACGTCAACACGAAGTTCAGTCGTCATGTGCAGACAATCGTTTGGACAGATGTTGACACACATCTTACAGGCCGTACAGGTTTCCCAAATGACACCAATTCGGCCGTTGTAATTTCCGGGAACGAAGAGCCAAGGCTCCATGTCTTCGAGTCGTTCATATGGATATTGTACGGTTTGTGGCTTCCAGAGGCTTGGGAACAAATCCGATGTCACCCGATCTGGAGCGAATTCTTGCTTTGAGATATCGTTGTACTTTGCACGACTCTTCGCTCGGTGTTCGCTGGCATCATCGAGGAACTCTGGATGAGAGGTGTTGTGGTATCCCATTCCCAGTTTCTTTGGGAACATACGACCCAAGAACGGGAATGTTCTGAGTGCCGTGATCAAGGTAATCTTGAACGGGTACCAGAACAGATTTCGGAAGTTTGGCTTTGCTTGAGGGTGTGTTGGCATGTTTCTTCACCTCATTCCTGACCAGGTAAGTGTGTACCTGCGGGTTGCACCGTTTGCACGTGGTACATACGTGCAGTGCGTTCGTTCTTGCCTGTATCATTAAGCAAGAGGAAGAAGAGGGCAAGCCACAGAGTCGTGGTCAAAGCTGGAACGAGGAATGGAACACCAAATGCATCCCACGCAGTTCCTCCGTAAACGGTGTCGGCCATACCCTCAACATCGAAGAGGTAGAGGCGGTAGACAGCTGCAAGAACAACTTGCAGAACTGCAAGTGGAAGAAGCATACGCCATCCGAACTCAAGGATTTGATCGGTTCGGATACGAGCGAGTGAGAATCGTGCCCACACGAAAACGATGAGGAACACAAGCCATGCCTTGATGAGGACGACGAGAGCGCCTGGAATCAAGAGGTAGGCAGGACCGAGGTAGGGGATGCTACCAATCAGTCCTTGGAATGGAAGATGCCATCCCCCGAGGAAAAAGTGTGTGAAAAGGAAACACGCAGCATAGGTTCGAATGTATTCTGCCATGAACAACATTCCGAAACGCATACCGCCGTATTCTGTCCACCATCCCTCGACAAGTTCGGCCTCAGCCTCTGGCATGTCGAATGGAACACGCTCAACTTCAGCAATCATCGTGATGAGGAAGAGTGCTGCACCCAGTGGCATAAGGAAGAGGTTCCATGCCCCTGCGGAGTGTTGGAAATGAACGCTTTCGATGATGTTGAACGTGCCAGTGAGCATAGCAACGGAAAGGAGTGTGAGCAAGAGAGGAATCTCATAGGCTGTAAGTTGGGCTGCTGAGCGAATACCACCGATGAGTGTGTACTTGTTGTTGGACGACCATCCTGCAAAGAAAACGCCGATTGGAGCGATTCCAAATATGGCGATGATGTAGAGAATCGAGAGGTCTGGGTTCGTCGCGTAGATGCCACTCGAAAGTGGAATCATTCCGAGAATGAGAAGTGTAGTTGAGACGATCAGAAACGGAGAAACTTCGAAGATGAGTTTGTCTGCTCGACGTGGAACCATGTGTTCCTTGACAAGGAACTTCATTCCGTCTGCAACGTTTTGGAAGAAACCCGGCAAGATGCTCAGCCCCATCCACGAACGGTTACCAACACGGTCAACCGTTTCGTATTCGGATTGGTTTCCGAAGCGATTGTTGAGCCACTTGTTGAGAGCGCCGATTGGACGACCGAGTCCGAATGGAAGCATGTTCCACCATGCACCAGCAGTTACACCGTTTTCTCCAACCCACAACGAACGAAGTGCGGTTGTAGCACCACGTCGGTCGTTCATTCGAGCGACAGCCTTTCGCTCAATCCAAAGAATAGCGAATTGGGAGAAAAACAGCAGCAGGAAAACGATGTTCACGACGGCGAACGTTCCGACACCGAAAGCGATAGCAGAGGAGCTTCCTTCGAGCGGTGTTCCCTCAAGGAGCGAGGTAATGGTCTTGTGAGCAAAACTCTCCTCTCCGATGAAGAGGCTTCTCAGGTCGTACTTGTCATCCATCGTATCACCTCAACGGTCTGTCTCTCCAATGCAAGGATCAAAGCTGCCCATGATGGCAGGAATGTCTGCGACCTTGTAACCAATCATGGTCTTTGCAACGTAAGGAATGGTGATGAACATCGGTGAGCGGATGGAGAGTCTGTATGGATTCTTTCCACGACCATCTCCACCACCTTGAATGTAGAACTGAGAAGCACCACGTGTGCATTCGTAGTTGCTGAACCCAGTTGCGCCTTCTGGAGCACGCGTTGGGGCCTTGGCGATGATCATCTCATCACCCGTGTTGTAGTGTGTGTTTGCTCCGCCAGGTATCTTATCGAGAGCATCGAGCGTCATTTTGCACGATTGTCGCATCTCTTCCATTCGGACACGGTATCTGTCGTAACAATCAGCACCCTTGACCGATGTTGGCTTTTCAACAGCAGGCTCCCAATCGACTTGATCGTAGACTGAGTATGGGTGAGCCCAGCGAACGTCGTAGTTGACACCAGCTGCACGAACGTTTGGACCAGATACACCGGAGTTCACCATGTCTTCAGCACGAGCATAACCCACGCCTTGCAATCGAACGAGCCAGATGGTTGATTCGTCAAGCATCATTTCATACTCGTTGATTCGGTTTTCGAACAACTTGATTTTGGCACGTGCCCGGTCAGCAAATCCGACAGGAAGGTCGCGCTTGACACCACCAATACGAGGATAGTTGTAGTGCATTCTCGAACCTCCGAGTTCTTGCAGAAGGTCAAGGAACATCTCACGGTCACGCATGCACCAGGTCATCAGGGTCAGGTTTCCAATATCTGGACCGAATGCGCCAAGCCACATCAAGTGAGAAGCAAGACGTTGCAATTCTGCAGCGATGAGACGGATGAATTCAGCACGCTCAGGAACTTCGACTTCGAGGAGGTCTTCAGCAGCATAGATGTACGAGTTCGCCCATGTCATTGCGCTAACGTAGCAAAGACGGTCGCAATACGGCGTAACTTGGGTGAAATCTCGAGCCTCTGCAATCTTCTCAACACCACGATGGATGTATCCGAGTTCGGCTTCTGTATCGACGACAGTCTCGCCATCGACCTTGACACGGAGCGTCCACAAACCGTGTGTCATCGGGTGCTGAGGCCCCATTGTAATCCACATTTGTGCCATAGATTCACCTCACTTTACGCGGCCCTCGTCCGCAGGTTTGCGCACAAATCCTTGCGCGTCATCGTACATTTCATTGAAATCATGATACCGAATGTTGTGTTGCTTTTGCAATGGATGGAATCCTTCGGGACTGTCGTGAGGATTCAAGACACGATGCATGTTCTCATGGCCTTCGAATCGAATCCCGACGAGATCCCATGTTTCTTTCTCATTCCAATCAGCGCCAACCCAAATGGACTGAACGCTAGGAACAACAGGAGCATCGCTAGCAGGCAAATCGATGAGGACTTCAACCTCAAGAGGAATGGATGAACCATCCAAGTCGCTTGCTTTGAGAACGTCTGCCGTGAACGGTTCAACGTCACGAACAGGTTGACGTAGGAAATGGTAGGCAACGCCCCAACCTCGCTCAGCATTGTCTGGATAATGTGTACCAGTGATCATCGAGCAGTAATTCACACCAGCATCGAAACGTAGCCACTTGGCAAGAGCAACCCAGTGTTGTGGAGGGCACGTCATTCGAACGAAAGCGAACTTTGCTGCATTGCTGTGATGTTCGACGGATACAGTGACACCACTGCCGCCGAATTGTTTCTCAGCTTGTTCAGAAAAAGCAGAAGCAGCCGTTGCGTTTTGTTCTGCGGAGATGCTCATTCCCATGATCAGTCCTCTCCTACAATGACTGGCTTTTCGCCATCACGACCGGTGCTTGGGGCACCGCCGATTCGAATGATTTTCTCACGAAGAAGGCCAAACCCATCGATAAGTGCCTCTGGGCGTGGAGGGCAACCTGGGACGTACACATCCACTGGGATAACGGTGTCAACGCCCTCGAGGATGTTGTAGGACTGGAAGTAAGGGCCTCCGGAAATTGCGCATTCGCCCATGGCAATGCAGTACTTTGGCTCAGGCATTTGCTCCCAGAGACGGACGACTTTATCGGCGAATTTCTTGCTGATTGGTCCGTTGACGAGAAGAACATCGGATTGACGTGGGGAGGAACGGAACAAAACGCCGAACCGGTCTCCATCGAATCGAGGTGTAGCTGCTGCTGCCATTTCAATAGCGCAGCACTTGATTCCCAAGTGGAGCGTAAAGAGCGACTTTCGACCGCCCCAATTGAAGAATCGTCCAGCAAGAACGGAAAGCAATTGCTTGATTTTGGTTGCCTTGAGTGCTTCATCGGTTACGTCGCCAACGACTTCAACCAATGCGCGACTGTTGAATGCGGTATAATTTTCTCCAGATTCTGCCATGTGATTCACCTCAGATGTAGATTCGACCTCGCTTACGGAATACGTACCAAACGCCAAGTGACATGATGGTGAAGAAGACTGCAACGATTGCAAGTCCTGCTTCTGCTTTAGCGATATCTCCGCCTACCTTCGTTTCCTCGGCAGTCACCATGCCTCCGAGGACAAGGAACATGAACGCAACGTCGAAGACGAGGAAGATGATAGCGTACCAGTAGTACTGGAAGTGGAATTGAATCATCGCATCGCCGATCGGCTCACTTCCACATTCGAAGGTGGAAAGGCGGCGAGGATAGAGGCTGTGATCTCGCTCATATCCTTCCAAGAGGTACGACCTTGTGATGTGTGGTCGTGATGGGTCCGTGCGTGGACGAAGCGCCCATGACATAATGAAATTCGTGAGAGGCATCAGAATACCAACAATCGCCAAGAATGCAATTGAAAGATAGGCGCTCGGAACTGAACCAGTATCGACCATATAACATCGCCTCAAGAAAGCATCCGCTCTCTGATTAAACCGACTTGAATACCCTCCATAAGCGTTCCCAGTCGGCCGTGAAAGAATTCCCCTCTTCAGAAGGGATATTTTCGGGCAACGTCAGCCAAATTATTGACGTCGGCTGAGGATGAAGACGAGGCCAACGAGCAGAAGGAATCCACCTGCGAAGAGTGTAACAGTTGTATCGTCTGCAAGACCGAATAATCCTTGTTCTTGATCGCCAGTAACATCGAATTGTTGGTTGACTCGCCCAATGACACCAATTTCTTCAGGTTGAGCTGAGAGTGTGAAGTCAAATGTATCGGACAACTCTGCGCCATATGGCGGTTTTATTTCCACTTCAATGACCATTATTTCGCCTTTTTTGAGCGAGCACACGAGACTTGAGAGTGTAATCTGATCACAATCATCTGGACCTTCAAGTTCTAATTTCCAGCCACGCATATCATCGGATGTGAAGATCTCCGTCTCGGTCTCGACGTTTCCATCGTTTCGAATTTGTACGGTGAATGAAAGGCTCTCTGGATAGACCAAATTGAACGAAGTGGTTTCAGGTTCAATGAAGTTCAAATCAAAGATTTTCTGAACGCTCAAGGAGACCGTTGCTTGCCCTGTTCGGTTGGCTGCGTTGGACTTACTTGTGACAACAATGTACAAGTTACCTCCCTCACCTGTGAGAGTGGCTTGATTGACCTCTACCTTGACCTCCAAGAACATCTCGTAAGGGCGAACGCTGTACCCTTGGCTGAGATTGAGTGTGAACAACATCTCCGAGAGCATGGCATCTTCAGTGTTCTCAAGATATGGATTGCCGGAAGCATCCAACACGAAGGCGCTGTTGTTCTCATCCCATACTCCGAAGCCAAATGGAACACTTACCTCGTTGTTTGAGGCGATTGGTAGTCCTTTAGAGAAAACGGTTCTGGTTGCAATCCCGTTCAATCCTGTGAGTTCAAGGACGGCCGTATCATCACCGTTCCCCATGTTGCGAATCCACATTCCGATGGTCTCCTCATCACCGGGGGCGAGGATCAATTCGCCAGTGCGGCCGTCGAGACCACCTTCCTCAAGGCGAACGTCCATAGCGTAATCTCTGGTTGTAAGGAACGCTGTAAAGCGCAATTCACGCTGGTTGTCAGGGATGCTATCGCCATCTTCATCGATGCTGTTTGAATCGCCTTTGTTTGTGATGCGCACTGTGAATGTAGAATACTCGTCACTGTCCGTTACTGTAGCGACAAAGAACAGTTGCTTCGTGGCCCGAGCATCGACAGAGATTTCGGTGAATCGGTTGGCTGCTTCGTCCTCAAAGAAGTAAGCCCATGACGGCGATGCTGTTTGTTGTATGACACTGAGCCTGAAACTATCCTCGACGTTTCCGGTGTTTTCTATGGCAAACGGGAACTTGACTTCATTTCCATTCTTTCCTGTTTGCGTGAGAGCGACTGAGTCGGCCTCAAACCCGTGCACAGCTGCAACAGACACTGAGAGCGAAACTTCATCGTAAGCCTCACCTCCACCGTTTGGTGTCACGGCAAGATCGATGTTCACAACTTCAGTAGCCAGCGCATCGTCAGGCAAAGTTACGGTGACGTCAACCGTCTCCTTCCGGTTCGGTGTGTGCTTTGAGTCAAGTGTGACGAGTGTTTCTTCCAATTCCACAGTCCATCCGCTTGGCAGTGCTGAAGGTGTGATTCGGAACGAGTCGACACCATTTCCCGTGTTTTCAACGGTCACAGAAGTCGTCGCAGATGTACCAGGTTCGATGTTGTTGAGTTGCGAAGAAGCCATCGAAATGGTTGCACCAAACGATTGACCGACAGTGATGGTCAACTCAGCATCGCACTTGACCTGTGTTCCATCTTTTCCTTGTATGTAGACGGTTTGTTCTTCACCTGCGTTGACTGAATCGTCTGGATTTACTTTCAGACTAAACGCCTTGGTTCCTGATCCGCTGTATGGGAGCAGTCCACTCGAACCACCAACAAAGGACACCCAAGCTTCTTTTTGGCCGGCAGCGTCTGCTCGAATGGTCCAATCGGAGTTACCATCGTTGGTGAATGTCGCCGTCAGTGTATCTTCGCCACCCGGTTGTACATTGACGGATGTTTTCGATAACGAGAGGCTGCATTCCTTGAGAATGGGGACCGTGACATCGAAGGTTTGTGTGTCGCTCGTATTGCCCGAAGGATCTTGCGATACTGTACCAGTAATTTCCCAGCAATACTTGTCAGCCTCTTGTTCGTTGGTCACATCCAAAGAAACGGTCACTTCTGTCGATTCTTCGGAATCGAGCGTGACAGATGATTCTGAGAGTTGAGGTGACAAGCCGTCTGGATCGGAACATCCTGATGCAGAATTATCTTCTTCGAGAGCGAGGTTCACCGTTGCTTGTTGCTGGCCTGTGTTTTCAACGACCAGCGTCCATTCTGTTGTTTCTTCTCCACCCCAGGTTCGGCTTGAAGTAACCATGGACAAATCGACGCCAAACAACACACTTCCAGACCCATCACCTGCTGTGCTTGTGACGGTGGCAGTTTCGGTTGCTGGTTGACCTGGTGGATCGGGCGGCGCAGGGGAGTCCTGAGCGTTTGCAGTTACAGTGGTTTCACAGGAACCTTCGGCGTTCTGTGCAAGCGTGACGTTCATTGTTGCTTCTTCATAGGACCCTGCTTCAATAGCGCCAGGGATTTGTGTGATGGTTGAACTGTATGCACTACATTCTTGCTCTTGTCCTTGCGCAGTGCTAAGTTGAACCGTAACAGGGTTTGAACCTGAATTGTAAACTCGAACAGTGTACTCGCCGGCTTCACCCGGATTGATGGTTTGGGCTGTTGGAGAGACCGTTACTTGGATGCTTGCGTCACGGGCACCATCCGCTGAAGCGATGGGTGCGACGAGTGGCAGCATGGAGAAGGCCATCAAGGAAATCAAGAATATTGCTAGTCGCTTCTCTTGAGTTAGCGTCCTCATGACTATCCCTCCCTATGCACTGGGAGGCGTTGACCTATCAAAAGGATGTCCTTTGTTGTTCACGAATCAAGCCAATACAAACTGCTCAGCGGAAGCACCACAATTGGCACATTTGTCAACCGATTGACACGTTGGAGCATCGGTATGGTAGCGAGCGCCGCAACCAGGACAGCCTCGCATTGGTCCAAGAATTGGACCGCGACAAGCCCAACACGTTGGTGCTTGCTGTTGCGGCGTTGATGGGATAGGGCTGGGAGTGAATTCTTGCTTTGACGGCGCACCTTTCCCACGGAGAATCATCAGAACAGCGAGAAGACCAACGACCAATGCAACACCGGCTCCGATGAAAACAGCGGTATTGCTTCCAGATCCTGTTTCCTCAAACGATGCTGTCACGTCGATGTTTACCGAAGTTGTTGAGGAATCCACAGCCTGAACACCGGACAGTGCGAACGTCAATTGTTGTGTCCCTGTGCTTGTACCTGACAACTGTATCGTAAATTGTTGAGAATCGCCTGCAACGGTATTGACGATATCCTCTCCAACGATTGCTGCATTCAGACCTTTTGATGTTTCAAGTGTCAACTGGTGGGCTAGAGCAGTATTGCCCGTGTTGACAACACGCACCTGAATGGTTCCTGATCCCGTTGCATCAAGCGAGGAAAGGCCTGTTACTTCCCAATCCACACTTCGTTGCTCAGCGACTAGCATGCTCGTTCCCTCTGTCAGTGACACATCGCCATCGGACAGTGTGAAGGAGAACGTAGGTTGTGAAGCGACTTCCAGCGTGAGCGGTAAAATGATCGAACAAACGACTGGAATCACATTTTCATCGGTGACTGTACCAACATCGAAACATTCACCAAAGATGCCTTGCGAAAGAGAGGTCGAGATTTGTGGGCTCCATGGAACATCGGCTTCGTTCACCAAAAGCCACGTGAACATCATTTCTTGTCCTGCAGGGTGGGAACCCGGGCCAAACGGATGATCGAAGGTACGTCCGTCCTCAAATTCAAGTTCGGAGAAGGTCAAGGACGGCTGTGGGAGTTCAAGCACATTGATTTCACCAAGCCATGAGAAACGCTGAACACCAACATCCAAATCGAGTTGGATGTCACCAGAGAGCGCGTTACCGTTGCCTTGGATAGAGATCAGTATGTTCTTCGATTGCTCGGTCCACGCCATTTCAATCGGTTGAAGCGATGTCTGTGATGTCCATCCTGTTGGTAACGATAGACTCGGTACAAGCGTCATGTCGACATTGCCCCTGTTCTCGATGGTGAAGAGGAGATTCACCAATGCATCAGGTCGAGGCGTTCCGATGTTCGATTCTAGGAGCAATTCGACTTCTCGCACTTCCATCACTTCGATTGGGATATCGATCTCCCACGTTTGCGACGGTTCGGTCTGCGAAATTGCAGTCAATGTGACCATTCGTTGTGCACCCGCTGCTGTCGAAACTTGTGGTGGAACAAATTGCATACTAACGTCCATTTGGTCGTTCTTTGCAATCAATCCAGTTGATCCAGAGGTTGCTCCAGGATCGTTGCTTAAATCCAAAAATCCAGCACTCCAACCGGAAGGTGCTTGGAGGAATAAATCGTAGCCAATTTCTGTGTTTCCATCGTTGTACACGCGAATTGTAAGGTTGGTTGGATCGACGGGGTGAACCGGCACAATTGAGTAATCGTACTCGATTCTGAACTCGGGTATGTTGAGAACTTCAAGGTAGAGCGAAAGCGGATAAGAAATACCATTGTCAACATCTAGGCCAATCACATCGATACGATACAGACCCGGTTCAGGTGCTTCTGGGTACACGATTGTCAGGGAAACATCTGCGGTGCCTTTGCCTTGTAGGGTGAAGTTTGATGCCGTCATGCCGAGATACCAAGGTACCTCAGCGCCGGTTGAATCAAGGTAGACTCCGAGCGTATCGATCGAAGCATTGGTCTCTAGGAGAGCTGTGTTCTCCAAGGTCAAGTTCCACGTCGACGTCGTTTGCGTAGCATATTGCACTTGACGCTCTTCAACATCAGCCGTCACTTTGACACCAGGTGCAGTCACATCGAGGATGCGCGTGAGGACATTGTTGTTCTCTTGGATTTCATCGACAAGGTCATCAGGGTCAATGATAAGTTCAAGCGTGGTTGTTCCAGGTTGTTGAGGCGTCCAGTACCACGTCGATTGTCGGCTTGCCCCTGGATTGATGTCGAGTGTCTGACGATCGAGTTCAACACCGTTCACATTGAAAGCAAGATCAACGGATTCTGCCTTGATGTTTCCAGCATTGAACACGTTTGTTGTCAATCGGACCTGATCACCAACTTGAGGTATCGTCACGTTCAGTTGCATCGAATTGACAACGACTTGGGGGTCAGGACGAAGATCGTTCACGCCTTGGCCCGATACAGCAATGGCGAATGGTTGTGAACCACTACCTGCATGATATGCATCTTTGACTCGAACCGTCCATATCCCTTTCATGGCCATGTCGATAAGAACGACCTCGAGATTGTTGAGATCATCTTTGATTCCTCCAGTTGTTGAACGGCCGTTGGCAAAATCGTTACCCAGATAGACGGTTCCATCGGGAGATTCGACTTCGAGATCCAAGTCATTGACCAAGGCTTTGCTAGCAAAGCGACTTCCCCGATAATCGGACCAAGCAAGAACTGCTTTCAATTGAGAATTGGCGTATGTGACGTTGAACACATACGATTTCGACGTTCCGGAACTGGTGAGAACAGAGCGATCGTCAACCCAAATACCCCTACCTTGCGAAGGTGCGAGTGTCTCCTTGAGATTGACACGACCCCATCCTTCGTCGTTGTTTGGAATGTCTCGGGAATTGATGTCTTGTGCTCCAAGAACAAGGAGTGCTTTGACCAAAGCGCCTTGAGGCGATGGTCGCTGAGCGATTTCGATCAGATATTCTCGAATGAGTGTTGCAGCGCCAGCAGCGTTTGGTGTGGCCATCGACGTTCCTGTGTATTCGAGGTACCATGTCGATTGCCAACTTGAACCACCGATGTCTTGTGCCTCTTGTGCTCGACATGAACGAACGTAGCCGCCTGGAGCGATGATGTCCGGTTTGATGCGCCCATCATCTGTCGGGCCTCGAGATGAACCAGACATGAGGTTGTCAGGTGCTCCACTGTATCGTGCTTGGTGGTTTCCTACGGTCACCACATTCTTCGCAGTTGAAGGCGAGCCAACCGTTCCTGGATTTGGTCCGTCGTTCCCTGCTGCGAAAAGAATGGTCAGCCCTTCCTGCCCGTTGCTGACCTTATCGTAGTTGAACGAACGGTCATCAACGGCTTCAGCCTCGGACGTATACTCGCCTTGTGTAGAAGTCGCTGCAGAACCCCACGAATTGGTGTGGATGCGTGCACCTGCATTGTACGCTGAGTTGAGAAGATAATTCAGTGAAGGTGAAACAAAGTTCCCAGTGTTGTCGTTTTCCATGGCTTGGAAATACAATTCTGCGTCTGGAGCAACTCCTGCATATCCGCCTTTGCTTCCATCACCGAGGACGGTGCATGCAACGTGGGTACCGTGTCCAGAATGTTTGTCTGCTGTTGAACCATCGCCAATGACATCGTAGTTTCCTACAACTCGAGTTCCGAAATCTCCGTGATCTTCGTCAAGACCTGAATCAGCAACAGCAACAATCTGTCCAGAACCATCAAGATCGGTTGTGAAGTAAGATCGCATCGTATTGATTTTCATGTGGTTTTTTGATTGATCGTTGTCAAAGTCCATTTGCGGTTCGAAGCGAAGCCACATGACCGATGGTTGACGGACAACATCTAGTAGTGAATCGCTTGAAAGATGGCCACGATACTGCCCTTGGTCGAGATGTTCCACCTCGCTTAGAGCGATGTCAGCGACCTTTGCCAGGTCTTGTTGAATGGAGTTTCCATCGGAATCTGAAATGGAAAGAACGTCGAGTTGATGCTCATCCCACCATCCTTCCAATCGAACCTCTTCACCTTGCAGATGACGGTCTCCATCTTCAAACATGAGTGCATCAAGGAGCGTATCATCAAGGAACATAGCCAACGGAACGTTCCATTGAGATACGACACTCTCAACCGAACTGGTGGCTGCTAAGGCGGAGGATGTTCCTTGAACCATGAGTCCGGATGGACTGATGAATTCGCGCACTTCCAGACCTGAGATCTCCGAAAGATCGTTGCGTACGTCGACCATGTGCCTATCGTTATCGATGAGAAGCAGTTGAAGGTCCATCCGTGGTTCGAGTACTTCGCTCGGGAGAGGACGGTGGAGTTCCAAGCCGTAGCTTGTGAAAGTCCCAATGCGAGATTCTGCAACAATCAAACGCTCTTCTTGTAGATCTGATGAGTCATAAGTTCCAACAAAGTCGGAGTATGCATCGGTTCGTATAGAAAAGAATTCAACATCTCGCTCATCATCAAGACGTTGTGTTTCATCTGCCTCTGGGCTCACCATCGAACTCCATGGACTCATCACCAATATGATGAGAATTCCAAGGGCTAGACGGACTTGACGCTCCATTGTATTCAACCTCGCTTCGATGACGCATTTATCGCTATGGGTCAATTGTTTGAACAAACCACCATCAGAACAGCCGAGTGGTTGTCTCAACTTGATCGACAAAGATCTCAGATGCATAGGTTCCAACAACGTGGTTCACTTCCATGAAATTCTGTGTGTTGTCAAACATGGTGTAGCGAACCGAAACCCGGAGCGTGTACTCGTCCCAAACAGTGTATCCTAGGACCATCATTTCGAGATCATCTCCTGCAAGGGACGAATGTGCTTTGACCGAGTCAACCTCCACGCGCATGGATTGAATCAACACATCTTGTGCATCAAGAAATTCAACTTCGACCACAACATCGCGAATCTCTCGACTACCATCGTTTTGCAGTTCAGCCATGACCAAATGACCACCACGTTGCATGTAGACGGTATGAACTTCAACATCGTCACGAGGGATAACCCAATACCAACCGCTTGCAATCAGGCCGACCATGAGCATGAGAATCAATCCAGCAATAGCGACACGTACCGGGTTGATGTCGCGGATACGTTCCTTGACGAACAGGGCCATTTCTTGCGCTTGTCGATACGCCTCTGCCTGCTCAGGATCGTTCAGATCCAGACCCATACCAGCGGCTTCACGACGTTGTGTCGATTCCAACAAGCCCATTGGCTTGGCAGCGACGATGTCGTCCTCATGAACCACCATTTCTTCATCCATGTTCTCACCCAAATATCATCGCAAAGAGCGAAGCAACACCCGATGTAAACGGTTCCACGACCATGATATGGCGTGTTTCGACAGAGCCGCCCGTAAGTGTACTCACCACTGAAAGATCGGTAACAACGCCATTCACACCCATTGACGTGGATGTTGGTAGGATACCTGTGAATTGCGCATCGAGCAGTACGCCACGACCATCGACTTCGAGGTCGCCAAAGATTGGTGCATACACACCAGGCTCAAGATGAACTTCAGCGCTTGAGACAAGACGACCGGTCGTGATGTCGTCAAGGACAATCACTGGATAGCCAAGTGGCCGATGGATGGTAATGGTGGCTCCTTTCAAATCCTCACCAATGATTTCGAATCGATCCAAGAAAGCACCGGGCGCCCCGGGCACGTTGGATTGTCGCATATACAATTCTTCAACGCCTTGATCAGATGATACAATGCGTACGCCCCAATCCTCCGTTGTTTCAAGTTTGAATGTCTTTGGTAGATTCTTCGCTGACAACAATGTGTCTCCTTTCGCATCGATGGCTCTACCCGTGGCTTCGATGTACATATCCATCTTGTTCGAGTTCGAAGCGTAGTCAAGCGTCATCATGCCTTGGAACGAAGTCTCTTCCCGAATGTCGTATCGTGTATCAGGCGCAGCAGTAAGTTGCATCATCGATGGTACGTCTCGGAAGAAGGTCGTCGCTGGCCACCAAAACCCATCGACAAACCTGTGTTGTAGAATCATCATCGAATCAACGCTCGTTTCGCCCACCCGGTATTGTTGTGGAACGTCAACACTCAGTTCGAGTATGTCACCGATCGTTGATGAGAAGAGTGTTGATTGAGGAACACCTTCAATGAAGGTTTCAGCTCGAACAAGGTTCTCTAAATCCACAAAGACAGCGTATGCATAATCCAAGCGCTGACCAATATCGTAATTCATAGAAACAGAGAGACGAGGGACGGTAAGGTTGTCTTGCCTCGTGAACGTGGCCCGAAGGGAAACGTCTCTGGACGTTTCCGTATCCAAACCGAAGATTTGCAATTCTGCAGACGAGAGTTCAATTCCATTCATACTGATGTAGAGGCGTTCCCGAGCAGGGAGCCAATCTTCCAAGTTCATATCGAAAAGATACGTTGGGACATCATCCTCGAGAGTGAAGATGTAACTAATCTCAATCTTGCCTGAGGGTAATTGGGGCAACCAAGTGCGAAGATGCCAACTGCGCCGTTTCTCAAACGTCACGCCAAGATCTTCGAGTAGCTCGACATCGACACCGACCAATTCCCGGTCGGTGATGATACCGTCATCAAGGAAAGTCATCAATGGATAAGCGAACGAGAGATTGCTCTGGGAGAAGGTCTCTTCCAATATCGCAAGTTCGTTTGCATCAATGACGTAATCTTCGAGAACCTCTTCGATAACGAGGCGTTTCGATTCGGTCAAATTGGTGAGTTTTGAGAGGTTGAAATCAAGGACTGAACGCTCGATTGCTTGCATATCAAAACCGTGTTGCCATGCAGGCTCATCCGTTACAAGAGACCCTTTGCGCATATCGGCAACAATATCGAAACTCTCGCCCGTTGTCATGTCAATTCCATAGGCGACATCCGATGCTTCTCCTGTCGTATCACCTGCATTTGAGACAAGTCCGTACACGAGATCGTTAACCAGTCCGCCAATGCCAACCACGTCACCAAGGAAGAAGGATAGTGCTTCAACACCCTCACCTTGGCTGAAATCAGGAAT
This sequence comes from Candidatus Poseidoniales archaeon, assembly GCA_038105035.1. Taxonomy (GTDB): domain Archaea; phylum Thermoplasmatota; class Poseidoniia; order Poseidoniales; family Poseidoniaceae; genus MGIIa-L2. The sequence continues at coordinate 6,571 of JAYOBT010000023.1, read as the reverse complement.
TTCTAGGCCACTTGAGTCGAGATCACTTGGAAGAACAATCTCAAGGTTCGCTGGAAGTGGTTCAAGCCGCATCATACCGTTCAGACCAAGGAACGGATCGTCGTAATTGCTGACATCCTCCATTGAGATGCTGAATGGAGCCGAAACTTGTCGTTGCAAGGAGTAACGTGCGCTCCCCTCTGGACCGGTTGAATTTGGATCAACAGGAGAATAGCGTTGAACCGATTGGACGTTGGAAATTTTTGCACTCAAGGAGGCTTGAGCTTGGTCAGCATCGACCCAGAAACGGAAGTGATCCCCGTCCATGGTCAAAGGCGTTGTAGCATTGGTCATTTGCACCATGATCGATGTGATTGGTGTATCCGCTTGGAACCCAATAGAATCCCCAAGATTCAGTTGGAATTCTGCGGGCAATCCCTCGAGACGAATGGCGTTACGCTGAGCACCTTGCTCACCACCGTAGGTGATGGTTCCAATTGGTTCACTGGCCGTATACACCAGCTTCGCTGGATCTTGCACAACGCTCAACAGACCTGGCCGATTTGAAATCATGGCAGACTGGGCGGTTACATCTGAGAAGTCGGTTCCAGAATGTCGAATATGGCCAACGAGAAGCGCTCCTGATTGTTGTCCGCCCAGCTCCAGTGATCGAATGCTGGTCACTGGGTCATACGATTGGAAGACGCGGGATATGTTCGATATTCGCAGACTCATCGCTACAGGAACAATTGGGTCGGTTGGTCCGTCTCTTCCATCAACTTGCTCGATTTCTGTGTCTTGTGAGAGCAGGATATGATCTGAATCGGTCAACCAAGGATGGTCACTGCTTCCGATTGCCATCGAAATGATGCCAAGGCTACTCGGGCTGCGAACTGACCCATCGTTCCATGTTTGGCGGACCTGGTTAAGGCAGAGCACCTCGAGTTCACCTCCGGAACTACCAGCAGTTCCAACAATAAGATCGGGAAGCGTGTTGAGAATGGAACCCAGATCGAGGACAACCTCAACCAAAGTAAGCAACGCATTGTCCAGCAATTGCGCTATGGTGTTGAGATTGGGGTTGTTGAAATTGACGCGTGATAAGCCAGTAGATGACAGTTGGAAACTGCCCTTGAGAATAAGTACCTCTGGAAGGTTTTCGACTTCTATCGAAAGTGAACTGACGTCACTTGCATATCCTCCACGCATCATTGTTGAATCGTAAGTTAGTGATTTGATGCGTTCCGTCCCTGCGACCATGATCAACGTGGCAGGAGGTGCTGCAGGATTGACTGGAAGGGTCAAATCGTTTTGATTGGCAGTGGAATCTCCTGAGAAGTTCTTGATCGCAAGAATGAACGAAAGTCGGTCTGGGATGTCACCAGGCAGGTTTGAGCTTCCTGGAGCTTCACCGATCATCGTAAAGATGGCATTGATTTCTTCTTGAGGAAGCGTGCCTGAGGGAATTCCGCGTATCCATAGGCGAGAATCTGTGACATTGCCAAATGTTCCACCTTCAAGCGTTTTACTACGGTCTTCAAAGTAGTGAAGCCACAAGTCCGCTCCCACATCGCTGTACAATTCGACCGTATCGAACGTGTTATCACCGAGGTTGTCGTTTCGTAGAACAAGATCAACTTCCTCTGGCAAAATGTTTGATCCATACTCAGGATGGAACCCAACATCAATGTAGCCCATGTCGATGACTTCTGCCTGACCTTGCGTGTCAACCTGATCGAATTGCAAGAACCCTATACCAACACCATAGCCACATTTGTGGTTCTCACTGACTGAACTGTGATCGTTGATAACGTCGTAGTAGGCTTCATCGCACTCTGTTTGTTTGTTTTCAGAATCTGAGTTTGTATTCCGTATCGAAATCGAGTATGGTGCAGAGACGCTCGTCAATGAAAGAGCATCTGCAGGGAGAGCGCCCCCTGTTAGGAAATCGGTCAACAGTCCGAAGATGTTGCCAATCGTATTCGAGATGCTGAATCGGAATTCTTGGATACCGACCTCAACGCGGAAATTGTTCGGGGGCTGGGTTAGACGAGTGTCCAATACCAACGCATAGGACTCAGAATTCTGAATCGCTGAATCAAATGCAAGCCCTTTGAGGAGTGATACTTCCATGTGCGCAAGTTCATCCCAAATTGGGTCGTTCTCGTTCAGATAATCGATCTTCCATTGGAACGTTGGCCGCAGCCACAGCGTATCGGGTATATTCAATGGATTGAGTGGATTTAGTGGGGGTTCAAACCCAAATCCCTCATTCAGTGTAAGGAGCCCGAGTACGGTAAGCGAGATGGATACGTCATCCACTGAATCACCGTCGATATCAATGTAATTTTCAAACAGAACGAGATCCGTCCCAACAAACAATTCACCGGTGAATGTTCCGTAGTCCCACGTTTCGTATTGTGGACCATTATCTCTACTTGAGAAATTAACATACAAAGCGTAGGTGTTGATACCAACAGCGAGTGGGTCTGTAACATCCCAAGATTCGAGCGAGAAAAGCGTTTGAACGAGATTGTTTGGCCAGCCCTCGGGTTGCGTGCTCGTATCGAGGAGGACTTCGTATGGACGTGGATGATCCGGTTCGAATGGTGTCGTATCCCGCAACTCAGCCTGACTCAAATATTCTGTGGAATCATTGAGTGGATCGCCTTCTCGACTCTCTCGCTTTGCAGCCTCAACCAAAGCCAACGAAGAAGTGGATGAGCCAGCCGCGATAACAGCATCATCGCTCGATTCTTGGAATTCCATCAAGTCGGATAGTTTCTCCATCAAATCGAAATCGTCCTCTTCAACGGAAACGTCGGCTTGAACCGGTTGGAATATAGGAACAAGAAGGACCAGCACGAGGAATGCGGCCAATCGTCCGCGTTTTGGTTGGTGCAATCCTGGTCGAATCAACCGAATCGCTTCCTCGACCATGATAACAGGTCGGGGAACTCATATCTGAACCCATCCCCGTTTTGTGTGAACAATAAGGGATTCTTCAATCTGATTTTAGCGTTGGAACAATTGCTCTGAAGAGCACGCAGGACAGATGACAATGGCTTCCTTGACATCGATTGGCATGGGAACTTGGAACTCGAGGGAACAACTTGAACAAGCGCCTCTCAACAAATTGACATCTGCTGTGTCTTTCTCTGTAGGGGTATCTTCCATCTGAGCAGGGGGTTCCTCGTTTGATGGAGTGGCCGGTTCAGGTAATTCAATGCCTGAAGCGACTGGTTTCGAACTCACTTTTGGTTGCGGTTCCAGCAACTCATCGAAATCGTTAGCAACAATTTGCTTCGGCGCAGGTGCAGGTTCGTCGTCAAAGAACAACGCTGCAGCTTCATTCGCTGCTTGACTGGAGGCTTGAGACATTTGCATTCGTGGTGCAAACTGCGCCTGAGGCGCTGCTTCAGGCTCGTTTGCAGAGCCATAGATCGACTGAAGCTCTGCTTCTTTACGAGCCATTTCTTGCTCTTGTTGAGAGACGACATCGGCTCCATTCGTAAGACCAGCGATTTGCACAGCCTTTGCAAACAGTGGCAATCGCTGTGTTTGCTTGACCATCGAGATGTGCGCTCGTGCTTCGTTCTCGGGTAAGCCTCTATCGGTCAAAATTTTCAGTGCAATCGAGCCCTGCCAACGTCGATAGCCAATCATTGCAATGGATACTGTAACAACGCCAAGGAACAGAATGGCTGCAAAGATTCCATAGTCGGTTTCAGCGACTTCTGCCTCACTGACGATGACATAGAATGTGTGACTATCGCTGTTGTTTGAAGCGTCAAACACGGTCACGATGACGGTGTTTGTGCCAACCGATTCAAAGACGATATCGACTCGTGAACCAATGTAGTCAGCGTCGTCAAGGGCATCGCCATTCCCGTCGCTATCCACGAGGGAATCCAGATCCCAATGGAAACGCAAATCTGTATTTGCGTCATAACCATCGGATGCAGTCACAAAATAACCCGTGGCTTTACCTTCAATCGCTTGATTGGAAAAAGCATCCAACAACGGCAAATCAAGGCTTGGAACTGTTGAATCGGTGACGATGATGTTCACAGAGGTCGATTGACTGTTTCCACTCGGATCAAGAACAATGAGTCCAACGTCATGTGTTCCAATATCGGACCAATTGAAGGAGGCGGTGGTTTGTTGGCCGTACGGATTGCCATCCACGGACCATGAGCATGCTGCAATCTGATCGTTGTCAGTGCTTGTAGCGCATGACAGTGTGAGCGTCTCGCCGCGTTCAACCTCCCAACCACCTGTAATTGAATTACCAGAGGATCCAGTTGAACCGCTAATTCGAGCGATTGGGTCAGTGACGTCCACAACAGTGATGTTCATTTGTGAGCGGTCAAAACCAAGTTGGCCAGAGACGGTGAGAGTGACAGTCTTGACGCCAGGTGTGGTCCACAAGTGATTGGCTGAAATGCCAACAGCATCGACATCGTTGATGGCATCTCCATCGTTGTTTGAATCGATAGAAGCATCGAAGTCCCAGACATATTGAGCGATTTGTTGCAAGTTGTTCGGAGACGAAGATGCATCAAAATTCAGCAGGGTATCAAGTTCAACAGTCTGATTCTCAGCAACAAAGGACGCTCGCATCACTGGAACCAATTCAACACGGATGGTGATTCGTAGATTGGTCGAACCATCGCCTTGACCGTCTGGGTCGTTGGTGTTGTCAACGACGAGTTTCAACGGCTGATTGGCAAAGGCTGCGGAAACAATCCAGTTGAATGAGGCTGTTCCATCGACGCCGAGAAGGGAGGCTCCTGTCAGAGCCACATTGGATTGGCCTGCAAGATAATTCGCGTTCATCGATTCTGTCTGGAGGTAGACGTCACCGAATCCTTCCAAGGACCAAGCCGTAACCGATACAGCCGTTCCCTCTTCCAAGCGAAGGTCATCGCCTTCGAGCAGGGTTAAATGCCCGTTTGGAATGATGCCAACGAGGTCGTGATAAGAGGTCCATTGTCCATCGTTGAGTTTGGTGATGGAAATGGAAACGCGTCCTACATCTCCGCCTTGGTCACCGTTTCCTTGATCACCATCATGGGCAAGATTGTCGACAACAATGGTCCATGATTTTGCAGAGATTGAGAGTGGAACTTTCCAATGAAACTCATATGAGCCATTGGCTGATTCGGTTGATGGAATCTGTTGATAGGCCGAACGATACGATTGACCAAGCAGATAAGGCTGCAAACCTGCTTCATCAAAAACAAGGACGTCGAGCGCATCATCGATGACGAGTACGGTGATTTCGTAGACGTCGCCAGGTGTCAACAAGCCAAGGGATAATTCAACGCATTCTCCGTCATCAACAGGTACCTGCGTAGCAAATGTTGTCGCAGATTCATTCGAACAAGAAGGAACTGCTCGAGCCGATGTAGCTGAAGCGAGTGGAGCGAGTGACACACAAAGCATCAACACAAGAGTTAGAGCGACTTTCCTCGAATGCATATCCTCGCCTTCGTTTCCTACTCTTTCAATGATGCGACAAATTGTGTTGGGCCCAGCCGTTGTCTGCTCGTTTGAGCATGGTTACAACTCCATCATCATCGATTCGGATTCTGTCACCATCGTTGGCTGAAGCAAGACCGTGAGCATCCCCCAGCACTTCTTTTGCCTCTGAGACCGCCTCTTCAGCATCACGAATCCGGGCTGAAAAGTGTGTTAGAATGAGGTGTTCTGCATTGCATTCCAGTGCTGTCCGAGCGGCACCGGATGCTGTACTGTGAAGATGCTCTCCGGCCTTGTCACTTGCATCATTAAGGAACGTTGCTTCGTGAACAAGGACAGTGACAGGTGAAGTTGTTTGGATGGATTGTTCAGCCGTATCGCCAGATACAACGATGCTGGTTGCTGGTTTTGCTGGGCCTCTGAACTGGCTTGCTCGAAGCACATCGCCGTTGTCACGCTCCAAATCAATGCCTTCAGAGAGTTGTTTTCGTTCGTCTTGATTCAATCCTGCAAGCGTTGCTTTGTCTCGATCAAATGCACCTTTTCGCTCCTTGCGCGACAATTGCCATGCACAAGATGGGACGCTATGCGAAGTAGGAATCGAATCCATGCGAAACGAAGTAAATGCATCTGGTTGAGGCATAGAATCATGCCACGTAAGGCTTGTCGCATTGTCCGTAAATTCGACCCAACGACCAGTTTTTGGGTCGCCAAGCAACCATCGGATTGGGTAGCCGAGGTGCGCTGACGTACCTCCGAGTGAGAACCAAGATCGATATTGGTTGAGAAGTTCAGCAGAAGGTGTGTCCTCTGGAATTTTGACATCGATTCCATCCGCTTGGAGCGCGTCGAGAATCACATTCGATGTTGGACCGTAGACAGTAAGGGGTTGCTGACGGCCATCGAGAGAAAGTGTCTGAAGAAACGGTAACAATCCCCAGGTGTGATCCAAATGGCCGTGTGTTAACGCTACTGCTACGATTCGGTTTGGTCGAAGAAGCGCGGGTTCGTTTTCTTGCTTCAACCGACTGCGTTGTTTCGAGTAGCGCATCTGAAACCCTTCACCGGCATCAATGACAACGAGGCCTTCTTGGCATGAAAAGACGCT
>JAYOBT010000022.1:0-26876 GCA_038105035.1 Candidatus Poseidoniales archaeon | reverse complement strand
TTCTGGATTTCACCATGAACGCCTTTGGTGACATGCATCGTTTTCAGTGCAGACTTGAGATCGTCGAGAATGCTCGTCGATGCCATCCCTCCCATGTGAATGAAGCAATTCGAATCGACCACGTAGGTGACCATGCTTCAACCAGTTCAATTCGCATCATAATTCTTGAGCCGAATGGACAGCAAGAATTGCATCAACAAGAGGAGCGATGGTGGCGCTGTTCGGATAGGGTGAAACAACATCAGCAGCATCTCGAACATCCGCAAAGGGTGTTCCTACTGCAACCGACCAACCCGACATGGCAAACATCGAGAGATCGTTCGGAGCATCGCCAACGGAGAGGAGATCTGAGGCTTCGATACCCATTCGCTTGAGGACCAATTCCAAGCCACTGCCTTTGGAGAGATGTGGTTCCATCAGGTGAATAGCGAAACCTGTTCGAACAACATCAAGATTGGACCAATCGCTTCCTTCGATGGATGAAGTGACCAATTGGAGATCTTCATCTGCAAACAGACACCACTCGCTTTCTCTCCAAGCGTTGGTTTGAATGCCGTTTGCATCGATTTCAGAATGTTGCGATTGAAGCCATTCTGCAGCTTTCTTTGCTTCATCACCGGATGCTCGAACAACGGGTTCACCCCAGTCGGGATGCCACACAACGCCACCGTTTTCGCAACACATTGGACCACTGAGACCGATGAATCGCCATAGTCCATACGTGATTGCTCGAACGTTACCTGTCGCAAGGATAACAGGAATGCCTGCATCCTCAAGTCGACGTAGTGCTTCGACTGCATGCATGTCCAAGCGCTTGTTCTCGTCGGTCAACGTTCCATCAATATCGAAAGCGACGATACGAGGACACCATCCTGGCGGAAGCCACTCCATACAACAACCAGACGCCCATGTTTCAAGAAGATTCTGACGTCATGCAACGCATTCTATGACAGAATTAATCAAACAGGAACATGACCAAAATGACATGGGGGAAGGCGACTCGGACGTTTTTTTCTCCCTCGAAGATGGCCCAGTTGAAGCGCCATCCGAACCTGTTCAAGCCCCTCCATCCGTTGTTGTCAACGAACCAGTCGCTGAAGAGGTCGAAATCCTTGATGCTGAAATCGTGATGCAAGCAACGGGCGATTATACCGTTGAATGGCCACTGATTGGGATGGATTGTCCTGATTGTGCCAGTAAAGCAACAAAGGCATTGAATCTGATGCCTCAGGTGTCGTGCCCAGTCGTCTCAGCAACCAGTGGAGAAGTCAAACTCTCGGTCGATCTTGAAAAGGGGGCAATCTCGGAAGTCTCGAACGTCTTGCGTTCGCTTGGGCATGCTCCAGATACTGAGCATCACCATCTCAAGGGTATGAAAGCCGCTAACGTTGCAAAACGCAACAATACAACGCTTCGAGAATTGAAGAAACTGTTCAAGCTCCAGCCAGGCATCCTTGATGCGGACATCGAAAAGGATGGCCGAATCTTGTTGCAAATGGTCACCAGTGGTGACAAGGAACTGCTCAAGAAACGAGATGAAGCCATCGAGCAAGTGTGTGGTTCTGAGCCACGATATGTTGCAACAACATCGAATCGATTGCGGCCCGATCAATTCAGATTGCTCGGTGCAGCATTCGCACTACCGCTTCTTCTCATCATCATAGCACTCGAACTCGTTGGTATTGAAGGGTGGATTCCTGCAGCGATTGCCATCCCAGGCATCCTTGTCTCAAGTTATCAGATGTTCAGAGAAGCCATTGCGAGCATTGTTAATCGACAACTCGGCTTCCAAGTTCTCACCAGTTTGGCCGTCATCGGAGCCTGTGGCCTGATGATGTGGGAGGAAGCGCTCATCGTTGCTATCCTCGTCGCACTAACAGCCCATCTAGAGGGAGATGCTTTGATGAAAGCCAGAGAAGCCATGCAAGGAGGGCTTGACCGATTGCCTCGTGTTGCTCGACGTGTTCCAGAAAAGAAATCCTTCACACCTTCAGCCATTCAAATCGGTATCGCACCATCGACGACAGCAACGATGTCTCCAGCGGTTGATCACTCCCATTCAGAGCCAGAGCAAGTGCCTATCGACCTTCTTTCCGTCGGTGATCTTATCGAAGTACGAAGTGGTGAACTAGTTCCTGCTGATGGACGCATCGTTGAGGGTCGTGGTGCGCTCAACAAAGCACCATTGACGGGAGAATCGGTACCAGTGGATGTTGAAGAAGGCGACTTCGTTCAGGCCGGACTTGTTCTTGCTCGAGGGCCTGTCGTTCTCAAGGTCGAGGCTGTTGGAGAGCAGACGCAACTGTTCGAATTGATCGAGGCGGTCCACACCTTCCGAGATGAGCCACCACGATTGCAAGCGTCCATTGAGAAGTTCACTGCCCTTTGGATTCCAATCGTTTTGTTCGGTGCTTTCGGCGTGTACTGGTTCCTGTATCCAGACAACTGGAAGATCATCCTCTTGCTCTGGGTTGTGGCATGTCCATGCGCACTGTTGCTGGCTGCCCCAGTCCCCCATGCAGCTGCTCTGGCGAATTCAGCCCACATGGGTGCGATTGCACGTGGAGGCGATGTCCTCGAACGCCTAGCAAAGGTCAATCACGTGTTCTTGGATAAAACAGGTACACTCACTTCAGGGAAACCATCCATCGGCAAGGTTGTGATGGCAAAAGGTCGTCGTCGAGAGGCCTCCGTTGCCCTCGCTGCTGGTATTGAGGCCCGCTCATCGCATCCCTACGCTGATGCTTTGCGAGCCTTTGCTGAAGAACAGAACATTCAACCGGTTGATGTCAAGAGCATCAAGGACGTTAATGCCGGCATACAAGCGATGCGCAACAAGGAGGAAGTGCTCATGCTTCGTCCTGATGCCCTTGCTGAATACAACATCGAGATTCCTGCAGAACTCAAGAAGGAAGTCGAACTTGCAGAAGCACAAGGTCATGGAGCCTCGGTCCTTGCCAAGGGTGGAAAATGCGTTGCTTTGTTCACCTTCGTTCATGACGATACACGCCAAGGTGCGGATGAGTTGATTCCCGAACTGCACAAAATGGGCATTCACGTACAGATTCTCTCGGGTGATCAACAGGGTGCTGTCGATCGCTTTGCCTCTTCGGTTGGGCTTCCAAAGACCGATGCGTTTGGAAATCAATCGCCAGAAGACAAGGTCGCTGTTGTTCGCAGCCGTTCCGATATTGCGGTTACAATGATGGTAGGCGATGGATTCAACGATGCGGCAGCGTTGGCTGTGGCTGATGTTGGTGTGGCTGTTGGATCGGGAGAATCGGTCAACGTTGAAGCTGCTGACGTCATGATTCCTGGAGACGACCCAAGGATGCTCTCGGACCTTCTCAAGTTGGCTCGACGTACAGAACGCAACTTCCGGCAGAACCTTTCCTTCTCCATTCTCGTGACTGTCACATTGGTCTATGCCGTCGTCAACGGGTTCTATGATGCGCTTTGGGTCGGGGTATTGGTCCATGAAGCATCGGTCATTCTCGTTATTCTCAATGGTGCACGACTCGCAGAAGGAACGGGTACGCTGACCTTGGTCAAGAACACCTTCATCGCCATGTGGGAAGCGACGAGAATTGCCCTTGAAACGGGTCGGAAACAACTGCGTGAAATGCGAAGTTGAGAGGATATCTTCAAACGGAAGCAGGTTTGAGTCCTAATCGGTGAGCCGATGAGCAGAGTGAGGACAGACCCCTTGGTAGCAGCCTTGACCCATCCAACCCGTCAAGGTGCGTATCAAGCACTTTCCCAAACGACGGAAATGAGCACGGTGCAACTCCAAGCCGCACTCAACGTTGACCGTTACAATCTCTATCACCATCTCAAGCGATTGGTCAAAGTCGGTCTCATCGAGAACCATCGCGATGTAGGACGTGCACGATGGTGGCGAATGGTCAAGGAAGTTCCTCTTCCATCGATGGGAGCATCGAATGCTGGAGCGACATCGTCTCCGCTGGACGAATTGTCCAAACTGACGCATGTGCATGCCATCGATCTAGTCGATTCTCGGGGCCAAGTTGGAGCCAAGCAATTGGTGCAGAAACTGGCACAGGAGTACAACATTCCATTGGATCTTCCTTGGAACTTCCTCCCTGGGAAAATCATTCTTGTAGGAACCAAGAAAGACGATGATGAATGAGGGCATTCTCTGATTATTGAGCGAACAATCCAAAATCAAAGGCAGGATGGGACAACATGGACGAAGAAATCACCATCGAGTCGAGAATTGCGCCTCCGCCTCTTTCCTGTCCGAAGTGCAGTGGTTTACTCCCCTCAGGTCTCGGCGAAATCCAGTGTGAACTGTGTGGCGCAAACGTTCGTACGGATCACGAGCCTACTCGAACACAGTGGATGAAAGAACGCATCTCCTGCCCTTCCTGTTCCAAAGTATTGATTGCTGGTGTTGATGATCGACCAGCAGAGTTGAGGTGTGGTGGCTGTGATACGCAGTTCACTCTCGCAGCAAAGGTCATTCGCGTTGAGATTGAGTGCCCTTCCTGTCACCGCGGATTGCGAATGAAACAACGACCTGGCCAACGAACCATCACCTGCCCTGCTTGCGATACGGGATTCAAAGTCAGTTTCTGAGTTGTTACCATGAAATCCACGTACAAGCTGACCGGGCTTGCGGATTACATTACGCTCACAAACGCCATGTTTGGAACGTTGTCGATCTTCTTCCTGATTCTTGCAGTTGATGATACACTCAGCGATCCGTATTCCGAGGGCTTGGCAACCAAATACATCTGGGCTTCGATGCTCTGTATTTTTCTTTCAGTGGTCGGCGATATCATCGATGGTCCAATTGCTCGAAAGTATTCCAAACAAAAGTTGCTGGGAGGCTCGCTTGATATCATGTCGGATTGTCTCTCATTCTGTGTCGCCCCTGCATTGATGATGTTCATCATGTTTGGTCGATGGGGTGAAGCGACACCGCTCTGGACCATTTCTTTGGGTATCGCAGGTTTCTGGATTATCGCAACAGGAATGCTCCGACTGGCACGTTTCCAGCACGAGGAAGGAAGCAATCTTCCCTACTTTCACGGATTGTCCTCACCAGGAAATGCCATGATATTGATGAGTGCAGCCGGCTTTATTTGGCTTCAACCATTGCTCGACGTAGGACCAGATCTCAAGAATGCTGAGATTTGTCTCGGAGAAGGCGTCGATTATGCATGCCATGCAACACCCGGTCTTGATATGATGATTCTTCCCATTATGTTCCTTTCAGGATCATTGATGATTTCCGATCGCCGTTTGTCAAAACTCAAGGGTGGATTGGACATGAAATTGTCCATCATCCAGATGATATGCTTGCTTACTGCTATCACTTGGTCCCTCATTCGGACAGGTACATCCGATGTCAGTCTCGAACTTGGTGGTGATATCACTCCTGCAGGATGGCTGTTCCTCGCATCGGCCCTCCTCGCCATTTACTACATCGTCAAACCACAACCACCAGCAGTTGGAAATGACGAAGAAGCCTGATTGCGTATACAACATTGGTCCCTAAATCGCGCTTTCGTTCATGATGAACGTCGCGCACCTTATGTATGAAGAAAGGTCGATACATACTCGGATGGGATGCTATGAGTGCTAGCGAGAGCAGGCAGGATGATGCTTTGGACGCTGCTCGAAAGAAGCGTGCCAACGCTGACCGTCTCAGCCTTGCTGCCCTTCGCAGTCAATTCACTTCTTCACCAAAGGTTTCCACCGATCAAGCACTTCTAACCAGTGCTCGTTTCCGAGAGGAAGAGCGTATGCGAGCCGATATTCGACGGGAACGACGACTTCGCCAACAAGCGATTTCGGAGCGTGTAGCAGCCATGCAGGATGCTATCGCTAACGATCTTGCTGTCCAACACGAACTCACTCTCGACGCTCTGGAAAAGGAAATGCGTTCAGAGATGGAGGTCGAATTGGCCGAGATGGAACGCTCATCTCTCGCCTCGGAAGAGACGCGTATGCGTGAACAACTTGACCTTCGATTGAGCCGAGAAATTTCAAACCTTCAAAACCAACTCGAGCATGAACATGATCGACGTATTGAAGAGCACAAAGAGACCATCAAGCAATCGATTGAAGTCCAACTTCAAGACGAGCATCGTCGACGTCTCGCACTGCAAAAAGAGCGACTTGCCCTCGAATACAATCAACGCCTGCAGAGAAAGATTCGCGAACTTGAGGCCGAGATCGAAAAGGAGATGGAAGCCCGTTTCGTTGAGATGGAAAACAAGGAGATTGAAACCCTCGAAGAGGGCCACAATGCTCGATTGGCCGAGCGAGAAGAGCAACTCCGTCGTGGTATTCGAACACGTTTGGAGCAGCAACTCCGCAACAGACTCCAACACCGTGAGGCTCGTCTTCGTGCAGAATACGATCGTCGCAGTCTTCGTCTCGAAGAAGACATTGCTCAACAATTGCAACAGGAACTCGAAACTCAACTCCGTCAAGAGACCGACGACCTCGAGGAGCGCATGCGTGAAGACGTTGAACTTGCCATTGCTCGACGTCGGGATGAACTTCGTGTTGAAATCCAGAAGCAAATCGAAAGCACCCATTCCGAACGGCTCAGTGAGCGAAAGGGGCGACTCAAGGAGAAGTACGACATCACTTTCTCCAAGGCTGTTGATGATATTTCGAAGGTGCTCAAGACCGAACTCGAGGCCGAACTTGCCCGACGTTCCGACGAGGAGTTCACGTCCTATCGCAACACTCGTGAGGCTGAAATCCAAAACCGACTTGCTCGTTTCCGCTTTGAGCGTGAAACCGAATTGCGTGGTCAACTCGAAGAGCAATACGAAGCGAAGCGAACCGATTGGGCTGAACGTCTCGAAATCGAGTTCCAGTCTCGAGAAACGGCAGCTCGTAAGGCCATCATGGCTGAGTTGGACGCACAACTCCGCAACGAACGTTTGACCTTTGAAACCGATCTTGATCTTCTCAAAGAAGAGACAGCCCTCGAACTCGAGGTCGATATGGAAGAACGTCTTGCAGCCTTCCGAACCCGTAAGCAAGAGGAAATCGCTGTTCAACTTGAACGACAACTCGACAAGCGTGAAGAAATCATGCGCAACAAAGCACTCATCGATGTGCGTAAGCGTGAGGCGTCCATCCGTGCAGAAATTGAGGCACAACTTGGTCTCAAGCGTGCGGAAGTCCGTGACCGACTCAACAGTCTTGCTGAGAAGATGGATTCCTTCCGTGAAATGGCTGAATCCAAGATGCGAGATGCTATCACTTCCCAGATTCAAGGTGAAATCGATACTTCCGAAGCTGAACTGCAGAGCCGTGAACAAGAGTTTGCAGACCTTCAGCAGACCGATACACGTGCCGAGAAGCGACAAAAGTGGATGCAATCCATCTCCGGCCAAGCACCAGCCTCGATGCCGATGGGTCAGGACCCATCCACACTTGGTGCTCGTGCACCTGCCATGAGCGGCATGACACGAACCCTTGGAGGCAGCGTGGAAAACCAAGGCATGGGCTTGGCTGGAATGCGTGCTCCGATGGGTGGTGCCAAACCGCTCGGTCAAGCACCAACCCTACGTCCAGTGAAGGCTCCAATCGGTTCAGCACAACCTGCTCAAGGACTGCCAAAGCCGATTGAACGTCAAACGCGAATGCCGATTCAACCACCAACCCAGGTTCCAGTTGTTCAACCGACACAGGAACTTCCAGCAGAGGAGATTGTCGTTCCTGTCGGCGCTGTCGAAGTCAGCATCAAGCCTGGGGACGATGGTCGATTCGGAACCAGCGACGACGAGGCTCGAATTTCAAAGCGAGATCTGACCGAAGTTGAAGAGGTCATGGAAGAGGTCGTCGAAGAGATTGTCGAGGCCGAAACAGAAACGGCCACACTCCGACCGGTTCAAGGCACACTCACTGCACTGAACGTCGTTGCAAAGGACGCTGAAGAGGCATCTGAGACAGCAACGCTTCGACCGGTACAACGCTTGACTCCGCTCTCAACACAACCGAAGGAGGTCAAGACGGCAACCATCACTCCAGTACGTCAAATGGTTCCTAAGAAACAACGTGGACCACCACCAAGTTCAAGCAAAGGTGAGAAGCCTTCCTCGGATGAATCTTGAATAGACAACGATGCGTCTGTTTGATAATTATCAACAGTCTCGGAAGGTTATGCGAACCACGGCCAGTATTGTTCTGTGCTTGCTCCTGACACACCTTCTCCTCCCTTTGGTACCCGTATCCGCCAATCTTGTTGATGCTGGACAGACGGAAAATATCGGGGAAAAAGTCGTTGCTTGGGAACAGATGAACGATGGTAAAATCATGATGGTGACCGGTAGTGGAATGTTGAGTGTCAACAACTTCCAATCGGGGAGCCATTCGGTTGTTTGGGAACTTGATCTCAATGTTTCGGCCAACTCTGCAACCATCGATGGTGGTGAGAATTTGGTCGCCATCGCCCACAACTCGGGTGTTATCATCGTTCAAATACAACAACAGGTCATCATGCAATATCTCAACACAAGCAATCCTGTTAACGCCGTCGATTGGGACAACGATGGTGACATGTGGCTCGGGTATTTTGCCGGCCAGCGTCGAGCGGATGAATGGTCCGGAGGCATCCCATCAGGCGTTTCAACCAACGCCCATTCCGGTGGAATGAATACGATGATCATCACACCGACTGGGGAAGTTCTTACTGGAGGCTACGACAACCGCGTGAAGATCACTTCCAACTCAGGTACATTCATTCAGCAACTGACCGATATGACATCAGCAGTCAATGTTATCGCGTTGGATGCTGATGGCCGGCTGCTGGTTGGTACAGCAGGTGGTGACTTCTACCGCTACAATCTGAGCGACTATACCTACGAGGTGATGACGCTCTCATCGTCTGCACAAATTGTCTATCTCAAGCAAATGGATTTTGCAACGTATCACGTAGGCACACAATCCGGTGAAATCATCGAAGTGTCCACAACGACGTTTACCGAAGGAAACACCTACGATACGAGTGGAAAGGTCATCGGCTCCCTCAAAGGTTCGAACGGTGAAATCTACATCGTTTCTGGATTCTCTTCCTCAACTCGAGTCCATCTCTTCGATATTGATAGCGACGGAGACGGTGTCACGGATGCGTTGGACGCATTCCCAAGTGATCCAACCGAAACGATGGACAGCGATGGTGATGGTGTTGGTGACAACACAGACGAGTTCCCTAATTCTGCCGGTGAATCCATCGATTCAGATGGTGATGGTGTTGGAGATAATACCGATATGTTCCCATCAAACGGTGACCAAACCATCGATTCAGATGGTGATGGATACGGCGACAACAGTGATGGTGTTGATGGCGATGCTTATCCACTGGATGCCACACAGTGGGCCGACAGTGACCGAGATGGTTACGGAGACAACCCCTCAGGGACTACACCGGATGGCTGTCCAACGGTCAACGGCTTCTCAACAGAAGACCGCTATGGTTGCCCAGACGGTGATTTGGACGGCTACTCCGATCCAGATGCGGATTGGACTGCATCTCAAGGAGCTGATGCTCTACCATCCGATGGAACACAATGGGTGGACGGAGATGGTGACGGCTATGGAGACAACGCTCTGGGAACAAATCCAGACAAGTGCCCAACCAAGGCTGGTACATCGACACGGGCTTGGCTTCCTGACCCAGAGAATCCGCAACAGAACACAGAGCTTCCTTCGCATGGATGCGAAGACAAAGATGGTGATGGATGGGCCGATGCTTCGGAATCCAATGGTATGGATGAATTCCCAGACGAGTATCTCGATATCGATCGAGATGGTGTTGGTGCGAACGCAGATTACAACGACGACGACGCTCGCGTTCAAACCGAACAAGATCATTGCAATCTTGACTTCACAGACGTCCGTGACGTTTGCCAAGGATGGAGAACACCCGCCTACGTTCAATATGTAGCGGATCAAATCGCTGCGAACGAAACTGCGTTGAGTTTTAGCGCCTGGAATACGAGTGAAACAACATCCACAACATCGGATAACGCTTGGTATGAAAGTGACGCAATGTCGGATGCTTTGGTCTACGGCGGTATGGTTTTCGGAGGCCTCACCGTTGTCATTATCGTTGTTGGAATGATTGTATCTCGACGAAAGGATGCTACGGTCAAGAAAGAATACGGAGGTGCGTTGCCAAGTGCAGCAGCCATGGATGAAGCCCTTGAAGGAACCGCAGGATCCTCCGCAATGGGTGGTGTTGAATCCGATTCGCTTTGGGATGATGATGTCAAACCATTGGAAATGGAGCAAAGAGAAGAATCAGGATTTGAACTTGAATCAATGGATGAGCCTTCATCCACAGAGGAGATGTTCTCTGATGACGAATCGATTGAGTCGATTGCTTCATTGGGCACAGAACCGGAACCTGTTGCAGAGGAAGCCGCTCCAGCACCTGTTCAAGAAGCACCGGCAGAAGCGCCGCCGCTTCCTGCCTCAGGACTTCCAGAAGGATGGACCATGGACCAATGGAAATGGTACGGTCACGAATATCTTGCCAAGTATGGCAACGAGTAATCAGCGCCAAACAATTGGTAGACTTGAACGAAGATCACCGAGTTCATTCCCCGTGTAGATGGGTCTTCCATCTTCTTTGAGAACGTTCATGATGAGCCATAGTACAGCATTCCATGACCTGTTTTCAGCAAATAATTCGACTTCACCAGCCGTTGCTGCGATGAGCAATTGTGCTTCATCGGTCGAATCATCAAACATGGCTCGAATGAGTTGTTTGGTCGTGAACATATAGCCAGATGGGCGCCATGCCATCATGTCGTTCACCTCAGACCTCGAATGGAGCCATGTTCAATCGGCTCACAAGGTGGTCAACGTTGACATCTGCAACACGTTGCAAGTGTGCTTGCAAGGTGTCGAGTTCGCCACGCATTCGAGCCATTTTGTGAGCTCGAATCAGGTCTTCAAGAAGCGTATTCACGCTCTTGTGGCCACTAACGGTGCGCATGGTATTCAATTGTCTTCGTACTTCGTAACTTACACTTACCGAGGTCATTCCTTCTCCAGTCATTTGTGCATCCCAGTATCAAATGATTCCCTTCCCTACTTAACCCAACCGCGCGAACGAAAGGGACGCGTGGTGATTTTCAGACCTTATCGACGATTCGAGAGCAGTTTAGGATGCTCTTTGACACCAAATTCTCGACGCATCTCTTGGACACGATTGTGGAACTCTTTGGCCAAGGTCCAGTATTCAAGTGAACCCGCTCCAGCACCACTGGCTCGGGGTTCGTTGAGCAGCACCGTTGGGGCTCCGCTCCAAGGTGCTTCAGCAACCTTGACCAAGCGTCGAATGGTTGTGTTGAACACCTTGTTCGGAATCTTTCGAGAAACTTCGGTACAGACGTGACGACTGAGTTTGGATCGAGCATCGACCATGGTCATGGCAACACCGAAGATTTTCAGGTTTCGATTGATACGCTTTTGGATCATTTTAATCGAATTCATCAACATACTGAATCCTTCAAGCGCATAGTATTCGGCTTGGACAGGGACCATGACCCAGTTCGCTGCACACATCGCATTGATGGAGAGCAAACCAAGGGATGGAGGTGTATCGATGATGATATAATCGAACTCATCGATGATGGACTCAAGACCTTCCCGAAGTCGTGTTTCTCGCCCAATCTTGTGCGAAAGTTCAATCTCAGCACCAGAAAGGTGAATGTCACTTGGAAGCAACCAGAGGTTCTTGATTTCAAGATTTGAAGGTGCTTTCTTTCCTTGTCGAAGAATGTACGCCTTTTGCATAGCATCGCTTAATTCGCGTGGCGTCAACAGGTACTCTTCCATCAGCGGCATGGGCTCACCAGAGTCGTTAGCAAGCACATCGTAGGCTGTTTTTCGAATGTTTTTCTTTTCGACACCGAACGATGTTGCACAGTTCCCTTGAGGGTCGAGATCTACAAGCAGAACCTTTGCAGGAGGAACACCTTGCTTTCGTGAGCCCTTGGCGAGAGCAGCAGCAAGATTGACTGCTGTCGTGGTCTTCGCACAACCACCTTTCTGGTTGGCAACGGCGATGACCATTTTGTAAGGATTCATCGTCATGTCAAGCCGCCTCGTGAATAACCACAGGTGTCACCTGTTTTGAACTTCGGTATGGATTTGAGGTTCATACTCAAGAAATGACAGGGACTGGAACTTCCGAGAGAATCTTTCGAACGATGTGCATACCGGTGATTCCACGAATCTTTGCTTCTGGCTTCATGACGATACGGTGGCTGATGATTTGCAGTGCAATGCCCTTGATGTCGTCAGGAATAACGTAGTTGCGGCCAGCAATAGCGGCAGCAGCACGACCTGTCTTGAACAGAGATTGCGAAGCACGTGGTGAAGCTCCATTGACAACACGGTGGTCCTCACGGGTTCGTTGAACGATTTCGACAATGTAGGCAAGAATGGCCGGATCGACGTGCACGGTCTCAAGTGCCTTTTGCATAGCAACGACCTTCTTTGGCGAGGTGATTTGTTCAACATCGTGTTGGTCCTTTCCACGTAGTTTTCGACGAGCAAGAATCGCCTTCTCCTCAGCACGGTCCGGATAGCCCATGCTCATCTTCATCAGGAAACGGTCCATTTGCGCTTCAGGAAGCGGATAGGTTCCTTCTTGTTCGATTGGGTTCTGTGTTGCCAAAACAACGAACGGAGCAGGGAGTTTGTGGGTGATACCTTCGATGGTAACTTGCTTCTCTTCCATCGCTTCAAGCAGTGCAGCTTGGGTCTTTGGAGGCGCACGGTTGATCTCGTCAGCGAGGAGAATGTTGGAGAAAAGAGGACCAGCACGAAGTTTGAATTCTCCAGATTTTTGGTCGTACATGTACGTCCCCATGATGTCGGATGGGAGCAAGTCAGGTGTGAATTGAACACGCTTGAACTTACATCCGAGTGCACGAGCAAAGGTGTTGGCAAGCAAGGTCTTTGCAAGTCCTGGGAAATCCTCCAACAGCATGTTGCCGTTGGAGAGAATACCGACGGTAACACGTCGTAGGTTCTCGTTCTTTCCGATGATGACTTTGCTCACTTCGTTCATCAATCCGTTGGAGATATCGGCAACGGTTCGAATTAGGTCTTGTGTTCGGGCGTCTCCACCCATGTTTCCTTGCGAGAATCCAGCATCCATGGTCGTTCACCTTTGGTTACAAGTATCAAACCGCATGACATGATACTTGAATGTATGCCGTTCATACGTCGAACAAGCATCAGCCAACGTGACGACGTCCCCAGAAGTGGTCATCTTTTCGATGAAGTCGTACAATGTCTTCGAGAATTTCCTTTTCCAACTCAGTCAATTCGACCTTTGCAAGTCGTGGAACGTGTGATTCAGGAATGTCGACATAGAACTCGTCCAATTCTTCGATGTGACGTCCAACGGTTGGGCCCATAACAGCAACAGCGATTTCTTCACCTTGTTTCGCTTCTTTGAGCTCTTCACTGGCTCGTGAACGAAGACTCTTGACTTGGCCAACGGGTGTTCCATCGAGTTTCATCAAGCGTTGGCCAAGGTGGACACGTCCTCCTAGGACCCGCATGCCAACAATGGCTGGGCCTTTGTTGCGGAACGTGTGATTCTCAAGGTAGAGTAATTTTCCAGGATAAACCAAGTTCTCACGAGCTGCTGCATCCATGTCTTCCTTGGTTTTCTCTTTCCACTCTTCGAACTGATCGATGATGTGGTAGATGATGTCTCCACCGATCCATGTAACGCTGTCATCCCCTTGGTTCAGACTCTCTTTGACTTCGTTGTTGGGTTCGACTGAGAAGCCGAGAATGATTTGATTCAAGCGACTATTGGCCGATTCTGCTGTCATCACGTCACGCTTGTTGACAGGCCCAACGGTGGCTCTACGGATGGGTACGTCGATTTTCTTCAATTCAAAGGCAAGCGCTTCAAGTCCACCAATGGTATCGGCTTTGATGACAACGCCCTCTTCATCCAGTTCAACGGAAACTTGCGTCTCTTTCTTTGCTTCAGACCGTGCTTCATCGCTTGCAAGCCGAATGGTTGAGCCGGCCAGTGCTTTTTCAAGACCTTGTGCAATGATTTTGACACCTGCTGCAGCGTGAATGGTATCGACCGATTCCCATCGGTCACCAGCATCACGCATTTCTGACATACCTCGCGCTTTCTTGAGTCCCTTGATTCGCACATCAAAGGGTCCATCAGCACTGACCACAGTAATGTGATCGCCAGTATTGAGGGTACCTCGATGGAGAATAACATCGATGGTTTTGCCCATACCAATTTCATCCTTCATTTCGAGAATGGTTCCTTCTGCAGGTCCGAGTGTGTCTGTAAGCCGGTCCTCAAGGAAACGTTCAGCCAATCCTACAGTGACCGTGAGGAGGTCTTGTAGACCTTCACCTTCCTTCGCAGACATTGGAACAAGTGGGAAGGATTTCCTGAAATCTTTGATTTGATCGTAACGTTCCAAGTTGATACCATGCTCAGAAACTTGACCAAGAAGCTTCCAGTATCGGTCTTGGAAGAGGTCGATAACATCCTTGCGCTGTTCTTGCAAAGATTCGATGAAGGAACGATCACGCTCACACCTCCATCCATGAATACGGTCGATTTTGTTTCCAGCGATGACGAATGGAGTCTTGGTTTGCTTGAGGATGTTGATGGATTCAATGGTTTGTGGCTGCAAGCCTTCCATGATGTCAACAACGAGAATGGCAATGTCTGCAAGAGCGCCACCACGGTTTCGTAGTGATGCGAAGGAGTGGTGGCCAGGCGTATCGATAAAGAGGAGTCCAGGGGATTTGAACGGACGTCCGCCCATCAGTTTTGCACAGGTTTCATTGAGAACTTGGGCAGGAACTTCGGTCGCTCCAATGTGTTGGGTAATACCGCCTGCTTCTCGATCCATAACGCTGGCTTGCCGATCACTTCCGAGGGAGCGAACCAAATCAAGGACGCTGGTTTTTCCATGATCGACGTGACCTAGTACGGAAACAATGGGTTGCCGATTCTCGCCGCGAACGACAGGCTCTTCTTCGTTCACGTCTGTTTCATCCATACGACTACCTCCAAGGGAGGAAGAAAGAAACTCACTCGTAGACCCAAGCGCCCATGGTGTTTTCCCAGGTCATCAAACCTTCAGGGAACCAGAGGCCAAGTTCGAATGCTGCTGTTTCAGGAGCATCGGAACCGTGAATCATGTTGAAGCCCATATCCATACCGAAGTCACCACGAATGGTACCAGGCTCTGCTTCACGTCCATTGGTTGAACCAATGAGTTTGCGAGCAACGGAAATAGCATCACGACCTTCCCATGCCATACAGACAACTGGGCCGGACGTCACGAACTTGATCAATCCAGGGAAAAACGGGCGTTCCTTGTGAACATCGTAATGCTGTCGAGCGATTTCTTCGCTCGGAACCATGGACTTGAGTCCGACCAACTTGAGCCCTTTTCGCTCAAATCGCCCAATGATTTCTCCAACAAGTCCTCGTTGTACTCCGTCTGGCTTGACCATAATGTAGGTTGTTTCCATCTTCTTCACCGTCCTTGGCCACCAAGAGGCCCTTTATGAGTTCACCGAATTGAATCAGCGGATACCGCCACGAACAAAGTGACGTGTCCACTTGACCTTTCGGGAATTTCGGGACAACTTGACCATGTTCTTGCGAGCCTTGCTGTTCTTGAACCATAGAATGCTTCCATCCTTGCGGACGAACATGGTTCCAGTGCCTGGCTCGATTTCCTCTCCGGAGAATGAACAAACTCTTCGTTCTGGCATGATGATCACCGTGCGTTGAGCTTGCGGGCTTCACGACCCGTATCCTTGAGCATGAGAATGTCACCCATTCGAACAGGGCCGACAACGTTGCGAGTAATAATTCGACCAACGTCTCTTGGGTTTGGAGCATCATTGACTCGGACCTTGACTTGCGTTGCTTCACCGGTCATTCCAGTTCGACCGACGATCTCAACAACTTCAGCAGGCCAGCCGCTTACTGTTTCGTCACTCATGTTGAATCACCTGTTCAGTTCTTGATGCCGTTGATGGCTTCGAGGACGTTGTTGAACGCTTCTGAGTTTGCTTTGGAAACTTCCATGAGAGCAATTGAAGCGGTCTTGACGCCCGTTGGGAGTCCGGTTTCTTTGGCAAGGAATTCTTGGCTTGGGACGTATCCGTATGGGATTCCCTTTTCTTCGCAGATCAATGGGATGTGCGCCAGAAGTTCTGGAGGGTTGACGTCTTCGGCTAGGATAACGAACTGTGCAGTTCCGCGTTCTGCGGACTTGGTTACTTCGTTGCTTCCTTTTTTGATTCGCCCGCCTTGATTGGCTCGGATGAGCTCGTAAATCTTGTCGGCGAGGTCGCTTGGGGTTTCAAATCGTACGTGTACACTCATTGGATTCATCCTCGTGTGGTATTCGTTGCGCCAACACTCGACCATATAAATGCAATGCAAAGGCATTGGATGTCTAAATGGGTCTACTTTCCGAGAAGTTCGTTGACTCCACGAGCCAATGCCTCTCCAGCATCGATAACCGAACGAGGGTTCGACAGGCTTCCAGTAGCGTGAACACCGTCGACATACTGGGTCAACCGACGAATTGCTCCACCGGTGAAGAGCCCGTGTGAACATGCAGCGTGAACCTCGACGGCCCCTTGCGAGCGGAGGGCATCGGCGGCGCGACAAATGGTTCCGCCCGTGGCGATCATATCGTCAACAATGGCCACGATTTTTCCTTGAACATCCAAATCCTTGGCTTTGTGAACAATCGTGTGCGCATCAATTCGTGTCTTTTCGAGATAAGAGAATTCACAACCGATGAGATTTGCAACTTCACTGGCACGATCGATAGCACCTTTGTCAGGTGAGAGAATGAAATCAGGATTCACTTCGTTCTGGAGATGATTGGCAAGTTCTGGCATAGCCGATGTAAAGGCCACAGGAACGGAGAGATTTTCAAGCACTTTCGGAGCGTGTAAATCGAGGACTGTAAGCCCATCACACTGTCCTGCAAGCATGTCGGCAATGGCTCTTGCAGAAATGACTTCACCAGGCTTGAATCGCTTGTCTTGGCGAGAATATCCAAAATATGGCACCGCAAGGTAGACTCCGGGACCGATATCTTCCATTTTTTGCGGTTCTATTCCACGAAGGTTTTCCAAGGATCCTTTTCGAACATCGGATACGGCTTTGAGAATCAACATGGTTTCGACAATTCCAGCATCTGGAAATGTGTTTGAAACAACAACCACCGGTTCCGAGCGAATCGCTTCAATCTCATCTTCAGGGATTCGGATGTATCCTTCAGAATCCGGAAACCGTCGAGCTTCAAGTTTGACGTGACTCCAACCCAAGGATTGAGCGAGTTGTTCTGCGACGTGTTGTGCATTGCTTCCCGAGACAACGACCATCGGCTTCCCTCAGACCGACCTAAGCGATGCCCGTTCATGTTCTTTGCGAGTCTTACGACACCAAAGTGAGAAGGCGGTGGTGCGCGAGGCAGGACTTGAACCTGCGACCTCCCGGTTATCAGCCGGGTGCTCTAACCGACTAAGCCACCCGCGCAAGGGCAAGCCTCCGACCTACAACCTTGTCATAAGAATGACGGTTGATTTGAAATCACTCTTCATCGAAATTTGGATCGTTAATTGCAATGTAAGAAGGCAACTGCAAGACACGATCGAAAGTTCGCGAGAGAACAATCTCATCCAGACGCTCACGGGTTCGAGAGAACGCCGTCAATGGAATTCGGATGTTCTCCTCGATTCCATATTGCTTCTGTGCGTGAAGTCGAGTCTTCACAATGAATCCTTTGTAGGTTCGCTTGACCTTGACCATGCCAGTGATGACACCAACTTCGCGGCCTTGATTATCAAGAACTGCTCGGTCCAACATTTCATCTGGTGCGTAAAGCTTCTCATCAATTCGAATGGTGTTTCTCCACCGTCGTTGTAGTTCACGCATCGACTTGGATAGTTTCACAGTTCCGTCTGTCTGGATGCTGTGGACCAATTCCTTTGGTAGCGGTGCAAGTTCTGCAGGCTTTCTCATGTATTCGTCAGCAACATCTGACTCAACTTGGATCCGCATCGATTGGACGCGTGCCTCGTTTGGGTGATGTCGCTCACCAACAATCGTTCCTACTTTTTTGTCGTTCACATAGACATCCCGGTGTACTAATTCCTGGATGTTGTATTCTTTGTCTGCCATTTTTTCCCATCTCCTCGGGTCATGCCCGGTTAGGATGCCTTCAACCGATGAATCATATATACTCTTCGACACCAAAAATTAACTTTTCAATTGAAGTTTGTAGTTTTTTGACTTTAATTTGTATTGGGAATTGCAAAAACTTTCGAAAATTGAATGTCGTATAATTCTCAAATTATACTGAATTTCATTTCTTACTGAAACGACTTTTCAATTGGAATCCAATCTTAACCGATCTGTTCAGGTCTCTATCGCAAAGATTACAAAATAATGGAAAACCAGATGTTTTCCAATTGAAATTTAGAATTTAGGAGGTAGGTTCAAACCTCAAATTGTTGGAACCCATTGAGAAGAACAGGGCTTTAGGGCTATGTTCAAAGGAGTTCTTTGACAGCATTGACACATGGCGGATAATCCCATCAGCATCCTTCATCGTCTTCGCGCATCAAGCGGCCACAAAGAGACCGTAGGACTCAATGATGATGTCATCGAGGATTTCTGTGCTTCGGACGCTGAGCTTGTCCAGGCGATTCACGAGGCTGGAGAACTACACAATGCACTTCTGGATGAGTTTGGTGAAGACATCATGTCTCTTCCTGAATCAGAACTGATCCAGCATTTACAATCTGATTATGTCAACTTCTATTCCGCTGCAACCGTTAACCCGTATATCCCAATCGCAGGTAGAGGACCTTGGTTGGTAACGGCATGTGGGGCTGTTCTCCACGATAACGGTGGTTATGGAATGCTTGGAAGCGGGCATGGACCATCATCCATCATCGATGCGATGAGTGAGAATTGGGTCATGGCCAACGTGATGACACCTTCCTTTTCCCAGAAGCGATTGGGAGATCGACTTCGTAAAGAGCTTGGTCACACCCGTGGCTCCTGCCCGTTTGATCGGTTCATCTGCATGAACAGTGGTTCCGAATCCGTGACTGTGGGTCTTCGCATTGCAGACGTGAACGCCAAGCACATGACCGATCCTGGTGGACGCCACGAAGGAAAACCGACCAAACTGCTCGCCGTTGAACGTGCCTTTCATGGACGAACTGGTCGACCTGCTCAGATCTCGCATTCCTGTATGGATGGCTACAAGAAGAATCTTGCAACATTCCGGGACATGGACAACCTTCTCCTTGTCCCTGCGAACGATATTGAGGCATTGCAAGCTATGTTCAAGCGTGCCGATGACGAAGGTTTCTTCATCGAAATGATGGCGTTGGAGCCTGTTCAAGGCGAAGGAAGCCCAGGTCGATGCGTTGAGCGGGCCTTTTACGACGAAGCTCGACGTCTAACACTTGAGCACGGCTCCATGCTCATGGTCGATTCTGTACAAGCAGGACTTCGTGGACAAGGCTGTTTGTCCGTTGTCGATTACGAAGGATTTGAGGATGCTGAGGCTCCTGACCTTGAAGCATGGTCAAAAGCCCTCAATGCTGGTCAATACCCGTTGTCTGTGCTTGGTATGAACAAGCGAGCAAGCGAACTCTACGTTGTAGGCATTTACGGAAACACGATGACAACCAATCCACGTGCACTTGAAACAGCTGTTGCTGTTTTGGACAACATTACTCCGGAATTACGGGACAATATTCGAGACCGTGGCAAAGAAATGGTCGAGAAACTCAAGGTCCTGCAAGCCAAGTATCCAGAACAGATTCTCGAAGTTCAGGGAACTGGCTTACTCGTTTCTGCTGAATTAAATCCAGAGACCTTGCAAGTTGTCGGATTCGATAAGGTCGAAGTTTGGTGCCGAAAGCATGGCCTGGGAGTTATTCACGGTGGTGTGAACGCACTACGGTACACACCAAACTTCGCAATCACGTCCAAGGAAGTCGATCTTGTCATCGATATCACTCAACAAGCCATTGAGGCCTTCATTGCGTGAGAAGAATGGTTCGTGTGCGCCTCCATCCAATCGATGGCTCGATTGCGCAAGCATTGATTGAACGCTTACTGATGTTTGAGGTAACACTCTGTTTGGATGAAAAGGGTGCTCAGGAGATCAAAGAACGCTATGCAACATTGCTTCAGGCAGGAATTGCAGAGGTTGCTGTTTCCAACGATTCTGACATTCGATTCGAATTCTTTTCCGAATTAAATACCATTCAGGTCAATGACTCGTGTTCCATAGTTCTGCATGATGTTCTCCCCTCAGGTAAGAATTCAGGACTTGTCAATGAGGGTTTGAATTCGATTTGGAATGCCATTGAGCATTCGATGGATGGAGAAGCATCCCATTATTGGGTTGCCGAATCCGATGTAGTTGATGCCCTTGTTCGGATCGCTTTGCATCAACCTCAACTGCCAGAATCAATGGCTATCGCAGGTCGCCGTCGATGGTCAACACAGCAGACACACCACGAATTGCAAATGCTCTACAACCGAACACGTGCAGGTTCAACAGGACAATTCACTGCATCACTTCTCGATCAACCTGCCTCACCCAAGATATCTGTCGTCCCCATCGATGCAGCACAACAAGGAACGAGACCTTCCTTGGGGGCATTGCACAATGTACTGGTCGAATGCGATGGCCATGGTTGGCAACCAACAAGTCCGTTACGTACAGCGATGATGGTCTATCTCGCCGGGAAACTCAACGATTGAAGATGTCACTTCCAAGCAATGGAAGGAGGACACTTGCATCGCCCTCAACACATACGTTGGGAGCTTCTGGGCGCATCTTGCCCCAACTGATTGCTTCCCGCAGACGAGCACCTGAAAGGCTACCATCGTGTTCTGGAGCCGTCGTTACATAGACTGCTGCATCGAGACCACCACGGTATTGATTCCACCAAATGACGTGATGCTTGGAAATGCCACCTCCCACCATCAGAGCATTGGAGGTCTCGACGTCCCAGGTTAAATCCGACATAACTTGCTCATCGGCCAGAGTATCGATGTGGAAATCACGGTGCTTCTGTCGGAACATGAATAATTGTGCCCCAATCGATCCGTCAGTGATGCCTGGAATACAGACTGGAATCTGGTTCTTCCAAGCCCAATAAATGAGCGAGTCGGGCTTGCCAATTCGCTTTCCTAACTCCCAAACGAGATGAATTGAGCCAAAGCCAATCCAAGCATCTGCGCCTGTTTTTCCTGTTTCTTTGAGGCGGTCGTTGTAGATGTCTTCCAGTGCCGGCATGACCACGGCTTCGATGATTTCACCATAGGATGCGTTTGGAACAATGACGTTGCCTAGCCGCATCAGTTCGTGTTCACCAAGTTCGATATCATCCAATTCAAAGGCACCATGATAGTAGTCTTTGTAGGAACGAGCAATATCATGATCCAGTGTTCCACACGTGGTTGAAACGACATTGAACATCTTGGTCTTAATGGCTTCAATAAAGAAGGAACGGGTTCCTGTTGCACACAAGCATGCAGGGAAAGAGAGCCAGTTGCAAACTTGGCTTGCATCGCCATCAACAGCATCAGCCTCTTCACGCATTTGCAGCAGGATATCACGTGCAGTAGCGAGTTTTGTGGCGGTAAAACCTCCTGCTTTGGCCATCTGGTCAAGCAGTGAGGACGAATCGGTCACTTCACTGAAGGCGTAATCTTTGACGGGGACATCGAAGTCATTGGGGTCAATGGCCATGCTCCTTCGCCATCGTTTCACTTCATCAACCTTTCATGGGGATTGGAATCTCAAGATGTTCCAATAAGCGTTCAACAGAACGCAATGTTCCGTGAACGGAAGGATGCATGGTATGATCCCCTATGCAATAGATTCCATCTTGAATTAACAGCCCTCGTTCACGACCAATGGCTGTCGTTCCTCCATATGGAAGTGCATAATCGACGTATGTCGTTCCGATGAACGCCCAATCCTCGACCTTTGAACCAAACCATTTCACCATCTCGGTTCGAATGTGCTTCTGTTCTTGTTCATCTTCATGCAAACGTGCATCTTCACCGATCACTGTTGCAACAATCAGGTGTGAATCGGATGCATGCAGGAGTGTTGGAACATGAACGTGGAGGATTTTGTGTTCACCATTCCCATATTCGGTGTTGAGCAGCAATCGTGCTCGCTTGAGAGGTGAATCCTTGGATTCGAAGACATACGTTGCCGTTTCTTTTCGGCGTGCTGGCGATGAGTTTCCGAGCATGGCTTGTGTAACGTGTTGAGGCGTTGCAAGGATGACCATATCGGCTTTCATCGTGGTGCCATCTTCAAGTTTAATCGATTTCTTAGAGACAGAGGCAACCTTTGTGTTGTACATGATTTGAGATGATTCAAGACGGTCGAGAACTTGACGTGGCACGGCCTCTATGCCGTGTTTGGGCATGGTCATCAACCCATGCGACATGGCTGAAAAGGTGAAAGAAGCAAAAGCAGATCGCTCTTTTCGTTCATCATCCAGGGTTATTCCAGCAAACAGTGGTTGCAGGAACGTGGATTGAAAGGACGTGCTGAAGCGCATCGAATCAAAGTACGTATCCAATGGAACAGATGAAGCATCCATGGCTGCCTCAAGATCATGTTTGCGCGTCTTCAATCGCCAACGTAGCATCCGCAATGCATTCCAAATCCCAGCAGAGAAGATGGTTGGAAACAAGGTGGATGGTGCACGAAGTGGATCGCCGATGGTCTTGATGTTACCCGTTGAAGGTGCAATCAAATCAGTGGCTGCCTCCATTGGTTTGAGTTGAAGTTCATCGATATCGAGCCAACGATGCAGGCTTGGGTAGGCTGTGTGCAGAACGTGAAATCCAACATCAACGTTGTGCTCCCCTAAGGTCGTACACCGCATTCGACCTCCGGCCTTCTCAGATGCTTCGATGAGGGTACAATCGTAGCCGTGCTTTTCGAGAGCCCATGCTGCAGCGCATCCAGCCAGACCTGCACCGACGATGATGGCCTTCATGCTCTCCCTCAAACAAGGACGTTCGCCATACCACCATCAAGGTGTAGGACTTGCCCTGTCAGGTTGTCAGGAGCATCTGTGAGAAGCCAGTGCATGGCTGATGCAGCCTCTTCTTTTTGACTGATACGTTGTGTTGGTATCTTTTGAGAAGCAGCATCACGCATCGCATCACTGGCAAGAATCTTGGATGCCATCTTCGTGTCTGTTAACCCTGGTGCGACAGCATTGATCCGAAGACCACGGCGAGCATATGTGGCTGCAGCTGAGCGAACCATGGCTTCAATTCCGCCTTTTGCAGCGGCAATAGCCTCGTGATTCACAAGTCCGAGCGAACCTGCAACGCTGGATGTAAAGACCATGCGTCCTTGTCCCTGACGTAGCATTGCCTTGCCACCAATCGATAAGGTGAGGAAGGCAGAGGTGAGGTTTGTTGTGATAACTTCCTCAAATGCGTCCTGATTGAGTGCATGCGGGGGGCGAATAACGATCGAACCAACGCAGTGAAGAATGCCGTCGATGTCACCTTTCTCTTTCGCTTCGGCAATGCATTGTTTGATGTCAGCCTCTTTGGTTGCATCACCAACTGTGGTGGTGTGTCCCTGTGAGTGAAGGTTTTGTGCCTGTTCTTCGCTTCGAACGAGTGCATGGATGGCATGACCGTTCTCGGTCAAACGTGCGATAACATCCGTTGCAATGTCACTGTTTCCGCCGATGATGAGGTAGTTCATGGCAGGAAAATATCGCATCACCTTTTGAATCGCAGTTTTCAGCCATGAACAAACAGCCTTTCAAAACAAGCGCTTAGTTGGTAGAAACATGAGCGATGATAGCTGGCTACAATCAATCCAGTCCGTTCACATCCTTGGCGCAGGTCTGCGAGAAGATCGTCCAGCCCACCAAGCCTTCCATGATGCAGGAGATCTCGGCTATCGAATGGTTCCTGTTCATCCCAAAGATGCAGGCAACACACTCCTCGGTCGTCCGATACGAAGCCAGCCTTGGCAGAACGTTGAACCTGAACTCTTCGTGTTGTTTCTATCTCCAGATCGTGTAATGGCTGCATTGAGGCAATGGTTGCTTGAAGGACGCACCATCCCGTTCATTTGGCTACAACCAGGTGCAGAAAGAGCCGATGTCCTTGAATTCCTTCAGGATGCGAACATTGCTCATAGCCATGGTCGTTGCTGGGTTGTAACGGTCAATGAGAATGATTTACCTTGTACCAACCGACTGGATCCAGTCCCCTGGTTTTTGCAAACAATGGCGCAAGATGGCAGTGAATGCTCTTTGTGGCGAGCGTTTGGATCTGGAGAGAATCATGCCCTAGATGAGCCTCTGGAATGGGTTGGTGACTTGTATGACCTTCGAGATTCGGATGAAACCATTGCTCGTTACATTCGATCGCTGCAACAAGAAGGCGAGACGTTGAACGAAGCTGCGTATCGACTTTCGAAGTAATTACAACGTCTGTTCAAGTTCGAAAATACGGTCACGCAACCGTGCAGCTTCTTCGAAATCGAGTTGTTTGGCAGCCTCTTTCATGGCTGATTTGAGTTCGTTTAACAAATCCAAACGTTGTTGACGCGAAAGGTTGGATTTGATATCATCAGGTTCGTCATAAGTCAATTGGATTTTTGAATTTTCAATTGGAGTTTTTCTTTCGGATTGGGCCCAAGCACCAGCACCGAGATTGAACTTGGAGGCCCAATCTCCATCCTTTCGACCTCCTTTCTTTGCCACGAGTCGACGTTTGCCATCCTTTGCTGTAGCTGTACCAGCAATCAATTCATCACTTTCTGCCCCCATTTGCGGAAGTGCTTTGATGATTGTTTTCGGTACGATACCATTCGCTTTGTTGTGTGCATCTTGGCGTTTTCGTCGTTCCAGAGTCTGGCGTATGCTTGCTTCCATGGCTGGACTCATACCATCAGCATAGAGCAATACACGTCCATTTTCGTTTCGAGCTGCACGTCCAATGGTCTGTAGGAGTGATCGTTCGTTTCTGAGGAAGCCTTGGCGATCCGCATCGAAAATTGCAACAAGGCTCACTTCGGGAATGTCCAATCCTTCACGAAGGAGGTTGATTCCGACCACGACGTCGATGTGGCCGATTCGCAGAGCGTTGAGAATTTCCGTACGTTCAATGGTGTCAATTTCAGAGTGGAGATGGTGCGAACGAACGCCCATTCGGTTGAGGTATTCGGCAACCTCTTCAGCGAATTTGATGGTCAAAACGGTCACAAGACAGCGTTCACCTTTCTCAATACGGAGATTGATTTCTGATAGCAAATCGGCTATTTGGCCTTCCGTGGGACGAACTTCGATGTTTGGATCGAGCAATCCAGTTGGCCGCAATTCCATCTTTGCAATGCCCTGAATGGATTGCAACAATTCGTACATGGTCTCCGAATCAGGGTGCTTTTTCTTCTTCTCGCCGGGTCGAGCACCGCCTGCGGAGGCAACGTGTTCAAGTCCGAGAGGAACTTTTTGCTTGGTAATTTCACAGAGGTGACGAAGTTCTCGTTCTCCCGGCGTTGCTGAAACGTACACCATTTGTGGGACAAGATGTTGGAATTCGGGCATCTTCAATGGTCGATTGTCTGCAGCCGTCGGCAGTCGGAATCCGTGTTCGATGAGACTGTCTTTGCGAGACTTGTCTCCGAAGTACATGCCACCAACTTGTGGAAGCGTTACGTGAGATTCATCCATGATGACAAGGAATTTCTTCGGGTCCCCATGGAATTGTCGAGCGCATGCGGCAAAGAAATCCAGCAAGCAGTATGGTCGTTCACCAGGTTGTCTCCCATCGAAATGCAGGGAATAGTTCTCGATGGCTTGACAGTGCCCAATCTCACGAAGCATTTCCAAATCGTATTGGGTGCGCTGCTCAAGGCGATGTCGCTCAATGAATTTGTTCTGCGAATCAAATTCCGTCAGTCGAAGTTGAAGTTCATCCTCAATGCTCTCGAGTGCCTGCTCAAAGCGCTCCTGACTGGTCATGAAGAATTCTTTCGGATGTATCCAAGCCTCATCGAGGTCATCGAGAACTTCCCAAGAAACAGGGTCGCAGACTTGGACGTGTGTGACGCCATCAAGATCGAAGCGAATACGTAGAGGATCGTCCCGGGAAGGCATCCACACATCGAGAACTTCTCCACGCAGTCGACATTCACCCCTGGAGAGGTCGGTGGTTGTCCGTGTGTACTGCAAGCCCACCAATTCACGAACAAGGTCCTGTGGGTCGATTTCTTGTCCTTTGTGGACACGTGCATGGTGTTCAAGGAACGTCTCTGGCGGATTGAGACCATAGATGCAAGAAACAGACGAGACGATGACGCAATCGGGCCGGCTAACGAGA
The DNA here is from genome assembly GCA_038105035.1 of Candidatus Poseidoniales archaeon. Lineage (GTDB taxonomy): Archaea > Thermoplasmatota > Poseidoniia > Poseidoniales > Poseidoniaceae > MGIIa-L2. The sequence continues at coordinate 415 of JAYOBT010000022.1, read as the reverse complement.
CTCGCTACAGCAGCGAACCGTTCTTGCTCAATACGTTCGTTGATGGACATTTCTTTGTCGATGTACAAGTCACGCTTTGCTAGGTATGCCTCAGGTTGGTAGTAGTCGTAATGGGACACGAAGTATTCAACTGCGTTCTCGGGGAAGTAGCCAGCTACTTCGTGATACAGTTGCCGTGCAAGCGTTTTGTTGTGGCTGAGAATCAACGTCGGAATGTTGAGTCGTTCAATCATGTTGGCCATGGCGAAGGTCTTGCCGCTCCCTGTAACGCCGAGGAGGATGCATCGCTCTTGACCATCCTCAAGTTGCTTCACCAATTCATCGATAGCACCAGGTTGATCTCCAGAAGGCTGGAATTCGCTGTGCAAGCGAAACCGCTTCACAGATGGGTGCAAATGCTCCATTGCTGCCCCTT
>JAYOBT010000021.1:0-27190 GCA_038105035.1 Candidatus Poseidoniales archaeon | reverse complement strand
GGTGGCCAAGTTCAGATGCGACGTTTCCCTCTTGAATGCAATCGGGGTGTCATCGTTTCTGGACGAGCCGGAGGTGTACCTTCGTTCTTTGATTCTGCAGTAGGTGGTTCAGGGCCACATCCACTTGCGGGTATGGGTTCGGGGTTCAACAAGATCAAACCGAATGAACCCGTGCTGGTTGATCTTGTTCACGTTCATCGTGGCTATGTTGTCGATATGACGCGAATGTTTTCTCTCGGATCTCTTTCTGAGGAATGGCATCAACGACTTGATGATATGATTGCTGTGAAAGATGCTGTGGTCAACGTTCTCGACAAAGGAGGGCTCTGCAGCCAAGCCTGGGTTGAAGGGCGAGATCTTGCCCATGAACTCGGTCATGAACAACATCTGATGGGAATGCAACCAGATCAATCGAAATTCCTTGGCCATTCTGTTGGATTACAACTGGATGAATCGCCAGTCGTAGCGGCAGGATTTGATCGCCCACTACCAATTGGAGGGACAATGGCTATTGAACCTAAACTGGTGTATGTTGAGGGAAGTATTGGCTCAGAAGATACGTGGATTCGAGGTGAAGAGGGCATGCGTGCTGTTACTGCAAACGATGCTTGGCCGTGGTTGACTGAATGGTAGGAACCATTCATCTCGGTGCGTTCAAAGAGGTGGAATGTGAGCAGCACATATGCCGGCTAAGCCATATGCTCCAAGTCACATTGGTTCCGTAGCGTCCACGTACACATCAATGAGGATTGCAGGGGCCGTAAAGGATTCACTTGTGGGTTTGGTTTGTGGAGAATTGGACCGGCTTGTACCAATGATGGAAGCTGCGACGCTTGACAACGATGCGGAACGAAAGACACTCGATGATGCACAACGAACTCGGTTGAATTACAACCGTACGCGCGAACTCATGATCGACCGCATTAAGCATGTTGAATCCGTGGGATCTGCAGCTGTCCAAGGTGGAATCGAGCATCTTGAGAAGTTCCTTGGTCGCTTGATGCGACACTGTGAGGAGGCTGCAAGCCGTGACCGAGTTTCAACCATCAAGCCACGCCATCTCGAAATCGCTCTCCATTCTATGGGGAAAGGAACTCCATCCTCAGAAGCTGATGAGGAAGAACATCAGGAGGAAGAAGGCGTTGAGGTTCAGGGAGGCGGCATCATCACCATTACGCATGTCAAATCGATGTCTCGAACACATGCGAAAATGACCATCACGGATGATGCTGCTGAAGATCTTCTGCTAACGTATGGAGACATGGTTTCCGAACTTGAGAGCGATATTCGCAAGCATGCCAATCTTGGACGAGATCCAATGTACTTCATCGACTCCGTCAACCGTTTGAGTGCCTTGATGGCCTTTGGTTGGATTCGACGTATGCTGATGAAGGCTGCTGATAATGCCCGAGAGCGAGGCTATTCTCGAATCGACATTGAGCAAATTGTCCATATCGATCCGTTTGAGTGACCATGTTACTCGCATCGATACTTCTCTCTGCATTGTTTGCAGGAATCGTTGCTACACTGGTCACGATTGCCATAGAGAAGTTTGGAGGTCGTACAGGTGGTGTTCTAGCAACCATTCCAACGACGATTGTTCCTGCCGCCCTGGGAATGTACAGCATTTCTGGTGAAACTGAATTTGCTCAGTCGATGTCGATTGTTCCACTTGGTATGATGGTCAATGCGATGTTTCTGTTGGTTTGGATTCATGCGCCTCAGAAATTTGGTTTGTCGCTTGTTGGAACAACGATTCTCTCACTGATTGTGTGGATGTTGATCGGAAGTCTAGGACTTGTTGTTACGAGTGAATTGCAAACAGCAGGTGTGGATGCATTGACCTATGCAGTCTCTGGGTTAGGATTACTCATTCTCCTCGGTATTTGGACAACGTGGACCTCTCGCCCGGCTCCGAAAGGAAGTCGTTCTGTTCGTCCAACCGTCCTCGTTTTACGTGGTTCTGCTGCAGCAACAGCCATAGGTATCGCTGTTTGGTTCTCAAGCCTGTCTTATCCATTCGTATCAGGTTTGGTCAGTACCTTCCCCGCTATTTTCTTGACATCGATGATTGCGTTATGGCTCGCACAAGGCCAAGATGTACCTCAAGGCGCGGCTGGACCAATGATGCTCGGTGGGGCGAGTGTTGGCGTCTATGCTGTTGTTGCGATTATTCTCTTCCCAATGTTCGGACCTGTTTTGGGCTCAATTGCCACATGGCTGATATCGATTATTGCGTGGACCATTCCAGCCTACATCTATCTGCAATGGCGTCAATCGTTGACAAGCCTTGACCAACGTTCCGATGCCGGAACGTCAACGATATCGAGTTGAAGAGATACAACGCCTTTGATTTCTGAAAGGTGGCGACGTAAGGCTCGTGCATCGATGAGACAGCACGGACAATGTGGTCTCGATGGTTGATAGCGAATACGAACATTACCTTCTTCGGAGATGTCGACCGCTTGGACATAGGCTGACTCTGTGAGTGGCTTGTCCATGTGTGGATCTTGCCAATTCCCCATCGCTTTGACCAAGCGACGTTGAAGCTTTTTCTGCAAACGATTCATTCCTTCTTCGCCTCTTCAATCAATGCTTCCGCTTCAGGGAGGCGCAGGTTTTCAAGGCGTCCTTCCGCTTCTTTCAACTCGGCTTGGCATCGCTCAAGCAGTTTCGATCCCTCTTCGAACCGTTCGAGTGTGGCTTCCAAATCCATCCCGCCTCGTTCCAATTCGGCAACGATGGCTTCCAGTCGTCGTAATGCATCGGAATAGGTCTCTTCGGTCATGTTTCTTCCTCGTGCTGTCGTATATTGTCAATGTTTGCGTCGGCTTCACCGTCTGCAAATTGGAGTGATACTGTCTGTCCTTTGCTGAGATTTGAAACGCTGGAGATAACGTTTCCATCACCGTCAACACCCATCATGTAACCTCGTTCAAGGACGCGTTTTGGATGCGAAATTTGCAGGGCATTTCCAAGAACAGCAAGCCGCTGCTTGTGATGTTGGAGTGAGGACATTGTGCGCTGTTGAAGATCGTTACCGAGCCGTTCCAGATGACGAACTGCTTGAGATAGGCCTTTGCTCGGAGCAAGTTGTAATCGTAGCTTGAGTTGCTCGAGTCGTTGACGCGCATCACTGAACTGACGAAGCGAGCCCTGCAGCATCCTGTCCTCACAATCCATGAGAAAGGCTAGATGATCGTCGACCAATGGAATGCAACATTCGACGGCATGACTTGGTGTTGAGGCACGTACATCAGCGACAAGGTCGCTGACAAGGATATCCGATTCATGCCCAACTGCAGAGATCACCGGTATGGGCATGGCTGAAATGGCACGGGCCACAGGCTCGAGGTTGAAGGCCCACAAGTCTTCTGGAGAACCGCCTCCGCGACCGACGATCACAACATCGCATGGAGGGACTGAGACGGCATCAGCGATGCTGTTTCGGCTGAGCTCTCGTGCAACGGCGAGTCCTCGAACAATTTCCTCAGTAGCACGGTCCCCTTGCACAGTGACCCCTACCACAGTCGTTCGGATTCCAGGCCATCTGGATTGGGACAGTTGCAACATATCCGCCAAGGCTGCAGAACCTTTACCTGTCACGATCACGAGATGTTTTGGGAACGTTGGGAGTGATTTGCGTGGTCGATCAAGAACACCTTCTTGACGGAGTTGAAGCAGAAGTTTCTGCTTCTGTTGTTCCAAGGCACCAATCTTCTGGATGAGTTCGATACGTTCGACAACAACTTGTAATTGACCTCGGGCAGGATACAGGTCAACATTCCCAATGACAAGAACTTCCTGCCCGTCTTTGATTCCATCAGGGATGCGACAGCGCCCTTTCCAAATGACTGCACTGATTTGACCACCATCGTCTCGTAGACTAAAGTAGGTGTGTCCAGAAGGATACGGTTTCCATTGACTGATTTCACCTTTCAGTAAACAGTGCTGATTGCGATTGTCTGAGCGTAGTCTTGCGCGCAATGCTTGGACAAACTTGCCAACGGGGGTTGGTTCAATTTCGTCCATGTTCTTCCTTGATGTCTAAGGTTCTTGAACTCAACTCAAGGGTCGTTCATGCGTCGGTGAAAGGCTTGACGCTTCTCAACTTCTTCGAATTTCTTCTTGAGTTTTCGAACGAGAAATCGACCCGCAATGTACAATGCAATCGTATTGATGAAAAGAAGGACCCATTCGATACCCCCCCATTCCTCAAACATTCATTCACCTCAGAGCGGGGGTCTCACATCGATGTCTACGTCTCCTAATGGACAGCCAATGCATCCCAGACGTGCTTGTTCCTCGACCATGTCCTCATCGAGACCCGGTGGAAGCTCCTCAGGGAGTGGAACATCGCCTTTGAGAAGGGTAATCATGCAGGTTCCACAGGTACCCGATGTACAATTTGTTGGAATTACAACGCCTGCAATTTCTGCCAGTTCAGCAAGCGGTACGTCCGGCTCAACAACTGCTTGACCGAGGAGTTGAACGCCACGGAAAAATCGAACCACGGCAGGCTGAGTGATGGTTTCACCTCAACGGCCTGGCTTGTTACGGGTCCAACGTCCCGTTTGCTTGTTGAAGAACAACCCTGCTTTCTTCATCCACTTGTTGAACTTGGTTGCTCCTGCACCGGTACGGAGAATGAAGTCTTCTCGGTCTTCTTGTGCTTGGATGTAGCCCTTGACGGCAAGGGTTTGGTCAATCCAATCGTTGATGTCCATCAGTCCGCCACTGAGGCCTGTGGATTCGATCTCAGCACTGATGAGATCGGCCGTTGCTCCCGTTGCCTCGAGGTCTTTACGGAGTTGTTCATTGACATCGGCAAAGCCCATGTTTGCTGGCTTCGGAGGAACAGGATTTCGTGGAGCTTTGTCGACATCGATTGTAATTCGAGAACCATTCTCGAGTCGAGTGTTGACCATATCGCTGAGTGAAGGCGTGAAACTGGTTTCACATTCCCAACAGATGAGAGCAAAGTCTTCGCTCCGGTCCATGTCTCGGGATTGGCGAGGATCCATCTCATCGCCACATTCAGGGCAAGCGTGGAAAATCAACGCAGGAACGTGCTTGCGACGGAAGTCGACAATGTCTTGTGGCGTGCCTTCCAGTTCGAGCATTTCATGGTCACGAGCAGCCTCTAGACCACGAGTTTCGAGTTGGTCTCGAATCTTAACTTTCTGGTCGTCCTTGCCTTCGTCATCGAGACTGTTCTCAAGCTTAACAATGAGTTCAACGGTTTTTCCAAGGCGGTTCATGATCAGTTTCTTGTCTTTGAATGCAGTAACCTTTGCGAGTTTGATACGCTCCTTCTGCTCTGCAAGTTCGCTTAGGACATCCTTTTGTTTGCGCTTGAAACGCATCTCTTCAATACGGCTTTCTTGCTTTCGATCTGGAGCGAGGACTTTTGCCAAGAAGCGCTCTTTACCGTGACTTTGTGGACCGGCTGCAATGATGCTGATGACACCTTCAGCGATGTCTTGCTTGAGGCCATAGTTTTCGACGAGTTTCTCTGCGTCGATCTTTTTTAAATCGCCAATTTTCAAACCAGCATCAGCGAGCAGTTGTGCGGTTGAGTCGTCGATACCTCGACGTAGTAGTGCAAGATAGGTGTCTTTCTTTGCCATATCATCCCCTCCGACAATGTCAGCCGAGGGGACCTTCCTAAGAAAACCCTCCCCTGCTGTTGTTTACTATGTAACATCACATCGAGCCTTTTTCAACCTTCTCTGCAAGTTGAATCCAATCGTCCAATGTCAACTCTTCAGGACGTGCATTCATGATTTCCAAATCTTGGAGTGATTGGATGGCATCCTTCCACCGCTGAGCATGCCATCCCTTGATTCGAGAGATGCGTTTAGGCGCCCTTTTGAGAGTTGAACGAATCTTTTTTCTTCGTTGTTCAAATGCAAGATGGATCATTTGTCGAAGAAGCCGCTTGTCGACTGGAAACTCTTTGTTGTGTGGACGTAATTCAATCACTTGGGATTGAACGGCAGGCTGAGGGCTGAAATGATGTGGTGGCACCATGTGATGTTCGATGACATCCCAATCCAGTGCTACGGTCATACCGAGTGAGCCAACGTCTGCAGGGTGGTTCATTGAGAGGCGTTGACCGAATTCATGTTGAACCATAAGAACAACTTGTTGCAATATTCCTTCGTGTTGTTTGAGATGTCGAGTGAGTTTTTCGATCAATGGAGATGATATCTGGTATGGAATGTTTGCAACGACTTTGTTAATGTTCGATGGCCATGCAGCGTTCAATGCATCATCATGGTGCAGGATGAGTTGCTTCGTATTCTGTTCTTCACGAAATGCTTCATCGAGGTGCAAAACAGGAGCATCATCGATTTCGATGGCCGTGACGTTTGCTCCAGACTTCATCAGATGCTGTGTAAGTGTACCTGGGCCGGGGCCGATTTCGAGAACATGGTCGTCTTTGCTGACTTCAGCAATCGCAACCATGCGTTCAAGCATGGCATCATCAATGAGGAAATGTTGTCCTAAATCGGTATTTGGCGGTTGATAGGCCCGGAGACGGTCGACCAATTCCCGTGCAGATTTCATGCATTCACCGGGAACAGGTGGTCGATGAGGCGAGGCTGAAGGGTTCGATCCTCGACTTCAGAAAAGAATCGACGTGCGAGAAGTTCAGCAGAATCGATGCCACACTTTTCGTTCAAATCTTGCATCGATGAGAAGCCTGACGATCCTCGCAACTCAGCCATTTGCAAGGCTTTCTTGTTGCCAATACCTGCAAGAAGTTCGAAGGCGTGTTGTTTCAAGGAAAGATTCCCTGCCTTATTGAAGAAGGCATCCACGAAGTGTTTCCCATGCTCTTCAACAAACAGCTGTAGGATGAGTGGAAAATCCATTTTTGCTGAGTTGGACATCTTGTCCATGCGAGCACCACCGAGAATGGTTCCTGAAGGCGATTCTTCGCCATCGCCTCCAACATAGATCCGCATACTTGGTAGCAATGCTTCAGTGGATTCGATGGCGATTCGACAAGGAATAACGGTGTCTTCCGTGAATCCAGTAACGACGCCTTCAGACATATCGTGCTCAACAACTCGCACCCACTTTGCATCGTAGAGGGGTTGTCCGTCTCGACGGCGTTGTTGTGGTCGTTGGTTGCCTCTGTTGTTTCGACGCTGTTGTGAGCGTTGTTGAGGACGTTGCTGACGTTGCGGTTGTTGCTCAGGTTTCTTCTGAGGCTTTGGAATCTCTTTGCGACCGGTAGCAGGAGGAGGCATGGAGGTGTCAACAGACGGTTTTGCCTTGTTGAATTTACGAGGTGTGTAATCACGGCCAGGGCGGCTCATGCCAATCACTTCCGGTTATGTTGTTCATTCAATGTCAACGTGTTGTCGAACGAGTTCGATGACAGCATTGACGTCTCCATCGTCGATGGATGCTCGACGGCTAGCCATAACAGCCTTGATTTCAATTTCGCTGAGAGGCATAAGTTCAGCAAGCTTAGCAGCGAGTTCAGGGTATTTTTCAAAGGAAGATAACTTTGCGATGTCGTTCTTGAGTGCTTCAAAGACAGCAGGATCGGTTGGGTATCCGTTACGGTTGTCACTTGCTGCCCACTCAGCATGGAACAACGCAGCGCGCTGCTCGTAAGTCAAATCTCTTCGACGTTCTTGAGCACCCATCAGCAGGTCTCGAACGGTAGCAAAATCGACGATTTTCTCTTCTTCGGTCATGGTGATCACTCAAGAGGGCGAAGGTGCTCTGGACGAGCGATGACAGTCTTCTGCATGTTTCCGTCTTTGACGGAGACGACCCAAGCGACACCCTGGCGCTTCTGGATGAATCCTGTACGTCCGTGGAATCGACGGTGAGGCATGCCCATTTGTTGGCTACCGTCCAAGACGATTGCAACGCGGTCACCCTCTGCGTAGTTGTGCATGATGCGGCTGATGTACGTTCGAGAACGGTCTTTTCGTCGTCGACGAAGGATGCTTCGTGTCCCTACTCGTTGTCCCTTGGATCGCTTCATTTTAGTGACCTCCATGGTTCGAAACTTGCATTACGCTGATTCGAGGCATCTCTGCGACCTACCCACTGCATATAAGCACCGCGATGAATCAAGTCCACTCAGTCAGCGTGGATATCTCCAACATCGAGCCATTCAACCGTGCATTTTGCCTTGATGAGCGATGCGATGGAAGGCTGTGTTCGACCATCGTCTCCGTGAACGGTTTCTTTGACATAGGTTCCAGATTCGCAACGGAGCGTAAATTCGACGGAGATGTTACCGTCATCCTTGATGTCAACACTCGCATCACGTGTTTCAATGACTTTTCGTCGTCGCACGAGATCGGCTCTTCGGTGTGCAACACGTTCGGGGGTTCGCTGAGCAAGATTCACTCCTTCGAGCTTCTCAATGATGTCAAGGATGGTCTTTTGATCTGGTAGAGGAAGCATCTCGACTGGCTCCGGATTTGTAGAGAGGAGATTGGCGATGAGTTCGGCCTTCACACCCTTCTCCGAGCACTTGCGCTCGATGCACAATTCGACAAGATCTGCCTTCTTCATCTTCTTGAGATCCGTTTCATCGAGAATTGATAGTTCCACTCGCTCAAGAGGTTTCTTTGGATTGTCTTTCTTGTCACCTCGGCGACGATGTTTACGACGACCTCGTCCGCGTTGTTGAACGTCTTCTTTGGTCAAATCCAATGGGGCAGTGAGAACGTCGAGTTCTGGTTGAGAGAGTGGCTCAACAAGGAAACAAATCGTGTAGGATTTCTCCGCAGGTGTGTCCTTCACTCGGACGACTTCACTACGATTTGATCGGCGAACATCGGTGATTTCAATGGAGCCTTTAGCTCGTTCATTGACGGTCTCCATCGCTGATTCATAATCAATATCCCAGCGTTTTGGTTCTTTGATTTCGAGAACGAAAGGCCGTCCTCGGCCTAGGCAACGAACGTCGATGTCTTCTCGACCCATGCCGTGGAAGGCATGTTCGCGACCTTCGAACAACTCGATGATTGGATTGCCGATAAGATCCTGAACACTCGAAGGATATTGTTGCCCTGTATCGTTGCATTTGGCACAACCTCGTCCTTTGCAAGCACGACAAGGCCAGCGTGTTTGTGGAATACCACGTTCGTGTTTCTTGTACCTTCCATAGATGTATGCACTTCGAACATCAAGGGTGACAGTGAGGGTCAGAACATCGATGAGCGCCAAAATGTCTGGTTTGTCGTTGACGATGGAGACACTGTCAAGCCGTCCGTTCAACTTCTCCGATATCAAGCCAACAAGGGAAGGTTTCAATCCGTCGGACCCCCCAGCAGCGTATTGCTTTCGGATGCCCTCTTCATGCTCAATTTGATCTTTAGGAAATCGAGCGCCAATTTGCAACTTTTGGATATCATATCCTGCAAGCGCGTCCTCGATGACATCTGCGAGAAGGTCGACCTCTTCGAACAAGTTTTCACAAAACGGACACAGTGGAATTTCTTGGCGAATGTTCAACAAACGTTGATTTCCTTCGCTGATCGATTCTCGAATCTGTTGCCCAGATGCTTCATTGCTTTGCTGGAATGAACGTTTTCCACCCAATCGACCGAGACAAGGGTTGCAAGTTCCCATACGGAGCAGGTGTTTCAATCCAGCAGGGGACGGTGCACGAGGAATCTCTTCTGTATGCTCTTCCAACTGTTCTGGTTCTTCCAATTGCTCAGGTTCTTCCTGTGTCTCTTCCACATCGTCCCACAAGGAATAATCGGTCGAACCAAATCCTGAGTTGGCATACTGCATCCAATCTTCATCGTCATCAGGTGTTGAATCATCGACCATTGTTTCACCTACCGCCGGTGGGACAACCCATTCGACCGCATTCTTCCGTTACAGGTATCCTTCAAGAAGACACCGATGTTATTCTTCCTCGGAATCTGACTTCGTGAATTGGTGCAACAGACCCAGTGCAGCTGTTGTGAGGACAAGACTTGCGATCAATGAGAGGAAGATCATCGCGGCTGAAAAGATTCCAAAGTTGCTGAACAGACCCATCGGTGAGAGTGCGATAACAGAGAATCCAGCAATGTCGGAAGCAGCGCTTCCAATGAGTGCAAGACTGCAAGCGCCTCCAACAGCATGCAAGGCTTGCCTGTGCGATTCGCCCTTTTCACGACTTTCACGATACCGTTCCGTGACGTGGATACAGTAGTCGATTCCAACACCCAGCGAGATGGTTGCAATGGTAACGGTGACGATGTTCAGACTTGCACCAGAAACTTCCATCAAACCGTAAAGCCAAACAACGACAAGGAGAATCGGACCGAGTGTTACCAGCGCTTGCTTGATGGATCGGAAGCCGATAGCAAGGGAAATGAAGACAAAGAGCGAACCGAGAACAAGTGAGGATTGCATTTCATCTTGCATTTCGGTTGAAGCAACATAACGAGTCACCGGGCGTCCAGTTGTCATAACCCATGTCAGCGGTTCTTCATCCGTGGTTGAAGTTCCTGCAGTTTCGCGTGTACCTGTTGAGAGGTTGGTGAAGACTTCCAAATCTTCCCACAACTTGTCCATGGCTGGTGCAAGACTCGGGAAGTCTTCGGGGCCAGTGATGCCAAATCGAATCAACATGTGTTCGTATTCAGCAGGTTGCCCATTGATGTCGAGCCAAGGCTGAGTAGGGTCCAGTTCGACCTTTGGCATGATGTAAAGACTCACGATACTCGCAGGAATTGAGGGGATTGGACCAATCCCTGGAACGCCTTCAAGGGTGAGGAAACCGTACATGAAAGCGAGACAATCACGGTCTTCGGTATCGATGAATCCAATTTGCGTTGTGTTGCATCCAACGCCATTTCCTTCAACGTCCGGATTCCAGCCACGCGCTCGGAATGGCTCATCGTTCAGGACCATGGAACCTTGCGCTGCAAACACCAATTCATCGAGAGCGAGAAGGTCAATGTTGCCATCAGGTGTCTTTGTGATTTTCTCAGGTATGCCTTCCTGTGGTGTATTCAAACGCTGCCTAAATTCATCAATCCCAGCGTAGACGCGCGGATCGAGTACATCTCCCTCAATCAGCAACATGGCCGGTTCACCTTCATCGGAGAATCGTTCGTTGACGATGTTGACTCCTTGTGCAAAATCCGAGGATTCATCGAGGAAATCTTCAACGGCAAAATCACCTTCAAGATTCGACATGGCAATACTTGCTGGGACCGTTAGTAAAAGGGCCAGCACGGCAATGACAACTGAATTTTTGAATCGTCCGCTTTGAATGGTCAATCCACGCAACCACTTTTCTGGAACCAAGTGTGTAATTTGACGTTCTTCGATGGATTTTCCTTTTCGATTTTCGAGCCACTCATCAACACTCATCCGAAGCAATGGGACCCACAAACCGGTCAACAAGAATGCAGCAAGGATACCCATGGCTGCTTCAATACCAAAGCTGCGCAAGGCTGCGATATCGGAGAAAAGATTTGCAGAGAAGGCAGCCATGGTTGTGATCGACGTGAGCATGATGGCACGACCAACTCGAGTCAGCGTGATGGTACCAGACTCTGAAGCATTCTTCCCGAGTTTACGTTCCTCTTTGTAACGATGCAGCGCATGGAGGGAGTCATCGATTCCAAGAGCGAGAACGAGAATAGGTAGAAGATTCGAGAACTGTGAACGAGCGATAATATCCCATCCAAAGAAACCTGTTAGATTCGAGATATGACCGATGAATCCTTGCATCCACAGCAGGGCTCCACCAAGAGCAACAACGACGATGGCTACGTCGCTTACTCGCCTCAAACTGACATAAAGAAGTCCAAGAATGATGAGTCCCATCAGAGCAATGAGCCCTGTAGAGGATTGAAGTTCCCGGTTGACTTCAACGTTGACTCCTTGGCCGACAAGAAGGGTCAAAGAGGTCCGATCGTGCGATCGAAGATGACCTTCAAGATCCATGTAGGTCCATTCGACCGAACAGCCAGCGCCTTCCTCTTTCTTGAGTTCAAGACAATACTCTTCTGAGTATTGAGGTGGATGAAGAACCAGTTCGTTGTTGGCCAATCGATAACCACCGATGACCAAACCTTCGTCGGAGGTTCGAATGGACTTCTCTTGTTTCGCATCTTTCCAGACAATCTCCCACCCACTGTCTTCGAGCGATGCGCGGTCGAGTTGGACGATAAGCCACGATGCTGAACCACTCCAACGACCAAATCCTGTAAATTCATTTTGCCAATTCCCTTCAGAGTCAAGGGAACCTCCAATCGGGCCTTCTTGGATTGAGGTGATGTCGGAAACGAAACCACGGTCCAATGAAATCCATCGTAGGAAGTCATTGTTGCTTCCCTCAGCCATGCGTGCTGCTGCCATATCGATATGGGCTTGAGTAACGTTCACATCATCAAAACTCAAACAATCGAGTGGAAAACAATCGGTCCAATTTGTTGGTGCTGGAGTAGGAACGCCGAGCGGCGAAAGTCCCGGCTGAGTCAAAATGGATGTGTTGTTCATGAAGCCGCGAAAGATGTCCGCAAGAGACATCACGCCCGTTGTTTGATGGCCAGTAACCTCGTTGACCAAGGGTTTCAGCGATTGGCCTAATGGGTGCTCCTCAACCAGTTTCGCCTTGAAATCAATTTCTTTGAGGATGGTGAGGTTCAGAATTCCTCCATCAGGTTCAGTAATACCCATCCACGGCTCTCCTGGCTCGGTGATTTGGTCTGCTGGAGGTATGCTGGTGTAATCTGGCGTTCCTCCATCGATGGTTGATGCAGGTTCCCACGTGCTCAAATCTTCAACTTCAGCGGGGTCTCGCACAGAGACAACGAAGCCTAGAATAATTTCACTTGTTGGAAATTCAGTATCAATGATGGTCTGAGCTGTAAGTTCTGGAGATTCCATTTCATAGGATTCCATGTCAATTGGTTGAAGTGCTGTGAGAGCACCAGGAATCATGAACAATGTGAGGATGAATACGGCAATGTGGACTCGTTTTCGATGAGCAACCATGCCCTTCGAAAACCTCGCAAAACGAGTGTCCATACCTCAAGGGATGGCTTATCCTTCATGAATGAATGTATTCCAATCAGAAAGAAAAAGCGTGTCATTCTTTCCAGTTGCCGTGGAAATTTTCAGCATTGTCGACACGAATAAAGAGGTCAAGTGAGGACCACACGAGGCTGTTGAATCCAGATGCCATACCTTCAGGTCCTCCTGCTTTTGCCGTCATAAATTCTAACGTATCCGAAGGAGAATGCCATTCCTGCCAGAATGAGATGTCGCCACCTGGGCTGAAGAAATTGAAGGTCGGATATCCTGCTGAAAAGAACGAGCAGTGGTCTGAGGCGCACGATTCAGCGATTTGCCATGTGATGGGGTTCCCTTCTGTCGGTTCATATGCAAGGTCCTCATCGATGGTTTGACCAACCCAATCGTACATCCGGTTCATGTTCTCATCGTTTGCTCCAGCGATGCTGATGCTCCAATCGTATTTTGTTGCAGAAAACAGTTCGCCCGTTAATGGATCAAGAATTGGTTCTGTTACTGGTGTAATTGGATAATTAAGAGCGACCATGTCGAAGTTCATGTAGGCTCGAACCGAGACGTTCTCAGGCAAGTTTGCAACATAGGCAAGAGAACCAAGCAGCCCTTCTTCTTCGCATGCCCAGAGAGCTGCAACAACAGTGTGGTCAAATTCCATCTTCGCAAGTGCCTGAGCCATTTCGAGTGACACGGTGGATCCCGATGTGTCATCGTTCGCTCCTTCGTTCGTTCCACCGCTTGGTGGAGTAAATGCATAGGCAATATCGAAATGTCCACCGATGACAATGTACTCATCAGGATTGACTCGGCCCCAATTATACCCAACAATGTTGAGTTGGTCAGGATCATCCTCGTATCGAGTGATTTCAACGTGATCGAAGCCCATCCCCCACATCTTTTCTTCCATGGCTTCAGCAGCCCGCTCGTAGCCAGCACCACCCTCATGAATGGATGCACTTGCACACCAACGGTTGTTGTATTCCGAGGTGAGCATGTCAATAGTCTCGTATGCTCGCCGTCCATCCACAAGCATGTACTCCGAACTATCAGCAAGTGGAAGTGATGCGTTCCAAACCTCATCACCTGATGTAATGGTCACAACAACATCTTCTCGTTCACTGTCCAAAACCAAGAATGTAAGGCTCGTTTGTGAGGCACTAAACGTCATTTCAACATCATCACGAAGTACATTGTACTCGTCCATGAAGAAGAGTCCAGGGCTTCGATTCATCGTCCAATCAACGGTTGATGAGACATTGATGGTGAAGTATTGGCCACGAAGCACGGATTCTGGAGCGTCGACAAGGAACTCTGACTCAATCACAGGTTCTACGTCTTCACCAAAACATCCGCTGAACATCGCAAGAACGATGGTAGCCGCGAGGAAGATGGGACGCATGTCTCTATGGCTGATATGCTCTCATATAGCGATTCGCTTTGAGAACAAAATCTGAATCATTCGGCTTGTTCGGTTGGAAGACCTTCAGCTGACCAACCTCTCGTTCCACCTTCGAGGATGGTTACATTGGTGAAACCATACTCCGCAAGAACGCTTGCTGCAATGGATGCCTGGCCGCCACCAGCACACGTGAAAACAATGGGCTGGTCTGTGGATTGGAACGTTTCCTTGTCATGGAAGGCGCTTTGCGGATCTGCTTTGTAGAACAAGGTTCCAAGCGAGACATTCTTTGCACCGGGGATAACACCTTCGCCGAGAGCGTTCGCATCACGGACGTCAACGACTGTGACTGCTTCGTTTGCATCCATTTTTGCCTTCAATTCTGCAGGGGTGATGGTCCCGTGGTTGGCTTTTCCTTCGGCTACTCTGTCGCTAAATGACTTGGTCATACAACGACCATCGCTGACTCCTACTTCAACTCATTCACAAGTGCATCTGCAAGGAGCTCGTATTGTTCTATTGAATTGTACAATTGTGCGGATATTCTCAAATAGCGTCCTTCTGGTGACGGCCAAGACCAAACTGGAACTTGGATGTTGTATTTCTCAGAAAGAATGTGATGCAAAGGATCTGGTTCATGCATCTTTTCCTTACCTGGAACTTCGCCTGGTAACTTGATGGTCGAAATACAAGCAATCATTTCGTTCGGGCACGGTTGTTCAATTCCAAGACGCTTGCAGAGAATGTCGCGACCTTGGATTGCAAGGTCGTGGTTGTGTTGCATGATGGCTTTCCAGCCACCATCAACGAGTTTCGCCATCCCTTCAATCACGGCAGGGATTGCGCACCAACCAGAGATGTCTTGCGTCCCTGTCCAATCGAATTCGTGTCGGAATCGAGTCGTATCTCCAAGTGGGAACGTATGTCCATGGCTGATAGTAAGTGGCTGAACCTTGCTTTGTTTATCCTTTCGAACGTAGAGGAATGCGCTTCCTTTGGGCGCACAAAGCCACTTGTGGCAGTTGCTTGTGACGTACGAAGCCCCGAGTTTCTCGAGATGGAGAGGAATCATTCCAATTCCATGGGCAGCATCGAGAAGGACTTCAACGCCTTTCCCTTCGAAGAATTCTGTCAATTCTTCAAACGGCATTCGAAGACCAGTTGGACTCGTTACTGTATCGATCATGACCAATTTGGTTCGCTCGGAACATGCTGACTTCATCAACTCAATCACTGTGTTTGGGCCATCGATTGGGAATGGAATGGCAACTTCGACAACTTTTGCACCCCATCTGCTTGCAACGAAATCAATGGTATTTCGACATGCTTGGTAGGCGTGATTGGGGACGAGAATTTCATCGCCTTGTTCGAACTGCAAGGACCGCAGAACTGTGTTAACGCCAGAGGTTGCATTGGATACAAACGCCAAATCATTCGCATCGCAGGACAGGAATTCTCCCAATGCTGTTCTGGATTTTGATAGAAGGTCTGGCATCAATTCTTCGAAAAATTGGACGGGCTCTTCTTCCATCAAATTCTGCCACATTCGCTGCTCTTTGATGACAAAGTCTGGACATGCCCCAAACGAACCATGGTTGAGAAACACCCGAGACGGGTCAAATGTCCAATGTTTAGCGAGGTGAGAGGGCATGTCCATCCTAGGAAGAACAAGTTCTCAATGATGACGGTAAAACGTGGTGCGGGGGGCAGGATTCGAACCTGCGAACCAATAAGGAATGGGACCTAAACCCACCGCCGTTGACCAAGCTGGGCGACCCCCGCGCAGATTGAGGGCGGTCAACCTTGGTTTTGAAGATTAGGCTGAAACGCCGAAGCCCGTGGATGCAACGATGGCCATGACTTGTTCCTTTGTCAAATCGGGCGTCGTGATAATAATGCCTGCATGACTTTGCCATGAAATATCGGCTTGAATAACGCCAGGTGTTGCTTCAAGAACACGTGTTACGCGTCCTGAGCAGCAACCGCATGTCATCCCAGTGATTTTGAGCGCATGAGCGACTTGATTCATGCTTCTCGCATGGCGAGGAAGTATATGGGGTTAAGCCTCAATCTGTCTTGGACGCCACCATTTCAGTGTCAGTGAATTTGCAACTACACTGATGGAGGATAACGACATTGCAGCAGCAGCAAACGCAGGAGGCAGAAGCCAACCTGTCCAAGGCAGCAGTAAACCCATAGCCAGTGGAATGCCGATGATGTTGTAGATGAAGGCCCACCACAAATTGGTTCGAATTTTGTTGACGGTGACTCGGCCAAGTTCTAGAGCATTCATCGCATCCATCAAATCGTTGCGAAGCAAAACGATATCAGCAGATTCGAGTGCAATATCGCTCCCAGCTCCCATGGCAATACCGACATCAGCAACAGCGAGTGCAGCAGCATCGTTGATTCCGTCACCGATCATTGCAACATGCTTTCCTTGTTCCTTCAAGGATGCAATGAATTCAGCCTTTTGATCAGGGCGAACGTTGGCTACGACTTCTTCGATTCCACATTCCTTTGCAATCTGTTCTGCGGCTTCGATGCGATCTCCTGTCAGCATGATGACTTCGAGGTTGCTGCGTTGTGCTTGTTTGAGGGCATTTTTGGTTGTTGAACGAAGAGCATCAGAAACCTCAATCCACCCCAACAACGCTTGGCCTTTGGCGACAAACGAAATGGTTACTCCTTTCGCAGCTGCTTGTTGAATGCGATCTTGATATTCATCTAGATCGACCTCGCATTGCTCCATCAACGGCTCGTTTCCAATAGCCACGATGTCACCATCCATATCACCGGTAATGCCCATCCCTCCCACGTTTTGGATGTTGAGAACATCGGGGCGTTTGCTTGTTACATTCGACCAAGCAGTGATGATTGCATCTGCGAGAGGATGTGTGCTTCCATGCTCCAGAGATGCTGCAATGCTGAGAATATCTCTGACCTCTCCATCGATGAATTCAATGTGAGAGACCTTTGGTTTCCCGGTTGTCAGTGTACCTGTCTTATCCACAACAAGGGTTGTGGTTGCATGTGATCGCTCCAAAGCTTCGATTCCTTTGACAAGCAATCCAAATCTCGCCCCTGTTCCAGTCCCTACCATGAGTGCTGTGGGTGTTGCCAATCCCAGTGCACAAGGGCAAGCAATAACCAAGGTGGAGACAAGAGCGAGGACGGCAATTTCTCCACCGCTACGCGAATCGAATCCATCGGAAAAGAGGCTCCAATAGGCTACAGCCACGAGAGCGCAGGCGATGACAATAGGGACGAAAACGGCAGCAATCCGATCTACGTACCTCTGAATAGGTGCTTTACCCATTTGGGCTTCATCAACCAGTTGAATCACGTTTGAGAGAACCGTTTGGTGATAGGGTTGCGTTGTTGTGATCGTCAAAGGAGCATCAACCAGTATCGTACCACCAATGACCTCGTCACCTGCTTTTGCACGCACTGGATACGTTTCTCCAGTCATCATCGACATGTCAACCAGCGCAGAGCCATTCAGGACCTGACCGTCAAGGGGAATGGTCTGGCCTGTCTTCACCAAAATGGTTGTACCCGGTTCGATTTCTTCGACTGGAATGGTTGTTGTGCTCTCATCCTCGTTGAGGATATTGGCGGTTTTTGGTTGAAGGTCCATCAACGAAAAGATGGCATCTGTTGCCTGTAGTTTCGCTCGACCTTCCAGAAAATTTCCCAGAAGTACGAAGGCAATGATGAGCGCAGCACCGTCAAAATACACGTGTTGCGTGCTTGTAAAAATGTCCGGGAGGAATGTGAGTTTTGGTGCAAACAAAACCAACGAGGACCAAACAAACGCTGTTGTGGTTCCAAGGTGAACCAGAACATCCATGTTGGCCCTTCCTTTTCTAATCGCTTTCCATGCCCCAATATGGAACTGCTGTCCCATGTAAAGATAGACAGGTAGCGCAAGGAGGAAAGCAATCAACCAGTTTGAATTCATCCCGTTGCTACTACCTAAGTCTGAAAGAAACATGGAGACGATCATTGTAGGAATGGCCAACAGAAGGGCCAATCCAGCCCTCTGTCCAAGTAAACGAACTGCATCGATGCGTTCTTGTCGAATCTGTTGGGGCGTTGGCATTGAACTCGCAACAAATCCCCCTCGATTGACAGCCTCTTCGACAGCAACGTGGTTGAAATCTACGCCATCTTCCCACTGAACGACGGCTTTTTCCAAGGCGAGATTAACGCGTACGTGTTCAACGTTCGCGACCTTACTGATGATGGAGTCGACCGACGATACGCAAGCGGCACAGGTCATGCCTTCAATGCGGTACGTTGACTCCATTGCCATATGACCCGTTCTTGGCTCCATGCCGTTTCTAAAAAGGTTGATGTCAAACAGGCGCAAGGTCGAGACGACCTGACCAAAGGTCCAATCCTCGGATTCTGCATGGGAACAATTGGCCCAATTCAAGTAGGACGGATTCGCCTCTCCCATCGCGAAGTTCTTCCATCAGGCACAACCCAAATTCATCGATAAAGAGATTCTTTTTGCTGGAAAGTTGCTTGAGGTGCATGCGTCCATGCATTGAACCATCATCGTTGAGGTCGAGGAACACCCAAGGGGTTCTCAACCCGACGACACGTGCGTTCCAATTTTGATCCTCTCCGTTCATGAGATGGCAATTCAATGTCATAGCAACCAATTCCCATTCCAAAAGTTGAGCCGCCCGTCCTTGTTGGGAGCAGTGTTCGCTTAAGGAAACCATCTCATCATCGGTGTAAACCCAATCTTTCTGGTGCAACATCGCCTTCAATTGTCGATGAACGATGAGATCAGGGTAGCGACGAATCGGGCTTGTGAAATGTGCGTAGGCATCGAGATTCAGCCCAAAATGTCCAATGTTGTTGGCATCATAACGCGCTCGATTCATCAATTGAAACAGACCTTGGTCTACGACTCTACGCAACGACGAGCGAAGTGCGCTGGCTTGTTCCTGTGCTCGACGCAACCCGTCTAACATCTCATCTCGTGCATCTTGTGCAGATACGTTGGCCAGATATCCCTCTACTTCCACCTTGTCTTCAGTAGACGAAAGTCCACTCAAATCAATGTCTTGCCCAGCCCATGCTCCGAGCAATCCTGCAAGTTCGTCTGTATCGTCTTGGCTTTTTGATTTTGAACGAGGTTCTGGTAGTTCGATGGAAATGTCGAGTGCCTCCAATTGTTTGTTCAAATCCCGAACATCGATGGAATCCGGCAAGGGGTGACATCTCCAAGGAACTGATGCACCCGCCTTTCCGAGCATCTCGCCGACTACATTGTTGGTTTTGACCATGAAGGTTTCAATCATCTTGGTCGCTTTGTTGGGCCATTTCACTTCGATCGAAAGTTCGTTTTCGCCACGAATACGCGGACGTTGTTCTCCTTGCTGGATGTTCAACCGAAGTTCATCTGCTTGCCAGGTTTCTGCTAACTTGAACAACCCCTCCCAACGAGCATCCTCCAACGTGTCTTTGTATGCGAGGTTCTCCTTCACGAGAATCACTGCTTCGTGCGCATTGGAGGTGACAACATTGTTGTCATCGTCCAACACCATTTCGATAACCATGGCGAGTCTTGGAACGTTTGCTCGTAGCGAACAAAGATCATCTGCAAGCCTGAACGGAAGCATTGGCAGGACAGCATGCGGAAGATAGACCGACGTTGCTCGTGCTTGAGCCGATGCATCGAGCGAGGAATCTTTGGTCACATAATGCGCCACATCCGCAATAGCTACCCACAACGTTCGTCCAGAATCGTGTTCTTCGAGACAAACTGCATCATCGAAATCCTTCGCATCTGGTGGGTCGATGGTAACAAAATCGAGATGTTGCAAATCGCTTCTTCCATCAGCAAGTGCAGCGTTTGCATCAACATCAGGTAATTGATCAGCCCACTGTTCGAGACTTGACTCGTAGGTCGATGGGAATGGATTGTCGTTGTTCTTTCGTCTCCACTCCAATCGATGTTTCAACAAGTCCAGAATGGACCAACGTCCTGATTGTACCAACATCATAGCAAGTGCAGGCTCAAACTCTGGGAAGCGCAACCCCGACTTGCGTGCAGCAAGACGTTTGAGTTCAAGTTGGAGATCGAACTTTTTCCAGGTCAAACCAATGTCAGGATGAAGCATGAGGTTTTCTGTGACCGGTGTATTCAGGATCATACTTCCCCAGGCTTCAAGGATATCTTGCCAACCATCCGAATCAGAGAGGAGTTGCTTCTCAAGACGTGAAAGCCGAGCTGACCAATCAGCAACCGATTGTTCAATCTCGACAATGGATTTCTGTGTTCGTGCTGAAACGGTATTGTTCCCTTCCCACTTGAAATGCTGTCCTCTCTTTCGAGATGAACGGATGAGATCTTGGACATCACCGAGCATTCGCTTCCGATAGGCCTTGGCATCTTCTCGACTTGGAGGCCGTGCTTCATGTTCGATGAGAAAGTCCACGAATTCATCAGCAGACCAGTGTTTGTTCCAATGATCATCAGATTTGAACAAGGATGTGAAACGTCGCCACATCCGTTCGGAATCTGGACCTGGCTTTACCTGGTTTCGATTTTGTCGGCCCATGTCTTCACAGCCCGAGGTCTCGCAAATTTTCGATTGCCGAACGTTGTTCATCCGTCATTTCATCGAGTTCTTCGAGGACAAATTCGAGGTCAAGATCGCCACCATTGTAACCTGCTCCAGCCATACGTCTTCGGTCACCAGGTTGACTGTTTTCACCGACTTTGAGCAAACCGGATTTTCCTTTGAGCAACTCGATTTTGACCTTCCCACCGAGCATGAGTGTGGAGTAAGGAACAGCGATTTCCTGGATAAGGATTCCATTTTCCCAACGTCGTCCTTCGCCAGCATCAATTCGGAGCTTAACATGAAGATCTCCCGCAATCCCCTGTGGATGTTCGTTGCCTTGTTGCTTAAGTCGCTTGACCGTTCCATGCTGAACATTTGGCTTAAGTTTAATTCTGAAATTTTGTTGAACTTTGGATGCAACGTTGTTGGCTCCAACCTTGAGTCGCTGTGCTTGGAACTGAATTTCACCACCATTCTCGGCAGTCTCAAGATCAATATCGACGGAGACGTGCACGTCTGTACCTTTGGCCTGTTGTTGCGGAGCACGTCGTCGTTGTTGGAAGGGATTCTGTTGCTGTCCTCCGAACATTTGTCCAATCATATCCTCAAAACCGCCACCCATTCCACCGCCGAAGGGTGAGCGACCGCCTCCACCAAACATGTTTTCCATCCGCTTTTTCTGATCGTATTCTTGACGCTTTGAAGCGTCACCGATTGTTTCGTATGCGGCTTGAACTTCCTTGAATTTGGCTTCAGCAGCACTGTCATCGGGGTTTCGATCGGGATGATATCTGCGTGCCAATTTGCGGAATGCACGCTTAATTTCAGCATCCGATGCATCGCGGGATACTCCCAATGTTGCATACGGGTCTGGTGAAGCCATACACATTGTCGATGTGTTCACCCCTCATCAACTCTTGCCGAGATATTGAACAAAAATTGACTCTGGATTCGATGGAAGCGGTTATAATGGGTGGTTAGGTCGGTTAGAAAGCACGAGGTTGTACCATGTCTGATGAAAAAAGCGAATCCCGCTCATTTGAAGATGTTGTTCAGGACCGCCAAGACTGGATTGAAGCCCAATTCCGCAAGATTTCTCGCGGCTCTTGGGCTCGAATCATTCGAATGGCTCGTAAGCCTACTCCACAGGAGTTCAAACAAACAAGCATTGTTTGTGGCATCGGCCTTTTCGTTCTTGGTGCGATTGGATTCATTCTCTTGGTCGTCATGGACAATTTCATTCCTTGGTTGATTCACGATGTATTCGGAATCTGAGGATGAGGCGGTGGGATCATGACTGAAGCATTTATCGCGTTTGTACGATTTGAAGAGAAACTGTTGCTCCTGAGTAGGGGCAAAGAAGACAACGATTTCCCGGGACTCTGGGATGGTGTTTGGGGTGTTGGAGATACACCAGAAGAAGTTCTTGCACGTGTTTCCGAAGCAACAGGCCTTCCTCTCGATACGCTCGAATACATTGGAACGGGACCTGAACGCGGTATCGACATGGGCCGAAACCTGGTCGACGTTATGCCAATTCTCGTAGCAACTAGCTCTGAAGAAGTCACACCTGCTGGCCGATATGTTGGTCACGAATGGGTCGACCCGGGTACGCTTCAGGACAAGAACTGTCTTTTCTCCAACATGGATATGGACGGCGCAGACAAGTTGTTCCGTGAAATGTACGGTTCTGTTGGTTCGTTCCTTTACATTGTCAAGACGGCAATCGGTTCTGAACTTCGAGTCGCTGACGAAATGTATGCTCGCTTGCACGGTAGCGGTTCATTGACTGCGCTCCAAGGTGAAATCTTCTCCGTGCTTCACCCGAACAACATGCGCGGTTACGTGTTCGTGGAATCCAGTGCACTTCACCACGTTGAGAAACTGATCGGTCGTTCCGGTGGTCGAGACCCAACCGCACGTCGTGGAATTTCGCAAACACCGCTCAAGAACGCAAAGCAAGTTCTTCCTGGAGAGGCACCTCTCATGGACATCCTACCATATCTCGAACCAAAGGCTGTTACATCCGGAATCGAAGTTGGTTGTATCGTCGAGATTGTCTCTGGTGCCTTCAAGGGCGAGAAAGCCCGTGTTACGAGTGTTTCCGAGACCAAGGAAGAGGTCAGCATGGAATTGTACGAACAGCCAATTCCAATGACACTCAACATGCGTGGTGACCACGTACGTGTCATCGATCGTGTAGGTTGAAGTTCCATCGGTGTTTGTCGATGGAAACTTACGACGCGAAACGCATTCAATCGGTTGGACGTTTTCTCGTTCTTGCATCCATCATGATCTGGTTTTATCGTCAAGATTTGATGTCACTAAACGTCATTATTGCCCTTAATTTTGTGATGAAATTCATCATCAATTTGGTCGCAAAAACATCCATGTTTAGCAAAAAGGAAGCAGATGCAACCATTGTTTCATTCAAACGAAAGGCGAAGATTTTCTCTTTGCTCATTTCCATTTTTATGGCATTTGTCATCCTTTCAGCTACGGCGTTCCTGACCATGTCCGATCAAGTTGGCGGAGATGTACGTGAATACGATTCACCAAATTACTACGATGGGAAGTTCAACAACCTTCAACCAACGGATGTCGAAACGGGTTCGTTCGTGGGTGTGCTTTTGGATTATATGGTCGGTAACGCTGACCGATCACCCGGTGAAACGGTACCAACTCAACCCTACCAACCAGCAGACCTTGAGGACGATGATGTACGAGTTACATGGTTCGGCCACTCAACAATTCTCGTTGAAACGCATGATACAACCTTACTTTTTGATCCCGTTTTTGGTTCGGATAACCTCAATCCATTGATTTTCGGTCCAGCACCATTTGACTATGAGCACACTTACCAAGTCAATCAACTACCAGAGATCGATTACGTCTTCATTTCGCATGATCATTACGATCATCTCGATATGACAACGATTCAATCGTTGGATGATTCAATGTTTTTTGTTCCTCTCGGTGTCGATGAGCACCTCAAAGTCTGGGACATTCCCTCCAATCAAATCATGACCTTTGATTGGTATGATGAAGCCAACATCACAGAAGACTTCCAAATCGTTCTAACCCCTTCTCAACATTTCTCTGGTCGTGGTCTCAATAGGGATGCTGCATTGTGGGGCTCATGGGTCGTCCAGATTGAAGGCCAATCGATATACTTCAGTGGGGACAGTGGTTACAGTGAGGAATTCAAAGAAATCAACAATCGCTACGGGCCGTTTGATATCGCTATCTGTGAAGCTGGACAATACAATGAGGCTTGGGATCAAATCCACATGTACCCGGAACAAGCCGTCCAAGCAGCCATCGATCTCGATGCAACCACAATGCTGCCCATTCACAATACGAAATACATCCTTGCCCTTCACGAATGGGACGACCCACTCGAACGGGTCTATCAGGAAGGGAAGCGAACAGATCAACACGTATCCACGCCAATGATTGGCGAATCCTTTGTTCTCGGAGAAACGATGGAAGACAATCCTTGGTGGCGAGAGGTCGCTCAGCACAATCCATGGTTCCTCAAAACCAGTGTACTTGTTGGATGGATACTACCGCTCCTCTTCTTGGTTGGAATCGGTATGATTGTTCACGAACGCTTCATGCATCGATCTGAGGAAGAATGACTCGAGTCCACATGGACGGGCGATAGACTTCAAGAGAGGCGGACAAGTCGCTGCATCATGGATGACCTAGACAAGGGTGACAATTACACTGTTCGCGACATGGGACTTGCCGAAAACGGCGCACTTCTGGTCGATTGGGCGCGAGCCCGCATGCCTGTCTTGGCCAAACTCAAAGAAGAAGCTGAACAGACCAAACCACTCGCTGGTATGCGTGTAGCTGGTTGCCTTCACGTGACCAAAGAAACAGCCGTACTCATCGAAGCCATTCGAGCCGCAGGAGCTGAAATCTCTTGGTCGGGTTGCAATCCACTCTCGACTCAAGACGAAGTTGCAGCCTGGCTCGCTAGCGAGGGCTACTCGGTCCACGCTTGGCATGGTCAATCGACAGAAGACTTCTACTGGTGCATCGACAAAACGCTCGAGTTCAAGCCGACACTCACCCTTGATGACGGTGCTGACCTCATTGTTCGTGTGCACGGCGAGAAATCTGAGTACGCTGCTGGCGTTATCGGAGGCACTGAAGAGACAACTACGGGCGTGCATCGCTTGCGCGCCATGGCCGCTGCTGGTGACCTTCGTTATCCTGTCATTGCCGTTAACGACGCAGTGACCAAGTGGGACTTCGACAACGTATACGGTACTGGTCAGTCGACACTTGATGGCATCTTGCGAGCCACGAGTGTTCTCCTCGCTGGCAAGACATTCGTTGTCGCTGGCTACGGACACTGTGGAAGCGGCGTGGCCATGCGTGCAAAGGGTATGGGCGCCAACGTCATCATCACCGAGGTCGATCCACTCCCTGCTCTCCGAGCCGTCATGGAGGGTTACCGTGTCATGCCTATGGACGAAGCCGCCAAACTCGGCGACATCTTTTGCACCGCTACGGGCATGGAAGATGTCATCGTTGGCCGTCATTTTGAATCCATGAAAGATGGAGCAATTGTATGCAACACTGGCCACTACGATTGTGAGATCAAAATCGATGACCTCGAGGCACAGGCTGCATCCATGCGTACCATCCGTCCTGACAATGAGGAATTCCTCATGCCTGATGGTCGGCGCATCTTCCTCCTCGCCCGAGGCCGCTTGGTCAACCTCGCTGCCGCAGAAGGGCATCCTTCGGAAGTCATGGACATGTCTTTCGCGAACCAGTTCCTTTCTCTCTGTCGTTTAGCAAAAGACGGCGCTTCGATGGATAAGGAAGTGTACGATATCACGACCGAACAGGACCAAAACTTGGCTACGACTAAGCTTGGCACCCTCGGATTCGCCATCGATAAGCTCACCGATGCGCAACTCGCCTACCTGGACGACTACACTGTAGGAACCTGAGGTTTGCATCTTGCATCGAGTGCACCGCTTATTCTGCGGCAACTCTTGATATATTGGGTCAAAGAGGCCGCCAATATGACACAACCATGGTTGTTCACATCCGAGTCTGTGGCTGCTGGCCATCCTGACAAGTTGTGTGACGCCATTTCAGACGCGATTGTAGATGCCTGCCTGTCCCTTGACCCCAAGGCCAAGGTGGCCGTTGAAACGCTCGTGAAAGGTCGTGAAAATCGCTCTCACATCGTTCTGGCAGGTGAGGTTAAACTCGCTGCAGGCATTGATGCCCCGGATTACATCAGCATTGCTCGAAAGACTGCAGCAGCCATCGGTTACACCTCACATGGCATTGGCATGGACGCCACTTCGGAGGAACTTTGCGAGGTTACTGAACTCATCACCAGTCAATCTGCTCATATCAACCGTGGCGTAGTACAATCCGTCGATCGTCAAGGTGCAGGCGACCAAGGCCTGATGTTTGGCTATGCTTGTAATGAAACCGAAGCCTACCCCGATCACCAAGGTCGCTGGATGCCACTTGCTATTGCTCTCTCTCAAGCCCTAACTCGCCGAGTCAGCAAACTCGGCCTTGATGGCACACTTCCATGGGCTCGTCCCGATGCTAAATCGCAGGTCACGCTGATGCACGGTGCAGACGGACAACCCATGTACGCTGACAACGTTATCATTGCAGTTCAACACAGGGATATGATTGCCGAACACGGTTCTGAAGAAGCCGAGCAGGCCTTCGTACGACAGCAGGTCATCGAGCATGTCATCCGACCTGTTGTCCCAGCCTCCTTGATGATCGATGGCAAGACGACCATCCACGTCAATTCAACTGGGCGCTTCGCCGACCCAGGAGGTCCTTATGCAGACGCCGGTTTGACCGGGCGCAAGATCATAGTCGACACCTACGGGGGTCGTGGACGACACGGCGGTGGTGCGTTTTCGGGCAAAGACCCAACCAAGGTCGATCGGTCCGCTGCCTACGCTTCCCGCTGGGCTGCCAAGCACGTTGTCGCTGCAGGTCTCTCTTCGGAATGTGAAATTCAACTCGCCTATGCCATTGGCGTAGCAGACCCTGTCAGCATTCGTGTCGACACCTTTGGCACAGGCAAACTTCCCGACGAGACCATTGCTGAACTCGTTGATGCTCACTTTTCATTCAAGCCAGGTCACATCATCCGAGATCTTGGTCTTGC
>JAYOBT010000060.1:0-5427 GCA_038105035.1 Candidatus Poseidoniales archaeon | reverse complement strand
GAATACAATTGAAGGTTCCGAAGCCTTGTGAGTCTGAACCCATCAAGAGTTGAAGCCGTAATAGTCGGATTGGATGACATCAGCGAGGGATTGTCGAGGGAGCAAAACAGTACGTACTGCCCACAAATCGGTAAAGATTCGATAGGTTGCTGTCTTGTCAAGATAATCGACGCCACTTGAGCCACCTGTTCCCATTCTTCGACCGATCATTCGCTCAACCATTCGAGCGTGTGCATGACGGAAGAGGAGCATGGATTGTTCAAGTTGAACGATGGTATCGATCAAGCGACGTGGCCATGATAGAAGCGGTAATTCGGGATAGGATTCGATGAAAAGTAAACCTGCTCGTGCTCGATTGGTTACACCATCTGGCTTGAGGAAGTCGCGTGCAGATGCAAGGTTGGCATCCATACGCGGTTTGAGTGCTTCTGGACTTCCATGACCAATCTTGACCATGTGTTCGACAACTTGGTCTGAATGGGCTTTCATCGTGTTGAGGTGAGCGTCAACGTAAGCATCGATGGTTGATTGATCGTTTGAATCAGAAGGTACGGAACCATTGATTGGTGTTCTTGATAACCAAGACGAAATCAAGTCAACCAATGTTGGTTGTATAGAAATTTGTTGAAGAGTTTCATAGGCCTCCTTACTGATTTTTCCTTCCTCGGAGAGTTTCTTCATATGGGCCATTGGATCCATGTCTGCGACTCTTGATTCTTGTTTGAGTCCGAGCCGCATTTCCATGGCTCGCATTTGCCAGGATTCGAAACCTGATGATGTTCCAAGTCTGTCTCGGAACGCAAGGAAGCCCTGCGGGCTGAGTGTCTCCATGACCTTCCATTGGTTGGCGAGAAGACGGAATATCTCGATGACGCGCTCCAAGTGATGGACGATTTGTGGCAAGTGCTTCTCATCAACAGCTTCCTCAGCGAGATATCCATGAACGGCGTCAAGTTCTGCTCGCACTTGTTTGAACCACAATTCAAACGCCTGATGTGTGATGATAAAGTGCATCTCATCGTTTGATGGTGATGGGCTATGTCCTTCAGGACCTGCTTGAAGTTGAAGCAATTCATCGAGGCGAAGATAACTCGAATAGGTCATTCGATTCGTTGGTGAACCTGAACCTGCCATGAACCTTGATGGAGATTCGGCTCTTGAACTCTTCACCCATTTTTTTCAAAATCAAGCAACCCTATTGAGAAGTAAGGCATAACAGTCATAGAGTGCATACGAAACCCCTCGACATGGGCGTAGACCACTCCACACTCCTGTCTTGGCTCGCGGACTACGATAAAGACAACATCACCATCGGTGTTGTCGCGTCACATTCATCTCTTCAAATCCTGCATGGAGCACGTATGGAAGGTTTTCGAACGCTTGGTATTGCTGTTGGAGAGAATCGTCGCCGCTTCTACAAAGCCTTCCCGGGTGCTGAACCAGATGAATGGTTGATGCTCGAAGATTACCGAGAGATGCTGGATTATGCCGAATGGTTCAGAGAAAAGAACGTCATCATTGTTCCTCACGGATCCCTCGTCGAATACCTCGGAAGCGAGAACTTCCGTAACCTCGAAGTTCCAACTTTTGGTAATCGTGGTATCCTTCGATGGGAAAGCAGCCGTGCAAAGCAACGTGATTGGTTGGTCGCTGGTGGATGTACCATGCCAAAGGTCCTCGAAGACCCGCACGATATCGATGGACCTGTTATCGTCAAGTATGCTGGAGCCAAAGGTGGTCGAGGTTACTTCATCGCTCGAGATTACCGTGATTTCCGTCGAAACGTCGACATTGAAGAGGAGTTCACCATTCAGGAATACGTCCTCGGTTGTCGCTACTATCTCCACTTCTTCTTTGATCCACTTGCTACGGATGGCTATCAAGTTCAGGGACGTGGCAAATTTGCAGGGAAGAACCTTGGACGTCTGGAACTGCTTTCCATGGACCGTCGTGATGAGGCGAATGTGGATGAATTCTACAAATTGGGTTCACTTCGTGACCTACGCGAATCAGGTATGGAGCCATCGTTTGTTGTCACGGGAAACCAGCCAGTCGTTATCCGTGAATCCTTGCTTCCTCGAGCATTCGAGATGGCTGAGGGGACGGTTGCTGCCTCCTTTGAACTCGAAGACGAGTCAAGAGGCATGATTGGACCATTTTGTCTTGAAACCATTGTTACCGATTCACTCGAATTCAAAGTGTTTGAAATCAGTGCACGTATTGTTGCAGGATCCAATCCATTCGTTGGTGGCTCTCCTTATTCGGATATCAATGAGACTCGTATGTCAACCGGTCGACGCATCGCACGAAGCGTTCGCAACGCGCTAAAGAACGACCGTCTTGATGACATTCTTTCCTGAATTCAACCTAAGTCAGGAGCAGGTGGAACTCCAGACCCATCGTCTTCAGGTTCATCACCAAGTTCGCTTTCAATTTCATCGACAAGGTCGCCAAATTCGACTTGTTTTGGTGTGGCTTCATCAGCGAGGATTTGATCTGCGCCGACTTCTCCGCTTTCTGCCCGACGGAGTTGTTCCTCCAATTCTCGCTTGATTCGCTCGCGTTCTTCCATGGTAGGGACGTTGAACGTACAGACAAGTTGAATCTCTTCACCGAAGGTCAACTCACCTGTGTATTCCATGAGGTCGCCGTATGCATTTGCAATAACTTGGAATTTGGTTGGATCCTTTGATCGTCGCTTCTTGTGCTTTTTGTAGTAGTGGACAAACACTTGGTAGGTTCCTGAAGGTGCTTCTCCCTCAGGCCATACAACGTTCTCGACTGGCTTACGTGAGTCTGGACGAACGTTGGCGTCGACATCGAGTTCACCGCCACAGGCTGATTTACGGTTTCCACCGTGAATTCGCTCACCAGATGGGCAAACAACGTGAAGATCGAGATCGTTGTAATTGTTCCACATCAAGGAAACTTGCACATCCGATGACCGTGCTCCTTCACGTTCGAGACGTGCTCGAAGTTCTTCAAGTGCACGCGATGCTGCTTGACGGCGTTCGAGTGCGTCTTTTTCTTGCGCTGCTCGAATCTCTGCGAGGCGTTGTTCTTCAGCGGCAGCAAGTTCGGCTTGACGAGCGGCTTCTTCTGCATCTCGTTCTGCTTGAGCAGCTGCATCTCGTTCTGCGTTTGCACGGGCTTCTTCTGCAGCCTTCTCGGCTTCGAGTCGATCTTTCTCAGCCTGCTCTTCTTGCTCTTTTTTGAGACGTTCTTGCTGTTCTGCAAGTGCTGCTTCCTCTTCTTCACGTCGACGGCGCTCTTCTTCCTCCTCACGACGAGCCCATTCCTCATCGCGCTGACGACGGCGTTCCTGCATTTCTTCCTCGGTCTCTTCATGCTCTTCTTCTGGTTCTTCTACCACAGGTGGCTCTTCCGAAGGTAGCTCCCTTTCTACAGATTCAACCGGTTGCTGTTCTTGTGGAATCAAGGAAACGCTCACTCCACCTGAGAGGTTTCGGCGACGGCGTTCGGATTCAATCATCATGAGTTTGCGCTCGAATTCGGAGCGAGCGCTCGAGAAACTTGAGCTCTGAACAGGTGCTCTGAGCCCATCAGCAACCATGCCCTGGCGCACTTCGAGCGCTGCATCACGACGAATGAGAATAAACCAGACTCCGAGAATAAAGCCACCACCAAGGATGGCCAAAACCAGAATAGAGCCCGTGTCCATGTAATTAGGAAGACGTACTGTGTCTTTTATCATTTGCTTCCTATAATTCATGGTTGCATGCATGCAAAGCATTGAATGTGTCAAGCATCTCGTCATACCATGAACAAGTCAGAACGGCTTGCGGCACTCCTTCCAAATGGACGAGGTGTATGGATTCCGATCGACCATGGGATGTCGGATTATCCATGTGATGGATTAGAAGATACAGGGGGGCTCATACGTGACTTGATCTCTGCGGGAGTCAATGCTATTGTTGCACAAAAAGGCGTAGTGAGCCACTATGGCCATCTCTGTGAAGGTACTGAAACCAACATGGTCATCCACTTTTCTGCTTCGACGCGCCACGGTGGCCCAGATGCTTCTCGCAAAGTACCGGTTGGTCAAGCCTCTGAGGTTGTATCAAGAGGAGGCTTTGCTGCTTCTGCTCAAGTCAACATCGGATCCGATGGCGAAGCAGACATGTTGGAAGCCCTCGGCGAGTTGACCACACTTTGCCATCACCTTGATTTGCCAGTTTTGGGTATGGTCTATGCACGAGGACCAAATCTCAACATCGTCGAAGGAGATACAACCAATGGTGTTGCTCACGCAGCTCGAGTTGCATTTGAAATCGGTTGTGACGTTGGCAAAACAACGTGGACGGGTGACGATGATTCCTTCGCTCGTGTAACTGACGCAGCACCGATTCCATTGCTTGTGGCAGGTGGAGCGAAGACCAACACGCGTGATATGCTAACGATGGTCGAGAAAGCCATGAAAAATGGAGCTGCTGGAGTGTGCATGGGTCGACAAGTCTTCGCTCATGAACAACCATCTGCTGTAGCAAGAGCTCTCGTCTTAATCGTCCACCAAAATATGTCTGCAGACGATGCTATGAACGAAGTTGGATTGTGAGGGAGCGTCATGGAAGTTTGGCTCAATGCACCTGCGTCAAAGGCGCATCAAGGGATTGATGCTTTCTACTCCGAGCAAATTGAATCTGACATCTACAGTGATGATGGCGTTCTGTATCGAAACGGTGCTGTGATTGGCGGCCATGTTCACATCGACTCAGCCGAAACCCAAGCGCAAGCACGCAGCCTTGCGGGAAGCGTGGAGTGGATTCTTCTTACGTTCGATGATTGGTCAATGATTCCAATCGAGAACGTCATCGCTGCGACCGAAAGTACGCCTACCAAAGTTGCTGCCCAAATTACGAAGCCTGTTGAAGCACAAGGAGCGGGTTTTGCGTTGGACATTGGTGTTGATGCGCTGCTTTGCACTGAGAATTGCTTAGAATCCGCTTTGATCGTCAAATCGATTCGACTTGAGCAATCGACCTCAGTGGATTCTTCCCGGCAAGGAAACGAACAACATATCGACCTCTCCTTGATGACCATTACCAACATCCAAGAAGGGCATTCTGGAGATCGTGTCTGCATTGATTTACTGTCGATGTTGAATGAAGGTGAAGGGCTATTGGTTGGTTCAACAGCGAAAGCATTCGCCCTCATTCATGGTGAAACCATAACCTCGAAGTACGTTCCAACCCGTCCGTTTCGTGTCAATGCAGGAAGCGTTGATGCGTACACCTACATGGCAGATGGTTCGACGAAATATCTCAGCGAGTTGACATCGGGAGATGAGGTTTTCATCATAAGAAACGATGGAACTTCTCGATCAGCCACCATTGGAAGAATGAAAATAGAGACGAGGCCATTCATTCTATTGAGATTCAAGGATGAAAATGCTAATGAAGGACATGT
>JAYOBT010000020.1:0-27421 GCA_038105035.1 Candidatus Poseidoniales archaeon | reverse complement strand
GCGAGTTCTCGCGTGCTCACCCATCCGTTGATGTCCATTTCAACATTGAATTTCTCAGGTGCGTGTCGCAATACGAGTGCGAGCATTCGACCAAGGCTTCCCGCCTCTCGGTCGCTCATAATGAATTTCCCTTCCTCGTTACAGACAGGACAGTTGGTGCCACTAAAGTGGCCGTGCTTTCTACATTGGCGCAGCATATTTGGGCCCTATCGACACCCATTCATGAACCCTGCGGGTGTTTTGACCGACTCAATCAAATGCTTGTTTCGATTCGCAGTATCATGGTCGATGTGGCAATGGTCGGGGCTGGCCAAACAAAATTCGGCAATCATGCACTTGGATTGAAGGGAATGTGGGCAGAGGCCATCGAAAAGGCAGTCCTCAGCGTCGATAATGGATTTGATTCAACCGATGTCGAGGAAGCCTTCATTGGAAGTATCGCTTTTGGAGGATCGCAGTTGGGAAACACAGCTGCTCTTCTCACCGAACATTCCGGTATGGAAGGCGTGAGTGTTCGAAGGGTTGAGAATGCCTGTGCTTCGTCCGGTTTTGCTCTGCGAGACGCTTGGATGGCCATCAAAAGTGGTCAAGCCGATGTTGTCGTTGCTGGTGGAATCGAGAAAATGAACGACTTATCTGCATCAAGAAAGCGCTACTGGCTCGGTGTTTCAGGAGATACAGAATGGGAACGTCTCGCAGGCTTGACGTTTCCAGGAACATACGCACTAACTGCTCGAAGATACTTTCACGAATTCGATTCAACACACGATGACTTGGTTCATGTTTCCGTCAAAAACCACATGCATGGTTTTGACAATGGAGTTGCTCATCTAAGGAAGCAGGTATCTTTCGAGAAAGCCCAATCAGGATTCATGGTTGCTGACCCACTCACGCTGTACGACTGTTGCCCAACATCCGATGGTGCATCTGCTGTCATTCTCGTAGCAGATCATTTGGCACACAAATTCACCGATACGCCTGTCTGGTTGAAAGGATCTGGTGCAGGTTCAGACCATCTCGCACTTCATGACAGACCGAGCATCACACAATTGCGGGCAACACAATCCGCTGCAAAAAAAGCCTACAAGACAGCAGGAATCAGTTCTGCGGATGTTGATCTAGCAGAAGTTCACGATTGTTTCACCATCGCAGAAGTATTGGCTACAGAAGATCTTGGATTTGCTGGACGGGGCCTGGGTGGAACATTCGCACGAGAAGGAGAGGGTCGAAGAAACGAAGGAAGCGTCACCGTCAATGCGAGCGGCGGGCTCAAATCGAAAGGCCATCCACTTGGAGCAACTGGGACGGGACAGGCTGTTGAAATCTTCAAACAATTGCGACATCAAGTCGAGCCTGCGCGTCAAGTACGTGACGCAGAAATCGGATTGACACACAATGTCGGAGGCTCCGGCGCAACTTGTGCAGTCCATGTTTTTGGGAGGCAGAGGTAATGTCCATCCAATCCATAAGCAACGACAGTGGACATTACGCCTGCAGTCTCTATGGCCCAAAATGGGCTGGACCTGATGGAGATCGCCTGACAATTCTTCTTGTTCTGTTGAAACAATTGCCTGCTGGGTCATTTAATCCTCTCATGTTTGAGGAATCCCTCGATTTCACATCAAGTGTTCGCGTTCAAGAGATTATTGAATCAAGTACCAATTGGAGCATCGACGAACAAGCAGGTATGTACTTACATTCACATAAAGACCAATATATTGTTGCAGTTACAAACTCACAAGATGAACCAACCTGGCCGACATTCACCACGATGGACTTCGATGAAGAAATGAAATCTCAACTCGATGAGCAGTGGAGAGTTGAGGTCGAAGGCGTGAGCCAAGGTGCATACGTCTCACAGGCTCAGCATACCATTGCCACACCATCTCGCCTCGGTTTGCGTGCACAGGTCGATCGAGGGCAACTCGTCTGGCCTCCTCGTCAACTCAATGCTTCAGGTCAAAGGATTGATACTGCAAGCAAACAGCTCTCAGAGACGGCAACGATTCTGACATGGACTCGACTCAGCGCAGCAGGAGCGCCTTCCGAGTTCTCTGGCCGTGCCCCAATCCTTGATGGCGTCTCTACCGTCCTTGTCCAATTCGAGGAAGGCCCCAGAGGTGTGTTCATGTTGGCTGATGATGAGCTCAATCATCCAGTCATTGACGCAAGTGTTTGCTTCGACGTTCGTAGACTCTATGGACAAGATGGATTGATGCATTATGGTCTGAAAGCCACAATCTTGGAATCCTAAACTCTTGGATAGAAGCCTTCATAGAAAGTCTGTCCCGTGGGCGAGGCATGGCTGGGTTCGGTGGGATTCGCAAAGGAAGAAAGGAAGCGGCTGACAACCTTTCCATTCAGGAGGATGGTGATTGTGCCCGTTGTGGCGGGGAAGGTCAGCCATCAACCATGGAAGGTTATCTTGCATGCACCCGATGTTCCTACGAATGGGCGGATCCAAATCACGTTTCTCGCAAAGTCCGTGGGCCACCACCGAATCACCGCCGAGATTCAGAATTGATTAACGAATTCAAGGCAGAAATGGAGCGAGGCGACCTCAAAGGCGTCCTTGGGGTCGATTCGAATCTCTCCGCTGAGCAAGAACAATCGCTCAAGCGCTTGGAGGACAAGTGGATGAGTGGAATGCAAGGGCATTATAATGCTGCATCTGAAGATCGCAAGCCACTCATGATAAGTTTTGACGATGACGACAACTTGGTGTCAACAGAAGTGGCAGCATTGACCATCGTTTCCAACGGATTTGATGGTGGGGAAGAGATACGTCTCGAATACCCAGGAAAAGGCACCGAATTTTATGCATACAATGAACGAAGTCCAACAGGATGGAAGCGAGGTCGCAACAGCGAAGATACGGCACGATCAATCTCCAACGTCATCAATCGTTCGTCACGTCTTGTCTATGCAAATTTGGAAGGTAACCGAATTTCCTTTGAATTGCGGGATGAATCACTAAAACCTGAGTCACTTGTTCTCTTCGTTGACGACCCCGGAGGCCAAGACATCGTTGCAGAGAAAGGCGGTGTTATCCTCGATTTCCGTGATATCAATGTCCTGGATGATTACAGAAATGTCATCGCCTTGGTCCTTGAAGATGGCATCATATCTCCCAGTGAAGATCAGATGATGTGGGTTATGCGCCAGCAGCTTGGCGTAACTGAGGAGCAGCATGTTGCCCTTGTTCAGGAAATCTTCGGCGGCAACGCTTTGAAGGAATGTCCAAATTGCAATCAGATGGCTGAACTTTATCCTGAGTACTCAGCATGGTATTGTCAGCCATGTGAAAGTTGGCTCTGAGCCTATTTCTATAGATTTTTTTGAGCATCGATTTTTGCAGGTTTTTTGCGAACGTGAGCGAGGGATGCTTCATAAGGTGGACGGTGTTCCGTTAGAATGGCGAACGCTATGGCAGAAGATGTATTGTATATTGGAATTGATTTGGGAACATTTCGTTCAGTAATGGTCTCCTCAGGAAACCACGAAGAAGAAGAACTCACTGTAATCGGGACTCCGAAAGACCCAATCGCACGTAATTTCCTAAAGCGAGACGTTCTTTTCGGAGAAGATGCTTTGAAGAACAGGCTTGCTCTGAATCTTTTCCGTCCTCTCGAACTTGGTGTGATCAAGGATACGGTTGAAGACCGCCAATTCATTGCCCACTTCATCACGCACCTCATCGGTCTTGCCGATCCAGAAGAACACGACCGCGTCGTCGCTGTCATCGGTGCACCGGCAGAAGCTAGCCACGTCGACAAGACGGCTATCTTCGACGCTGCTGCAGGTAGCGTCAACGCTGCTATGATTATTTCAGAGCCATTCGCTGTCGCTTACGCTCTTGACATGATTGAGCACACGCTCGTCATCGACATCGGCGCAGGTACGACGGACCTTTGCCGAGTCTACGGAACCATCCCCGGTCCTGGCGACCAAATGCACACCGGATACGCTGGAGACTACGTTGATGCTCAAATCATCAAGGAAGTTCAATCCAAGTACAACGGGGCGCAAATCACCAAGGACATGGCACGACGCTGGAAGGAACAGTACTCCTTCGTATCTACCTCAACACCTGATGAGCCAATCATGGTCGACTTCTCCATTGAAGGAAAGGCCATGAATCTCGATATCACAGACTGCGTACAACGAGCTTGTGAATCCATCGTTGACCCAATCGTTGAGAACGTGAAGCAACTCATCGCTGATTCGAACCCAGAATACCACGATCAATTCCGTCGAAACATGGTTCTCGCTGGTGGCGGATCAGGTATTCGTGGCCTCGGTGCACTCATCGAGCGCAGACTCTCTGACATGGGCGATGTCAACGTACACGTTGTCGACGATCCAGTTCGACTCGGTGCCATGGGTGGCCTTCGCTTGGCCATGGAAGTTCCAGAAGAAATGTGGAAGAACCTCACCCTCGCATCTCGTTGAGTTGTTGGCATGAACAAAGGGCTCGCCATTTCTGGTGGCGTTCTGATTCTCTTGTCCTTGCTTGGTTTCGTATACTCTGTTGCCGGAATTGCAGCTTACGAACCCAATGAAGATAACGTACTGCATGATACTGAAACTGATGGAACAGTCTTCAATTTTGATGGCACGACAAGCTGGCTTGAAGTGTATGCAAAAGGTGATGTCGATTGTTACGGTTATTCCGTCTCAGTAACGGATGACATGTTTGAGTATTTTTATCCAAATTGTGATGCTGGAACAGAAATAGAAGGCTACACATACCTCGGGGACGTTGAAATCTATGATGCTGGAAATTACAACGTCGAGGCTGAAGGCGATGTCGTGATTGTTGATGCAGATGGTCTCTTTGGCCCGGTATTCGCAATGTGCGGCGGTGGTGTTTGTTGTCTCTTGGGTGTTATACTGTTGATTGTTGGACTCTCGGTAGGAAAAAAGGCTCCACAAATGATCGTATATCAACAACCTGATGGGACGATCTATCAACCGAACCAAACCACAGTCCAGCAATACATTCCCCCTTCTGGTGTGCAACCAACTCAGCAGCAATTTGTTGCACAGCCGCAAGTCCAACAGCAGCAAAACATCCCTCAGGAATTTGAAGAAAAACCCAATTCGGCCCCTGTTTATCAAACGGATTTTGATGGATTTTCATTCGAGCACAAGAAAGAAGATTGAGGCATCATGATTTCAAAAGAAACCAACGTTGTGATTTTGACTGGTGCTGGTATCAGTGCCGAGTCTGGAATTCGAACTTTTCGAGATTCGGACGGACTATGGGAAAATCATCGGATTGAGGAGGTGGCGACGCCTGAAGGTTGGCAAGCCAATCCGCAACTAGTTTGGAATTTTTATCAGCAGCGACGTAAACAATTGTTAGAAGTCGAACCAAATCAGGGTCATGAAGCGTTGGTACAACTGGAGAATTTTTTGCAAAACTTCCTCTTAGTGACCCAAAACGTAGATGATTTGCATGAGCGTGCCGGCTCAAAGAATCTGATTCACATGCATGGAGAACTTGCCAAACTGCGATGTGAAGCGTGCCATCATGTTGAGACCATGATGGATGATGAGCATCTTCGGGAGACCTTCCTGTCGTGTTCAGTATGTGAGGGCCGTCTACGACCGCATATCGTTTGGTTCAATGAAATGCCTATGCAAATGCCTGAAATTGAGAAGGCACTGTCAGAATGTGATGTCTTCATTGCCATTGGTACAAGTGGTCATGTCTATCCTGCTGCAAATTTTCTTCACATGGCACGTCGTTATGGTGCACATACCATGGGCATCAACCTTGATCCACCAGAAAATGTCTACTTTTTTGATGAATTCATCCAAGGAAAAGCTGGACAAATATTGCCATTGCTCGTTGAAAAATGGACTCGTTCTTAACCAATGTTTTTGCAACGTCCCCACCTAGTTGCAAACATGCGAGTGAACACTTTGTTGATTTTCATCTCGATTGGACTGCTCATTGGGATTTCAGGCTCTTCAATGGTCCAGGCTCAAACTCAATCCGAAGAAGATGAAATGATACGAATCCTCATGACACCTCCAGAAGCAGAAGTCACTGGAATGTATGTGGACGAGCACGGTCGTTTCTTCGTCAACGCAATGCATCCAGACCCTGACAATTACGATGCAACCATCGGCGTCATCAATGGCGTCGATTGGAACAATTTGCCAGATGTTGTTCCTGAACTTGCCTCAACAAGTACCGCAAGTGAAGTATGGCACGGTGTCCGGACGGGATATGGTAATTATCAGGTTCTCCTCCAAACAGGAGACACATTGACTGATGGTCGGCTTGCAGGAGGCATCTACTCCATTGCGGATGGAGAGCAAATCCTCCTAAGCCAAAAGCCAGATTTCAATGCCTTCATACCAACCGATGAAGACGGCACAAGCGGCTTTCTCTACACAGCATGGGAGGATAGACCTGCAGGAATTAGTCAACTTGAGATCCAATGGGATTCAACATCCAATCAGTGGGATGTAATCAGCAGTCAAATGTTGAATCTATCAAGCATCAACGGCGGCTGGGTTCTTTGCTTCGGTACTGTCAGCCCTTGGGGTTCACCGTTGTTTTCTGAGGAATTGTATTTCGATGATACAGAAGATTGGAACAATGTGAACTATCGCTACCATCAAGGTCAGCAATTACTTGCATCCTACTTAGGTGCCTACCCCAATCCTTACGATTATGGCTTCATTGTTGAAATGGAGGATTCTGATACTATCAATCCCGACTTAACACGTCATTACACCATGGGCCGATACTCGCATGAGAATGCTCAGGTGATGCCAGACAACAAAACAGTCTATCTCAGCGACGATGGATATGACACTGTGCTGTACAAATTCATTGCAGATACGCCAGGAGATCTAAGCAAAGGAACACTCTATGCCGCGAAACTCACCCAAGATGCTACCAGGGATTCATCAACTACGGGATTCGATGTTGAATGGATTGAACTGGCATCCTCTACAAATGCAGAGATATTGAATTGGATCAACGATTATGACGGAATCACAACGGACGATTACATTCAAGGGGAGAATTCCTACATCACTGACAAAGAAATCAACGATTGGGCCGAAGGGAGACTCAACCAAGACCTCAACAACGACGGAATTATTGGTTACTCACTGGACGATAGGGTCGCTTTTCTAGAAACTCGAAAGGCTGCAGCTGCGATTGGTGCGACCGACGAATGGAACAAGATGGAAGGTATTGTGTACAATCCGAATGCTCCAGAATTCGTGTACTTAGCGATGTCCAATATTGACCGTGCAATGACAGATGGCCAAGGCGACATCGACGTGACGGACAATTTCTGTGGCATTGTTTACAGGATGCCAGTTCTTGATGAATGGGATTTCAATCGAATTGATCCAGTAATCATTGGGGGACCTTACACAACATCAGACCAATACGAATGTGACATCAATAATCTTGCAGGACCAGACAACCTGTTGGTACTCAACGATGGAAGCATTCTGGTCGGCGAGGACACACGAAAGCATCAGTACAATACTGTATGGTTGTGGAGAGAGTATACTGCACCAGTTATCGAAGTTGATGAAGAAATTCAGGTGAATTATCTTCAACCTTCCACGACACCTGAAGATTTGAATGCTTCTTGGGCATATGAATACCAAGCTGAAGTCATTGATTTGGATCAAGATACAACCTACACTGCGATTATTGTTGCAAAGGATCTCAGCAGTGGTGAATGGAGCGGAATTTGGTGGTGGGAAGACATCCAAGAGAACGGACAGAGATACGATCTGACCTTTGCACTAAATCGCGGGTGTTATTCCATTGATACCACGTTGTATGAAGAACAGAACCTGCGTGCAGATGCTAGCAACGCCATCGGTTTGTCATCAAATCAAACTGAATTGGTGGTGGGGGATGGAACATGCCTGAATGGGATCTACAGCGAAGCGATTCAGGACAAAATCGAGGAAGAGAGTACATCTGAAGCAGGGAGTGAATCCACGTCAGGATTTGGCATTGTCTCAGCGATTGTAGCACTTACAATATCGATGATTGTAGTTTCACGCAATCAATGAATCGACTGGGAATTGAATCAAGTTCAATAGTTATCACCTGCTCTTGGGTCTGTGGGAACTGCATCATTCGATGATTTGAACTGGCTCAACCGTTTTGTCACAGGGACGCCCGGTGACAACGAGGTAGGCGGTAAACCAAGACAAGTCCCCTATGCGTGTTGGTCTCGTGTTCATCCAACCGTGGTTCCTGAACCAATCCTACGCCTTTGGTCCAGTGAAATGGCTCAAGAATTGGGCCTCGAGGGCGGCGATGCTGACATCCTTGGAGGCAACCGTATTGCTGTAGGAATGGATCCCTACGCCCAACGGTATGGGGGTCATCAATTCGGAAATTGGGCAAATCAACTTGGGGATGGACGGGCAATCACATTGGGTGAGATTGATACCGGCAATGAAATACTCGAATTGCAATTGAAAGGACCAGGGATCACACCCTACTCTCGATTCGCTGATGGCAAAGCAGTCCTGCGTTCATCAATCCGAGAATTCTTGTGCAGTGAAGCCATGCATCACTTGGGCATTCCAACAACACGTGCATTATCGCTTGTCACGACTGGAGAAGATGTGGTACGAGACGTACTCTACAATGGCAATCCGGCCCCAGAACCTGGAGCCATCGTGTGCCGAATTGCCCCGAGCTTCCTACGATTCGGTTCGTTCCAAATTCATTCGATGAATGGTGATGAAGAGACACTACGAACACTCGTTCAGTACACAATCAAACATCATTTCCCCGAGCATAGTTATGCGGGTGACGATGGGTTGATTCAATGGCTAACAGAAGTTGGGCAAAAGACTGCAAAGATGATCTCAGAATGGATGCGGGTTGGTTTTGTCCATGGTGTCATGAACACGGACAATATGTCCATCCATGGTTTAACGATCGATTATGGCCCATATGGCTGGATTGAGGATTATAATCCAAATTGGACGCCTAACACGACCGATGCACGTACGGGACGATACAGATTTGGGCAACAAGCACAGATTGGTGCCTGGAATTTTGCCCGCTTGTTGGAATCAATATCTCCGCTTATGGAGGAGCCTCAGCGCCTCTATGAGTGCCTTGAAGCATATTATGAATCATACGAGCAAGACAACAATGCAATGTGGTCAGACAAACTCGGCTTGAAGGAATTCAAAGAAGGCGATGATGAATTGATCAAAGACTTAACAGCGAATCTGCAAATGGTCGAAACCGATATGACCATCTTTTTCCGTTTGCTTTCAACATTGAAGGAACCGAAAATTGAACACCTTCAATATGCATTTTACGATGAAGAGAGCATTCCAATTCAGGAATGGAACGAATGGTTGGAAAGGTGGTGGAGGCGAGTTGATAGTCAACCAGACCAAACAACAATGCTTGCGTCAAACCCAAAATACGTATTGCGTAATTGGATGGCGCAATTGGCTATTGATGCTGCTGAGAAAGAGGATTATACCGTGGCTATGCAATTGTATGAATTGCTTAAGAATCCGTATTCGGAACAACCTGAGCATGAGAAAGAATGGTTCCAAAAGCGTCCAGAATGGGCGCGACATCGCGTTGGTTGTTCGATGCTCTCGTGTTCGAGTTGATGCCTACTCTTCTTCCCAACCATGACGATTTGCAAGTTCTTTACTCACAAGTGGTTTGTTGCAATGTGGACATGAGTCCGATGGCGATAGAAGATCGGGTCGGATTGCGAGTACTGCCATGCAACTTGGACATGCAGCTAACATTTCTCCATCCTCGAGATCGGCTTCAGGCGTTGGAATGAATGTCGTATACCCTTGTCTATAGAGAGGTGAGAAATGATATCTGACACGTTGAAAGGAACTGAAAGAAGCATATCCCATGATTAGCATGAACAACAAACCTCCAACCAAACCGGAAATAAGGAAATACAAATACTGTAAGAAGAGGAGGAAGAAGATGACTGATGCAATCGCTAGGATTACAGCGGCTGGCCAGTATGCCCAGCCTCGACGTGATCGATAAGAGAACCACGTAAAGGTGCAAATGAACAGTGGTGCAACCCAAAGCAACATCGCTGAGCTTCCCAATATTGGTTGCAAAGCTGCGGAAATCTGTTGAGAAATCAAAACGATGATGATGCTATCGATGGCCAAAATTAGAGAAGTACCACGATGCGTTTGGTCAAAGATGGCTGAAAGGGTTGCTGAGGCACGCTGCCCTCCTGAACCTGCTAAGACGATGTCATCGCCTCTGTTCCCTGCCATGTCGCTACCAGTTGCTGCCCTCACATGAAGGCTTGTGAGCAGCGAAGAAGTCTTGATGGTCAATACGCTCGCAAGGTCATGAGCGTCCGTGATACCGACGTTGAGAAGCGTGGTGCCAGTCTTGCTGGTAAGCGTATATTGGTCGGTGTCACTGGTGGAATAGCCGCCGTAGATACGGTTCGACTTCTTCGAGAAATGCGGCGACATGGAGCCGAGATGCTTGTCATCATGACCGAAAGTGCTCAACGCGTCATCACGCCACTTGCTGTTGAATGGGCAAGTCAATGCCAAGTGATCACCGATTGGGACGGTGATATGAAACAACTTGAGGATGTTGATGCTATTCTTGTCGCGCCTGCAACACGAAACACGATTGCAGCACATCTTCACGGGATGCAACAAGGACCACTGCTCATGGCACTAAGCGCTGCACGTTCGAGAAACACGCATGTTCTCATGATACCGAGTA
This sequence comes from Candidatus Poseidoniales archaeon, assembly GCA_038105035.1. Taxonomy (GTDB): domain Archaea; phylum Thermoplasmatota; class Poseidoniia; order Poseidoniales; family Poseidoniaceae; genus MGIIa-L2. Next base: position 16,659 of record JAYOBT010000020.1, on the reverse strand, counting down.
TGCATGCAGATCTTGCAGACGATCCAGTAACTGATGACATCGTTGAACGGCTGCGAGAAGAAGGAATTGACGTGATGTGGGGCGATCTCGAAGAAGGGAAGAGAAAGACGCCTAATCACGAACACATTGTTGCTCGATTTGCACACGGCATCAACGCACATTCAAGGAATCGAAAAAGCGTCGTTGTCACACTTGGTGGAACGTATTCACCGATTGATGATGTTCGTGGCATCCAAAACACGAGCTCTGGTTCGACGGGATATGCAATTGCTGACGAACTCTATCGATACGGACACGATGTCACTTGTGTTGTCGGTCGAACCAGCGTAGACCAACCGTCATGGTTGCCATTGTGCATCAAAGCAGAACAACCTGATGAAATGCTCGCAGAACTCAAAGCGCTTTCAAATGATGAGATTCATGCATGGGTTCACACTGCTGCCGTACTCGACTATGTTGTTGAATCCCCAGCCGAGGGTAAGTTGGCAAGTCAGCAAGGCCCACTGCAGGTACAGTTGGTGGAAGGTCCAAAACACATTCAGGAACTCAAAGAGAGAGTTCGTGGTTCAACTCGAATTGGTTTCAAGTTGGAAACAGGAATCAAACAACGTGATCTCATCCACCGTGCGACAGCCCAAATTGAGCACTCGGAAATGACAGCCGTCGTCGCCAATCGCTTGGAGGATTTAGGAGATTCATCAAAACCACGAGGCTATCTTGTCGACAAACAAGGAAGTCATTTCGTTCTCGAAACGCAGTACGACCTTTGCGATGCCCTTCGGACAATTATCGAACGAGGCGATTGAAGTGCGACGATTTGCAATCGTTGGCCACCGAGCCATGAGCAAGGGGAAGCTACCATTGAATGACCTTGCTGGAGGTGCTGGGCGGATGGATGTCCTCATTCGAGCCGTCATGTCTGCATTGCTCACATCGCATGGCCTTCGAGACAATGTCGAAGTCGTGTTGCACCTTCAAGGCGGGCCTGGTCCGCATCGAAGATTGAAGTTTGTGGGTTCTGAGTTGCGAGGATTTCATGCGGAAGAGCGAAGCGTTGCAGGCCTCATTGCGAAAGTCATCAGGGAGCCTCTCCCAGCCATTGGGCACTGGATTGAACGAACCCCAGGACTGTACGACGGAGGAGGTGCATTGTCCCACACTTTGACGGAATGGAAGGATTATGTTACGGTTCGACTCGATGCAGATGCAGAGCGGTTATGGGACGAAAGCAGTACAATTCCAACGCAATCAAGTCCAACCGAGAATTCCATCGCATTCCTTCTCTCCGACGATCAACCTTTGGATGTGGAACAAGGGATTCCTCGTTCACTTGGCTCAACGTGGTTGCAGGGGCATCATGCCATTGCAATTTGCCATTTCTTATTGGACGAGGGTGTTGATCTCAACCTTTGAACCACATTGGATGTCCTGTCTCGTCTGAACGAAGTGCGTGTGCGAGTAAAGCATCATCAAGAGCAAGTGGATGGGTTTGTGGCCACGTCGGAAGTGAGGATATACTTGCAATCCCTGAGGCTACCGAATCGCAATCACCGTTCTCAACAGTTTCAGTGTCGATGTAGGCAGCACCAATCGTGAACGTAGATTCCACAGAACCAGCTTTGCCTTCTGAGAATTGCACAGCGTTTCTGTACCAACGCATGCCCAATCGCGTGGTTTTATACGAGCCGTTCCATTCAGGTGGAACGTTCAAATTCAACATCAACTCTCCATTTTTGAAAGCGCTCATAAGTTGTTGATTCGCTTCTATGGATGACCGATCAGGTGCAATGTCTGGCCATGAGGAAACGTGCTCTGCGTGTAGGTCGATGTGAGGTCGACAGAGATTTTCTGGCGATTTGGGCACCAAAGGAAGAACACGTTGAACAAGTTCTACAGTTGCATCAATCCCAACCTCCATACCGTTCGGATCGAACGATGTATAGGAACTTGCAATCGCAGGAATGCCATACAGGCCTGCTTCTCGTGCTGCACCCATGGTTCCACTGTGGTAGGAATCTTGTGAAAGATTTGGACCAAGATTGACACCTGAAAGAACCATGGATGGTTGGATTTCTGGCAGGACGTGCTTAAGGCCTCCATCCAAAGCGACAATCATCGTGTCGCATGGAGTCCCATCGAGAGCAAACAAATGGACGCCAACTGATTCATCAAGATTCCATTGTTGAATCAATTCACTTCGGTCGTGTAGATCGATTGGTTTACCAAGATTCAACTGCATACTGCATGCAGATTTGTTTCCAGATGGAGCGAATGCCACGAGTGGAATGCCTGCTTTGTTCATGGCTTTGACCAGCAGCTCGAAGCCAGGCGCATCGATTCCATCGTCATTGGTCATCAGAACCCATTTTGTATCCATCATTCAGCCTCCATTAACCGACGTTTGTTATCAAGTGATGTTTGGTTGGTGAGATGTTCCCCATAGATAATTGAGAGGATTCCTACCATTAAAATCGGGCCTCCAATCCAAGTCCATAGGCCGGGAATTCCAGTTGAGAAGAACATCCATCCGATAAGTGAACCGAGCACTGGCTCGAGTGTTACACTGATTGAAATCAACAAGGGTGAGACGTATTTGAGACAATAGTTGAGACCCGTATGTCCCAAAATTCCTGCAATGAACGCCAACAAAACAAACCAAACCAACGTCTCGTGGCTGAAGTAGCCAAAGGCTCCGAACTCTGAGAATTCTCCTTCAAGCAACCATGACGCAGGAATCAGAAGCAAACCACCGATGAGCGTGACAGGAAACGCATAAACAAACAGCGGCATCCATTCTCGAAGAATACGTCCGCAGACGATGTAGCCTACCACAAAAACCGCACCAAAGAATGCCAACTGATCTCCAAAGACAGTCACAGATCGGTCACCTTGAACATCACCAGCATCGAGCATCGAGATGGCAGCACCAGTGAAGGCGGCGATTCCACCAATCAACTCCAATCGATTTGGCTTCCGTACAAAAAAGAACATTCCAATGAGAATCACCAATGGATGAGCCGTCACGAACAAGAGTGAGTGCGTTAAGGACGTGTAGTCGAGCGAAGTGACCCAGAAACCGAAATGAAGAGCCAAGAACACACCGCTAGCAACAATGATTTTTCCTGTTGATGGGTTCATCAGCCTCGATTTGACCTCATCATCAATCTGCGTTAGTTGCCAAAGCGCAAGTGGCGCAAGTATGAGGGCAGTCAGTTGTAAGCGCCAAGAAGCACGTAACAAGGGTGGAATCTCATCCACATGCGTAAAGATGGCTCCAGCACTTGAAACACCACATATCGCCACTCCGAGAACCAGCCAGACATGTGCTGGAACAGAGCCACCACGCATGGTGGTCACGACTCGTTGACCAATTCAGCATCCATCACTGGAGGAGCACCGATGACACCTGCTCGCTTGAACAAAGCATAGATGATCCAACCAATACCAACATTCAGTCCAACGAATCCAGCCATACGGCCAATGTACCAGCCAGTACCATTTGGATCTGGAACAAGCGTATCAATGAACGACAGAATACTCGACTCGGTACCGAAGAACGCCTCACCAGTCAAGAGACCTGCAGCGACCATGAAGGTGCTGAGGAGAATGAGAGCACGCTTCTTTTCGGCAGCAGTCGCCCCTTCTTCTGCCTTGATCGCCTCAATCTTCGGCTTGAGTTTCTTTTCTTCCCACTTGTCGCGGCTGTAACCGCCGATGAGCATTGGAAGCGTATGTGGAACATCAAGATACATTCCGAGACCGAAAGAGGTCCCCATGCCAGTGACCCACTCAACGAACATTCCCAAGAGGAAACCAAGTCCGAGGAGCATCAAGTCACCTTGCCCTTCAGCAAAGATGACCGAGAAGGTTGCGAAAGCATTGGCTTGTGGCGCAATCAAGTCAATTCTGCCCTCTGCGAGTTGAATTGAGAGGAAGATGGCAACCGCTGCACCGATGATGGCACCGGGGACAACACCCATGATGTTTCCTTTCGAAATGTGGTATGGACGGTTACCGATGTAGAGGCTATTCTTGTAGTCCCCGATAACGGTTCCAGACATCGAAATCGCTGAGCCAAAGACCGTCGTTCCAACGAGTCCGAGGAGAACTGCATCTTGCTTGTTCAATCCGAGAGCTGCATCAAAGTTGAGGAAGATTCCCAACAGCATGAGCAGAACAATGAATGAAGTTCCTGAAACCGGCTCAATACCTGTTTCACCCATGACACGCACTGCAATGGCTCCAAGAAGGAAGGTTGTCATGATGAGAACCGTTGCAAAGATGATGGCAGCAGCAATAGGGAAACCTCCGACCCAGAAGATGAGAATCATGGACAGGAACGTCAATCCCATGAAAATTGGAATGTGCATGAGCGGCCACTCGTACCATCCTTTCCCTTCCATGTATTCCTGAGATCCTTCGCCTTTGAAGGCTGAACCAATGTCCTTGAAGATGTTCGCAAAGGTTCGCCACATTTTGGCCAATCCAAACATTCCACCGCCGACAATGGACCCAATGGCGATTGTTCGAACGGTCTTCGAGAAGGCAATCATTTGCAATGCCTGACCGCCTTCGCTGGCATAGGCTTGGATAGGAACGTTGGCTTGCATCGTAGCATCATAAACTGGGAAATTCGCAAACACAGCAAGCGGAACGAGGAAGAACCAGCCGACGAGTGTACCCAAATTCACCAAGAAAGCAACACGAGTCTTCATGAACCAACCAATAGCGAACATCGAAGGTGTCAAAGCAACGCCAACATAGGTGTAGGCGAAAGGATTCCAAGCTGTTTCTTCAGACCACTGTGTGTATTTCTTCGAAGAGCCATCTTCGTAAATCCCGGACGGTTGATGGATTTTACCTGCACTGTAAAACGAGGCAAGGCCAACGTCACCAACGTGCAATGTCTCTGCGAGATAGTCCATGACTGAGAGTTTCTTATCAGAGAGCCAAATGAGAGGATATTCGATGAGGAACATTCCAATCATCGTAATCCCAGTCCACAAACCAATGGTCTTCAGCGACTCACGAGCGTGCTCAACCGCACCTGTATTGACGTCGGAAGCAATGTCCAACATCTTCAGCGTCGCTTCAAAACCAGGAAGCGGTAGAGGATCTTCAACGAGCCAAACTCTTCTGAAGATGATGAAATACATCACACCAAGGAATCCTGCGAACATAGAGGCTACAATAGCAATAAACGCAAGTCTGAACGCTTCACCATCTTCCAATGTGATGAGTGGTCCATCCGCCAGTGAATACTGTGCTTTCGACGCTAACAAGAAAATTGCAGGGAAGGTAAAGATGAATCCTGTAGAAGCGTGTGTGGCTCCCGTTGTTGCTGATGTAGCAATGTTGACTTCAGAAGGAGACCATTTCAGGGCCATGCCCAACAGGTATGCGATGTACCATGCTGCAGAGATGGCAAGACCAAGTTTCAGACCAATGTAGGCAGTAACACCCGAAAAGATGGCACCGATGGCGATTCCGATCATCACCTTGGATGGTGACCAGTGAGAGACTTCAAAGGATTCCTCGAGATTTTTCTCCTCAAGGTATTGCTCCAAAACACCAGTATTGAGATTGTTGTACATCTCATCGTCGAGCCATGTCAGCGTACCATCTTCGATAGCCTTGAGACCTTTCGCAGTAACCGGTTGACGGTATGCTGAACGTTGAACCGTTGAGCCCGATGAAGATTGCTCGTCCATAGTTTCCACTCCCAATGAATGACTGGTGACGCGGGCACTTGAATACAGTTGCCCTTGAGATTTTCGAATACATTCACAAAACACAGGGTTTATCCATACGGATTGTGATACAACAGTATGAGCGGGACGACGGGTGAGGCTAAATTGCTGCGACTAGGCGCACAGGATTTGAACAACGATGGGCAAATTATCAACCTCGTTATTGCAGGCTCAAGTCGATTCTACGACTATTCTGTTATCGAGGAAATTCTTGATCAATGGATAGAAATTGAAGGCTACCCTGATCTCGTCATTGTCGGTGGTGCAAGTGGTGTTGACTACCTCGCTGAACGTTGGGCTACCAATAATCACATCGAGTTCATTGTGTTCAGTGAATTTTGGGACAATCCCCGTCCAGGACTTGAGGATTCGGGTAGGGATGAGGCTCCATTGGAGTTAACTCAACAACTCCTCAAAGCAGCAACGCACGTGCTTGCATTCCTCAGTAAAGGCAGCAAATGGACAAAGGTTGTCGCAGATGAAGCACACAAACGAGGGATTCCGACGTATGTTCATCACTTGGATGAGTCCGATTGAGAGTATTTGATGAAGCGAGCAGGAATCCCTGCCCATACTTCACCATCAGGGATGACCTTCCTCTTTGGAAGAACTGCACGACTACCGAGGATACAATTCTCCCCAACCCTTGAACCTGGGCCAACCATAGTGGCCCCTCCAACCGTGGAGTTCTTCCCAACGATAACTTTCTCCAAGACAAGGTTGCCGTGTTCGACAAGATGTCCGTTAATGGTTGCTCCACCTCCAACGACCACGTTGTCTCCAAGTTCGACCAGAGACGGATCGTTGATGGTCGATGAATTGATGTTCACATTCTTTCCAATTTTGCATCCAGCGAGTCGATAGTATGCGTTCGCAAAAAAGGATGGAACGATGTGATTGAGGAACGGTTGAGTCGCCCGATGGAGTTGTCCACAAATAGCCCAGCGAATCGTCGTCATCGATGCGAGTGGAGCCACTATCCGCTCATTGAAGCGCAATCGTATCAAGAACTGCAAGGTTCCGGATAGCAACAGCAAGAACATACCCCACGTCAGAAATCCTATCGAAGCAGAAAAGCCAATCAAAAACAAATCTGGCCAACTCCTGTCACCTGGGCCAAATGCTGTAATCCAATCATAGACGTAAAGCGCTGGAGCGATCGGCAACCCCCAGACAACACCCATGAGAAGAATCATGACGATTGAGATGGCAGCTTGAATCTGAGTGAAGCCACGCATGGCATTCACCCATCAAGAGTCAGTCTGTGCTGCTTCTGCAAATGCTCGAGCGTCTTCTTCTTCTGCAACACGTATTCCTTCCTCAAGGTCAACCCGACTCGTGAGGAAGGTGCCTGCAAGAATAACGATTGTAATCGACAAGATTGCGACGCGGCTATCGAACGTCGTGCTTGCAATTGCATACAACGCTGTTCCAATCATGGCAGCGGACTTCCCAAGGAAACCGAAGAATCCATAGAATTCAGAGGCTCGAGATTTGGGCGTTAGCATCGAAAACATGGAACGTGCTTGGGCACCTGCTGATCCCATTGCACAACCAACGAACATCCCCAGAATGATCCATTGTAGTGAGACACCCAAGTTCAGTGGTTTCCAGACATTGTCTCTCATGAGTTCTGCCCAACCGTCGACCATTCCACCCTGATCAAGCATAGTTGGATGTCGGTCTCCGATTTCATCGGCTCCAGCAATCTGTTCATTTCCACCGAGAACGATGATTGAGAATCTATGATCACTTGTGTTTTCAAAAGCAGTGACAAGAGCTACAGCATTTTCTTCAGAAATTGCCTTGACATCTTTTTCCTCAACAGTTGCTTGATCGGCAAGGAAGGACGCCCCAAATACGCCAACACCAACAAGCAAAAATGCGGCGAAAATTCCCATCAACCCCATCTCTCTGTCTTGTATGAACTTGATGCCAAAACCGAGCAGCCCGAGCATAGCCAGAATAAACAAACAAACGACTAGACCTTTTCCAAGTGTGCTATCTCCTGCTTGCTCAACGGAGTAATCTGTCTCAGGGAAATGGGCTTGGAAATTATCTCTAAAGGCTGCATCACCTTCTGAATCTTCTGCAATCCACCCTTCGTAACCTCTGTCGTATAGCGTCGACATTTCATACATTTCAGTTTCATCGTTCCATTCAAATTGGAAGTCATAGCGTTCTGCATCGTCAGCACCTTCGAGTTCGAGGGGAGCAAATCCTGCAGCCGTCACTGAAACTGCACAGTAAATCAGTAAAGCGACCATCAAAGCAAATTTTGTGCCTTTCTTTGCTGCAAGTTTTCCGAAAACAAAGGTCATCGGAACAGCAACAATGTTGACCGTCAACAAGAGCATGATGTTCATACTCGGATTGATTCTCAAGACCGATTCACCAAATGCACTCGCCATACTTGCGATGGTGTTTACACCGTCATAAAACAGCAAATAGGCAATAAGGAAAAAGGCGAGAACTTTGAATTTACGAATTTCTTTTGCCGTTTGAAACACTTGGCCGTAAGCGATTTTGGTGGCGCTTACCACGCGGGCCACGTTGTTCTTACCCAATCCATGCCATTCCAGCTCTGTCGGAATATCGGGTTCAGGAGTCCATTTGAAAATCAAAGCACCAAAGCCCCACCACCACAAAGCCGAGGTTACGAAAATGACAGCCAACTTGAAGTCTGTATCCCAATTGAACGGCCCGAGTAAGATGATCAGATGGAACACCAAGAGAAGCGATCCGCCTGCAAAACCATAGATGTAGCCCCATGTGGATAACTTGTCTTGTTCTTCTCGAGAACCAAGGTACGGCATGAAGGAGTAATAGATGACGTTGCCTCCAGTAAAACCGATGGTACCAATGGTGAACATCAAGGCGAGAATGATGTAACCGTCTGACCCGAAATAGGGAGCTGCACCCATCAGGGCACAGAAGATAATTCCAGCCGCTGTGTACCATTTGAGCAACTTTTTCTTGATCGGCATTTTATCGGCAATAACACCAAGCGCAGGAGCAGTGAAGACAACAAAAAACATTGAAATCGTCAACACTGTTGCATAAAACGAATCACCAGATTGTGTACCAGTTGCTTTGTTGTACAGATTTGCCATCAATGCTGGAGCAATGACTGTCATTACAGTTAGAGCATAGGCTTGGTTTGCCCAATCAAAGAAATACCATCCCTTTATTGCTTTCTGGTCATCATCACTCATCGGAGACACGATGTCATGCGTCATTGACATATCTCCTGCATTCGCTATCTCGCTCATGGTATCCCTGACTACACCATGTTCGACTTGGTTTATGAAAACAGCACCTGCGGGAAAGTGATGCACATGCGTTTAATTCAAAATGACAAATCTTCAAACCCGAATGCTCTCAGCAACAAGCATGAGCAACGCATATGCGAATGTCCTTGTTACAGGATGCACGGGTTTTCTGGGGCGACATGTTACTCAGGAATTCCTCTCTCGAGGATACAATGTTCGGGGGACGACGCGCACCACAAAGGACCTGCATCAATCGATTCGAGACGATTTCAAAGACAATGAAGCACTTGAATTGTGCACACTTGATCTCACAACAGATGAAGGTTGGAGTGAGGCAATGAAAGGCATAGATGCAGTCATTCACACTGCTTCACCGTTTTCTGCATATGAACCGAAAGATGAGATGGAATTGATTGGACCTGCCAGAGATGGAACCTTACGAGTTCTCAATACAGCATATGCATCTGGCATTCGTAAGTTTGTGATTACTTCTTCCACTGCGGCTATATCTGGAGCAACACCAACGACAAAAAATCAAACCTATTCAGAACAAGATTGGACCGATTTGGAGAAGAACATATCTGCCTACACCAAGAGCAAAACACTCGCTGAGCAAGCAGCAAGAGCGTTTGCATCTTCTCATGAAGGTGTTGAATTGACTACGGTGAATCCAAACGTGATTTTCGGCCCACTGCACAGCGGTCGATCAGGTACTTCTCTACGCATCATTGAATCCATCGTGCAGAGTTCGTATCCTGGTTTTCCTAAAATTAGCTTTGCTCCAGTCGATGTACGTGACGTCGCATGGATGCATGCAGAGGCCTTGGAGCGAAGTGAACTCAATGGTGAACGGCTCATGATGGCAACATCGCCAATCACGATGCCCAACATCGCTCGACATCTCAAATCAAACGGATACAACGTGAGGACAATGGCGCTTCCAAACACCATTGTCAAACTCATGGCCGTTTTCATCAAAGAGGCACGGCTCGTTACGCGTGGCCTCGGCACAACAAATCACTACGATTGCAGCAATACGATCGAGAAAACAGGTTGGGTCTCAAAAAGCCACGAGGAGATGATTGTCTCTGCGGCGAAGTCTCTCGGATTTCAATGATCTCGAATGATGATGAAGCGGCCCAGTGCCTCTTGCCACATGATTTTCTGGCCAGCGTCAATGTTCATCTCGCTTTCAGAACCTGGCATAGGTAGAATCATCATAGAATAATCTCGGTCGTTCATGGCGTGAACCTCGTTTCCTTCGATGTGGGTTACGGTTGCAGTTCCCTTCTCAATCATAGGGACGCTGATCGAATCAGTGACTGTTCCGACGTGAGAGATTTTCTTTCCAGTAAAGATGCTCTCAAGAGAGAGACGGGCCTTCGCTGAACCGTGCTTACCTGGTTTTGACTTCGAGATGCTCAAAATCTTGTAGGCTTCATCATCAACAACACAAAAACGTCCAACTTTGAGGGTACGGATTTCGACACGGTCGGTTCCTGGCATGAACAGACGCTGTGGTGGTGGCTTATGACAGTTCGGTTGGCTACGTTCGAATGTTAGAGTTCTCGGACATCGAATCGTTGGCCGGATTGTTCAATTGAATGAGCAGTGATGAGCGAATGGAGTTTTGCTGCGACATCGTCTGGACGTGTCAAGTCACCATCTCGATGGTAGCCGATGAACGAATCGACCAAGGGAAAGTCATCGGGGTTCGACGATCGTATCTCAAGCTGCATGGCGGTGTTGACGATGCCTGGTGCAATGGCAATAGACGTTATTCCATCTTTTGCCCCTTCTTCCGCCAAACATCTTGACCACATGTCCAGTCCTGCTTTTGAAACACAATACGCCGACCAAGAATGAAGTGGACGCAGTGCTGCTCCACTTGAGATCGTCGTTACGCGACAATGTTCTGATGCCTTCATCTTCGAATAAAGGCCTCTCGTAAGCCGCTGAACTCCAGTAATGTTAACGTAGATATTACGCTCCCAAATCTCATCATCAGCATCGAACATCGATTGAATTGGCGTAATCGTTCCAGCATTGTGCACTATTCCATCAATGATATCGAGTTGCGATAACGATTGCACGGCTGCATCGATGGACTCGCTCTGAGCTAAATCGCATCCAATTGAATGGGATGAAGCAGAAATGGATTGAATCTCCTTGCATGCATCTTCGAGATCTTCGGACGGTCTTGCGAGAAGAATCACCTGATAACCATCGTTTGCAAGCGAGCGAGCAATCGCACGACCGATACCTTTTGATGCCCCAGTTACAAGATAGGTTTTCTTGCCCATGTTCGCTTGAAGTCAAGGCGTTTAATCATGGTTTTGAGTTTGTCTCCAAACAGGAGTATATTTACCAACGCAAGTAGTTCATTGTATGTTCGATTTGCCAGAGCATCTTGGGGAAAGATGTCGCTTGGCCAACTCGATTCAGGAGCCAAAGGGCGAAGGCCCAGTTATCGTTTGGTTGAAATCATCCCTACGAACCCATGAAAATCCCGCCATTGATGCAGGTCGAATAATCGCAGATCGATTCCAACTACCACTTCTGGTCTACCAAGGCATCGACGAGCGTTATCCACACGCAAACGCTCGACACCACAACATTCTCCTCGATGCTGCCGCTGACATGCACCATGGATGCAAGCAGTTGGGAATTGACTACGTTCTGCATGTTGCAAGAGAAGGACAACGCCCGTCGGTCATGAAGACCTTCGCATCACAAGCGAGTATCATCATAACGGATTTGTTCCCTCTCCCACCTTGGAAGAACTGGGTCAAACGCCTTGCTGAAATCGCACGTTGTCCTGTTCTGGAAATCGATTGTCACTGTGTGGTCCCTCTACCTGTTTTTGGGAAGTCGATGGACAGGCCCTTCCGCTACCGTGACGCAACTAAGAAACTCAGGAAGCGACGTGTAGGCGTATCTTGGCCTCGGCCACAAGTCGAGAAATCTTTGTCGTGGGACGGCGATTTACCGTTCGAACCAGTCGAAATATCACATTTGACGAATCCAGATAAACGACTCGAATTACTTCATTCTTGCAACATCGACATGTCGGTCCATCCTGTTTGGGAACAACGAGGTGGCGAGCGTGCTGCGTTAGCGAGATGGAACGATTTTCTCACAAACCGACTGTCGGGTTATGCACGAAGAAGGAACAACGCCGCAGACCCTGACGGTGTTTCACGACTTTCAATGGCAATTCACTACGGGATGATTTCTGCAATGAAAATCGTACGAGAAGCACACGAAGTAGGTACAAAAGCAGCTGAAAAGTTTCTCGACGAGTTGCTCATCTTCCGTGAGCATGCATGGCATCATGTCTATTCAAAAGAAGATCCATATGGACTACATAATCTACCCAATTGGGCCCTTGAATCGTGGCAAGATACTGCAGCTGATGTTCGCACAACCCTTCTTGCTGAGGAAGCATTTGAACTTGGAAATTCCCCGAATCACCTCTGGAATCTATGTCAGACATCACTCTACAGGCACGGAGAGTTGCACAACAACCTCCGGATGACATGGGGGAAGGCAACACCTCATTGGACCTCCTCGGTCGAGCAATCTCTCAGAATTGGCCAACATTTGAACGACAAGTTTGCACTGGACGGAAGAGATCCATCGTCGATTGCAGGGATTCATTGGTGCCATGGTCTCTTTGACAGGGCCTTCCTTCCACCCTTACCGGTCATGGGAGTGGTACGAAAACGAGAGTTGGAAACACATCAATCAAGGTTAGATATGGATGCATACGAACGCCATGTCACACGTCTCGCCTACAAGCAAGAACGACCGTTTGTTGTTGTTGGTGCAGGATTTGCTGGAGCACGTGCAGCACAGATTCTCACCAACTACGGCTACGACGTCCTTGTTCTTGACAAAGGAACCATTCCAGGTGGTCGTTCATCAACGAAGCGACGCGAGACCGGAGCGTACAATCATGGTTGTGACGCCCTTGATGGAGAAATCTATGCAGACTTGTCGATCAACGAAATGCTCGAGGGGACCGATGTCCGTTGCGATACTCGAATTACCTCCGTCGAATCAAACCCAGAGTTTGTTCTTCTCGAAGATGAGAAAGGATTCACGTGGGAAGCAGAAGGTGTCATTCTAACCTGTCCTATTCCACAATTGTTTGCACTCCTGCCCGACACTGCGCCGGCTGGATGGGAAGAACACCCTTACATTTCCAATTGGACACTCATCTGCACAGGAACAAGTCCTGTAACCACCGATTTACTTCATTACCAGTCTGATTCTATAGAATTTACGCGAAGAGGAATTGGCCACGAAGAATCCAATGTTCTCATTGTTCAGATGGCAAATGAATGGAGCAAACAGCACCTTGAAAAATCCAGAGAAGAAGTATCTGAATTGATTCACCAAGAACTTCAAACTGTGGATCAGACGTGGTTGGAATCGGCTGCGTTCCATGCACATCGGTGGAGATTTTCACGACCCTTGAGTCAGCCTCAGCCCCTCGATGTGGAACGAATCACGTTTGCAGGAGATGCCTGGGCAGAACCAATCGGAACTGTGGAAGCTGCATTGAAATCGGCAGAACATGCAGCCCTTGAATTGATTTGGAAGCGCCATTATGCCAAGAAGCAAGAACCCATTTCGATGCAAACGACACTGTTCTAGAGTGGGTTGTTCGGATACACATCCCACGGCTTTGATCCTCGTTTCCTGAACATGGATTTGCGCATAGCCTTCAAAATTCGCCACGCAAATCGAAACGTGCGCTTGATGCTTTGAAATGGATGTAAGACATACCATAGAGGGCCCTTCCATGCACGTAACGGATAGCGTAATTGTCGCAAGATTCCTACTGGAATCTCTTCATTGACACCATACGTCTGCGGCCTTCTGTTCTTAGGCATGAAGTACGTTCCGAACAGTTGATCCCAAATGGGGAGAAATGTCGAGTAATTTGTCCAAATCGCGTCTCGTTCGTTCGTATGATGCCAGTGATGAAATTCTGGTGTAATGATGAGGCGGTGCAACCATTTCAATCTCCAACGTACATTGGCATGCAAAAAGAGACCAAGAATCAACTGAGCGGCTGCAAGAGCTCCAGTCAATTCGAACGAAAATCCTGCAGACACCAAAAACACGAATGCTGGAGCAAGAATGGTTCCATCCAATGGATGTCCACGGAATCCACTCGCCCAATCAAGATGCTCTGTTGAATGATGAATGGCATGGAACTTCCAAAGAACTGGAATTTCATGATAAAATCGATGCGTCCAATACACGAGCATGTCGAACAAGAGAATACCAATCAAAGGCATGTATTCTACAGGGATTTGCTCAACGTACGGTCGTAGCAACAAGCCAGGAATCCAAGCAAGACTGAGAATCCCCACAACTATAGCAACAAATCCAGTCAGTAATCCAAGCAAAGGGGAAGCAAGAGCATAGCCAATATCTGTGTCGAGATGTGGCCTTCGAATCTTCTGACCTTTGTGACGAGGGAAAAGTTTCTCGAAAGGTACGACGAGGACAAAGAGTAACAAGACAACGAAGATACCTTCGACGGAGATGTACAATGCAACGGCGATCAAGGTCAGCGTCATCAAACGAAGAATCATGGAGATAAGACGAGCCTTGAACCCAATCGTCTCTTCCATGACCTATGACTCAACCAGTAACTAATAGAGGTGTTTGGTTGTTGAATCCTAACGAGAGGTGATAAACCTCGGTGTGTTCGTTGAAGCATGGCATTCATGGCGTGCTCAACATGTCTTAGCATCCGCATCTACCCGTACATGGGTTTCATGACAGGACAGCAATATCAATGTCAAGATTGTGAAACCATCTCTCCAATTGTGATTGAATTTGAAACGGAAGAGGATTTCAACGCATTTCTAGAGGCTCGGCTCGAAGATCAAGAGGAATAAAATCGTCACGTGTACGGCCATCTGTGGCCGAATCTTCATATGTGAAGAGACGAAATTTGCCCTGGATGGGATGCATATGATTGAGCGAAAGCAGGACGCACTAAACGGAGCTATGCTCCGAGCACTGATGGCCGAACACCTACGAGAAGAACGAGAGAAAGTCCAACACGAGCCGATTCAAGACGCATCGTTCTCTGCACTCGCATCAAGAATTGTTGAAGATGCACGAAACGGGAAGACACACAAATCTGCAGCTTCGAATTTGCTCGCAGACATCGGTCTTGAAACATCGAAGCAGGTTATCGAACAATCACCGATGCGCCATGTTGGACAACGTGCTCGTAAAATCCCACTCAATACCCGCAAAGTGAGGAGAGTGAAACGTTCCTCCCGAGCACCTCCACAAACGCGACGAAGACCCCCGGTTGGTCATGAGCGAAGCAAGAGAAGCGTTCGAGTTCCTCGCACCTAAGACCAACCGTCAAAAAGGGAGAACCCTGCGGAGGGTTGGGTGAGACCATGATCGACCTAGCCAATCCAAGTGAAGAGCACCAAATGCTCCGAGAAATGATTCGTGATTTTGTTCAGGAATTCGTTGAGCCACAAGCCCATGAATACGACAAGAAAGAACAATTCAACATCGAATTGTTTCGACAACTCGGTGATCTTGGACTCCTCGGAATCACTGTACCTGAAGAATACGGTGGAGCAGGCCTTGATGCTGTTGCCGCAACCATCGCACACGAGGAACTCTCGTATTCTGATGTAGGGTTCGCTCTTGCTTACTTAGCCCACTCGATGCTCTTCGTCAACAATCTCGCATACAATGGATCAGAAGAACAGAAGACCCGTATCCTTCCGAAGGTTTGCTCAGGAGAGTGGATTGGAGCCATGGCCATGTCGGAGCCAGATGCGGGTACAGACGTTCTCGGATTGTCGACAACTGCAGAAAAGAACGCTGATGGCGATTGGGTCCTTAACGGTCGAAAGATGTGGATTACCAATGGGTGCATCGATGACCAAGGCACTCCTGCAGACATTGTCTGGGTCTATGCTCGAACTGGATACGATGACAGAGGACGTGTCAAACTCTCAACGTTCCTCGTTGAGAAAGGGATGCCAGGATTTAGTGTCGGCCAGAAGATCTTCGACAAGACTGGCATGCGAGCATCGAACACTGCCGAACTCGTGTTTGATGACTGTGTTGTTCCTGCCGGAAACCTTGTTGGAGAAGAAGGAGGCTCCTTGCTTCACATGATGGGCAACCTCGAAATCGAGCGTCTCACGCTTGCTGGCATGTCCGTTGGTATTGCACGTCGATGTCTCCATGAAATGAACAAGTATGCTTCAGAAAGAGAAGCATTTGGTGTTCAAATTCGTTCCTTTGGGCAAATGCAGCGTCACATAGGGGAATCCTGGGCCAAGTACCGAGCTATGCGTGCATACGTCTATGACACAGCCAACAACATTCAACTCGGCAAATCAGGCCAGCGTCTCGATTCTGATGGCGTCAAACTGTTTGCAACAACTGCTGCAAAAGAAATTGCAGATGCAGCCATCCAAGTAATGGGTGGCTACGGATACGTGGCAGAATACCATGTTGAGCGACTCTGGCGTGACTCCAAACTCCTCGAAATCGGTGGAGGAACCCTCGAATCGCATCAGAAAAACATCACTCGTGATCTTGCGAAGGATTCTGAAGCCATCAATCGATGA
>JAYOBT010000059.1:0-5599 GCA_038105035.1 Candidatus Poseidoniales archaeon | reverse complement strand
AGAGACGGATTTCTCCTCCCAATTCCTCGAACAACTTGACCAGTGTTCGTACCAATGCGTGGGTTCCACCTTCAGGAAAGAACACACCCCACTCACGTTCGAGATAGTGAATGAGTGTGTAAATGGATGAGGTTTGGAACGGATTGCCTCCAACGAGTAAGGAATGGAAACTCAAGGCCTGTCGGAGATGATCGTCTTTCACATACTTCGAGATTGTTTTGTAGACGGATCGATCTGCTCGCAATTTGATGAGTGACGGTGAAACTGCCATCATGTCTGAGAACTTCAGGAACGGTCGGTCTGCAAGTTCTGTATACCCTTTGTGAAAGACCTTCTTTGCATACTCGAAGAACTTCTGATAACCCTCAGCATCGGATTGACTTCGTTCTGCAATTTGCTTGACCATGGTTGCTTCATCACGAACGTAATCGAATCGATCACCATCGCTCCAAATCAAACGATACATCGGTTGGACTTCCATGAGTTTGATGTAATCCTCCAGTTTTCGATCCGTAAGGTCAAACAAATCGGTGAGAACGTGTGGTGCTGTGATCACGGTAGGACCAGCATCGAAGGTGAAACCATCGTCATGGTAGACATAGGCTCGACCACCCGGCAGGTCTCTTGCTTCATACAACACGGTTTGGATGCCGGCGCTTTGTAGACGGATGGCAGCACCAAGTCCACCAAAACCGCTACCAATAACGGCTGCTTTTTTGTTCGAGATCCCTGAAGCAGCCATACTTCACCGTCCATGTCATTGCTTGATAATGTTCGCTTTTTTCTCTGAGAAATATCCTTCACAAAAACAACTGCTTATAACCAATTCAACACCTTTTCAGTGTGGTGGAGGTCATGGTGCAATCAATTAACATTGACAACCCTGAACTCATTCTTGCCACCAGTGGAGAGAGCTTCCATTGGGCTCGTCGATTCCTTGGCAACAAAATGGGCCATGACGCAGCTCGATTGTATTCATTCTGTCGTGTCCTCGATGACATGGCGGACGGTGACATCCAAAATGGACCAGAACATCTTGTGCAGATACAAGCGAAACTGGAGCAAGGCGAATGGGGCAATCACCCACTCTTAGACCAGTTCTCAGACATGGTCGAGGAATATGGACTATCAACCACAGTTGTTTCTTCCCTCGTGGAAGGACTTCTTGACGATCAGGCAGATGAAGTTCTGATTGCAGATGAAGCAGAGTTGATTCAGTATGCCTACAAGGTTGCAGGCACGGTTGGATTACTCATGTGCGATGTTCTCAACACCGATGAACCACGAGCAAAGCCTCATGCTATTGACCTTGGAATCGGTATGCAACTGACCAATATTGCTCGTGACGTCTTAGAGGATGCGAAGATGGGACGACGCTATCTTCCTGGTTCTTGGGTTGACAACATGTCGCCACAACAGATCATCGAGGCTTCTAAGAATCCATATTCACATGAGGCTCTTCTCATCACAGAAGCTGTTCATCGACTACTCTCACTCGCAGAAGAATACTACACAAGCGGCCGTCGTGGACTGGCCTATCTTCCTGCTCGAGCACACTTCTCAATCGGAGTCGCTGCTAAGGTCTATAGACAAATAGGAATCCAACTCCTCAGGTCAAAGAACGCATGGTATGGCCCAAGACAAGTCACATCCAAAGCCAGCAAGGTCCTCTGTACTGCTCGTGCTTCCATGAGCATGTTCCGTCGGTTCCCACATCCACGCAAACCGCACAACACAACGCTCCACACATCTCTTGGACCTTACAAGAACCAAGGTGGGACTTGGGGATGAAAACCCATATCCTCGGTGATGGCGTTGCTGCCATGATGCTTGCATCTCGAGCGGATGAATTACCGCAACATGAGGTTTCAATCGTCCATCCGCAGGGAGCACCGATGGCAAGAGATCACATGCTCGGTTTTTGGAACATGGACGGACTCGAATCGGCTGTTGAATGTTCCAGAACATCATGGTCGAAGTGGGCTGTCATAACAGACACTAGCAAGAGTATCATGCATTCAGAAAAGCATGCCTACCACATTATGCACAAAGCCAATTACTTGCAAAACTGCAGAAATGATGCTGAAAAGAACGGTGTCAAATTCATCGAACAGAAAGATATCCAAGTCAATGAAGCATCCCAGACATTCGATTCACGACCACCTCGAGCCAGCAAAAATGCCATGTTGCAGCACTTTCTTGGACAAGAGGTTGAAGTCGACAAGCCTGTTTTTGATGCTTCAACAGCAATCCTGATGGATTTCAGAGTTGATCAAAGTCAAGGCATGCACTTCATCTATCTCTTGCCGTATTCACCAACACAAGCCTTGGTCGAATCCACACTTTTCACAACGACAGTCTCGGAACGAGCGTACTATCTGAAAGCCATTGAGAATTACTTGATGGATCACTTTGGAGCATCCATCACCAATGTCATTCATGAAGAACAAGGCGTCATTCCGATGGGAACACTATCGTCACATGATGCGAACATCCCAGGTATTGGAGCAAATGCTGGTGCGATTCGTCCAGCGAGTGGATACACCTTCGTGTTCATTCACCAACAAATTCAACGAGCAATCCAAGATACAATACGAGGAAAGCCACTTCGATTCAAGCGACCACACAAATCGGTTGATGTTTGGATGGACTCCGTTCTCCTGACTGTGTTGAAGAATTGGCCTTCACAAGGACCGAAATTGTTCGGACGAATGGCTTCAGCACTTTCAGGTGATGAATTTGTTCGATTCATGAGCGGCCAAGCCAACTGGAGATTGCGACTCAAGGTCATCATGGCCATGCCCAAGTTGCCATTCATCAAGGGTGTTTCAAAACACATCTTCCAGCGATCTGAAAAGGTGGTTGCATGAGCCTCTTGGCTGAATTGATGAGTGTCGATGTTCTCAACCTCATTGGCCTTCTTGCTGTGGTCTTCATCGGCTTACCCCATGGAGCAATGGATGGAGCATTGGCCATCCACCTCGGTTGGATGAATCGCCCCCTCAAGGCTGCAACCTTCTTGCTTGCTTACGTTGGCCTTGCTGCTCTTGTCGTGGGCATGTGGTTGATTGTCCCAACAGTGGGATTCCTGATGTTCTTGACCATCAGTATGTTTCATTTCGGAAGGGGCGATATTGTTCCTCGAGCGAAAGAACACCAATTGGCGGAAGTCTTGATGCGAGGAGGCATTGTACTAGCTGGCATCAGTCTATTCCATCGTTCAGAAGTTGATTCAATCTTTGAAGTGCTCATAGGTTCCAACACTGAATTTGTTTGGCTGTTCCTTCAAGCAATTGCAGTGTTGACGCTCGTACTGATTCCATACGTCACTCTCTCAAAATCAAAGCAAGAACGAGTATCAACCAGTGTCGAAGTGATCGGTCTGCTCGCTCTCTTCGCAATCGCTCCTCCGCTTCTAGGATTTGCAATTTATTTCTGCGGCGTCCATTCTGTACGTCACTTCAAGCATATGGGCACGATGCTCAAATCAACGTTGCAACAATTCCAAGTCACTCGCACAACGGTGATCTTCTCGTTGATGACGTGGGCAGTTGGGTTGTTGGTGTTGGCCAATCAATCTGCATCCATAGGACTCGAGCCTGCACTGCTGCAAGTCATCTTCATCGGTCTTGCTGCCCTAACGGTACCACACATGATCCTCGTTGATGGTATTGCAAAGCATGAACAGTCTTCACTTTGAGTCCAAGGCTTCAATCAAGATACTATAAGAAAAGCAACAAAGCATTAGCCATGAGGAAGTTGCTGATACCGATTCTCCTCATTTTGCTGTTCTCTCCATCAGCCCAAGCTGAGACTTATCGCATCACTGGAAAGGCAACTTATGCCGATAGCACACCTGTCACGCTCGATTATGTCTACGTGCAGTGCATTCCTGGTGATTTTGCCTGCTACCAATACAGAGGTGCTCAGTCAATCACGGATGCGTACGGGTACTATTCGATTCTCATCGACGTTACAGATGAAGAAGACGATCTCGATATTCTCCTCAATCTCCGAGGTGAAAACTTCACACACACCATTGACATTCAAGCACATCGTGATTCATCCAACAACCAAATGGTTCAGGACATCAAACTCGAACAAAATCCACCACCATCAGGCGTATTCCTCGGTTTTGGTTGCTTCATCGTCTTGTTCACACTTGTGTTTGTTTCCGTCTTGATGCGAACCGGTCGTCGCCTGTCAACCAAACAAGGTCGCATGGAATTCATGGGTATGAAACAAGCAAGAATGCTTGAGTGTCCAACATGTAAGCAAATGGTTGCTCAGCATGAATTGGTGATGCATTTCATTGTTGATCACGACATGGAAGCCTTCGATGCTGGAGAACTAGCTGGCAAAGTCATGCGGCGTACCTGGTCTGAAGAAGAGTAAATCCACACAGCTCATCTGAAAAGATTGATTGACCAACGGTGCTAAAACGACATCATGAGAAAGACCAATTTGTTTGTTTTTGTTTCGGTCATCTTGATGACAATGGCAGGTTGTATGTCCAGTAGCAACATCGGCTGCGGAGAGGGGTACGAAGAAATGTACGGGGGCTATGAATACGGCTTCAATTCGACAAGTGTTGATGCTCAAAACTCCCTTCAGGTAAAAGTGGAAATTGTCAAGGGAGGCGGAGGATGGTGGCTTGAAGAGTCGGAAACATACCAAGAAAGCCAGACCTTATGGGTCGATATTACTGTGAAATTCTCCGATGGTACAACAGAAGAAATAAGCTTCAAACGAACGAATTGGAACAATTTCGGGGATGGAGGTTCGGGTTCATCATGGAACAGAGTTGTCACCTTCAACAGTCCAGATGGATTCTGTGATTCGGGATGCGAAGAGGTTCAGTTTTCTGGAAGCTTTGAGTATGGAATCATGTACTATGACGGAACCTGTGAAAGTTCACCATGGATTGATATCGATTAGGGGACAAATCAATACCTTGAGTTGATTCATTTCAAAAGCATCAAAACCCCATTGACAAAGCGGGAGGCATGGATGCAGACCAGGAAGTGATCGCAGCGTGGGAAGCGTTGCGAGAACATTGGTTGATTCCAACAACGGGCAACAAGCCATCGCGCTTCTTGTTTTACAACTTCTTGCGCTTGACTTTAGGTCCGACGTTCCGCTTCTTGTTGCGTTTGAAAATTCGAGGCGAACATCACATTCCTCGCAAAGGTGGCGTCATCTTAGCAGCGAATCACCTGTCGCATGTTGATCCGATCATGGTAATTCTCGCGTCGAGAAGAACAACGCATTACCTCGCAAAGGATGGACATTTTGAGAAATTTGGAACCCGATT
Organism: Candidatus Poseidoniales archaeon; assembly: GCA_038105035.1. GTDB lineage: Archaea > Thermoplasmatota > Poseidoniia > Poseidoniales > Poseidoniaceae > MGIIa-L2. The sequence goes on along the minus strand of JAYOBT010000059.1, from coordinate 285 downwards.
TGTTATGAAGTCAACTGGGCAAATTGAGACACAGCGAGAAAGTGGAGGTCTTGACGCACTCTCAAGTGCAGCAGACGTCCTTGACCAAGGACGTGCTCTAGGAATCTTTCCAGAAGGAACTCGCTCAAAGCGAACTGAAGCACCGTTCCTCTTACCAGGTAAAACGGGTGTTGCCCGCTTAGCTGCATCCTATCCAGAGTGTGTTGTCGTTCCAATTGCCATGATGGGTACCAGGGCAATGATGGAACCACAAAAACACAAACTTCCACGATTGCACAAGCGAGT
>JAYOBT010000019.1:0-28189 GCA_038105035.1 Candidatus Poseidoniales archaeon | reverse complement strand
TGAAGGATTGTTGGAGGTTGAGGAGGATGTCTCTTCGAACATCCAATCCAACAAGATCGGTTAGTCGAAGTGGACCCATTGGATGCTTGTAGCCGAGGACCATCGCCTTGTCGATGTCTTCTGCACTTGCTACACCATCGGCAAGCATACGAATCGCTTCGTTACCAAGAACCACACCAAGACGGCTTGTTGCAAAGCCAGGAACGTCTTTGACGAGAATGGTGGTCTTCCTCATTGCTTCCCCAGCAGCTTGGGCAAGAGCGATGGTTTCCTCACTGCATGACTCATGTCGAACCAATTCAAGCAGTTCCATGATTGGAACTGGATTGAAGAAATGCATGCCGATGACCTTGTCTGGACGATTTGTTGCTGCTGCAATGCTGGCGATGGATAATGAGGATGTGTTGGTTCCGAGAATGGCATGTTCTGGAGCCATTTCATCGAGTTGAGCAAAGACCTTGGCCTTGAGTTCAGGGATTTCAGGAACAGCCTCGATGACGAGATCGACATCATTGACTGCTGTTTTCATATCGCTTTCAGCACGGAGGTTCTTGGCCCATGCTTCTTTTTGCTCTGGAGTGGTTTTTCCTCGAGCGATACCTTTGTCCCAGAATGCATCAATACGTTGCATGCCTCGTTCAAGTCCTTCAGGAAACGCATCGTAGAGGGCTGTTGTCCAACCTGCTTGAGCACAGACTTGGGCAATACCTGCGCCCATGGTTCCTGCACCGATGACCGCTACACGTTCAATCGCCATGATTCGTTCCAGTGGCTTGGGCTTCATCATGCTTATCGCTCTGGGCGATGGCAACACCGCCGACGATGAGGACGAAGGCAATGAGGAGAGAGAGGCCGAGTTTCTCACCGATGAGGACGACGCCGCCGAGGATGCCGAACGGTGGAACAAGGTAGACGTAGAGGGCTGATTTGGCTGCCCCGATGGTTCGGATGCCTTCTGCAAACCAAACGTATGCGATGACTGTTGAGAAGACGGCAAGGAAGACGATTCCAGTGATGACTTCCCAATTGAATTGCGGCCATCCCTCATCGACAATTTCGTAGCCTGCCCATGGTGTGAGAATGAAGAGACCTACGACAGAAGCCCAGACGGTGAGTTCCAAGGGAGAGAGTGGTTCGTTTGAATCGGAGGTTGTTGTTGTCATGGCCTTCTTCATGAAGATCGTTGACGATGCCCAAGCTCCTGCTGAGAGGATGATGAGGATGTTTCCAAGGATGCGTTCATCGACAGGGATGTCGACATTTGGTGAATAAACGAAGAGAATAGCAACGCCTGAGAGAGCGATGATAAGTCCCGCTCCGAGTCGCTTGGTCATCTTCTCGCCAAGGAAAGGAATAGCGAGAAGGGCTGTAATGATGGGATTGAAGGTGATCATCAGCGATGCATCACCTGCTGCGGTGTAACGCATTCCATACATGAAGAAGGCCTGATAGAGAAACGTCGAGAAGAAGCCGATGTAGAACAACCGCTTCCATTCTTGCTTGGTTGGAATGCGGAATTTTCCTGTCATCTTGAGCCAGACAAGGAACATGGCTACTGCGATAATGTAGCGGATCCAGGCTGCAGTAATGGGAGGAAAGTCAGTAGCAACGACTCTTCCAGCCGTCCAACCAAGACCCCAAATGATGGCAACAATGAGCAATCGTGTATGCAACCAAAACAGGTTCATTCAAATCGCTCCAAGCCAAGCTGGAGGATTCGGGCTCGTGGAAGACCGATCTCCGGCAGGCCGTGGGCAGGGGCATACTGTTTGAGTCCTTCTAAGCGTTGGACGTACAATCCATAGGATGCGATATCGTTTCGATCGAACGGTGTAGGTACACCCATCCGGGTCAAGGTCTCGCATGCTTTTCGAGAGTAGATTGGATAGACGTTGGTCGAGAAGTGCATCCACTGCGACAATCGAACGGTATCGATGTTGTCGAGCGAAAGGATGTGCTCAAGCAAGTTCACCTTCGGATAAGCGATGGTTCGTAGAGCCATCAGGACTTCGTTTTCGAGGTCATCGTTCCAAATCAAAGGCGTGTTCTTGGCCCATCCATCAGCAATGTTGAGGTGTTCGAGAGAACGCTCTGCTTCGATAGCAAACAAAGCATCGACGTAGGGCTTGTCTTCGAAAGCATCCTCGACAAGTCCTGGTAACTCGTCGTAGAAACGCTCAACCATATCGGCATTGATGCCGAACAATTCGACTGGAATCATGTTGATCCCACTCAAGCAGTTGCGCCAATTCCGGACTCGAGTTGACGAGCCGTCAATGGCTTGTTTGCAATCCATTCGAGTTTGAAGTACTCCTTGAGTGCCTCTTCGTCTTCAGCGGTTGGGAGGATGGTGCGGATGTATTCGTTCCATTCATCGTCACTGCCTTCGAATTTCTCACCGTGGACGGTGTAGCGCATTCCTTTGCAGTCACCGATGTCTCGGTTGAAGTTCTCGTGAGCGACGTAGAATGGTGTTGCACCTTCTTCTTGGTAGCCGTTGAGTTTGTTGACTTCTCGGACGATCTCGTCGTGGTAGTGACCACGGGCTTCTTGGTTGAGGACTTCCTTGTCGACGTCGATTTCAGCATCTTGCTTCTTTCGCTCGTCCCAGCGTCCCTTGATTCCCCAGACGTATGCCCAGTGAGCAGAGGAGGAGGAGTCAACACCGAACAGGTCGTGTGCAGTGGAGACCCACTTGTTCATGTAGCGCTGGAGCATGTCTTGAGGAATAACACCAGCCTTGATGATTCGACGTAGTCCATTGGATCCGGTTCCCAAGTGGAAGGACTCTTCCTTGAGCATTGGGCCCATGCTTGCAGCCAATGGCTTGAAAGCAGAGGTCGAAAGCATGCCGAGTTGGAACTTACCATCACGGTCGACGAACATGGTGTAGTTGAAGAAATCCAACCAGTGTGGCATTGGGCGGTTGAAAGCTCCGAGCAATCGGTCGCCGTCTTGTGCGTTGCGCTCGAGGAGCTTTTGTGCCTCACGTCGTCCTTGTTGTCCGAAGTAGGTCATAAGGAGGTATGCCATTTGCCAGCCGTGGCGTTGTTCCTCAGCCATGATACGAGCAGCTGCGTAGCGATCGTAATCGGTTGGTGCGGTTGCGAGGAGGTGGCGTTGTTGTTCAACGGAGGCGAATTCTGTGTCACCTTGAACGGTGATCATGGTGACGAGAGCGTCACGCATGCTTTGGTGAGGAACTTGAAGAGAGCGTTCCCACTTCTTTCGGCCTTCATAATCACCAAATTCGATTTGGTCACCAGCACGGTCCCAGTCGAATTGAATCGAGAGGTCAAAGTCGCCGAGCCATTCTCGGTCAAATCCAACACGATCTTGCCAATCGTTGAAGTTTGCAATCCAGTCGTCCCATGTCTTCGGTAGGTTGTCCATGTTGTCCACACGAGTGGGTCTACCTTGAATACATTGCGAACATGTTCGTGCGAACATGTGCGCCTAGGGTGATTTGCGGCGAATTTCTTCGGCCATATCGTTCATGATTCGGCTTTCGATACGCTGAAGCATAGCAGAAAGCGTCGATTTTGCCATGTCCATAGCTGCAGCGAGTTTGCTCAGAGATGTCCTTCTCGGTACATCGTAGTAACCTTCTCGCAACGCTGCATCGAAAATTTGCCTCTGTCGAGAGGTCAGCAGTGTTGCGCCACTGTTCCGTGTGGATGTCAATCGATACGGGATGTTTTCTTTGGTCAGTTCAGACAACAATTGTCGGGCTTGATCGGGCGTACACACGAAGGTCCAATCGACCCATCCATCGTGGACTTCGAACGGTGATCTCGGGACCACACCAACGATTCGGAGTGGCCGAACGAATCCACCGCCTCCGCTGGCGATATCGACGGCAAAACGCTGATTGCCGAGCGAACGGACTTCATCAATACCTGGATGTGCTTCCAATGTGAGTTGAACATCATCGGTCGCAGACAGTGTTGCCGTCCCTCGTCCTTTGCCAAGTGGCATCGTTTCTTCGATGCGCAGAACGAGTGAAGGAAGCGAGCGTGAGACATCACCCGACCAGTGTCCTTCAGGAAGACGTACTTGGATGCGGACGTGTTGAGACATACAATCACAATGGTCGTCGAGTCGAGAACTGTTCAACAGTTTTTGCTTGAACGTCAATGATTTCGCTGTGAGCAATTCCGAAACCATCGCCAAGTTCAGCGGCCGGCAGGTATCCATCACAAACGCCGGAGGCAGCGAAGATTGCATCTTCTGATTTGCAGAGGTCGTGTGCCTTCCAAAGACGAGTAAGGTCATCGTCGATCATGTCACCAGCCCGTGCTTCTTCTTCGGGTGAGCGGAAGACAAGTGTTCCTTCGAAGACGCCGCCAAGACCACGAATGGCTGTTGCTGAAATCACGCCTTCAGGTGCAGCACCAATGCCCATGAGGAGGTCAAATGGCCCGTCATCCTTCGCAGCCCAGATGGCTCCGGATACGTCACCATCACCGAGCAATTCCAGTTGGGCTCCTGCTCCTCGAATTTCATTGAAAAGGTCTGCATGTCGGTCGCGATCGAGTGCAACGACCTTGACTTCGCTGATGGGCTTGTCAAGTGCATGTGCGGTCTGCTCGAGATTGTAGGCCACCGTTCCTTCAAGTGAAATGTGTCCAGCAAGTTGCGGTCCAGCTGCGATTTTGTTCATGTAACAATCGGGTGCATGGAGCAGTGTTCCTCGGGGTGCTGCTGCGAGTACAGCGATGGAATTGGGCTTATCGTAGGCACAATTGTTGGTGCATTCAAGAGGATCGACAGCGATGTCGATGCATGGAACGCCTTCGACACCAACAGCACTTCCCAATTCTTCACCAATGAAGAGCATGGGTGCTTCATCACGCTCACCCTCGCCAATGGCGACACGGCCATCAAATGGAACAGCATCGAAAGTACGACGCATGGCTTCAACTGCAGCATCATCTGCAGCGTTTTTGTCGCCTTTACCTCGCCATGCGGCACTGGCAATCGCAGCGTTGTCAACGGCTTCGAGGAAGTGCTTGGTGAGGTCCGCTGTGCTGCTCATGTATCGCCCAATTCAAGAGCGAACATATGCCTTTTCGCTCGTTTTGATGCTCAACGTCGACGGTTTGGACGTCCTGAGCGACCCTTGCCTCGAGAGTTGTGTCGTCCGCCTGGGCCTTTTCTGCCGCCGCCTTGTCGACCTCCGCCACCATGACGGCGTTGGCTTGGGTGACGTCCTTCCGGTTGGAAGGTCCAATCATCGCTGCGACGGGGACGAACGTAACGACGTCCGACACGTTCTTGATCCAAATCTTCGACGAGTTGATCGATGAATTGTTCTGGTAATTCGACCGCAGTGATTTTGTCAAGCATTTCGATGCGACCAACCGAACCGTCTGGTAGATTTCCGACGCGATAGACCATGCCAGTGATGGCACCTCGTTCGATTCCATCCATGGCCCCTAGTCCAAGAACCAAAGCTGCCTTTGGTCCATTGTCGCTCTTGTTGAGTTGAGGGACGTTTGTTGTATCCTCCTCGGGCGATGAACCCAAGAGTTTCGATAATGCTGCGACTGCAATCTTTTCGGCACTCATACCAGATTCTCGTGCAGCATTGAAGGCATCAAACGCGTTCTGGTGAGGTTCAATCTCACTGAATTCTTCTACCAGTTGCAAGCGTTGGAGATCGTCGATGTCTTGTTGCGTAGGTATGTCCATGCGCTCAAGTTCTCCAGCTTTCTTTTCGATGCGCTTGATGTGGCGGACCGCTCGGTTTCCGACCATGAGGACACTTCGTCCAGTACGTCCTGCACGACCGGTTCGGCCCACTCGATGGATGTAGGTATCATCGTCCGTGGGCAGGTCATCTTGCAGAACCAAGTCCACTCGGTCAACGTCGATTCCTCGAGCAGCAACATCGGTTGCGACCAAGACGTTGGTTCTCCCTTCTCGGAATCGGTTCATGACACGAGTTCGTTCTGCCTGCGACATGCCACCATGCAATGCTTCTGCGCCTTTTGGACGCAGGATGTCGGCAACCGTCTCGACTCTGTTGCGCGTCTTACAGAAGATGATGGCTGCGCTTGGTTGCCATGCGAGAAGGAGTTTCTCGATTGCATCAACCCGTTCTCGAAGTGTACAAATCATGACGTATTGTTTGACAAGGCTTGGAGGTCGTTCCTCCTTACCAGAGGCTCGGATTTGTTCAGGATCCTCGAGGATCTTGTTGGCAAGTTTCTGAACGTGTTTTGGCATCGTGGCCGAGAAGAGAAGCGTTTGGTGGTCCGGATTCATCTGGTCGACGATGTATTCGAGATCGTCTGCGAATCCCATGCTCAGCATTTCGTCAGCTTCGTCCAAAACGAGAACATCGTACTGATTGAGATCAACATTGCCTCGCTCCATATGATCACAGATACGACCAGGTGTAGCGACCAATATGGCATCTGGCCATTCGGTCAACTGTTGAATTTGTTTCTTCATCGAGGCTCCGCCAATGAGGGCGGTTGCGATGTTGTCGAGCCCACTCAAACGTTCGATTTCATTCACCACTTGCAAGGCGAGTTCACGAGTGGGGCAAATAATGACGCCTGGCTTGTGTGTTTGTAGAATAGGGAGGACGAAGGCTGCGGTCTTTCCCGTTCCTGTGCGTGCAGTGGCGAGAACGTCCCGGCCTGCAATCGCAGGCGGTATCGCCATAGCCTGGACGGGTGTTGCAAATTCATACCCTAAGGCATCCAATCGTTCGAGGAGATGAGCCTCAAGTTCGAGGCTCTCAAAAGTGGTTGATTCGGACATCTTGCACACCGCTAGGCGTGCCCCAGCAATTTGGCCTGCTGGCCACCCTCGTTTAAGCGCGCCCTATGGATTGAGGCATTGTATGGTGTTTGCCACGATTGTCAACCTTTTCGCTTCTCAGCGATGTGAAGATCGGTGATTTTGGCGTTTGGGTATTGACCATTCTCATCCTTCTCGAAGGATTTGATCATGTCAAGAACGCATAGCAGGCCTGCGCTGACACCAGTGATGGCTTCCATCTCGATGCCTGTTTTGTAATGCGCTGAGACGTGAACTGTACAACGAAGCGAGGTTTCTTCCCATTCCCAATCAACCTTGCATCCTTCCAGTGGAATCGGATGGCAGTGAGGAATGATGCGAGGTGTTTCTTTGACGGCTTGAATAGCAGCAATGGTTGATGCTTCGAGGACATCTCCTTTCTTGACCATCTTATCGACAATGGCCTGTTTGGTTGCTTCTTGAAGATGCAAGAGGCCCGTGGCGGTTGCTTTTCGCTCAACAACTGGTTTCGTTCCTATCTCGACAATGCCTTGTATTTCCTTGTCCATGTTCATCCCAATCCTGCTTTCCAAGTCGATCCTTGTGAGGTCACTTCACGCTTCCACAATGGCGCCTGTTTCTTGAGTTCATCGATGAGCCATTCACACGCTTGGAAGGCTTCCTTGCGATGTGGGCTTGCAACGTGTATGCTGACGATCGACTCTTGTGGTTCAACACGTCCCGTTCGATGCGCCATAGCTACGGATAAGGTTCCGAATGTGTCGCACGCCTGGTTCGCTAAATCTCGAAGCACGGGGCCGAGTTTCTCTTGCCAGGCATCGAACTCAAGAGCATAGACTTCCGCATCGCCTTCAGTTCCTCGAGTGATTCCGAGGAAAGAGACGATAGCACCACATCCTTTGGTCTCAAGTTGCTCTCTTAACGCTGCATGATTAAGAGCATCAGGGGCCTCTTCGATGATGATATGGCGCCCCATGGTGATGCGAAGGGAGCGCATGATTCAAGGGTAACGGCTCGATGGGGCAACATGGCCGATAGCGCTGACACGACCAAACCCATCCACATCATGGGTGCTGGCTTGTCGGGTCTGGCTGCAGCAACCATCCTCGCAAAAGCGGGTAAGGAGGTTCATGTCCATGACGTTCGCAGCGATTCTGGAGCACGTTTTGATGGAGATTTCCAAGCCCTTGAAAATTGGTCCATGGACGTTGATTTCTTTGACCAATTGAAGGAGTGGGGATTCGATGCATCCGAGTTTCAAGCAACGGAATTTCAGGTTGTTGATTTGATTCATCCAGATGATGTCATCACGCAGCCAAAGAGCGATCGTGTTGCCTATCGAATCGTCGAACGTGGAACCTCAGACCACGCCATCGATCAAGGAATGAAGCGTCAAGCCATGGCTGCTGGAGCAACCATTCATTACAAATCTCGTGTCAAGGAAGAGGATTGCACCATCATCGCTTGTGGCCCGAAAGGGACGTCTGCTGTAGCATATGGTGAGATTTTCAAAACCTCACATCCCAATCACATTGCGTTCCAGTTGAACGATAAACTTGCACCGGGAGCATATTCCTACCTCATCATCGTCGATGGTGTCGGGCTCATCTGTACGTGTTTGTGGCGAAAGCAGTCGAAGAGTGAGCGGTTCCTCAACGAGACCATCGCATGGTATGAGAAGCACTATCCGAACCTCGACCGAACACCCATCAAACGCGTCGGTGGGAAAGGAGATTTCACCATCAATCAACGTTACAAGCAAGATGGCCGATACTATGTTGGAGAGTCTGGTGGTCTTCAGGATTTCATGTGGGGATTCGGTATGCGCATGGCCGTCTGGTCTGGCGTTTTAGCGGCGAAGGACTTGCTTGGTGAGTGCGATTATGAAACAGAGGTTCGCAAGCAATTGCTGCCGTATGTTCGTACCAGTGTTGCCAATCGATGGCTGATGAATCGTGTCGGTGATGGCATGTTCAAGCGAATGTGCCGTGCTTGGATGAAGGACCAAAAGAAGCGAGATGATGGCCTTGTTTGGATTGGAAAGTTGTTCCGACCTCGTTGGTACAAAACGTTGCTGTATCACCTCGTTACACCGTTCATGCTGACCAAAGATCCGAAGGCGATGGGTCGTGGTGTTCGACGCATGCCGTTCCGAAAAGCTAAGGCGAGAGATGTATGGGAACAGTCCCCAGAAGCAGCCTCAATCGGAGAGCAGTGGAATGAAGTTCGACGAGGTGGAGGCAAGGTTTCGTTTGCCAACGACTCGGACGAGGCGAGCATTTCCAGCGAGTAGACGCGACGATTCGTTCATAATGCGAATCGTTTTCGGACAATTATGAGCGACCTCAATTTCGAAGCCATGCCCAACAAACTCGTGAACTATGCTACTCTCGATGGTATTGCCGTCATTGAATTAGCAAGTGATGCTGCAGGAGCAGCATTGACCGAAACCAACGACCGTTCTCCGAACACGTACACGCACGAGATGATGAGCGATCTTGACGATGCAATCATCAAGGCACGATTCGATGACGACGTTTCCTGCATTGTTTTGACAGGTAACGGGTCCTCTTTCTTCTCCGCAGGTGCATCCATTCAAATGCTCAACAGCGTAACGCCTGGTTTCAAGTACAATTTCTGTCTTCACGCCAACGAAACACTCTCTCGTCTTGAGCAGACCTCGAAGTTGGTCGTTTGCGCCATCAACGGTCACGCTGTCGGTGGCGGTCTTGAAATTGCTATGGCTGCTGACATTCGCATTGCTCGCAAGAACTCCGGAAAGGTCGGTCTGCCTGAGATCAATCTCGGTGTTCTTGCAGGTACTGGTGGAACCGCTCGATTGACTCGACTCATTGGAAAGGCCAAGGCCCTTGAGATGATGGTGACGGGTGAACTAATGTCCTTCGAGGATGCACACGCACACAACCTCATCAACCACATTTGGGAAGGCGACGCAGCTGACTTCCGCCGAGACATTCTCGACTGGTGCAGCCAGTTCACACTACCAAACAAGGCAACAAAGGCTGTTGGAAACATCAAGCGTTCCTGCCAGACTGGTCCTGAAATCCCATTCGAGTACCATCTTGCTCTTGAGCGAGAGTTGCAAGCTGCACTCTTCAACTCGAGCGATGCAAAGGAAGGAATCGCAGCATACGTCGAAAAGCGCGTTGCAAACTTTACCGGTGAATGAGCGTGAATGGAATGTCCGATTATCACATTCCTGCTGACGTTCCCGATGACCTTGCAGACACCTATCTCGAGAACTTGATGGCCGCTACATGCGGTACTGGTTCGATGAATCTGTTTGCGTGCGATCAAAAAATCGAGCACTTGAACGACGATTTCTACGATGGTGGAGATTCAATTCCACTCTCATCCAACGACCCAGGTCATCTTTTCGAAATTGGAGCACAAGCACATCGAGAAGGCACGGTTGGTGTTCTTGCCGCACAAGGTGGACTCATCTCATTGTACGGTCGTGACCATCCTGATGTTCCTTACTTGGTGAAACTGAATTCCAAGTCGCATTTGGTCAAGACCAAGCAACGAGATCCGATCAGTCTCGCCATGTGGGATATGGACGATGTTATGTCTCTCGTTTCTAACGGTCTGAACGTTGTTGGAATCGGTTACACTGTCTACATTGGCAGCGAATATGAACATGAAATGATGACAGAAGCTGCGCATTTCATTCGTCAAGCCCACGAAGAAGGTATGATCGCTGTTGTTTGGATGTATCCTCGAGGCAAGGCTGTTGAAGATGAGAAAGATCCTCAATTAATTTCAGGTGCTGCAGGAGTTGCAGCATGCATTGGTGCTGACTTTGCAAAGGTCAACTACCCTCGTGCATGGGACGGTATGACGCAACCAGAATCGCTGAAAGTTGCAGTTGAAGCTGCAGGTCGGTGCGGGATCATTTGTTCAGGAGGCGGTTCGCTCCCTGCTCGTGATTTCTTGCAACGTCTTTGGGATCAAATCAATGTCAGTGGTTGCAAAGGAGCAGCGACTGGACGCAACATTCACCAGAAGTCGACCGATGAAGCTGTTCGTATGACGGCTGCATGCCACGCCATCATTTCACAAGGTGCAAGTGTTGACGAAGCTATGGATATTTTCCAAGGCAACTGATGTGAATCTGTTTCACGCACGTTGAACAAGGTTTTATTGTCAAAGTTACGTTCTTCCCAATATGAAAAACGTAGGCGGTGCTGAGAGATTAGCCCGTGCGTTGTTTGGATCGAGTCTTGTTTTGTTGGATTTTTTTGCAACAATTCAACTCGAACTTGTTCTCCTCATCATTGGTTTGTGGGGGGTACTGACATCAGCCTTCGGCTACTGTCCATTCAATGGGCTCATGGGGAGAAACACATGTGCCATCCAATACAACAGCAATCCATCGGAAGAGACTGCTGTTGAAACAGCATAGTGATTTAGCGAATTAATCACTCATTAGGAATTTCTTAATCATCCAGGCAACAGCCGCTCCGATGATTGCAATTCCAGCCATTGAGAGAATACTGAGGTCTTGCAAAGAGCTCAACTCAGTTTTTCTTCATGTCATCGCCCATGGTGATGTTACCTTCTTGGTCGATGATGATTGGAGTGCCTTCCTTCCATCCTGGGCAGTTGTCTTCAACCCAGATTCGAGTGGCCCACTCGCAGATGTCGTATCCGCCGGATAGAATGCCGGATCGCTTGATGTATCCGACCTTGACGATGTCCTTGTCTTTGGAGAGAACGTTGCCAAGTTGTTGGCTTGTCGTACCGTGACGCATAGTGCTGTTGATGTGTTCTAGGATCTCTGCAGTGTTGCGTGGTCGATCGCCTAGGAATTTCTTGATTTTTTCTCGTATGCGTACAGTTTTCATGTTCTTGTCCTCCTTTGATTTTCGCTTTTCGCTCTTGGGCGATGTCGCTGTACCAAAGGAGCGAGGCCACTCATATAACCGTTCCTCCAACAAACGACGAGTTTGTTACCATTACTGACCATAATAGGTGTAATTTTTACACGATGCGTGAGGATATGTAAGTAAAATTTCACAATTCCAGTAGAAACTGGTAACTAAATGTAAGTAAACAGATGCTTTAGAGGTAACAAATAAAAGGGAGGCCCTTTAGAACGTAACAAAAGTGACTCATCATGCCAAAGAAGACCATTCGCAGCCGGTATCAGCGCCGCATTCTCGATTGGCTCCTTGATGGCGGTGGAACGGTATCACAAGCTTCAGAAGCTCTTGGCATTGCTATGCCTCACGCTTCGCTTGCAATGCGCCAATTACGGGAATTGGGGGAGGTCCAACGTGACGATAGTGCATCCATACGAGGAGCAATCCATCGATTAACGCCAAAGGGAGCCGATCATCTCCTGATGGATTTGGTTGAACGCGTACGACAACAGGTGAGTACTATTCCTGATGGAATGAACGCTGTCGTTCTTTCAAATGATCGTTCAAGCGTCGTTCTTGGTGTTCTCTCAGAACCCTCCTCGAGATTGATCTCCCTCCCCCGTCGAGCTGAATTACTGGAGCACGACATTGAATTTTCCTCCAGTGGAAAAAGAGGGGGGCTTTGGGCTGTTCAACGCGGGTCCTCAACCCCTTGGTACTCACTTGTTACGCTCGAGCCCTCAACAGCTCCAAGCGTCCCGGTTGAGGGGACATTGACGGCATTTACGACGCAATCGGACCGGATTGGTATCCTTCGGCTTCGTTTGCTTGAATCGTCTGTGACTTGGGGCGTTGCAAACGGTACCTGGATTCGATTGGAATCGAAAGAGATGGAAGGACCTTCGCAACTTCACGTCGGAGAACATTCCATTGGCCAGGTTATAGGGACGCCTTTTGCGGTTCGTCCCGACAATGGTTTGTATGCACACCTCCCGTCATCTGTTGATCGAACCTTGCTTGTATCATCGCTCGGCAATCATGCACAACTGATGACAGAATCCTTGTCGTTTTCCACTCATCGTACCTTGCCTATCGATATCTTGGGGCCATGGATGAGGAAGCGACATCCTCGTCTATCGACTGCGAAACGAAAAGCACGTCTTCGATTGTTAACTCGATGGCTCCTGACTGGACGCGGCAAACAACCACATCTGAACCTCCGACGAGCACTGCTAGCAGACTTTGGTGAACGGACATGGAAGGAGCAATCCAACGCTATTGATGTTGTTCTTCTCGAGGGGATATCGCAACATGGGGCCATATGCATCGTTGAATGGATGTTGGAATCAACCTCGTTTGACATGGTTATCGAGTGGCCGTGGGCTGAAGTTGATGATGTTCCACTCATGGAACGGCTGCTCGCCTCAGGACGATGTAGATGTCTCATCACGTCCCGCGGTGAAGCGAAGGAATTCTCCGGTAAATCCGCTACATTACTTCCAACGGATCAACTTGCAACCGTATCATATCGCCCACAGGAATCCTACGAGTTTCATGTTGAATTGCAACGCAGTGCGACACGTTCTGAGCCAGCGGCGACGCGAGAAGGAATCCCATCTTCTGCAAAGGAACTCATGCAGTGGTTCCAGTCTGGAGGTTTGGATGAAACCGTTTTGACAGGTGATGCTGCAACATCAAAGGACGCTCAACAAGACATCCGCAAAGCAATGCGCTTGTTTCCGCAAGGAGATTCCGATTTTGCAAACAGTGTTGAGCGACAATCACCTCTCGCTGCATGGATTGCAAGTCCAGATGAGGAGCGGCCAGCACGATGGAAACGCATTGCAGACGTTCTCCCTTTTGGCTGGATCGATCTTGTGAATGTTGATCGCATGGATGCCGTTGAACTCATCCAAGCAATGCAACGAACCGATACGGGGTGGAAGCATCAAGCTGTTCGACAAGTTGTCAATGACTGTGATGCTGATTCATCTCTTCTTGTCGATATCGTACCTCTTTTGAACACGGAAGCGACCAAGGCAATGGCTGCTCATGTCCTTCTTCTCCTGAGTCGGACGTATCGCTCAGAACTTGAATCCGTTCTTCCTAAGGCAGCAACGATTTGGTTGGATGCACCATACGATGAGGAACAGATATTGAACGTCCTTTTTGCAACAGGCTCGGAAAAAACGTTCGATGATGAATTGCTTCAGCGTTTCCTCAGAGGTGCTCTTGTGCATCCACGAGGTTCACTGTTGCGTGTATGGGCGCAAATGATTGATCTCCTCGATCAGCGAGCACCCATCTCTTTGGATGTCATGCGCACGTGCATCAATGTTCTGCCGGAGCAATGGTGGTCAACATGGGCGTTGGAGTGGCTCGATGCACAGTTATCGACAGCAGGGGGCCGTGAATGGCTGGCCCATCATCCGAAGAATTGGCCTGCACTCATTTTCAGACCAAAAGGAGAACAAATCGGTTTACCTGGTCATCCACGGCAACATCAAGGCTATGCTGAACACCCCACTTTGAAACTGAATATATTGATGCTTCCCGAGGGAGAGGGAACAGCAGCTCTCATGGACATTCATGACATGATTCAACGAATGGAACATCACGGTTCAGTTCATGTTGGGAGAATTCATCCACTGGTCGGCTGGCTTGCATGCGATGTTGAGACGTGGCCTGATTTTAGCATGGAAGAATTGCTTGATGGGAATCCAGAAGTAGCGAAACTCCTGATTGGACGGGCGATGTTGCACAGAATGCTTTGATAGCCGATGTATTGAAATGCAACGTGTTTGACCGCAAGTCGCCGTACGTGCAACATCAGCCTGAGCTACTGTGAAATTGCAATGACGTCTGATACCAATGATACGGTCCGCTATCGAAGACTGGGAAGACCCTTCGGGGAGTGAATTCCGGTGCAAAAGCGGAAACCCGGGCTGGAACTATGGGTCCTCGATCGACTTCGGGATGAAATCGAGACAACCAACCGGCTCTACAGTACGCCCTGATACCGAGGGTCAGGCCTTCGAGGAAACAATGAACAAGGCCGTTAGGTATCAGGGCACAGCTTTTTGCAATATTCAACCGATTTGAAGCGATGTTCTCAAAGGCCGCATGCTTCAGCAACTCTTCATGGAAGCAGAACGTTCCTTTCGCCGATGTCTTATCGGCGGAACGTTTGACCGCTTCCATTCAGGCCATCAACTCCTGATTCAAACAGCTTTGCGCCAAGCAGATTTCATCGAAGTTCATGTTGTGAACGATGAAATGGCTCAAGCAAAAGGCGACTGGATTCAATCCTTAGACGATCGCATGGATACCTTGCTCAATTGGCTCAGCGATACAGCGCACTTACGACACGAAGTACACGTCCTCAACGACCCGCATGGGCCAGCGCCAACGCACCGAACAGCCGACAGTATCGTCGCTACGGTCGAGACCATTCCTCGATGCCATCAGATCAACGAGCGAAGGTATGAGAACGGACTTCCTCCACTCTCAATTCTCGAGGCACCACACTTGAACGACGAACTTGGCGGTATTCTATCATCGAGTCGAATTCGTCTTGGCCTTATCGATCGAGAAGGCCACCCATGGATCCCCCCCTTCTATGAAGGAAAGGTTCTGCGTATGCCTGCAGTCCTTGATGATGAATTCAAGACCCCAATGGGAGAATTGTTTGAGGGCCCGGAAGATGTACCGGAAGTAGCTTTGTCGGCAATGTTGGATGCTTTACCGGAGAATCACGGAACGCTTGTTGCAGTTGGTGATGTGACGGTGAAAGGGCTGATGGACATCGGAGTACTACCAGACATTGCTTTCATTGATGGCCAAACCAAGCGAGAAGCATTGGATTCTTCCTTACTCGTCCAGGGCGAGGCTTACGCACAACAAAGAAGCGTTGTGAATCCACCTGGTCAGTTGACACCTGAATTGTTGGAGGTTGTACGTTGGTCCTTGGAACAAGACGATTCGGTTCTTGTTGAGGTTGATGGTGAAGAGGACTTAGCGCCGATGTTTGTTCTTGCAACCGCCCCACTTGGTACGATTGTTGTTTACGGACAGCCTCGGCAGGGGGTTGTTATGCGCGTTCTGGATATGGAAGCGAAACATCGAGCGAGGAATCTTCTTGTTCATTTTGAGGCAGAGGAATGAGTGACAAACCCCTGGTTACGGTAACGGTGTGCGCTCGCAATGGTGCGCATTGGGTCGAAGATTGCCTTGATGCAATTCACGCACAGACGCATCGTCCGCTGGAAATCATCGCTGTTAACGATGGTTCAATAGATTCCACGGGACCGCTGATGGATGCGTGGGAGCGATCGAACGCAGATTCCGATGTGTCCATTTCTGTCCTTCATCAGGATGCGATTGGTTTGGCAGCTGGTCGAATGGCAGCATTGAATCACGCACGAGGTGAATGGGTTGCCATTACCGATATCGATGTTCGACCTGAGCAAGATTGGATTGAGCAATTGTTGCTTGCCAATGTTCCGGTTGGAGAGGAATCCATCGTTGCAGTCACAGGTCGAACCATTTTTCAGACACACAGCGATTTAGTAAGCCGCTTTCGTGCTGTCGAAATCGCCTCAAAGTATCGAAGTCGTCCACGGAGGACCTCGCTTGCCAACGGACCATGTTCGATGTTCAAGCGACAAGCCTTGCTCGATGTCGGAGGATTTGATCCGAAATGGTACCATGCTGAAGATATGGAAGTCAGTCTTCGGTTGTTGAATGCAGGTGGTAGCATCGTCTACGCTCCTGATGCTCTTGTTGCCCATGTACCTGAAGTCGGTGTTCGAAGGTTCCTGCACAAACGTCGTCGAGACGCTCGTGCCCACGTTCGCATCGTACGTCACTATCCTTCTCGTCAACGATCAGGACCAGGTTTCGATTTCATTGGCAGTGCAAGCATCGCCTTGTCCATTTTTCCCATCGCCTTGTTGATGCTGCTGAGTATCGTCCCTTTGTTGATGACCTATCCATTCGAGAAAGCGTGGAGTGAGATGTGGCAAACGCAATTGGCTCTGGGTGGGTTTATGCTTGGAGCTCTCGTTGAGTTGATGTTCTGGAGAGGTCCGTTGGGCGTCATCACGAGAAGTATGAAGAGCGACGCAGGAAAAAGTAGTCTCATGCTTGCTCTTTCTGTACGCATACTGATTTTACGATGGTCGATTGCCTTGTGGCAAGGCTTGTTGCTGGGTTGTTTGGATGCAATCTTCGGCCGAAACGGTCACAAGCGATTGTTTCGCTGATCACATGACGGTATCGTCACCTGGCGGTGCTCGGCTTGCAGCGTTGAGAGCAAAGCCAAAAGCGACCAAGGTTATCGAGACAGAGTAAACACCAAGATCAATCCATGTCATGTACATGACACTGTATCCGATGTAGAATCCAAATCCGAGGAGCAGGCACCATGCTCCAACCGCTCGCATGAGACCTCCCTCAGCCCCGACCAAAGCAGGCCAGGTATCGTTCATGATAAGTGATGTTGCAAATCCAGCGATTCCTCCTTCCATATTTTTGTTGATTGAATTGAGTCCAAGACCGAGTAGAGCAAGGCAGACTCCGACGAACACGAGGTCGCCGATGACAAATGCCGGAGCAGTGTCTTTGTGACCAAATGCATCGGCAAAGGCTTCGAACGTGAGAAGTCCTCCCCAAGAAACCCGATAGGTCGGATGAATGTAACCCAATGAGTTGAGGATAGCAAGGGTGAGTCCCCATACTCCGATGGCAATGTACCACTTCGACAGTGTGACTGATGGCTTGATGAAGATGTCTGTCAAACCGCCAGACTCTGCGTTCTCTTCACTGCTCATGGACTTGCCGACCCCCATTTGCCATATAAGAACAACGAATCACAGCGGGCGTTGTTGACGGTAGCGATTGTTGAACACCGTTCGCATATTTTCATCCGCAGACATGAGGATTTCCTGCGTCTCAACGTTGCTTGGAATGCATGAATTGATCTCTTTGGAACGACCATATCGGCCACGACTTCGGGTTCGAGCAGTGATGAGTCCAAGCATATCGAGGTTGGCAATGATTCCAGAAATGCGGCGTTGTGTAAGTGAAGGCAGATTGAGGTAGGAACATGCTTGGTCGTACACATCGTACAACTGGCCAGTCTGAATGTTCTTCAATCCATTTCGTTCGTTGATGAGGACAGCAGCAAGAACAAGTTTCTGCTGCGTAGGCAGACCTGCGATTACAGGTTCAATCTGGTCGGCCTCAATCTGATGCTGTGCCATACGAACGTGATGTTGCTCGACTTTCTTATCTCCGAGTTGTTCTGCTTTCTCGGTCGAAACGCGAAGCAGGTCGAGAGCACATCGAGCATCTCCATGTTCTTGCGCTGCGAAAGCAGAGCACAAAGCAATCACACCCTCAGATACGACATCAGGTGCGATGGATTCATCGGAGCGTTGGCGCAAAATATCCTTGAGTTGTTCAGCATCGTAAGGTGAGAAGAGAATGTCTTGTTGCCCGAGGCGTGAACGGACGCGCGGGTCGAGGAATTCTGTGAACTTGAGATCGTTTGATATGCCAATAACGCAGGCACGAGCATCGTCAAGGAACGAGTTGAGGTTGGTCAGATTATACAACAAATCGTCACCTGCTTTTCGTACGAGATGATCGATTTCGTCAAGAACTATCACGTATACACCTTTTCTTGAATCCATGCGTCGAACGAGTTCTTTGAAGACTCGGTCAGTTGGCCAACCTGTGAAAGGAATTTCATCGATTTCATGATCTTCGAGCAGACTGTTTCCTATGTGAGAGAGTACTCTGTATTGTGTGTCGATTTGGCGGCAATTAACGATGACAGGTGTGATGTCTCTTCGCATCTGCTCGCCCTTTTCCTTGAGGAGATTTGTAACGTGAAGGGTAACTGCTGTTTTTCCAGCTCCAGTGACGCCGTAGAGAATCATGTTTGATGGAATCTGTCCGTTCAAAGCTTCGACGAGATTGAACGCAATACGCTCGATTTCCTTTTCTCGGTGAGGCATAATTGCCGGCCGATGACTGTGGTGGAGAATTTCTTTGTTTGTGAACAAACTCTGTTTGGAGAGCAATGTATCGAAGATGTTTTTCTTCAAATTTTGACCTCCATTATATACCCCAACTTTGAGAGGCTCTCCCCCCGCATTGGGATAGTTTCACTGAGTCCGAGTCCCCCTCATAAGGATGTCCGTTGAAATTCTTTGGAGGCCTTTATCATGGCATAATTTACGATTTAATTTCAGTGCAATGGTTTCAGGAATTTCCCTTATTATTGAACAAAAAATATCTCAATTTTTCCTATGCACCCATTCCGAATTCTGGAAAATCCAAATATCTCCATCTTCCAAATGATGAACATTTTTTGGATGGCTAGGGTATTCGTCTGTCAGAATTGGGTCGAACTCAGATTGTGGTGTATCAACAAAGGTGTGCGTAATGAGGAGTTTGGCATGGGATTGTCGTTCCGATAAGGATTGAATGTCATCTGGTTTGTGGTGATGATCAGAGGGGACCCATTGCGGAAAACCCATCTCTACTACAGCGAGTTGAGACTTTTGAATGGCGTCTTCAAGATTTTCACATGGTCCGGAATCTCCTGAGTGAACGAAGGAGCAACCATCTCTATGCTCGAAGCGATAGCCGAATGGATCGACAGCATCATCGTGGTGGACACGGAACCGTTCCCAATTCCATCCATCGATTGTTCCAGAGTCTGTTTCGATGAATGTGACATTGTCCAGAGCATCATCAAGACTTCCTGGGAAGGCGAGGTTGCAGAGTGTCTTCAATCGCGCTTTGACTCCTGCAGAACCAACAATGGTGAGATGAGCATGACCGTCTCTGTCTGAAATGTATTTTTTTTCTAAGAGCAGAAAAGGCAAACCAAACACGTGATCACCGTGGAGATGTGTGATGAAGATGGTTTCAATCTCAGCAGGTGAGATGCCAGCTCGCCGTAAACTAAGCAAAGCCGTGGGGGGTGCGTCGATGATGTGTTTCCCATCAAAGATGAGGAAAGAATGATGACGCTGATGCGGTAAGAATGCGTTCCCGGTACCGAGCATTCGAATCGCGTGGGTCATGAGCCTTGCTGACTTGCCGACTCTTTCAACCCTATGATGCAGGACTATGGGCGCTAGAGAATGATGATAAGTAGGCCACAATTGGAAAAAATTGTCGCGACATATGAGGTGTAACCATGAGCAACTGGTCCGCAAAAAACCCATACAACTCGAAAATCACAGAAAACTACGTTCTCAATGGAGAAGGTTCTCGAAAAGAAACACGTCATATCGTCTTTGATTTGGGCGACTCAGGGCTTGATTACAAGGTTGGTGACGCACTTGGTGTGCTCCCTGAAAATCCTCCCCACATCGTCGAGGAACTGATCGAAGTCCAAGGTTGGGACCGAGACCAAACCGTTGCTTCTCACAAAGGCGAGAAGGACCTCTACACTGCTCTCAAAAAGGACTACGAGGTCCACATGGCGAACAAGAAATTCGTTCAATCGCTCACCGACAAAATCGTTTCTTCTGGGATGTCCATTTCCATGAACATCGTCAAGCGAAGTCGCGACAACATGGATTGGTCGAGCACGTCCGAGGGTGATTTGCCACCTGGCCTGAACGCCAGTCTCCCTTCTGATGACCCTGCTTCAAAGGTCAATGCCATCGTTGCTGATGCAAAAGCCATCGAAGATTACCTATGGACACGAGACTACGTTGACATCATGCGTGAATTCAATGTCAAGTACTCTCCAGAAGAGTTCCTTGAATTAGCCGATCGACTCAAACCGCGTCTCTACTCCATCGCTTCATCGCATGATGCCCACCCTGGATTTGTCGAACTGACCGTTGGTATCGTACGTTTCAGTTACCATGAGAGGCAACGCGGCGGATTGGCCACTCAATACATGGCTGATGAGGTCGTCATGAACAAGACTGATGTTGGGGTCTTTATGTCACCGACCAAGTCATTCATCCTTCCAGAAGATCCGAATACGGACATCATCATGGTCGGCCCTGGAACGGGAATTGCACCGTTCCGTGCCTTCATGGAGCAGCGCGTCCATGACAAATCTCCTGGCCGCAACTGGTTGTTCTTTGGTGACCAATCAGAGAAAACCGAGTACTACTACAAGGATGAAATTGAGGGTTGGCTTGATGGAGGCAACCTCTACAGATTCACAACCGCTTGGTCAAGAGATCAAGAAGAGAAAATCTACGTTCAACATCGGTTGAAAGAGCATGGTGCTGAAGTTTGGGAATGGTTTGAAAACGGTGCTTACTTCTACATTTGTGGCGACAAGCAGTACATGGCAAAGGATGTCCACCGAGCTCTCATCGATATCGCTCAAGAACACGGTGGCATGTCCGAAGCAGATGCAACACACTTCATCGAGAAAACCATGATGAAGGAACAGAAGCGATACTTGCGTGACGTCTACTGATCATTGTTCATCGATTTGGAACGCCCAAATCGACTGTTGTTGTCCATCAACGACGATTTTGTCAATGCAGGTTACAAACGGTGACTTGCGCAACGCTCGTGACAAGATGTGAGCTTGGACCGGCCTTCCTTCAGACGACAATGCTTCGATGATTTCACGTGTCGACATTGGCCCATGGACTCTGAGATGTCCAACAATCCAATCAGCATGTTCTCGTTGCATGCGACGTTCCTCCGTCCACCGCTTGCGCATGTTACTTGAAACTCAAACATCTGTTTAAACACATGTGATTGGACTTGCAAGCATGCCCGAAGGACCAGAAATTCATCGGGCTGCAAACACGATTCGCAGAGCACTTGAGGGACAAATCATCACCCACGTCGAGTGCCCATATGCTACGATTCGGGGTCAAGAGCATCGATTCCTTGGCAAAGAAGTTCTTCGAGTCAAGGCACGATCAAAAGCGATGCTCATCCATGTAGGGGATGATGTTTTGTATAGTCACAATCAACTCTACGGACGATGGACGGTGCGGAAAAAAACCAGTAAGGAGAGGAATACGAATAGGTCACTTCGAATTAAACTCGAAACTGAAACACACGTGGCGTGCCTTTGGTCTGCTACAGATATTGAACTCCTCGAACCATGGGAGATTGAACAACATCCCTACATTGCTCGACTTGGCCCTGATGTTGCCGATGAAGAGATAGAATACAAACCTGTGCTTGAGCAGATCCAGAATAAGAAATTTGGAGGCCGACAGTTGTGTCATCTTCTTCTCGACCAATCCTTTCTTGCAGGCGTAGGGAATTATCTGCGAAGTGAAATTCTGTTCAATGCTGGCCTCCAACCTTCTAGGAAACTCAACTCTCTTACTGTAGAGGAACAAACGCATCTTGCGGAATCTGCAATTTCAACCACACAACTGGCCTACAAACAAAAGGGTGTCACCGTGGATAAAGACCTCTACGATCTTCTTCGACAACAGGGTATGTCTCGACGTCAAGCACGACATCATGTCTTCACACGGGACGGATTGAATTGCCATGCATGTGAGGGTCTCATCACGCACACTCGTCTAAGTGGACGACGTTTGGATTACTGCAGTTCTTGCCAAGTCTAATCTTTATCAACGAATATTTCGATGGTAAAGGACTCATTGTTGTGGCCCCAATGGCACACACCTGGCTCCTCATCTCGAATCACGAAATATTTGGTTTGAAGTCCGGGTCCTAATTCATCATGAGGGCGTTCAAAATGAATTCGAATTCGTTCACTGTATCCTCCGAACGCATCGATACCTGCCTTGGCAGGGATACCGTCAACGAGCACAGGATGTAATTCGTAAGGAGTCCCATCACCTGGGTTCATGGCATGGTTTCCGTTTGGTACGATCAAATCTTCTTCTTTTGCAGGGCGTGTTTTTCTTTGTGACATGTTCTCACCAAGAGAGAATAGGAGGTCCTCTTTAATAATAATATCGACTTAATAAAAAAATGTATAAACTTCACAGCACGACCGCTTTGCTCATAGGATGCCTCGAATTACCATCCACCATGGGTTTCAAGAAAGTACTGATTGCCAATCGCGGTGAAATTGCTCTCCGAATCATGCGAACCTTACGCGACATGGACATTGAAGCAGCCATCATTTACGGAAAAGAGGACAGATTATCGCTTCCTGTCCAACTCGCTGATGATGCAACCTTTCGTGATGTGATCAATCCCTTGGACGCTTATCTCGACATCGAAGCTGTCGTTCAGGCAGCCAAAGACATGGGCTGTGATGCCGTTCATCCTGGCTATGGTTTCCTCGCTGAAAACGCAGGTTTTGTGAAAAGGCTCGAGGAAGAAGGCATCACGTTCATTGGTCCAAGTGCAGATGTTATCACATTACTCGGCGACAAAATCGAGGCGAGGGCTGCCATGGAAGCAGCAGGCTTGCCAACAGCGAAAGGTTCCTCTGAGCCTATTTCTGAGGCCGCCGTAGCATCTGCACTCGCCGATGACATCGGTTATCCTGTCATCATCAAAGCGGCTGCTGGTGGTGGCGGAATTGGTATGCAAATCGTCGAAAAAGAAAGCGAGTTTGAAAGCGCACTGAAACTCTGTCAATCTCGTGCAAAATCTGCCTTTGGTGACGATCGTGTGTTCGTTGAGAAGTACATCCAGGGCGCCCAACACGTCGAATTCCAAGTCCTAGGCGATGGGACAAATGCCATTCACTTCGGTGAGCGGTTCTGCTCCATACAACGTCGTCATCAGAAACTCGTTGAAGAAGGCCCATGGCTCACGCCAGAAAAGCGTCATGAAATTGGTTCACTGGTGTGCAAAGGTGCAGAATCCGTTGGCTACAAGGGTCTTGCAACGTTTGAATTCCTCCGAGATGCCAACGGTGACTTCTATTTCCTTGAAGTCAACCCGCGAGTGCAAGTTGAACACACTGTTACAGAGTTGATTACAGGTCACAATCTCGTCGAACTCGGAGTACGCGTCGCCCAAGGAGAGTCACTTCCACTCAAACAAGAAGACATTGCTTGGCGAGGTCACAGCATCCAATGTCGGCTCAATGCAGAGGATCCGGCAGAATTTATTCCAAGCCCCGGTCGACTCTGGGAATGCCATTTCCCCTCAGGATTCGGTGTTCGTGTTGACACACATGCTCACCCTGGGTACGAAATGCCGGGTTGCTTCGATTCCTTGCTGGCAAAACTCCTCGTGTGGGGACGAGATCGAGAGGATGCTATTCGGCGCATGCGTACTGCCTTGGATGAAACGGTGGTCACAGGTGTTGAACATTTGATTCCATTGCATCGACGAATCATGGATGAAGAAGACTTCAAGAATGGCGATATCACAATTCAATACATCGATATGCATCAAGAACTTCTTGGATAAGTGATGGCATGGATGTTCTCATCGTTGGAAGCATCGCATACGACAGCATCACATCACCAAAAGGCTCTGCCCCACACACGCTCGGTGGTTCCGCAACCTATGCTGGATTGGCAGCAGCATTCCATCAGAAGCGAATGAATCTGCAGTCTGTTGGTCTTGTCGGCGTCGTAGGCACCGATTTCAAAGAGGACGATTTTGCTACGTTGAGCAATGCTGGTTTGGATACAACTGGTATCGAGGTCCTCGAAGGCTCAACGTTTCACTGGGTCGGTTCATATCATGGCAACATGGCGCAAGCTGAGACACATGAAACGCATTTGAACGTCTTCGAAACGTTCGAGCCAAAAGTTCCCGGACACGGAACCTCATCCACAATCACGTTCTGTGCCAATCTTCATCCCTCCATTCAATTGTCTGTTCTTGATCAATCAAGTCCGACTCGTGCATCAATCCTTGACTCGATGAATCTGTGGATCAACATCGCCAGGGGGGAACTGATACAAGCAATGCAACGTGTGGATATCGTTGTCATTAACGATGGGGAGGCAACCATGCTTTCGGGCAGCGACAACCTCATTCAGGCTGCTAAGGATGTTCAAGCAATGGCTTCAATTCCAACGCTCATCATCAAGAAAGGTGAACATGGCGTCCTCGCATTGCATGGCGATCAGGTTGTCGCTCTGCCTGCTTTTCCCACCGACCTTGTGGTCGATCCTACAGGATGTGGTGATACGTTCGCAGGCACACTTGCGACTTATCTTGCTGCAGGAGATGGCTCGATAGACCTCGATGAATTGCGAAACGCTTTGATTCACGCAACCGTATCTGCGAGTTTTACTCTGCAAGGATTTGGTATCAAAGGGCTGCAATCCATGACGCTCGAATCGTACGAACAACGTTTGGCCGATTACACTTCAATCTCTGGAACGTCAGTCGATGCGACGTAGACCCAACTGATTGCTTTGCACTTGAGCAACCTCTTGAGATTCTGTGAGTGAACTGAATGAAACAGGGACTTGTTCTTCTTCTTCCGGGATGTGTTCGACCATCTGTTCGATGATTTCCTCAGGTATTCCTTCCTGATGAAGATTGGAAATCGATTCTCGAACTCTCGTCATCATCGAGGAAAAGATTCGACCGGTCTGTTGCCCGACTTTCTTCCGAGATGTAGCGATTCGTTGCTTCGGCTCGGTTCGAACTTGGAACCGCTTTCGTTGCCCTTTCGAATCTCGACGAACAGTGGAGGCATTGTTCGTTGTTGCATTGGTGTTGGTTGAATGTCGAATGAGACCTTGCTCTACTAATGAGGGAGCCGGTTCCTCTTCGATCAATTCAGCATCCAACAATGGGATATCAGGTGAATTGAATTCATCCGCAGTCGATGGGACATGAGCGCCCTCAGGCCCGACATAACTTGGAAGGAAATCGTTCGGTAGCGGCGTGAAGGCGAGTTGTCTTGCTTCTGCTCTTTTCCCGGTTGCCTCTTGAATCATTCTTGATGAACTGATTGGCTGTTGGTGCATAGGAATCCCGAGTGGAGTGTCTCCTTGGAAGTGCGTTGTCATGTTCTGGGATGGATTTGTACCTGAGTGAATGTCGAGCGGACTGCTGATTCCGCGTCTTGTGCCGATGTTGGCCCGCCCACGCTCGATGATTCCGTGCTGCCTTGGTTCGAGTTCGTCCATTGTTCGTGGGAGTTGGTTCATGGTATCCTTGGCCCAACGTGGTAGTTCCTCATCGATTTCGAACTCTCCATCATGAGGACTCATTTCACCAAGGAAATTCGTTAAGCTACGAGAGGGTTCCAAATCCTGAACAGGAATAGGCAGAGCCTGTACGGCATCGTTTGCAGCTTGTCTCGGGAATTCGGTATCTTCGTTGAGAAGGTCAACGCCTACACGGGCTTCCTCAAGGGTCAAACCATCGTTCATTCTCTGAATCATAGTTGAGAATTTGAGCAAGCGAGAATCAATGGCATGAAGTACATGGCAATCACCAAGTTTGGTGTCGAGCGTTAATGTTGGTCGCTTGGTGAGAACCCATCCGGAAATCATGGCAAGACCGAGAACAAACACACCGAATCGGATGTTTGGTGGTGTGATGACTCGCCAAGATGCATAGAACAAACAGAGTCCGACAAACCCAACCCATCCAGGCACAAGTGTGGTATTGTGATGTTGCATTCGAACGATTTGATCGTATCGAATGTCAATGCAATTACCATTTTTGAATTCAATCGAAACTCTAGACTCGCCGAGGCTGGCTCTCGCTCGACCGCTTTCGCCAGCCACGCGTAGGCCGTGGAGAACCATTTTCTCCCCAGACTCCGCAAGGCGTTCGTTGCGCCCTCTCGTCTGCATCCCATTGTGCAGTTTGAGCCACCTATTATCAATGCATCCCTTGGAATGCCCTCAAAGACAATTGTTCCAGATTGCATGAAACAACGCCGTTTCACTCGATTTTACTGAGTTTTGCGCTCCCCATAATCCTTGGCTTGGAATCAAGTTGGGCGATAAGAACGTTAGGAGCATCATCAATTCGTTGCAAGAGCGGTGTTTCCCATCGAACGGTGCATGTGCCATCTGCAACCGATTCGACTCGACCTACATTGAATTGCAAATCGATGGATGCATGGACAACATCGGCGACAGCAAGCTGTTTCTTCTGAAACGGCGAGGTGTTCAGTTGCATGGAGGAGACGGAATGATTCTCCAAGGCGAGCGGACGGAAGGTGTTGGTTTTCTTGTCATCGATCTCTGGATGGACAATGAGACAAGTTCCAGACAAACTCTCCTCTTTGGCGTTACGAAGCGCAATACCGACACGGTCTCCGGCGCCGGCCCGGTCAACGTCATCGTCCATAACCTGAAGGGACTTTACAGAGCCCGTACCGCCATGTGGTAGCATGGTCACCTCATCGTGCACATTGACGACGCCAGATTGGACGTAACCAATAGCAACCAAACCAATTCCTTTGACGTTGAAGTGTTGGTCGATGGGGACGACTAGAGGTTGTTCTTCGATGGATGCCAGGAGGTCTGAAACAGTGTCCATGATTCCAAAGAACGCATTGCGGAGTTCGATGCCATCTGCTTTCTCAAATGACCAGTTGGTCAAGCCAGCTTGCTTGAACAACGCTTTGACCATGTCCTCATCGATCCATTCGCCTTGTGGCGGAGCCAATACAGCAACGCCATGTTCGATACCTGCACTGGCAAAAGCAACCAAGGCTTCTCCCAACGTTGCATCAACGGCGGTTACCTCAATGAGCCCCGCTCTGGCCGCAGACAATGCATTGAGCAAAGGACGAAGACGTTCTGGATATTTTGCGGGGCGAATCAAGGACAAGATGCGTGCTTGTCCATCTACGGTTTCCTTGTGAACATAGGTGTGAACATCACGCTGGTCTGTAGGCTTTGCAAGTTCTCTTGCAAGGTTATCGCTTCCAACCATTGCAATGTTCAGAACGGGCATGTTCGAGGCCACTTTCCGTTCTTTCATCAATCCTCTTACGCGGATTTCCGTTTGGAGAGCATATTGTTGCGAATTTCTTCAGCGGTGGCCCATTCTTTCTTTTCCTCATCGCTTGCAGGTTCCAACTGCGGGATTGGAATGGGGCGCATCATGGAATCGATGGCGACCATGAAGAAATACCCCTCGCAGATGACTCGCGTCTCCCAATCGGATTTTGTCATCGCACAAGCCGTGACCTTCACGCCCGCCGTGTGTGTGCTCGTGAACACAACTCGTCCTGTGACTTCGATGAGATCTCCTTGGCGTGCTGGTGCCGTGAAGGTCAGTGTGTCGATGGAGATGGTGACGAATTCTCGATGTGCAAATTTGGAGCAAGCGATACCTGCTGCTTTGTCCATGACCGAAAGCAGGCGTCCTCCGAACAGTGTGTCATAGGAATTTGTGTCTTGAGGAAACACTTCTTCAATCAGCGTAACGGGTTCGGTTGAGAATGGTTTCATGCTTGTCGCATGCCTCCATATGATATGAACCCTTAGCGTCAACAGGGGCAATGGTTGCTTATTTCCTGACAATTGAACGGTAGTGGAGAAGGACGACAGAGCGACGAAGTTTTAGTCCAGTGTTGATACGCAAGGTCTAGGTGACACCATGGCCAATGAAAACCGACGAACAAAAATTGCGCTCTTCCTCGT
>JAYOBT010000018.1:0-28233 GCA_038105035.1 Candidatus Poseidoniales archaeon | reverse complement strand
GGGATTCTCCATAACACCCTTCGATTCATCACACCTATTCACATTGGCTTGCTATGGGTCATATACAGCGCTACCCATGTGTACGAGATTCAGAGTGAATACAATAGGTGAATGAACCTTAGTCAATTTCAAT
The DNA here is from genome assembly GCA_038105035.1 of Candidatus Poseidoniales archaeon. Classification (GTDB taxonomy): domain Archaea; phylum Thermoplasmatota; class Poseidoniia; order Poseidoniales; family Poseidoniaceae; genus MGIIa-L2. The sequence goes on along the minus strand of JAYOBT010000018.1, from coordinate 28,100 downwards.
TGAGCGAACCAAGATTCAAGTGCTTCATTCTGAGAAGAGGATTCAGTGAGCAACATGACATCAGGATTCAAGGATATTGCTGAAGGAAACAGAGACTTTGTGGCTGGCTTTACCCATGGAGATGTTCCAGGGAAACCTGCTCGAAACATGCTGTTGATCACGTGTATGGATTGTCGAATCGTTCCCCATCAAGCGCTTGGATTGACCTTTGGTGATATGAAGGTCATCCGGAATGGTGGAGGTCAAGTCAATCCAGAAGTTGAGAAAGATGTCGTGGTTGCAAACAACATTCTGGAATGCGATCGAATCTTGATTATGCAACACACTCGATGCGGTATGGCAGCAGCTACACTCGAAAAGGTTCGAGAAGTTGTTCATGCGAACACTGGGGCTGATGTGAGCGAATATTATCCGGATGTTATTTCGGATCAGAAAGCAAAACTCGTTCAAGACGTTGAGACGTTGAAGAACAATCCAATGTTGAAAACGGATGTTGTCATTGAAGGTGCAATCTACGATGTGGATACGGGCCAAGTTGAATTCATTGCGTGAATTCATTCCGTGTATCGAAGAGCAACAACGTGTTCGATGTTAATCTCGTCTTGACCCTCATGAATCGTCATCTCGATTTCATGCATGCCAACAGGGGCAAAATGAAGCGTGTTCCAGGTGACACTGGCCCCATTTTCGACAATCTCCCGATTGCCCATGCACTGGCCATCGTTATTCAACACCGCCCACTCGACATCAACGTCTCTTCCATTCAACTCGAGGAACGGTGAAGGGTTTGCAACGGTTGAATTGAGCACAACGTAGGAGGGTGCGGTGCCATCGTTTCCAGGCGTTGCATCAAAGATGAGGGATTGAGGGTTTCCTGTCCCTTCTTCAGTCCATCGAACGATTTGCTCAACGATGATGGTCTTTGAGGATGTGATATTGTTGCCTTCTGAATCAACGGCATACAATTCAATGTCATACATTCCATGATGTTCGAAATCGAGGGAGATGATCGTTTCTTCTGATGCATCAACACTGAACGAACGACCATCGTCCGTCATGAGTCCATACGTTAGGATTGATGCCACTGAGGTTGAACCTGAGAAATCAAATTCGATGGTCTCTGTTGAGGATGACGATAGTTCGCCTTGTTCGTAGATTGTTTCAATCGTGACGCGCTCGTTGTTCGTTTCCACAATCAATACAGTCTCAATATCCTCATCGAAAACCGAACCCAGACATCCTGAAAGGAAGAGGAGGCAGACCATTCCCGAGAAGAGAACAGGCTTTCGCATACCATCACATTCAGTTGTTCCAGTTGGTGATCAAGTGGTACATGGTGCGGACGTGGATTCCAGTAGCACCGTTGCCGACCATGGTGTTGGTCTTGGCACCCCAGTAGGTTCCAGCAATGTCCATGTGCGCCCATGTGATTTGTTCACCATCATCATCGTAGTTTCGATTTGGAACGAATTGCTTGAGGAACGCTGCTGCGGTGTTCGCGCCACCCCAGCGACCAGCACCAAGGTTGCGTGTATCAGCAATCTTCGAATCGGTCATTTCCTTTTCGAAGGCTGGTAGAAGAGGCATTGGCCAAGCAAGTTCGTCAACAGCGTTTCCTGCTTCGTGAATCTTGGTTCGGAAGTCATCATCATTGGACCACAATCCTGTAGCCTCGTGACCAAGAGCGACGACGCAAGCACCGGTGAGGGTTGCAAAGTCAATGATGAATTCTGGATCAAATTCTCCAGCCTTCCACAATCCGTCAGAGAGAACGAGTCGGCCTTCCGCATCGGTATTGAGAACTTCAATTGTCTTGCCTGAGAGTGTTGTGATGACGTCACCTGGGCGTTGTGCGTTTGCAGCAGGCATGTTTTCTGCCATGCAAGTTATTCCAACCACTTTGCCATCGTATCCTGTGGATGCAAGTGCTTGCATGGTTCCGAAAACAGTCGCAGATCCACCCATATCGTACTTCATTTCGTCCATGTTTGCACCTGGCTTGAGAGAGATACCACCCGTATCGAAGGTGATTCCCTTTCCTACGAGAAGTGGACAACGACCTGTCTTTTCCTTGTTCATTTCGAAGATAACCATGCATGGCTTTCGTGAAGAACCCATTCCGACAGCGACGAGACCGCCCATACCAGCCTTCATGGCATGTTCGTAGTTGATGATGGTCACTTCGACGTTGTCGTATTGCTTTGCCCATTCCCAGGCCATGTCTGAGAATGCCTCAGGATACATGTCATTTGGTGGACAGTTGCCGAGGTCACGGGAGAGGTGGACGCCGGATGCTACGCCGCTGTGGATGTTTACAAGCGCTTCTAGAGCCTCTTCTTGACCCTCATCACAGGTGATGCGTACACTGCGCTCAGCTTCTTTGTCTTCCTCCTTCTGCATCTTGTACTCGTCATAGGAATAATCGCGAAGTAGCATTCCTTCAGCAAACGCACCCATGCATTCGATGCTGGCACCAGCGAATCGAACGGTAAGATCGGTGCCATGCGTCTTCTTTCGAGCAGCGACAACGGCAGCACCAGCCTTTCGGTAGGCGTGAACATCAGCATCGTCTTCTTTTCCAAGACCGACGAGCATAGCCTTGCCACCTTCGCCTCCAACAAGGGACATTGTTGACTTTGGCTTACCCTTGAAATCGCCATCAGCGAGGACACGGTTGATTTGCGCTTTCAGCGCAATGTGCATTCCTGTTGCGTGGGCTTCTGGTACGATATCTGTCCCTTCGAACAAAGGAAGAATGAGCGTTCCATCGATGTTGTGACTTGAACTTACGTTGATTTGCATGGTTTCACCGATAACGCCCAACCTCTTGAGGCACTTGAAACCTTGCGAATGATTTTCAGCAATTTAAGCCGATTCTTCATCCTGATCACGAAGAAGCGAAATGATGGCTAGTCCGGCAAGAATCGTGGTTGGACTGAACAATCCGTAACCGATGAGGAAACCTACTTCCTCGTCATCACTGAGGACCGTGGCGTTGACCTCAAGTGGTTCCGTCACCCACTTTGCAGCATCGACCACACGCTTTTGGTAGTACAGTTGCCATGATCCGTCTTTGGAGTAGGAGAGGTTGCTAGCGTCGAAAGTGGCGACTGTTGAGTTGCTTTCATTGACGGTAAAGAGCGTTGAAGTCCATGTGACCTCACCGCTGGAATCAACAAACTGCAAAGTTGCGTTGGCGGTTGAGGCCATTCCGAGGTTGTCGACATCGAGAACAACCTCCTCACTGGACACCTGAATTGATTGAACATCAAGGCGAGCTCTCCAATACCACACATTGGTGATGAGGTAACGCATGACGTCCATTTCTTCAGCGAGTCGTTCGTTGAGTGCTTCGACCGAACCAGGCACAAATTGCTCATCATCTGTTTCGAATGTGAAGGTTGGGAATCCCATCACGCCGTATCCATAATCTCGGCTTGTGCCACAATTCGGATAGAGGCCTTGGTTGGCATTCTGAATTGGGATGTCCGAAATGTTCGCGTGTACTTCTTCACGGATTCCATGGAACAATTCCCAATCAGAGGGCTGTTCAGGCCACTTACCCCACGGGTAGAGCATGATCCAAACGCCTGTATGCATGGTGACGTAGAGGTCAGCATCCGATACGTAATCGTTCATGTATTGCGAATTCGCTGCTGTCTCTGATTCACTGAATGCAGCGCTGCCGGGTTGTGTGGTTGGACACGTGTTCCAGTAGTGGTCGTAATTTCGATTCAAGTCGACTTGGTTAATGTTCCAACGCGTGTCGATGTCGTTGCCATCGGGATTGAGCATGATCAGTATGTGAAGCTCTGTGTTCTGAAGCACATCGACAACCTCTTGATTTCCTTCGGACCAACCCTCGATGTAGAATTGGGCCGATAGCCATGCAAGCGCCGTTCCTAGGTATTCATTTCCGTGATGCCCGCCATCAATGTAGACGATTTCCTTTGCCTTTCCGTTGGCTTTGGTCTCCATTGACCAATCTGAAATTTGCAGCACCCAGAGCGTCTTTCCAAGCTCTGAGTTTCCAGCATCGATCAATCGAACGATGTCGGGGTTGTTGTCAGCCCATTCATTGACTTCCATGGTCAGAGCAGCCCACGTCATGTGAAGGTGGTTGTCGACAGGTTCACCTGGCCATGCTTCCTCTGTATCTGAAGAAGCGGTTGCGACCGGTGGAAAACCTGCGAGAAGCAGGCATAGAACCAAGCCAACGGCGACTCGCATGGTGCCGCCTCGCTTTGATGAATCAAAAACGCTTGCTAAGCATCATCACCAATCGCTGGTGAAGGCGTTTGGATTCTGGACCTTTTCTGATTCACGGGTCCAGATGGATTGTCCATCAGTACCATAGATGTCTGCGAAAGGGTCAATGTCCTCAGGCTTGCGCTGTCGCTGCATGTACGATTCGACACGCTCCTTAAGGTCAGGTTTGAATTTCCAATAATGGATACGCCATTCTCGGCCATCCCAGAGTGTGGTCTCTTCGGATTCAGTTGTCAACAAATCGTAATCTTGGAACATGTAAAACAAGTTGCGATCCGTTGGTTCAAGTGCATTATCGATGATTCGATTGTAAAACCCGAAGAATCCGAGTGCGTGTTCAGCCATACCAGCTGCCACCTCCGCATCCATTTCTGTATCAATATGCTGCTGAATTGCTTGCGTCAACGATTGTAGTGTCATTCCCATCTTTCATCACCCCGCCCCGGTTTTTATTCCGAGAACACTATTGTATATTGGTCGTCGATGTATATTAACACATCGGCCCTTTTTCTTGTAATCACAACTTCAACGGCGATTCGGACTTGATTTTGGCAAGCCTTAGAAGCATGAATGAGCCGCCGCAAACATGGAGGGAGAAGACTTGCCAACCTTTCTTGGGCTTGGTCAAGGTGAGAGCGATGTTGATGTTGCCATCCTTTCCTTACCGTACGAGTTGACGACATCCTACGGGCAAGGAACTGCCTTGGGCCCCATGGCCTGCATCGAAGCATCGTCTCAGGTCGAGTTGTACGATGCACAGCTTGGAGAGGACCTTCCCGCCGGACTTTCATTGCACACGATTCAGCCGTGGGATGGTGAAGAGCCAACATTACTCAAGCAACTCGATTCGATGGTAGGTTACCTGATTCCGTGGTTCAAAGGTGACTGCTTTCCACTCTGTTTGGGTGGAGAACACGGTATTCTACCTCCAATCTTGGAAGCGGTACGGCATCATCCGCTTGTGGAGAACGATCTCTCCAATCTGACCGTTGTCCAAATCGATGCACACGGCGATCTTCGTGAGCAATTAGATGACGAGAAGTATTCTCATGCTTGTGCCGCTGCCCGTGCTCTTGATGCCGGGATTGGTTCCCTGCTTCAGGTTGGCATTCGAGCCTACAGTAAGGAAGAACACGAACGAATGTTGACGGACGAGCGCATCACCACTTTTTTCGCTAAGGACACCCAATCTCCATGCCAGGGAGCCAATCATTGGAAGCATTGGCTTGAGACGCTCTCTTCGATTGAAGGACCTGTGCACCTCACCATCGATATCGATGGACTTGACGGCGCATTGGTCCCTGCGACGGGAACGCCTGTTCCAGGCGGCTTGACGTATTGGCAGGTGCACGAAACCATCCAAACCTTGTTCAATGCACGAAATGCTGTTGTTGTTAGTGCAGATGTCAATGAAATTGGTGTACAGGAAGCGTCTCCATTAACCCAATTCACCGCCGCTATGTTGGCAACAAATGTCATTGCTGCACACGCTTCTGCACGTCGAAGAGGTGCGTGGAATGCTTCAGCGCCAACCTCGGGACCTGAGCGATTGGCGCATTCCTTTTCTGGATTTTCAGAGTCGAATGGAGGGGAATAAATGCGTTCAAAAGCACATGGAAAACACATCTTCCTCGATTACACGGAGTTCTTCCCTTCGTCTCCATTCGATGGAAATCACATGCTTGAACTGATGAAGACAGCCGTCGAACAAAGCGATGCAAAGGAAGTCCATGCTCACGTTGAAATCTTTGATGGCTCCATTTCACCGCCTGGGTTTGCGGCAGTTGTCTTGCTTGATGAGAGTCATGTCAGTGCCCACTGTTATTCCGACCGTGGGCTGCTCGCCATTGATGCATTCACCTGTGGAGGGACCGACCCTACCTCCATCGTTGAAGACTTGAAGCAAGCAGTGATTGACCTGTCGCCTAAGACGGTTTTAATGCAACAAAAAAGCGTCGATCGCTTCATGCTGCCCGAGGTGTGAACATGAGTGTAAGGGATACAATTGAATCCTATTTTCATCATTTCAATGCTGGAGAATTGTCAAAGATGTCTGCTTCACTCCTGAAGCACATTGAATCTGGGGGCAAGGTCTTCATCACGTTAGCTGGTGCTATGAGTACTTCAGGAATTGGCCAACTACTCGCTCCTATGATTCGACAAGGCCACGTTGCCGCAATCAGTTGCACTGGAGCAAATCTTGAGGAAGATGTCTTTCGACTGATGGCGTATCCTCACTACGAGTCAATCGAGAATTGGAGAACGCTATCCCTTGAGGACGAACAAGAACTTCTCATCAAAAAAATGAATCGCGTTACGGATGTGTGCATCCCAGAAGAGCAAGCAATACGTGATCTGGAATCGCATTTGTTGCAAGCATGGAAACAGGCATCCAACGACAAGAAAAGACAACTTCCACATGACTATTTCTTTGACGTTCTCCGTTCAGGGCTCTTGATCAATTCCTGTGAGGGTGATACTTCCGCTTCATGGGTCTTAGCTGCATGCGAACAAAATATACCTGTTTATGTGCCAGGATGGGAAGATTCCACGATGGGCAACATCTTCGCTGCCCGTTCGATTGAGGGAACCGTCGATTCGGATTGCGTTCTTTCTGGAATTGAATACATGAAGCGCCTCGCAATCTGGTATGAAAGGCAAACATCACCACTTGCTTTTTTGCAAATTGGTGGTGGAATTGCTGGTGATTTCCCAATTTGTGTTGTTCCAATGCTTAATCAAGATCTTGAGCGAGATGTGCCGCTGTGGTCCTGGTTTGGCCAAATCTCAGAATCGCGCCCTTCGTATGGAGGATACTCTGGAGCACCACCAAGCGAGAAAATCACGTGGGGCAAAATCGATGCATCAACGCCAATGTTTGTTGTCGAGAGCGATGCTACAATCGTCGTTCCGCTCTTGTTTGCATACATACTGAACCTTTGATTGTTGAAACATTGTCCCCAAACCCTTAGAGATGAGCGGTGGCAAGAAGTCGCTATGAGACGCAACCAGAGTATTGTTCTAGTTTTGCTGTTGATGTTAACTCCACTTTCAACCCTCGTCTCTGCAGAAGCGTCACCAACCGTAACCATCACCACGGATTGGAACAGTTCTTCTGCGTTGACGAATGAACATGCATACGTGCTGACATTTGGAGACTCGTCTTCTCATGATTACGACGTGAGCATCGAACACACTCGAGATTCAACAGATTTGGCCCCTTCGATTCAAACGACGTTCCTTGAGAACACGCCAACGCTCACAGCACGCATCGTTCTTGACACGGCGGTTGCATGGAACGATACAATCTCAATTCAAGTGACAATCAACGGTCATGATGGTGCAGCACTGCCCTCGCCGATTACAGAAGAACGAACGTTCACTGTTGGGTCATGGAACCAACCCATGGCCGATCATGAGGTAACAACGACCACATCATGGTCGCTTGAACAGAATTACCAAACAAACGATGGTAATCAGTCGTTCATGTTGTTGTTCGAAGGCAACGGATGGCAACAACGAATCGGCGAAGTTCTCAACGCCTACGAACTCGGAAATGGTACCTTGTCCACTTCGGAGACAACCGGTAATTCAACAACCGAGCTTGCCATTGATTTTGAATCGTTTTGGAAAAACGAAACCGTAACCTCAGGGGTTCTCACGTCTCAGGTCATTCAAGCAAAAGGGAGTGGTGATCTTCTCTTGCAACTTGAGGAAGATGGTCTCGTGACCACCATCAATGCCACTGTTGTCGATGCATTGCTCAACCGTTCGAACATCGACAATGTCGTCTCTGAGCGATTACGACTGGAAGCGTTTGGTGCCCTTCTGGTGAGCGGGGAGGAAGATGGTGGCCAATTCGACGTTGACGGTGACATCAGTTTACTCCTCCTTGAAACAACGGACGTCAATGGAGTCCGTGTTCTTCAGCACACACAAATCGAGGCAACGGCGGATATGCTTCTTCGTGATGAAGGCTCGGAATTTCGTCTTCAACTTGACCAATTTGAGACTCTGGAGCGTTGGGAAAACGGTGAACGTGTGGACCAACTCGATCTCATCCGAGGCGATGGAACGTTTGGCTTCACGGATCAGGAAGAGAATTCATCCATGGTTGTCAATGGAACAGTGTACAACTTCCACACTCGCATCGAGGACGGCATCACATTGGTCGATGATGTTCATGTGGATGGAACACTTTCTGGAGATGTTCAAGGAACGTTTGGCGTGGTTCAGACGATTGAGCAAACTGGAAAGCAACTGAACCACACACTCGTCGAGCATGATGTGAACGTCATTCACAGCGAAACTTGGTTCAACGTAACCGGTATTGGCGGCAGCAATTTCTTCGGAGGAAGTGGTGCAGGTTCCTACTACAACGACTCTTACATCTATCAAGCAACCAATGCAGACTGGGACAATCGAACGGTTCGACTTGTTTGGACTGAAACAGGGCCTGACCCCTCAAACGGAGACGAGCGCCCCGAGCGGAGTCCAATTGAACGAGACCCGACACCACCTGAGGTCGAAGAAGCACTCGGCAACATTTCTGTTGGAAGGGAGGCCGGATTCGCACCGGTTCCGATGGAAACGGGCGATGTTGTTCGTCTTCTCGCACAAGAAGGCATTGTTCTGACTGTGACGGCTGGACAAGAAACCATCGAACCACGAGACGCAAAGAACCTGAGCGTGATTCAATGGACAGGTGTCTACAGTGATGGTGTTTCAGGCACTGCTTCGGGTTCAATTGTTCACCAAGGCCCACTGACTGGTTTGCTTGCAAGCACCGTTCGCTCGTTTGAAATTGAGTTTGGTGTAGATGAAGAAACAGCCCTTCTCAATGAATCTCAAGCGGTTGACGCCATTCTCTCTCCGAGCATTGTCTCGGCCGATGACAACACAGCTCCACAAGTTCTCGACCTTTCACTCATGGAAGGTTTGGTCTTCGGTGAGGGTGGATCAGCGGCTCATCTTGTGGCAGTCATCGAAGATCCTGATTGGAACATCGTCAATGTCCAAGTCGATCTTTCTTCAATCGGTCTCGGAACCGTTTCTATGAACGACCGTGGACTCAATGGCGACCAAACCATTGGCGACAACGAGTGGACAACGATGGTTTCAGTTCAAGGTCTCGCTGTTGGTGAATTACCCATCAGTGTCGAGGTTGTTGATGAATGGGGCGAAACCGACATCCTCGCTACGAACATAACGGTCGAGAACCAGGCGCCGAGGATTTTGAGTGCAACGATTGATCCAGCAACCGTCGTACGTGGCGGTTCAACACTCATGATGCTTGATGTGCTTGATTACCACGGCGTTGCTTCCATCGTTGTTGATCTTCGTGAATACGGTGGCGAGGAAACACCTTGTCTCAAGGTTGAAGTTTGGGCTTGTGAACTGGTGATTCCTCAAGGCATGACACCAGGTGAACGTTTGCTCAAGGTTCGACTTACAGATGACCTTGGATCAAGCATACTGGTCACGAAGACACAAGCCTCTGAGCATCATTTCCAACCAAGCTCAACGGATGCGGACTTGACGCTAACAGTTGAAAACACGCCACCAGTCTTGGCGCTCGTTCCTTCAGAAGCCTTGAAACGTGGAGATTCAGACTCGGAACAGGCAATCGAGATACAAGTCGATGATGCTGATGGAATTTTGTTGGTTCGTGCGGATTTGGGTGTTCTCAAACCACTTGGCCAAACCACACGATGGGTCACCCTGTACGACAACGGACAAGGCCTCGATCGTGAAGCAAACGATGGAATTTACACAGCCGTAGCCTCTGTTCGGACCTCGACACCAATCAGCGCACACGAAATCTTCGTCCAAGCATCGGACTCTTTCGGTGATGCAACATCGCCTACATCCTTCGTTGTTTTCGTTGAGGAAACCGACGACGGTCTCGTTGGTACAAAGGAAGGCGAATTACCGCTTACGATGATTGCTATCGTCGTCGGTATCGTTCCGATTCTCGCAGGCTTAGTCATCTTCCTGCGACAACGTCAACCACCAAAGGAAGGACAAGACCGATTTGGTTTCCAGTGAGCAACCAATTACGCCGACAATCGTTTATACCCCTGCTCGGTGGGTTGGTTGCTACCTGCGAGCGTAGTGTAGTGGTTATCACCGGGCGTTGCCAACGCCTGAACCCGGGTTCGAGTCCCGGCGCTCGCACCAAAATCAACTGAAAGAGCCTTTACATACTGAATGCACAATGTCAGTGTATGACCGAACCACGCGTCGTTTACGTCGGCAAAAAACCCTCATTCTCGTACGTCAAAGCTGTTCTGATGGCCATGCAGCAAGGGGACCGACTCGTTCGATTGCAAGCACGAGGACAAGCCATCAGTCGAGTCGTTGACGTTGCTGAAATCTGTCGAAGGCGACATGGAATAATTGCATCCATGCTGCCAGAAAAGGTCAGTATTGTTAACATCGTCACGGATTCGATCGAACTTGAAGATCACGATGGGCGAAGCAAAACGGTCAGCAGCATGTACATTGAACTGCTGGGTGAAGGCGATATGGCCGAGGAAGAATGATCACAATTGAGATAGCCGTCGCTCGATTTCGTTGGCTGTTGCTTCGAACACGTCCAGCGATTGTCCAACGGGATCGTTCAATCCCCAATCCTCATCGATACGCATAGCAGGACAAGAGACGCCACAACCCATGGAAATGACCATGTCAAAATCTTCTGCCTTGAACAAGTCAACCGATTTCGGTATCAATCCATTAGTATCGATTCCTTTGGATTCCAGAACGGTGATGGCATGTGCAGAAACCTGTCCAGCAGGATGTGTGCCTGCACTCGCAGCTTCATGGCCAAGATGACGAGCAATGCCTTCAGCCATCTGTGATCGGCATGAATTTCCTACACAAACGAACAGTAGTCGCATGGTCATACCTTTGTGATGTATCTTATCAAGGTTGACTCTTTAGAACCTTTAGGAAGGTTGAGAGATGAAAGCAATCCTTGGGTTTTCTTCGATGTACGTCCTTCTCTTCATCCTCCACATCGTCTTCGCGGCGAACGATTTGAGTCTCTTGTTTCGCGTCGTTGCTACATTGCTTGTGGCCATGACGTTCTTTTGTGCCCCCCTCCTTTGGCTTATCGATTCGAGCATGAAACATTCCCTGCGAGTAGGCTACATTGCCAGCATACCGCTTTCGATTGGGATTGCTTATGCCTACACAAACATGCAGTTCCAATTCGGTGCAACCTCCGTTGCCCTCCTCATAACAAGCCTGACACATGGTGCGTGGTTGTTGTTCATGAAGGGGAAATAAACGCATTGAAGTAGGCTGAACAAGTGGAATGTGTATGTCCGATTCTCCGGTTTCAATGCATACCCCTGGAAACGATGCTCCCGCAGAAGCACCAGCAGCACCTGATGCAGCGGCTCAAAAGCAAATGGAACAAGCGTATGCGCAAATGAAGCGAAAGATGGCTATGGCCGAAATTGGCAAGAAAATCAAGCACAAGATCATGGTCCTTTCCGGAAAAGGTGGCGTAGGTAAGTCCACTGTCTCCACAGGTCTTGCGTTGGCTCTTGCGCAACAAGGCCACAAGGTTGGCATTCTCGATATCGACATTACAGGTCCAAACGTTCCAAAGATGATGGGACTCGATGGACGAAAGTTGCATGTTGAAGCCGGCCGAATCCACCCTGCTCAAGGACATCTTGGTGTGAAAGTTATCTCTATGGCGTTCCTGCTCGAAGATGAGGATACGCCTGTAGTTTGGCGAGGTCCAATCAAACTTGGAGCCATTCAGCAATTCATTGGTGATGTGGAGTGGGGAAGCCTCGACTACCTCATCATCGATTTCCCACCTGGAACGTCCGATGAGCCACTAACCGTTGCTCAATCATTGCCTGACATTGACGGCATGGTCATTGTAACGACGCCGCAAGACGTTGCGCTGCTCGACAGTCGCAAATCCATCACATTTGCATCCTCGTTGAAGGTTCCAGTTCTTGGCGTCGTTGAGAACATGAGCGGTTACACCATTCAAGGAAAAGGAACACCAGGTTCTGACATTGAGATTGCAGCACCAGCTGGCCGTACACTTCGAGCAACATGCGATGACGAAGGCCGATTTAGTGTCACTTTGGACATTTTCAAAGAAGGGGGCGGACGTTCCACAGCAGAGGAATTTGGTGTGCCGTTCCTTGGAGCATTGCCCTTCGATCCAGGATTCGTTCGTGGCGGAGATGACGGTGTTCACCGTATCGTAAGTGAGCCAGAAGGTGCATCGGCTTCGGCCTTTTCACACGTTGTCGCATCCATCCAGTCCCAATTGGATGGAGCAAGTTCATCCAGTTTGGAGATCATTTGAGGCTTGGTTATGGCTGAAGATGTCCTTGAACTGCGTCGTCTCGAACGTCGCGATACCGATATGGAACTCACCTACGAAGACGGGACTACCTTCACGGTATCGTACGATGACTTGCGTCATGCTTGCCCATGTGCTAAGTGTGCTCCTCTCCGTAATGAAGATGAGACCAGCATGCAACTTCGCCGAACTGTCGAAGCCCATCCAAAGCAAAAACCGTTGGTTCGAACGGTCGGAAACTACGCGCTCTCGTTCGAGTGGGAAAGTGGATGTTCCAGCGGAATCTATCGATTTGAACGTATTTGGGATCTTGCGCATCGCCGCGACCCTGATCGTGGACGACCTTATGTTCATGGCGCATGGTGATTCGACCTCAGAGGGACGAAATCAGGTGCAGGTTTCTTGAGCAAGAGGCATCACCGCATCACAAGGAGGCATCAGGGTGGATGGCGTCTATCTCACTTGGCTCATCTCGGCATTGGCCGTAGGTGTCTTCCTAATGCCGTATTTCAAGCCACCTTGGGCGAAGCTCACACTGAGTGGATTTGTCGATTTCATTCGACGATACTGGCTTCACTTGCTTATCGCACTGGTCATCTACAACGCCAAGGATTGGCTTGACCAAATCGATCGAATAATCATGGCTCGAACTGGACTCGATATGACGCCCTATATTTATGCCATCGAGGGCGATTTGGTCGTCTTGTTCCAAGATACGTTCCGAGCAGAATGGCTTGATGTGCTTATGACGCATTTCTACATTGCAGGGTTCATGTTCATCACGTATGCATCCATCTTCTATGTGACCTATTTCGACGATCGATGGATGGCAGACCGAATTGCACTGTGTGTTGCATGGGTCTATCTTCTCGCCATCCCGTTTTATCTCTTCTTCAACGTTCGAGTCACGGGTTTCTACATCGAAGATATGGATGCGATTGCCTACACATTGAATCCTGAGATTGAAGATTGGTTCCGACGTATTGATGCGTTCACAAACTGCATGCCTTCGTTGCACATAGCCGTTCCATTTGCCATATGGCTTTCTTTCAGGAAGCACGATCACGATGGTCGATGGAACCGATTCCAAAACATGACATTAGGCTATATTGTCCTCACCGCATTTGCCATTATCTACCTTGGAATTCATTGGTTTGTTGACATCATAGGGGGTATGATTCTTGCTACATTTGCAGTCTCGCTTACTGAAAAAACCAACGATTCGGTTTGGAAAATCTTCGATGAGCGAACCATCAACAGCCGACTTGCAACGCTTCTTACACGACCAGCGCATTCCGTATCTCTTCTGTTTGGTCGAATCAAAACGTATGCCAGCACATGGTCAAAGCCAACCAGCAAAGAATCAGGAACTCTCATCGTCGTCATCATGATCCTCACAGGTGCTGTTATCACCTGGGATCTCACACACAACGAATTGCCTGCTGAAGGTGTTCAATCTGCACAAGGGGCTGTTGCATCGGAAGGCTGGTTGGCAACCATGGACAACCAGTCCGGCGCAGCCATCGTTTTGATTCACGATGTGGCAGATCCATTGTCCAATCCAGTAACGGTTGCTCAACCGCTCATGCAATTTGATTCACCGTATGCGTTGTACGAGAATTATCTGGTCATGGCCAACGATACTGAGTTGCGCGTGGTTGACGTTGATTCACCCAATACTGTTCTTCTGCAACAGGAAGTTGTAGAAATTCAATCTGTGCAGATGACTGCACTGCAAGGAAAACCGGTTGTGCTGTACATCGCCAATGATGCGCTGCTTGCAATGGACATCGATGGTCAAGAGGTTCAGGTTCCGACGTTACCAAACAACGAGGAAATTCGACTGGTGTCCGTCTCCGGAATTGAGATTCTCTTGGTTTCGAAGGAACAACCAGACACGCTTCGTCTTGGAACAATCGGAACATCGGGTTCTCTCAACATCGTCATGAATGCATCCACCACGGTGGAGCAAAATCTCGAACTGGAAGATTGGGGCCAAACCGTCGACGAGAGCAACGCAAGCATCGAGCAGGTTTCCTTCGATTCCAAACACATCGCAGTAAGAATGAACGTTTCAGCCCTTGATCGGATGGTCATTTACGACCGTTCGACGGGTGAACAGTGGCTTGGCTTCGACCCGATTTATCCCGTAGGCAATCTTTCCATGGGTTATGGCTATGTGGTCTGGGAAGCAAAAGATCACTTCAATCCGCTCAGTTTCACTGATAAATACGGGGATTGGGAGATTCATCAGTTGCATCTCGCAACGAATTATTCCGAACAATTGACTTCGGACACAATCGATCAAGTGAACCCAATTGCTCTTGAGGACGGCCTTGCATACATCGAAGTTGAGGACGATGGTGAAGTCACCATCAATGTCCTGACACGAGGGACCGAACTTGCCACGTATTCCAGCATCGTCTTGCAATGGTCCGTTCTGTTGTTGATAGCCTTGACTTTCATCTACATCATGCAACGACAGGATGAAGCCCGTTCTGAGGATTTCATCCGTGATAACGTACTCGAGTCCGAATGAGGTCGAAGCGGTCGATCACATCACCGACTGGTACAACATCGCCCCCAGATGTTGTTGGAGCAGGCCCAAGGTCTTCCTCACACTGGGTATATCCTTCGAGGACTGCTTCCATTGCACCTTTTCGATGTGGGTGTGATGCACCGAGAATCTCAAACAAGACGTGCAAATCAATGCCATAGAGTTCGGTTTCAAACTCGATTTTTGCCAGCCCAAAATCGATGAGCACAGCCTCTCCCTCAGGTGTTATCATGATGTTGTTTGTTGAAAGGTCACCGTGGACAATGGCTTGGCGGTGAAGCATACGAATGCTTGCTCCTGCTGAGTGCAAGTATTCTTGGATGGTTGCATCATCAATGGCATCATCGTTGAGAAGTTCGATGAGAGGCTGACCGGGAACATTGCTCATGACCAGTTGCTGTTCAACAACATCGCAGTCGTACAACACGGGTATCTTGATTCCGTTCTTGTGAAGTCGCACCATCAGCCGGGCCTCTGCAATCATTCGACGGCGACCCAAACGATCGTCCAAGTCAGGGTGGCGCCAGGAGCGAAGACGACGCTGCTTGCGTACTGCAGGCAAACCCATCCACGAGCCACGCCAAACTTCTGCCTCCGCACCGAGGTAAAGTCGCTCATCAGCAGTGAATGCCATTGTAACAACGGAATTGCCTTCTTTTCATAAGTTCAGCGATGCCAATGGGTTGAAATTAGTTGGCGGATTGGAAGTAACGATACGCATGTCTGTTTCCTTAGCTATGTGCGCAGTCGACTTCTCGTCGACATCGATGTCGCCCGAAGATGTGGCAATCGCTGAGCGAATTGCTGAGCTCAAGCGACAACTCGGTGATGACCTTTTGATTCTCGGACATCACTACCAACGTGATAGCATTGTCATGCATGCCGATTTTCTCGGTGATTCGTTCATGCTGAGTCAGAAAGCCGCTGAATCCGATGCCAAGTACATCGTTTTCTGTGGCGTTCATTTCATGGCTGAATCTGCTGACATTCTCACATCAGATGAACAGGTCGTCATGCTGCCAAATTTGCGAGCAGGTTGTTCAATGGCCGATATGGCAACACTCGTGGACGTTGAAGTTGCGTGGTCCGAGATGCTTGCGTCAACCAATCTTCAAGACCCCATCGACAAAGAAGACCCCGCTTCGACTGCTGAGGAAGGAGAATCGTACCTTGTTCCTGTAACGTACATGAACAGCAGCGCTGATCTCAAAGATTTCGTCGGCCGCCATGGAGGAATCGTTTGTACCTCCTCCAACGCAGAGGGTGTCTTGCAGTGGGCATTTGATCGTGCAGGGCCAAAGGGGGCAGTTCTGTTCTTCCCAGATCAACACCTTGGGCGAAACACCGGCTTGCGCATGGGAATAACGGAGGAGCAAATGCCGACATGGACGCCAGGTATTGGCGCCAGTTCAGACCTCACCAATGCTCGGATTATTCTTTGGCATGGATTCTGTTCCGTTCACAAGCGATTCAAGCCGAGTCAAATCGCAGATTTCCGCCAACGTCATCCAGAAGGGGTTGTTGTCGTACATCCTGAATGTCCCAAAGAAACGGTTGATGTCGCGGATGCGAATGGTTCAACCCAATACATCATCAATTACGTGAACAATCTTCCACATGGATCAACTGTAGCGATTGGGACTGAAATCAACATGGTTGCCCGACTTGCAGACGACCATCCTGACAAGCACATTGAATGTCTTGACCCAGAAATCTGTCCTTGTTCAACCATGTACATGATTCACCCTGCTTACTTGATGGACCTTCTCGAGAAACTCGCAGATGGGCAAATTCACAATCAGATATCCGTTTCAAACGAAGTGCAGGAAGGGTCGCTTCTTGCTCTTGAGCGAATGCTTAGCATACGTGTGTGATTATTCAGCCAATCGCCGTAATTCCTCAACGCTTCGAACTTCTGCAAGATAGATTTGTTCGATGGCATCGTAGAGTTCAGCATCACCTGCTTCTTCAATGAGCTTCATCAGCTCACCGTACACTTCAGCGGCTTTCGTCTCTGTTTTCAACGATTCACCAAGCATGTCGATGTAGGATGAAACATGTTCGATTGGTGTTGCATTTCGCTCCGTCACCGCTACGCCACCGAGTTTGACGATGGCAGACCGAACAATGTTGGAATGAACCATCGATTCGTTGGCTTCTGCTGTAAAGTGTGGTTCGAGTTGAAGGCGGTGGATTCCACGAATGTAAGCCGCATAGTGCGCATACATGTTGATGGCGCGTAATTCCCATCCGAGGGCTTCGTTGAGTTTGGCAATCAAGTGGTCTGCGCTCATGATTCTTGCTTAGTCGGCCTTCCACTTAAAGGTCAGGTTGGGGCAAGAAGTGTCCCAGAAAGTTTCCATCCAACCAGTGCAAGAAGTGGACAAAGCAGCATGGTTGCGCCAACGTATCCGGCTGCTAGCCCAATGTTTTCTTGTTCAATCAGTTGGATGGTTTCAATAGAAAACGCAGACATGGTGGTCAATCCACCGAGCAATCCTGTTCCCAGAAGAAGTGCAAGATCTTTCGAAATCATGTTCTCGGCAAGGCCGATTGCGATTGCACCCATCAGGAACGAACCTATGAGATTGACACAGAGCGTAGCCCACGGAAAGCCGTCGCTTGCAATCCATTCCGATGTCAAATAGCGAAGCGAAGCACCGATTCCTCCGCCGAGAGCGACCATCAGAATTTGCTGCAGCATAGTATCGGCTTATCAGGACAGACCATGAAGTTCGTGCTTCAACAAAACCGAACATCCATCAATGGGCACCTCTAAGCAATCTCCATGCGCACCGTTTGGTTCATGACTGGGAATGTTGGGAAGGTGCGAGAAGCGAAGCATGCGCTTGAACCGCTTGGCTTTGATGTCAAACAATTGGTCGTCGAGGGTATTGAGATTTCAGAACCGCAGTGCGATGATTTGGAAATCGTTGCTCGCTCAAAACTTCAACAAGCTAAGGCATACCTCCCGCATCCAAATGACGCACTTATGGTCGAAGACGCTGGTTTGTTTGTGGATGCATTCAACGGATTTCCTGGTGTCTATTCAGCATACGTTTTGAGGACGCTTGGTTGCGATGGGATGCTCAAGTTGATGCAGGATAAAGACAACAGGAATGCTCAGTTCCAAGCCGTTGCTGCGCTTCTCCTCGATGGTGATGTCTTCATATCTCGAGGCGTTTGTCAAGGCGTTCTTGCTGCAAAAGCAAGCGGTAACGACGGGTTTGGATTCGATCCGATCTTTGTACCAAACGATATCGAGCGGGATGACATTGTTCACGCTACAAACGGTTTGACGTTTGCCGACGTAGATCTTTCCATCAAGGAGCAATTCAGTCATCGAAGAAAGGCACTGGACGGTCTTCTGGAATCACTCTCAACACTCGGGACGGCATCATCGTCATAAGCAGGGAGTTCTTGGACGGAGCGATAGGCATGGGATTCTTCCGCAACACAATCGCACTGGCGTTTGTTGCTACCCTGTTGTTCTATTTCGTCACCGTAGGCGAAATGCAAGAGAATCAACAATGGATTACCATCGGTGTCATGGTCGCTCTCGGTTTGGCATACATTCTTTCTGGAACACCAAATTTTGAATTACCCGCACAACCGATTACAGAATCGAAATCAGTCGAAACCGTGAGCACTCCAGCCTCTGAGGCAGTCTCAGAAGATGAAACAGAACCAGCGACTACCGCACCTGCCAAGACAATGTCTCTCAAGGAACGAAAGGCTGCAAAGATTCTCGCTGCACAACAAGCACAGCAAGCAGCCATGGCTGCAACCAACGACGAAGAAGAAGTCCCAATGGACGCTCTTCCGATTGTCGAAGTTGAGACGGTCCACGTTGCAGACGAATACGTCGTTGAAGTCAGTCCTGAATCGGTCGAAGAAGCGGACATCCAGGCCACGGTTAAGGAACGGGCCTCGAGACACAGTGAGATTCGTGCACGAATCGAGGCACGTCGACGTTCTCAAATGGCTGACATCCGAGCATCCACCTCTCGAATGTGGGAAGAAAATGTTGTTCGAGAAGACCTCGTTGCTGTTTTGCAAAACGAGGGACATGGCCTCTCGGTACTGGATGAGCCAATCAATCCAGATCCTGGGCACATCTACGGTGCGACATTCATTCGCATCGATGACCATCGCATCCTCAAATACCGATCCCAACTTGATGCTGGATTTGAGGCTGTGACTTCCAGTCAACCGGCTCCTGAACCCGATCTTCCAGCGCTCCCTCCACTGATTGGACCGGACGGTAATCCGCTCCCTCTACCGGAACTTCCAAGCCCATCCGGAGCATTGGCAGCACTGAAGATGGAAATGGACGAAGATTGAGGCTTGTTGATGGAAGCACTCGCTCGTTCAACACAGAACGAAAAACAACGTGCTTTGATTGGCCTTGCGCTTGTAGGGATTGCACCTACCGTTTCTGTCGTCACAGGTTTTGCTCTGAAAGCAGGCATGATTGCTGCCGTTGTGTTTGTTCTCACCAAATTATGGATGTTCGGTTTGCCTGCCTACTGGTACACGAAGGTCGAAGGTGGTGAACGTTCCTACTCCTTACCCAAAAACGGAGGTTGGATGGTTTCAACTCTGCTTGGGATAGGTATGGCTGTTGTCATAACGATCGCTTATTTTATTCTCGGAGATATGGTTCTACGCGACGAAGATTTGTACGAGATTCTTGACCCATTTGGCCTTACAGTTCCATGGAAACTTGCTCTTGGAATCCTTTTCTGGATCTTCATAAATTCCGTATTGGAAGAGTATGTTTTCCGCTGGTTCATTACATCGAAATTGGAACAATTGGTTGATGGAACGTGGCTTCCAATCCTTTTGTCTGCAGGTATTTTCACTTTGCATCATACCATAGCTCTTGCCTTCTTTATCGATCCACTCGGTAACGCACTGGCTTCTCTCGGCGTGTTTGTTGGAGGTGTCATCTTTTCCTGGATTTACGTTCAGTACCGAAGCGTCTGGATTGCTTGGGTCGCCCACGCCATTGCCGATGTTGCCATCTTTGCCATCGCTTGGCACATGATCGTCGGCTTCTGATCACTTGTGCTTCCACTCAGCTTTCTCTCGGTTGAGGAAGGCCTTGACACCGATTTCCTTGTCTTCGGTATCGAACAGGCCTGCAAAGGCTTTGGCTTCGGTTGCCACACCCTCGGTCAATCCTTCATCGAGAGCAGACCGCATCGTTTCCTTGGCCACACGGAGTGTGTTGCTTGATTTGGTTGCAATCAAACAAGCCATATCCATCGTTCTCTGTTTCAATTCTTCAGCCTCAACAACATGGTTCACAAGGCCAATTCGATGTGCTTCATCAGCTGCAATCATTTCTCCAGTGTATACCATTTCCAAGGCTTTCCCGTAGCCGAGTAAAGAGACAAGCCTTTGGGTGCCGCCGTATCCTGGAATAAGGCCAAGATTGATCTCAGGCGTTCCGAACTTTGAGCGAGTACTCACGATTCGAATATCGCAAGAACAAGCAACTTCAAGACCTCCTCCGAGAGCGAATCCATCGACCATAGCAATGGTAGGTTTACTGAGATTCCACAACGCCTCGATGGCATTATCGGTGAATTTGGCCGTGATTTCCTCACTACCAGCACCAAGGAATTCTGTTATGTCAGCACCTGCCACAAACGCATTTGGTTTTGATCGCTTTCCTTCTTCAGGCTCAAGCGGTTGAGCACCTGTAACAACGATGCAACGAACGGAATCCTCAGATTCTGCCCAAGCGACCATGGCTTTCATGGCAGAAGTCACATCAGCATTCAATGCGTTCAGTTTGTTCGGTCGATTGATGGTCACCAAAGCAACAACTGTACCATCTTCACATGCTTCAACTGGCATTGTTTCAATCGTCAAAACATCGTCTTGTGGGGGCGTCATACAATTCGCAAACGAAGGAAGTTCAAGAGTCCACCGATGCACCGCTTAGGTGCTTCAAGCAAGCAATGAAAACCTCTGGTTGATTCGTGAGGATATGGGCGATGATGTACAACCTCTCGTACGCGCAGTTGACATGGGAAAGCGATACGGAGAGTTCGTCGCTCTTCACCCATTGAACGTTGAAGTCCATTCGGGTGAATTCTTTGGCGTCTTTGGACCCAACGGGGCTGGAAAATCGACGTTCATCAAACTCCTGACTGGCCAACTCCAACCGTCGATTGGTCAAATCGAAGTGTTGGGGGTTGATGCAAAGCAATCACCTCAGAAACTCAAAGCAAACATCGGTATCGTTCCTGAATCGGAATCACCACCTTCGTTTCTAACGCCAACCGAATTTCTTCAATTCGTCGCTCGATTGCGAGGACTCGAAGACCTTGACGAGCAGGTTGAGTACTGGCTCGATTGGTTCGGTCTGCAAGAAAAGCGTGACACAATGTGCAAGGACTTGTCGAAAGGACAGCGCCAGAAGGTCATGCTGGCATCAGCCTTCATCCACAAACCTAAGCTGTTGTTTTTGGACGAGCCGTTCGCCAACCTTGATCCAATCTATCAACGGAAATGTAGGGAATGGTTGCTCGATCATGTAGCGAATGGTGGAACCATTTTCCTCTGCTCGCACGTTCTTGAGATGGCTGAACGCATGTGCAATCGAATGGCCATCATCAACCATGGAAGAGTCCTCGCTGCCGGAACAGTCACCGGTTTGAAAGAAACAGAAGACGAGACGTTGGAAGACGTCTTCATTCGTCTGGTCGGCCATTCCATCGAAGAAGCCGAACGTCACACAGAAGAAGGAATTAACGCAGAGGAGGAGTAATCATGTCCGCTTCCAGCATCGCCTCTCGTGAGTGGGATGATGTTGTTGGAAACTACGATGGTACAACATCTACGTCGTTAGGGACCTCGACCGGTGGTGCCAAACTGCTCGAGCCACAGCGTGGGTTCGCTGCCTTTTCGACAACGTTTCGCTACATGTTCCGAGAAGAGTGGAGAGAGAACATCGACTTTGCAAAGAAACGACAAGTCGTCTTGTTTCCACTGCTCTTGACCCTCGTAACCATGGTCACAACCGTCGGATTGCAATTCCTTGTTGGCGACTCCGCGGCACAATCTTCCGATATGGATGCGAAATCGTTCACGTGGGATCAACTCCGCTTTGCTTTGCACCTTCCTTTGCTGTTTTTCAGTCTAGGAATGGGGACGTTTGCGTTCCGTGGCCGTGAAGCGATTTCACAACGTGATGGTAACAAGAACCACCTCATCGCTGCACCAGCCATCCAACCGTTGCCGAACTCGATGGCTCATTACGCCTTCTTCGTCAAAGAATTGGTCTACTACGCTTTGTTGATTTTGACACCCATCATCCTTGGAATGGCACTTGGAATCATCCTTGGTGAATTTGGAGCCATCACGACACCGCTCAAGTGGTCATCGCTGCCGTGGACCTGGTTGGCTATGTTCACAACCATCGCTCAAGGTCTTGCCATCTCATTCCTTGCTTCCTCGCTTTGGATGCGAGGTCGTCCATTCACCATCGTGGGACCAATTCTGATTGTGTTCCTTGGAATTGCAGTCGGAATCGGTCTTATTGATCTCGACCTCGGTCTGTGGGGGCTCGCTATACAACGTGAACAGGCGCTTTGGATTGTCGTTGCCGCTTTGATTGGGTGTGCGCTCGTTGGTTTGCTTTCTGCCGTACTCATTCTCGATGACTTTGAGGCAAAGGTCATTGAACACGCTGATCTCTTCGAACCATTCTATCGACGTTTGAACTTCCTCGGACGAGGCGAGGTACGCCTTCTCGTTGCAAAGGAATTCGTCGACCTACGTCGTTCTGGAGCTCTCAAGAAGATGACAGTGTCCTATTCAATTCCACTTCTTGTTCTTCTTGGAATGGCATGGTTGGTGGATTTTGCTGAGGCCCCAATCCCAATCAATTTGCTCTCCTATGCTCCATTCTTGGGTTTCTTCGGTTTCAATTTCTACTCTTGGTTAACGGCACTGGATTCTCCTGATTTCATGAACGGGCTTCCATTGAGCGTACCTCAACTGATTCGGGCTAAGGTTGTCGTCTACTTCCTTGCCACATCGTGGATTTCGTTGATTTTCCTTGTCATCATGGCATGGCGTCTTGATGAGTGGGGTGCATTACCCATCGGCATCATCATTATGTTTGCCAACTCGATTTACATCGTTGCTCTCACAGCCTTCCTGATGGGATTGCGTCCGAACAAAGCCATCTTTGATGGTGCCATTATGACCAAGTTTTGGATTGGTACCGTCTTCCCACTCCTTATGTTGTTCCTTCTTTCCTTCACCCAAGGTGACACAGAATTCTATCAAAATTGGTTCTCGCAAGTTCGACAAAACGGTCTCGATGCTGAATCGGTTACCTTCGATAGCGAACAAATGCAGCAAGGCTTCTGGGGCATGCTTGGAGTGTCTCTTGCCTTGATTGGGGCGAGTGGATTGCTGTGGAAGCTTATGGATCGCCGTTGGGGCAAATCACCCTTTGACAACTAACAACATTGATGAGTCCTCGCCTCAGCGTTTCAAGCATGAGTCGAGTCTTGGCCGTCTGTGGTATGCCTGGCTCTGGAAAAGGCGAATTCGCTCAAGTCTTCATGGAAGCAGGCATTCCTGTTCGTTCTATGGGCGACATGGTGCGAGAAGAAGTCGCACGCAGAGATCTCGAAGTTGTTCCCGAAGTGTTTGGACAGGTTGCCTCCGATTTGCGCCGTGAATTTGGCGAAGACGTCCTCGCAGTTCGGCTCACTGCTGCCGTCGATGAACTGCTTACCGTCCATCCGCTTGTTCTCATCGACGGTCTTCGTGGAACTGCAGAATACAGTGTTTTCAAATCGACGTGGGGTGAGCGATTCCAATCGGTTGCGATTCATACCGACAAGGACATTCGATTTGAGCGAATGATGGCACGTGGCCGCAGCGAGGACGGTGGAATCGCAACGTTCGAAGCCCGAGATGAGCGAGAAAAAGGATGGGGTTTGGAAGAGCTCATTGACGATGCTGATGTCCTTGTCGAAAACAACGATGATTTGGTTCAATTCCAGAACCAAATTCGAACATGGTTGGCAACACTCATCTGAGCCTCTCGACCTCGTTTGGCAACCAAAGGTTATAGTCGGGCGCAACCTGTCAAGGAATGTCTCGGCGGTGATTTGTTATGGCTAGGAAGAAAGGTGGGGGCGGACGAGGTCGACAAAGAGCACAACAACGTGCCCAGTACGATGAGCTTGACAAGTACCCCGTCATGCCTCCTCACGCCTTTGCACGCATCGTTCGTGACAAGCGAACACTGAACATCATTTACCAGATCATCGAGCCTCCGATGACCAAGAAAGAACAAGAGCAACGTGAGGAGATTATGGACATCTTCATTCGTTCACTCACTGCCAACATCGAAGAGATTGATGGCAATCCTGAGGCCTATCTCCGAACAGCCATGGACAAGGTCATCAAATCCTACGGTATGAAAATCACCAAGAAGTCCAAGTCCAAACTTTTCTACTACATCCGCCGGGACCTCATTGGCTATGGCCAAATGGACGTTCTGATGAACGATGCCAACGTTGAGGATATTTCGCTCGACGGAACAGGTGTTCCGATTTTCGCCTACCACCGTAAGTTCGAATCAGTGGAGACAACATGTGTGTGGAATACAGATGAAGAACTTGAATCGTATGTTATCAAACTCGCACAACGTTGTGGAAAGCACATCTCGGTTGCAGATCCGTTGCTTGACGCTACGCTGATGGACGGTTCTCGTATCGTCATGAAGTTGGGTCGTGAAGTCTCTACCCGTGGTTCTGCTTTCTGTATCCGACGATTCAAGGACGACCCGTTTTCGCCAGCCGACATCGTTGCTTTCCGTACGATGTCTTCTCTTATGGTGGCTTACCTTTGGATTGCCTTCCAAAACGAAGTTCCTATGCTGTTTGTCGGCGGTACTGCATCTGGAAAAACAACAACACTCAACGCCATGTGTATCTTCATTCCTTGGCAAATGAAGATCGTATCCATCGAATCCACACGTGAAGTCAACATCCCTCAACCAAACTGGGTCCCGGGTCTTACGAGACAAGGATTCGGTGGTGAATCGAGCGAAGGTGAAATTGGAGAGTTCGAGTTGCTCAAAGCAGCGTTGCGTGAACGGCCCGAATACATCATTGTGGGTGAGATTCGTGGTGCTGAAGCTTACGTTCTGTTCCAAGCGATGGCTACAGGACACTGTGCGTATTCAACGGTCCACGCTGACTCTGTACCGTCTCTTGTCCACCGATTGGAGAACAAACCGATCGACATTCCTCGTGTTTTGCTTCCTGCTCTCGAGGCTTGTGCGATTCAGATTCAAACCCGTATCAACGGTCGACGTGTTCGACGTACCAAGCAGATCGTTGAGATTGTTGGTATCGATCCGAACTCGATGGAAGTCATCACCAACGAAGTATTCCGTTGGGACGTTTCTTCCGACGATTTCATCTTCAGTGGAAAGTCGTACGTTCTTGAGAAGATTATGGTCAAAATCAACTTCTCGCAAGACGAGATGCGTCGTGAGTTGAGAACCCGTAAGCGAATTCTCGAGTGGCTCGTTCTCAACGATATTCGAAAGGCTGACCAAGTGTCGCAAATCGTTACTGAATACTACGTCCGTCCGAATGAAGTTCTTGCCCGTGTTGATGGTCTACGTTGAGGTGAATCCATGGATCTAACCGCTTGGCAACGCATCTGTCACCGCATCCTTGGTGGTGTCTTCAAGAAGCGCGCACGAGCAGACAAGGAACTCTCCGATAATCTTGTTAAAGCATCCATGCCGATGATGCCTGAAGTCTACATGGCCACAGTGTTTGTCACCACCATCGTCATCACTGCATTAGGTATCGGCTTTGTCGCACTGTTCTTCATTCCAGAAATCGGTGTTATCGATTTGTGGGAAAGCCAACAAGACCCTGCCTCTGAAGCGCCTTGTTTCGAGTGGGAGTATTGGTATCCTGACCAAATTGATGAGTCCAAACCAGGGAATGGATGCCCCGATTACAAGACACAAGTCTTCCCTCCAGTCTTGAAGGTCTTACTGGTGGCAATAGGGGCGATCATTGTTCCAGTCGTGGCATGGAGATTCAACAAGAGTGGCGCTCAACGTGAAGCAAAGCGTCGCGGTGATATGATTGAGAAGTATCTCCCATATGCTGCGTCGTACACGGCAGCAATGTCGGCTGCAAATGCAACACCAGCCAAGATTTTCCGCTCCCTTGCAATGAACAAAGACATCTACGGTGACGTGGCGGATGATGCTGCAATGGTGTATCGTGACGTTACACTGCTCGGCTACGACTTGATTACTGCGATGAAACTCAGTGTCGATCGTGCTGCTTCGGTTTGGCTCACTGAGTTCTTCCAAGGTATGGTTGGTACGCTGACCGCTGGTGGTCAATTGAAGCTCTACTTCCTCAACCGTGCTGAGCACTACATGCGTGAAAACCGAACGCGTCTGGGGCAATTCTTGGAATCCATCGCCCTTCTTGCAGAATCGTACATTGTTGTCGCCGTCGCAATGCCACTGTTCCTAATCGTCATGCTCGTCATTATGTTCTGGGTATCCGGTTCAGGTGCGGAAATGTCTGAAGGAATGCTGTACGGTATCGTCCTTGGTTTCGTGCCGATGATTCACGTTGCTTATGCTGTTCTTGTGTACACATCGAGCAAGGAGCAAGAGATGTAGGGGGTGACGATACTTGGCTCGAAAAAAGAAGAACAAGATTGTCGTCAACCTCGACCTTCCGAAAGACGACTCAACCATGACCAAGTTGTATGGTATCTTGTTCGTCTCGATTCTGCTTGGTATGACAACAGCTGTTGTCTGGGCAACAAACTCCGGTTTTATCCCAACCAGCAACGGCGAGCCGATGTTCACAAACGTCGCCTGTGGAATCATCACTGGTGATAACGAAGCGTTCAATGGTAATTCAAAGCCGACCTATGCTCAGAACCAATCATGTTCACTGTTGCAGGACAGTCCGGATATTGTGACATGGAGCGATGAGCCTTGGGAAGATATCCTGTTCAGAGGGAAAAATTTCGACGTCCCTGGCGTTGATCCTCAAGCAACAGGAGGAGAAGTGGTTATGCAACCGTTAACCATGACATGCGAGGCGGAAGCAAGCGAACCCATCACTTACACCGTTGCCATTCGAGATCGTTATGGTGAAATGCTCGATTATTACCAAGGCAATACCGGTGTTTCTTCCGATCAATGCCTCATCGAGTTGAACTCTATTGACGCTGGTGACCGCTACGAACTCATTGTCAAATCCGCATCGGACACTGTCCCCATCAACGAATTTACCTTCAACATGGAGATTGAGTACTTCGATGGTATTCCTGCCAACATGAACAACAAGTCACTGTGGATTGGTCCAGAGTACGGTCTTGGTCCAGTAAGTGTTCATCCAACCATCTTCCTCAACTTCTTTGGATTGATGTTCTTCTTCTTCCTCTGGCCTGCTTCGTTCTACTGGGAAGGCGTCGAAAACAGAAAGAACGAGATTGAAGAAAAGTTCCCTGATTTCCTTCGTGACCTTGCAGAATACTGGAAGGGTGGTCTTTCGATGACGGTGGCTGTCCAAACGCTTGCAACGTCTGAATACGGCGCCCTAAATGACGAAGTCAAGAAGATGAGTGACCAGCTTTCGTGGGGTATCAAGTTTAGTGACGTCATTCTTCAATTTGCTGAACGCGTCGGCACCCCACTCGTCAAACGTGCAATTTCATTGATTTCTGAAGCCGACCGTGCTGGTGGAAAGATTTCGGATATTCTGGTTACAGCAGCCAACGACTCTCGTGAAATTAAGTTCCTTGAAGGTGAACGGAAACGAGCGATTGGTTCGTACATTGCTGTTATTTGGACCTCATATTTCGTTTTCCTCGGTGTTATTGTTGTTCTTTCAA
>JAYOBT010000058.1:0-5650 GCA_038105035.1 Candidatus Poseidoniales archaeon | reverse complement strand
TGAACGGATGTGGAGACAAGCGATGAAGCATCATCAAACGTTGTTGCAATTGGCTTCTCAAGAAAGACATCGACTCCTTTGTTGAGAAACATCGTTCCGAGATCGTAATGGGTTTCATTGGGTGTTGCTACGATGACGGAATCGAGGTTGAACTGCTCGACAAGCGTAAGTGGATCATTGTGCAACAAGATACGATCGTTTTCAATCCGTGCGAGTGCGGTTGGATGCACATCGCATGCAACAATGCATTCGATGTCCGCTTCCTCAGCAAGATTCTCCAATGCACGGAGATGCTTCGACCCCCATCTGCCACAACCAACGACACCTACTCGTTGCGACATATCCCAATGGTTACCTCTCATCAATTGAGGTTTGGCTTCTCGCCATGCCTAGTTGTCGTAGTAGGCATACGTTGGGTACTCGATGTCAAAGGTTACAACATCGGTCAATTCCATACTCGTCAAGTTGTGAACGGTGATGCCAGCACCAGAGAAAGCATAGATGAAGTCACCCATGAAGATGGTCCGTCGAATGTTTTCTTCTCCGCCCCACCAATGATTGATATCTTCATGATTGAGGAGGGAGGAATGATTCACTTCACCATGAACGGACATGCTTCCAGTTGCTTCATCGACATTGACAATGATGGCTTTTGAAACGTATTCATAGTTCCACTGATAACCCCAATCTTCGTTGTAGGTCTCAACATACCGATAGGTTGAGAGTGGAACAGCGAGCATTTCCTTTGGCCCCCAGTACTGGAACGCCTTGTGCTCGTACATTGCCTCAGAATAGGACCATGCCCATCGACCATTATCCGGATCGTCCACAGGCGAGAGCATCAGTGTATCAGCCACAGCTGGTTGTGTCAAGTCGCTGATGTTGAACGTGGAAAGACGTGTGCTTGACCAATCAAGTCCTAATCCATCCTCCCCAGCAGGACCCATACCAATGGTCAGGAGCATCTCATCGTGGAGCGGATGAATGTAGGTTGAGACGCCTGGAACCTCCAATTCACCGAGAATTATTGGCGATGATGGGTCGGACAAATCGATGGTCCAAAGCGGATCAATTTGTTCGAATGTGACAAGATAAGCCCGATCTTCAACAAATCGAGCCGACCAGATACGTTCTCCTTCTGCAATACCGTCGATGCGGCCGTATTCAAGCAAGATTTGTTGATCCGTCTGCGGATCAACGCCACGAACGAGTGTGATGACCGAGGAGGACATCGGTTCAGGATCGTCCATCCACCATCGATTCCATTGGCCAACGGTTGTTGCTACGCGCAAAACACCTTCATGTTCAGATAGGCTGAATTGATTCAGAATCTGTCCATCAATACGTCCTGAACCGGTGTACGTTGTGACGCCAGGCACAGAGATATCGAAGGTGTGAATATTGGTCATATCATCGACTTCGTCTTGGCCCCAGAACCACCACCAATCCCATGCGTTTTCGGTCAAAACCAGTGCATCTGTTGATGCGTATACAAGTGGATGATTGCTGAGGAGGTGATCCGATTCGTAATCGAATGTAGGTGAAAACAAATCAAGCGAGAGAATATTGGTAAATCCACGGCTGAACCCATCCATTGGTTTTGCAAAGTTTCCACAGCCCTGAGAACGCATGTCATGCTCGATGATTTGACCATCAATGCGTTGGTAGATTTTTGGAACTAGTTCTTCTAATGTCATGGACTCGAGAACTTCTTCGTTCGCCTGAATGGTCTCGTAAGCAATCATTTCCCGGTAGGTTCTGCGTTGTGGATCGTCCCAATCCAGTTCGTAGTAAGCGCTTGGCATGTTCAGCCAATTCGACAATCCTGGAATGTTCAACCATGAGTGTGTTACTGCGCGAATAGAACCGTCAATCTCCCGTGCATCGACATTGTAGCCTTCCAAGTAGAGTTCCTGAATCACCTCTGGACTCGATCTGTCCGAGATGTTGTATGTTGTGTATTTCGTCAATGAATTGACTCTCCACTCACTGTAATCGCCGCCCCAACGGAGGTATTCGTAGAGGGCGTCCTCATTGTCGATGCTCCAAGGATTGTAACTCGAGAGGACAATCAATCGATCTCCTCGCAACATCATGGAAATCGGTGAACCTTCGATGGAAGAGTTGCTCGCAAATTCGATTTCACCGTATTCTGGAACGCCCATAATCGAGAGCGTTGAACCTTGTAAAGCATAGATGTAGTATCCATCCGTTTTGATGAAGTCTGCTTCATCAACACCTTGTTCTTGGTTGTTGGTACCGCTGAAATCTTCACCCTGAATACGTGCCTGCGGCTGTGCTGCTCCTGCAGAAGCATCTCCATCCATTGCAGATTCTGCAACCATTCCATCATCGAACATTCCCCAGCCGTAGTAGTATTGTTCCTCTACAGCTTGCAACAATTGCGTTCGGTATTCCTCTGCAATGCTCGCTTTCAAATCGTATTCCATACTCAAACACGAGTCGAATTGAACCAGATGCGGTTGCGAAATGGTTCGGCTTGTTTGGGTCCTCCAATCATCGGGCAGTTCCGTGATCAGTTCATCATGTACATTCCCGATACATCCAGCTGTGAGCATCAAGAGTACAAGGCCCAAGGATGTAACAATCCTGTTGTTCATGGTCATGTGTTATGTTTCGCGGTTATGAACCAGTTGGTTAGTTGTTCACAGAACGCTTGGACAGGATTATGTGGTTCAAGCCAGAGGATGAATCATGCCAGAAAATGTCGAAATCGAACGACGTTTTCTTGTCGATGGGCGATTTGAGCGTCCATGGGTTCATGAATCAACATCATGCTTTGAAATCAAGCAGTGGTATCTCAATCCCAAACAATTCAACGTATCCATTGAGCATAATGCAGTGATGTACGAGAACAAACAATTGCTATCGGGGCTATCTCAGGAAGTCTGCAGGGCGCTTCTTGAAGAACCAGACTGGACGGTCCGGGTACGGAAATCGCATTCCGCTTATTTTCTGACACTCAAAGGGTCAAGAAAAGGCGCTTCTGCGGCAGAATATGAATGGGAAATTGAACGCAACCTCGCAGAATCCATCGTTGTTGATTCGCAATATCCCTTCATCGAAAAGAAACGCTACCTCTGGACAAATACCGATGGATTTGTTTGGGAAATTGACGAGTTTGAAAGCAATCTCGCTGGGCTGATCATTGCTGAAGTCGAACTTGAAAATGAAGACGCTACGGTTGAAATCCCATCATGGGCAGGAATGGAATTGACCTATTTACGTGGCTGGTCAAATGCTTCATTGGCTCGAATGCTCACTCGTCAGTAAATGTTGATTGCCTCAACGATGCGTTTCAATTCAACATCAGTAAGTCCGTGATGAACTGGTATGGAAATGAGTTGTTCAGAAAGCTGAGATGTAACTGAGAACTCATCCTTCGCTTGTTGATGGTCTTCGTACACTGGATGCTCGTGACAAGGAACAGGGTATATCCTGCGTGCGTCGATGTCATTGGTAGCCATGTGTTGTAGAAATGCTTCAACATTCTCTGTTTGTAAGCAATACTGGTGCCATGCATGTTGAGAGTCTGGGCGGACTTGAGGGGCATGCAATTTTGGATGTGAACCAATCGTTTGGCTGAGTATTGCTGCATTGGAACGACGACGAGCAAGCCAATCGTCAAGATGCTTCAATTGCACACGACCAATGGCTGCGAAAACCTCTGACATACGCATGTTGGTTCCAACTTCTTGAGACTGAAGCGAACCATCCCTGCCATGGTCGACAATGGATTTGATTCTGGCTCCAATCTCCGGGTCACCGGACGTAATCATCCCCCCTTCTCCACCAACAGCTACATTTTTTGAAGGGAAGAACGAGAAGCAAGAAATGGTTCCAAGCGCACCGGCCATGGCTGTTGCTCCATCGTGAACGATTGAGGCACCATGGGCTTGTGCAGCATCTTCGATCAAGGCAAGATTGTGTTCCTCACACAAATCGATAAGTTCAGTCCCATAACACTGGCCGAACAAGTGGACGCCGATGACGCCCTTTGTCTTTGAAGTGATGCGCTGTTTCACATCTTCAACATCGAGGCACCAATAGTCAGGCTCCACTTCGGCGAAGATGGGGGTCGCTCCCGTCATGGATACTGAGGTTGCTGTAGCAATAAACGTCAAGGAGGGAACGATGACTTCGTCACCTGGCCCAATTCCAAGAAGACGGAGCGCAGCGATAAGAGCACCAGAACCGCTGTTGCATGGAGATGCGAATTCAACACCACAATACTCGGCAAACTCTTCGGCAAAGGCACGACCTTGTGGACCTTTGACCCAACGACCGGAATCCAATGTATTGATGGCAGCCTTACGCATTTCATCCGTCCACGAAGGCCGAGCCAGTGGAATACGTTCAGGCATGTTTCGGCGAACGAATCGACCTTCAAGAGCATGCGCCTTGACCCATCTGCGCGTCGCGCACTTCAAGACCTCAAGCACCTCTGCTCGGTTATGGTGTCTGATGAAGAGCAACCCTCTCCATCGGAATTTGCTTCACTTGTCAACGATATCCTTGATCCAACCGTATCCGCAGGCCCGAAGAAGAAATTCAAACCAAAAGGCCTCTTTCTTGGAGAACGTAGGGACTCAGGAGCTCCCATCGATATCCCATCCCAAGTGTTGGCCCGACACGCAGCCATGCTCGGTTCCACGGGTTCTGGTAAAACTGTCATGGCAAAGGCTCTGATTGAAGAAGCCGCCCTTGCAGGAATCCCAGCACTCATCATTGACCCACAAGGCGATCTCGCTCGTCTCGCTCTTGGTATTGATGAGTCTGAGCTGCTTGAACGTGATGGCGATGTTGACCGAAAGCGTAAGTTGCTGGAAAATAGTGAGGTGAGGATTTGGACGCCATTGCGAAGCAAAGGTCTACCGCTTTGCATCGATCCATTCCGAGCCCCACCCGCAGACCTCGATCCAGAAGAAGCCATCACAGCATGGGACATGGTCGCAGCTGGATTCACGAGCCTTGCAGGATACGATGTCGAGAAGGCTCAGGGTAAAGTCGTCAAACCATTCCTGTACGAGATTCTTGTTGAAGGAACGCGTTGCGGTTTGGATGTTGGTGACTTCCAATCCCTCGCTCGTGTGGTTCGAGAACCGCATCATGAATTCACGCGCTTCCTCTATCCTCACTGCTTCATTGAGGACGATGAAGGAGAGAAACCCGATGTTCCAAGTTGGGACGAGGTCATGTTCGAACATCGGCTCACGGATTTTGAAGAACGGTTGCCAAAAACTACGCGCAACGATTTAGCGCGGCGACTTGCAGCCTTTTCCAGCGGCGTCAATCAACTCCTTTTTTCCAATGGTGTTCCAATTGACATTGATTCCTTTGCCGAACCAGCCATACCAGGAAAGATTCCACTGAACATCGTGTACTTGAACACCATTCAAGACGAAGCACAAAAGCAGTATTTCGTGCAAGAATTGTCTCGTGAATTGTACGATTGGATGTTAACGCAGCAACCGGCCGATGGTGAATTGAAACTGCTTTTCTTCATGGATGAGGTTGCACCGTATCTCCCTCCACACCCCCGCAATCCTCCAGCAAAAGATCTCATCAAACTCATTTTCAAACAGGCTCGAAAGTACGGTGTTGCATGCGTTTTAGCGACACAGAACGT
>JAYOBT010000057.1:0-5795 GCA_038105035.1 Candidatus Poseidoniales archaeon | reverse complement strand
CATGAGCAATGGGTGGAGGATGTTGGTGAGATCTCGGATGAGTTGTGGAGCTTCATTGGCTTCAATGGATTCCTGAAAGGCGTTGATGTCTGCACCTGCTGAGAAGAATTTGCCTTCACCTGTAATGACCATGCCTCTAATCTCTGGATTCTTCAGTCCCTTATCGATAGCATTTGCTATGATTGGGAGTGATTCTCTTGAGAAGGATTTGCTTGCTGAAGCACCCGTTAATCGAACGATTTGGATTCCATTGTCACGGTTTTCAATTTGAACCGTCATGCCTTCACCTCAGAGTTTGACGTTGACGTTCTTGACTCGAGTGTAGAAGCGAAGTGCGTCTTGGCTCTGTTCGATACCAATACCTGATTGCTTCCAGCCAGTGAAAGCCGTTTGTGGGAAGGTAATTGGGTACTCGTTGATGGAGACCATTCCTGATTGGAGATCTCGAGCGAATCGATGTGCTCGGCTCAAGTCGTTGGTCCAAACACCGTTGAGAAGACCGAATGGTGTGTCATTGGCCAGAGCAAGTGCTTCTGCTTCTTCTGTGAACTTGGTGACTGCAAGGACTGGACCGAAAAGCTCCTCTTGGAACAGAAGGTTGTTTGCAGCAACATCGGTGACAACGGTTGGTTGCATGAAGGCACCATCGCCTTCAACAGCTGCTCCACCAGTGACAACGGTTCCGCCTTGAGCGAGACCTTCTTCAAGCATACGTAGAACATCAGCACGGTGATCGGTGTGAACGAGACTTCCAATTCGGACACCTTCGCTCATACCTGGGCCAATCTTCCACTTAGCGACCTCAGCAACGACAGCATCGACCAATTCGTCATGAACGTCTTCGTGAACAATGAGCCGAGAACCAGCCCAACACATCTGTCCTGCATTCATGAAGATTCCAAAGCAGATGGCTTTGGCACAATACTTGAGATTTGCATCAGGGAAGACAACGTTGGCTCCCTTTCCACCGAGTTCGAGTGTTACTGGTGTGAGTTGTTCGCTGGCTTTTGCCATGACTGCTTGACCTGTTGGTACGCCTCCAGTGAGAACGATTCCACCAATGTCTGCATGGCCAGCGAGGGCGTCTCCAATGAGTCCACCAGATCCTGTAATGACTTGAACGACGTTCTCTGGGAGTCCGACTTCTGCTTCATGCATGGCTTCGAGCCATGCGATGAGTGAAAGTGGTGTCCACGATGCTGGCTTGGCGATAACGGTACATCCTGCTGCAAGAGCAGGTGCAATCGAGCGAAGTGCGAGTTGCAATGGGAAGTTCCATGGAACGATGTGTGCTGTGACACCAACAGGTTGTCGGAGCGTGTAGTTGAGGCGGTTGCCAGGAACTGGAATGGTTGATCCTTCGATCTTGTCCGTAAGTCCTGCGAAGTATTCGAAGGTCCATGCTCCGTATCGAATTTCAGATAGTGCTTCACGGAAGGTCTTGCCGTTGTTGCTGCTTTCGATGGCTGCGAGAGCCTTTGCGTTGGCATAGGTTGCTTGTGCCATACGGTTGAGCATTCGACCACGTTCTGCTGGATCCATTGCACTCCAACTCTTGTCAGCAAAGGCTGCTTTTGATGCAGCAACACAGCGGTTGACATCGTCAATGGTTGCTTTCGGTGTTGTTGCAATCGTTTCGCCCGTTGCTGGGTTCAGAACATTGTGTGTGTTGTTATCCGATGATGCGCACCATTGGCCATCAATGTACATCTGCTTCTCGTCCATGTTCTTTCCACATCGATGAGACTCATGAGCGATTCGGTGGATTCTTTTGGTTGAAAAGAACGATTCAATCGTTGGTTGAGACCCAATAGACTCATGAGGTGCATGCTTCAACAAGCATCATGGTCGAGCGTGTTGGTCTTGCAGCAGAATCTGCAAAGGCCATGAGTCAAGTCGCACCTCGTTTGCTGATTCTTGCTGGTGCGACGGGTGTTGGTAAATCGACAGCTGCTCGTGAGATTGCTGCTTCATCTGGATTTTCTCGCATTCTTTCAACGGATGCAATTCGAGAAATCATGCGTACGTGCATCGATGTGGATGAAGATCCTGCCTTGCATCGTTCGTCCTTTTCTCGAGGAGAAAATGGGGAACCGGTCATCGATTGGCAACGAACGTGTGAATCGGTTGAACCGGGAATTACGGCAACCATTGAGCGTGCTCGTCGTGAAGGAATTGACCTCTTGATTGAAGGCGTCCACATTGTACCCAGTGACCGATTGCTACGTGCATGGCGAGAAGGTGGTGGGATCGCTGTTGGCTTGTTGATGCAGGTTGAAACCGAAGAGAAACATCGAGAGATGCTCAAGTCTCGAGATGCGCATTCCTATCGTCGAGCAGATCGTTATCTTGCAGGCTTTGATCGAATTCGTCGGATTCAGGAAGGACTCCAAGAACGTGCTAAGATTGCTTCATGGCCTGTTGTCGATCCGACATGGGGAAGTGATACTGAACGAATCAAACACTTTCTCAACCTAGCTTGGAATGAGCGAAATTCTTGACGTTTACTTCTTCTTGCAGGAACTGCACAACGCCCTATACCCAGCATCTGGATTTCCTACCAA
Source organism: Candidatus Poseidoniales archaeon (assembly GCA_038105035.1). GTDB lineage: Archaea > Thermoplasmatota > Poseidoniia > Poseidoniales > Poseidoniaceae > MGIIa-L2. Next base: position 3,231 of record JAYOBT010000057.1, on the reverse strand, counting down.
AGACGATGATGTCCCACATCGTTCACATCTTCTTCTTCGTTGGCTGGAGTTGCAACGCCTACATCGTGAACCATGAAGAGGCGAATAACATCGATCGCAATGCTTCATGACAATTCTGTATTCGACTTGATATAAACCAGCCAAAGATACGATGAGTTTGATTCACAGTTCAACGACAAACTGAATCGGTTTCATCAACATGGCATCGCTGTCAGAAATACCAAGTTCGGCATCAACTTGGATTTGATTTGAGCCAAGATCCGTAATCGTGATGTTGATCAGTTTCACTTCAATACCACTGATTTCACCATGATGAAGAAGATCTTCATGAGACGAGTCCATGGCTTGTGTCACGGATTCAAGGGCTGATACGCCGTTCTCGTACCATATCTCAGCACGTGCTTCAACAAGGCCTGGTAAGGTTGCTTCAACGTCCTGTGAAGTTTGTATGACGGCATCGCTCGCAACATCGTGAGGGACAGACATACCTGCGAGCTTGATGGCAAAGATGGCCATTGAAAGAAGCGACATCATGAGGACGACACCCGTTGCAAGGAGCATCTGAGCCTTGTCGTCTTTCTGGCTTGGACGCATTAGGACGCACCTCCGCGAGACCACACATCGAGACTAATGGTCCAAACATCCGTATCGACCACCAGCAATTGATGCACGGTGACCGTTGCTCCATTTGGCGTCCCTACCTCACCGTAAGGTGTAGCAGGCATGGCGTTTTGGGCGAGCCAGCAATTCGCTTCTTTTCCAATTGGAATCATCTCTTGCAAGAGTGTGCAAGCATCATCGAAAGCATCCCCATCCAACAATTCGTGCAAACGGCTGTCTCCGATCAATTCTGGAGGCAAGGCCATGGAGGCTGTAATGGCATCCTCGCCTGCAGATTCAAGCGATGCGTCGATGGCCACCGATCGTGCATCGGGAACATTGACGCGAATGAGGAAGGTTGCTGACATGAAGAACAACCAAAACAATGTGAGCATCTCAAGAATGTGAACTTGAGCCTCCTCGTCCTTACGCACAACATCATCCTCCCAAATTGAGAGGTGCAGGTACGAACGTTCCAACCGATGGATTCACACCCGGCGGAGTGGTAATTCCAATGAGATTAGGCGTGAACGCAATCACGTTAAACACAACAAGTGCGACAAGAATCATCATTCCTGAATGTTTGAATCCAGCAGAAAATCTTCCCGTTGCCATCAGACCAGCCATGCACCCGTTACCGATGGCTTGCATGGTTACACCATAGTAGAAAATTGTCAAGAAAAACAGTGGATCGACATTCCGAATCTTCATGTTTCCAATGTTTTGTCCACCGCCACCGTCATCGGACGAGTTTGAGTTGGCAATTGCGGGAATAAAGACCGTTGAAAGAACAACAATAACACCGAGGAAAACGAAATATGAGGTCCAAATAACAGCGATGTAGGAACCAATCGCTCGTTTCCGTTCACCTTCAAGGAACTTGATTTCACGAGAATCGTTGGCCGCTGTAACAAGAATATCGGAAATCTTTCCACCAGAACGGTCGGCCTCGGAGATGAGCGAAATCGCACGCTTGACCAGTGGCGTGCCGACACGTTCTGCGAATTGGAGAATAACGTCACTGAACTTGATACCCCACGAAAGCTGATCACTCATCTTCTTGACTTCGTCATTCAGTGCACCGTATTCAGACGTCGCCAACGTTTGAACCGCCACCGTCATGGAAAGACCACCCTTCCAGTATTCTGCAAGGTCTCGAAGGAAATCAGGGAACTTTTCTTCAATCTCGTTCTTCCTGTTCTCAACGCTCTCCCAGTAGAACGAGGCTGGCCAGAGGAAGAAGAAGAACATCAAACCGAAGAAGTTGAGGAAGATGGTCGGATGAACACTCAGCGGACCAAGACTGTATTCAGGACCAATCCACAGCGACTTGTTGTTCATGTTGGCAGGAACGCCGTCGAAGTATTGAATTTCCATGTTAAATGTAAATTCATTAAGAGGAACGTTCTCAGTTTCAGATTTGACGATGAGTTCGTATCGCTTACCAGCATCGATGGAATTCAACTCGATGAGACATGTATCCGAAGAAACACCTGTGTTGCCTTGATAGAAATCGAGCAATTCACCGTAGCGATCTCGAATAGCAACCGTGTAGGTCACAGGTTCACTGGCTTCCGCCTCACAGGTCATCGATAATGGCTGAAGCACGACCTCTCCCCCTGTCGCCTGAGGATCAACACCGGGTACGTCGAAATTCTTCCCTCTGAACAGAATGTCTTCCCAAGGCTCGTCGCTCCACGTCACAATGTCTGGACTGTCTTGCAACAGAGAACAGGATTGATTCTGTGCGTATGTGGGTTTTGAATTGCCATTGAATGCCTCGTTATCGCCAGTAATGATTCCACAAGCGACGTTGGTGAACATTGGCTCGCCGTTGCTTGTTGGAATAAATCCAGAATTGGTTGCCCAAACAACAGCTGTCGTCATTCCAAGGAGAATGGAGACGAACAAGATACCGTACAACTTGGTCATTGTTGTATCGTCTTTCGGAAGGTCGAGGTTGACGACAATCTTGTTCTTTGTTTGCCGTGTTCTACAGATGTGCATAGGGATCGTGAATGTTTGGTACGAATCCAAGGACGATACCGTACAGCATGCCTTCGGACATTTCAGCACCAGAACCGGAAACCCAGAACATAATGACAAGCATGACAATCAAGAACAGCGGCATCGCAACAGCGACGACAATGTACGATTCTGCAAGGAGAGCGATCGATTCCAAGAATTGCCCGAGACGGGTTCGGTTTTCACGCATGTAGTGTTCAGCACGGTTAAGGAAGAAGAGTTTCAATTGACCACCAGCTGTTAGTGTACCAACCATTCCTTGGAAGAATTCGGTGAGCCAAACGGATGCGGCTCGATCAACACTCAATTTCATTGCAGTAATCAGGTCATAACCAAGCAGTGTGACATCCCTATACACCATGGCAGCATCGTCTGCTACGTCACCGTAGATGTCCTTGTTCATGGCAAGTGAACGGAAAATCTTGGCAGGTGTTGCGTTCGCTGCTGACATCGCAGCGGTGTAGGATGCAGCGTATGGGAGGTACTTCTCAATCATATCACCACGGCGCTTTGCTTCTCGTTGCGCACCGCTCTTGTTGAATTTCCATGCAGCAAACGGAACGACGAACCCTCCTATCGCTACCAAAACCACCTTCAAGACCGGCG
>JAYOBT010000056.1:0-6220 GCA_038105035.1 Candidatus Poseidoniales archaeon | reverse complement strand
CTCAATGATCTGTTTCGCTTCAATCCAAATCGAAAGAAGAGATTCATTTTTCATCGAATCACCTTGGTTCGCTCGAGCGGATACTGGACAAAAAGAAATCGATGAAAATAACAGGAATCAAAAACTCTCTCCTCGTCGGAGAATCAATGGCGAACGTCCTGACCTTGGACAACATCAACGTCGAAGGCAAAACCGTCTTGGTTCGCATCGACATTAACAGTCCATTGGACCCATCGACTCGAGCCTTTCTCGATGACACGCGGATTCGTGCCATTCTTCCAACCATCAACCGATTATCCAAGGCAAAAACCGTGTTGATTGCACATCAATCACGCCCAGGTAAGAACGATTTCACGAGTACGCTGGGTCATGCTCGTGAGTTGGGGCGTCTTCTTGGACGACCAATTAAGTGGGTGCAAGACATTCACGGCGAGAAAGCCATGAAAGCAATTGAAGCTATGAACGATGGCGATATCCTCATGCTCAACAACATTCGAATGGATCCAGAAGAAGTCGGATCGAAAGGTGATGCACTCGCCCTTTCTGAAACATCACTGGTCCAGGACTTGGCCAGTGTTGCTGATGTTTTTGTCAACGATGCCTTTGCTTGTGCCCATCGAAATTCACCAAGCATCGTTGGATTCGCCCATCACCTACCTTGTGTTGCAGGCGAATTGATGGCTCACGAAATTCGTCAACTCGATCTTGCCCTCGATGCGCCTGCACGTCCTTGTATCGCTGTTCTCGGAGGAATCAAGGTTGACGACAGCATCGAAGTTGCACTGAACATGCTGAACAACTCCATCGCAGATGAGGTTTGGCTCACTGGAGGAGTAGCAAATCTCGCCATTCATCTTTCAGGCAATGATATTGGTGATGGTAACGTCGAATTCCTTCAGAATGAATTGAAGGATGCTTGGGGCCCAACCGTTGACTCTGCAAGGTCACTTCTCTCCACATACGCTGACAGGATTGTCCTTCCTGTCGATGTAGCTGCAAACGTGGAAGGTAATCGAATTGATCTCAAGATCGAAGAGTTACCGATTCATGCTCCACTGTTCGACCTCGGTCTCGAATCGATTCGTGCATTATCAACTCGCATCAAAGAGGCAGGAACCGTCATTCTCAATGGTCCGGCAGGGGTGTTTGAGATTCCTGACTTCGCGCTAGGAACCATCGAAATGCTGAGTGCCTGTGCAGAAACCAATGGGTATGCACTGATGGGTGGAGGGCATACTGCAACATTGGTCAGTCAACGTGGCATGAGTGACAAGATGGGGCACGTGTCCACAGGTGGTGGCGCATGCTTGGACTACATTGCAGGACGCACGCTTCCTGGTATTCACGCACTCGAGTTGAGTGCCCAACGGTATCAACTGGAAATTACACCTGTTCTTCACGAAGAATAAGGAGCCACAGGGGAGACTCGAACTCCCGACCTTCTGATTACGAATCAGACGCTCTACCAACTAAGCCACAGTGGCGCTGACCGAGGGCATGAACGTGTGGTCATAATTCCACCGATTCAAACACTAGGCTCATGAAGAAGCAGAGGTAGGCATCAACATGGGCGATGATACAGCAGTGCGCTATACCAACACCGTCCTGTACGACGATGACTTCAACAAAATCGTTGGAGACGTTCTTCTTCACCCAGATGGCACATGGTCGGAATCCAAAGGAGATGAGGACGTTGTCGAAGAGATCGATGGTTCACAACGTGTCCTTACTCGTTCATTGCAGAACTGGCATACCCATCTCGCCATGCAGTTGAATGCTCGAGATTTCAGCGATGGTTATCCATTGCATCGATGGTTGAATGAGGCGATTTTTCCAACAGAAGCACGTATTACACCAGAATATGTTCGAGTGGGAACCAGTGCCGCTGCTGCAGAGATGATCCGTACTGGATCGACCTTCGCGGCTGACATGTATTTCTTCCCCTCAGTTACGGGTGAAGTTCTCACGGATGCTGGACTCCGTGGCCTTATCGGTGGGCCAGTGAGCGACGCTGCACTTCCTTCGCACGATGATGCTGAATCTGCTCTCTCAGAACTTGATCAACTCCTAGCACAGAACAAGCAGGAGGATTTGGTGCAGTATGCCATTGCAACCCATTCGGTCTATCTCTGTTCAAAGGAGACCTTGCAGAGGGCAAGTGACCTTGCTCAACGCCGAAAAGGGCGCCTTCACATTCATGTCAGTGAGACGCGGCAGGAGGTCGCAGATTGCAAAGAAGCCAATGGGATGTACCCTGTTGAGTATCTCGATTCACTTGACTTCATCCAACCTGGAACCATATTTGCTCACGCCTCTTGGGTCAAGAAGAACGAAATCCGTATGATGGCCGAACAGAATGTTACCGCAGTCCACTGTCCCTCATCCAACATGAAACTTGCATGTGGCGGTACACTCTCCTTCCCTCCATACCGTGATGCAGGCGTTGATGTCCGTATTGGAACCGATGGAGCTGCATCCAGCGGAAATGGACTCAATCTGTTGCATGAAGCTCGGCTTGCAAGCCTCGTTCAACGACACGATCATTGGGATTCAACACTTCTTCCGGCGCAAGACATCTTCAAGATTGCAACGAAGGGGAGTCAAGATTGGGTCGCCTGGGATTTGGATGACATACGCATGCGACCTCTTGGTCGATCCAACAACCGACACTTAGCGAATCTCATCTACAATGGCGGAGAATGTCTCGATGTGTGGGTCAAAGGACGAGCGCTGCGTAAGAATGGAGTCACACTCTCACTCGATGAGAAGAACATCATCGCTGAATTGGATGATGCCGTTGAATCCTACTACGATGGCGTTGAATGATTAATCTCGACCGTAATACATCAGAACGCCACCAGCAAACATGCCTGCAAACGAGACCAGTAGGCTCAGCAACGAATGGCCAATATGTACCTCGTACGACACAACAACTTCGGTTCCAGCCGGTAATGCGCCATCCTTTGCACCAAGAGCAGCGAAGTATGTTCCAGATTCCATATCCCAACTGAATCCTTCGCTTGCAGTTGCACTGGAATCACCAGCAACAAAGTTGGTTGAAGTTCCGTCACATCCGAGACCTGGGGTGAAAAAGCTGCTAGGCACATCTTCGCATCGTTTCTTTTCATCTGCGTCAACAAGACCCATCCATACATCATCACGATCCCAAGTGATGGTCAGTTCTGCTGCAAACAGCGGTGAGAGAACGTTCTCTGGCAGAGGTTCCTCCGCAAAGAAAGCCTGATTGGGCGAATTTGGTGTTGGTACGTCCTCCACTTCACCAGTTAGTGTGAAGCCAATCATACCAGCAAAAAGGAGAAGACTACCCATAGCAATCAACACAGCACCAGACTTTCCTCTTGAAGTGAACGAATCCAACATGCTGCTCACACCTCAAAGAACGAAAGAGCAAGGATGGTATAACATGCGAGCAACATCACACCCTCGAGCCAATTGGTTTTCCCATCGTTGAGGATAAAATTCGCTACGAGAACGGACATGAATGTTGCAGCTGTTTCAAGGATACCAAATTCAAGTGAAAGGTTGACTCCAAGAATCCAAGCAAAGAGAACCATCAGTGGAGCAACAAACACAGCGATTTGAACACTTGAGCCAATGGCAATCGCAAGTGAAAGATCCATCTTGTCCTTTCCTGCAACCAAAACAGCAGTGAAGTGCTCTGCTGCATTCCCAAAGAATGGCAGAAGAATGACACCGATAAAGAGAGTAGGCAGACCCCATCCTTCGGCTGCTTCATCAACACTGTGGACCAGAACCTCTGCCATCCACCCTACCAAAACAGTCGCAAGGATAAGAAGAATCCAGGCGTCTTTCGTGGTCATTTTCGGATCTTCCTTGGCTTCAGTTTCTGAAGTTACATCAAACAAGTGTGAGTGTGTCTTGAATTGGAAAAACAAAGACAAGCCATACATGAGGAGGAGAACAAGTGAAGCATAGCGTGACAAGTTCAGAATATTGGAATCCGCACCAGTGTGTGATGCAGCGGCTGGAATGATCAACGCAAGCACTGCAAGAAGCAGCAAACTCCCATTCATGGAAAGGGCTTCTTGGTTGAAGGTTTGCGTTCGATGTTTGTACCCTCCCCAGAGAAGCGCCAAGCCGAGTACCAACAGTAGGTTGCCGAGAATGCTTCCGATCAAACTCGCCTGTACCAATTGAATCATGATTTCTGCTTGATCTGCATGGTGAGCAGCCGTCCAGAGAGCAAGCCCTGCAATGATGATTTCAACAGCATTTCCAAACGTTGCATTGAGCAGCCCCCCGAGGTTTTCGCCTGCTCGTAGTGCAATTTCTTCGGTCGCATGTCCCATGAGAAACGCAAGAGGCATGATGGCAATCATCGAGAACAGAAAGGTCATTTCCACATTGTGTTGATATTCAAAGAACAATGTGATTGGAACAGCTACAAGCAGCCAATTCAGTCGATTGTGTAGCGGATTGAACGCATCAAGGACAGAGTGATGATGGTGTTCAATGTGTTCAGCCATTTGACCACATCAACAGTTCAATCCTCGCTCTTCTTACGACGAACGGGGCGTTTACGGGTTGGTGCTGCCTTTCGAGCAGGTCGTTTTCGAACAGGACGCTTACGAGGCTTCGAATCTTCATCATCGTCATCATCATCGTCATCGTCATCATCATCATCGTCGTCATCGTCATCAAGACCAGCCCATGAGAGATCGTCGTCGTCATCGTCTTCCTCTTCTTCCTCGGCTTTCTTCTTGCGACGCGTCTTGCGTTGAACAACATTGACGGCAAAGGGATCATCTTCTTCCTCAGGCTCAGCAGGTTCGGATTTCTTTTCATCTTCCTTCTTCTCTTCTGCGGCGGATCCTGTTCCCGTGATGGAATCCATATCCAAGTCTTGCGTTGTTCCAATGAATTCAGACATCCAGTCATCGTCCTCATCTTCGTCTCCGCCCTTCTTCTTCTTTTTCGGGCCGGATAGACTCACTTGAACAATCAACAAAGCGACAACGAAGATGACAACATTGACCGCAACTGCAATCCAAACCAAAACATATGGCGGCTCACTCATTGAAGGTGTAACGATTTCAGGTTCTGGTTCCGGTTTGAGATCCTCTTCAAACGTACAGACCGTTTCGCCTTCCAGATTGTTTCGGCAAAAATCGACAACAAAGACAACTTGTGCCGTCTTTTGGTTTCCAGCTGTATCAAGCGCACGGACTGTGATGGCGTGTTGGCCTGCATCGAAGGTACCTGCTGAGAATTCCATGTCGCTGACGAGGGAGGTTTCATCGCCGTTGAGATCGGTTATTCCTTCCGCATTGGCCCAAGGTGAGGTGCTCGTTGATCCCGTCAATCCTCCGTAGTTGAAGGTGAAACGATATTGTAGGCTACCGATTTGAACATCGTCTTCTGCAGCAAACATCAGGTTGATTTTGTTTCCATAGAGATATTTCGAGCCTTCAGAGGATGGTGATGGAGCATAGACAGCAATGGTTGGTGATTGTGCATCAATCTTGTACGATGTGTTGCTGATGATGCCTTCGTTGTCTGCTACATCGACAAGTGTCATACGGATGGTCAGATCGCTCGCCTTCTCAGAGGCTGAAATTCTGAACTCGTAACTGTACTCAGGACCTTTGTCTGGGTTGAGAGAGTTGTCTGCAATCTGCGTCATCACAGTTCCGCCAGCTGTTTCATTGTAACCATCTTCTGAGAATACCTCAATGGTTGGCGTGGTTTTGAGGTATTCACTCACTTCAATTTTCACGGTGTAGAGGCCTGGTACGAGAGAGGGGCTTGTGTAAGGAATGCCTTCTTCGTCAATCAGTTCCATTGTGATTGTTGGCGGGCGAGCATCCTCTCGCAGGAGGTTCGCATTCAGCCCTTCCAAGATTTCGTTGTTGCAATTCTTGAATTGATCACAGACAGTAACGGCGTACCAGGCGTCCTGTTCTGAGCCAGCCGTAATCGGTACATTTCGAATAATCGTAGCGGAGTTTTGCAGGCCAACATCGATGTCATCCATTGCCAATTCCCAGCCATCCTCATCGCTACTACTGCTCGATGATTCTTCAAACGGATTGCCGTTGTGGCGCCAAATCTGATACGACTCACTCAATTCTTGCAGGTTCCCCCATTCCATAGCAACGAAGCCGAGGTCGCCACGGCTTTCAGAAATGGATATTTGTGGCCATGTTGGTGGTGTGATATCAATCTCGACAGGGCCGAA
>JAYOBT010000017.1:25210-30791 GCA_038105035.1 Candidatus Poseidoniales archaeon | reverse complement strand
AGGCGGCTTTACTTCAATGCATGTCGAGCATCTTGGAGCGTTGATTTGAATGATTTGATACCGTTTACGGGAAAAATAACATAAACTCATGAATCAAACAATACTCATGCAAGCACCCAACCCGCAAGTGATTCAACAGCCTCATACAATGGTCGCTAACTACCCACAAACCAAGGCAACCCTCGCTCTTGTCCTTTCCATCATTTCGATCGTTATGTCCTTCATCTATGGGCTTGGCATCTTCTTTGCCGTCCCTGGACTCATCCTAGCAAACGGCGCTCTTAACATCACCAACCAATTTCCGGGTCATCCTGATGCGGGGATGGCAAAAGCCGCTAAAATTTGCTCCTGGGTCGCCATTGGCATCTTCATCTTCACGATTGTCTTGTTCATTCTTGCAGTCGTGCTGTATGTTTGGGCATCTTCAGTTGCCGCTGGCTAATGAGCAAGAAGATTCCCGGTGACCTCTAGGTTTTTTCAGCGCTTGGGAAACAAACAAGTGCATATATGAGAATGGACGGATTTGAAACCATGGGAGAGGTCGTTCTAGGGATTTCAGGTGCGAGCGGAGCCATTTATGGGGTCCGCCTTGCCCAAGCACTGAACGAACTTGGCATTGGTATTCGACTCGTCGTCAGTGACTCAGGTCGTATCACACTCAAGCACGAATGCGACACCACCCCGGAAGCACTTGCCGAGGAAACTGGAGCCATTCTTGAAGCTCAAGCCAACATCGGTGCGAAATCTGCTTCAGGTTCTGCGCCGATTGACGCTGTTGTCATTTGCCCATGTTCGGGCACAACACTCGGCAAACTCGCTGCAGGCATCGGTGACAACTTGATCACACGTTCCGCCATCGTTGCCATGAAAGAGCAGCGCAAACTCATCATCGTTCCTCGAGAGGCACCCTATGCTACAGTCCATCTTGAGAACATGGCCAAACTGTCCGGCTGGGGGACTGTGGTCATTCCAGCATCACCTGGATTCTACAATCATCCAACATCCATTGACGACATGGTGGATTTTGTTGTCGCCCGTATTCTCGATCAAATCGGTTTAAAGCACACCATCGGCAAGCGCTGGACCGGTGAAGAGCTGGACGAATGAGATGCAGTTGGCCAACGGGTTCAAATGAGCAAGCAGTTTGTTCGATGTCATGAGCAAGGAAGATTCGCTTGATTCCTTAACGGTGGAGCAGCTCAAAACAATGCTTGGAGAGCGTGGTCTTCCAAAGTCTGGAAAGAAAGCCGAATTGATTGAAAGGCTTAATGCATCCAACGATGAGAAAGTCATCGAATTAGGAGACTCTGTTTGGAGTAGAACCGTTGTCGGCCAATTCAACCTTGCACAAGTGGTTGGTTCCGTTGCAGCGGTCCTACTTCTCATGGTGGTCGTGTTCAATCCCTCAATTCTTGGCTTCGGAGAAGATGAACCTGTTTACCAACCAATCGGATTTGATGCGAGTCAAACACGCTGGTATGCACAAGAACTCGTCAATTTGGGGCACCCCGAATGGGAAGGTCGTATGTCTGGTAGTCCTGAAGAGGCTGCTGGTGCGCAAATGATTCTTGACAATCTTACCGAGATGGGATATTCACCTCAGTTGAATACCTACTCAGTTCCAATGTTTGCCGTAAACAGTGCACCTATTCTTTCCATGTGTATTCCACCTGCTGGAGGATTATTTGGGAGTCCTGTCACAGGTGCAGCCTGCAACAGTGGTGCTGGTGCACAAATCACAACCTTTGAACATCGAACAGAATTTGTTCTGCAAGGATATTCTGGTTCAGCAGATTACCAGTTCGGTCAAGAGATGGAATTGATTGATCTTGACGATGGGACTGTGGATTCACTCTGGACCGATGCATCAGGTAAAGTTGGTATCGTCCGTGGAGGAAACAGCATTGATGGCAACACTGGAATCTACATCAAGGCCGCCGAGAACGGGCTCGCAGGAATTTTGAGAATCAACAATCAATCCAATTGTGGACAAATTGTGGCCGATGACTGCATTCCAATCTTCAAATCGATACGTGTTGATGACATGAAAGCCGCGAACAGTGGCTCAATTCCAGAAAACATACCATTCATTGCCGTTTCAAACAACACTGGAAACCAAATGCTTGAATTGGCGGCACAAGGTGCATTCCTTCGTTTGTTCTCTGACGTAGACAATGCTGGAGAACTTTCTGTCAGTGTCCCATGCGGAACGCTCTACGGAAAGAGTGAGGACCTTATCATCGTAGGAGCTCACCATGACACGGTCTATCACGCTCAAGGAGCAGTAGATGACACATCAGGTACAGCAACTGTTCTTGAGATGGCTCGTCAGATTGCCATGGTCGCTAATGAGAGCGGCACACCGGAATACACCATTCGGTTTTGCACATGGGGTGGCGAAGAGGAAGGACTCTGGGGGAGCAAAGCATACGTCGGAGCAAATGCAAACGAACTCGCTCGAAATCTTCGACTTTACATCAACCTCGATATGAACCATGTCGATATTGATATTGCTAACCGTGGCAATTCTCTGAGATTCTTTTCCAACTCAGCAAAAGACATCAACGCAATGAAAGATGTTCTTGATGTGCTTGAGAAGGAACGACCCGACCTCTTCCCAAAATACTCGGTCTCAACTGGCCTCTTGGCTGGTGAAAAGGGAGAGCCTGACGGCATGCCATACAACTCCGACCATGGACCCTTTGTCTACGATCTCCCTGATGGAGTGAAAGGAAATGCCTTGGTATGTTACGGCTCGGGCTCCTGGGAGTATCACACCTATGCCGATACCATGGAACGCTTCAATGAAGAGTCCCTTGGCGTTTCTGTTATCGCATATGGGACCTACATCCGTCACCTGGCTTGGCCCGTCTTTGCATGAGCGTTGAGTTCAAGAAGGCGGAACAGGTGGGCAAGCCATGGTAAAACCGAGCGCACACGCCTCGCACATTTTGGTTGCTTCAAAATCCGAAGCTGTGCAGATTTCAGAAAAGATTGGCAAACTCAAAGATTTTGAGAAACTCGCTCGAAAGAAATCTACGTGTCCATCATCGCAACGAGGAGGCGATCTCGGATGGTTCCGGAAAGGAAACATGGTGCGTGAATTCGAAGAGGCGGTGTGGAGCACGCCGCTGAAAACGGTTTCAACACCCGTCAAGACCCAGTTCGGTTATCACCTGATTTGGGTTCATGAGCGAGATGAGGAGTGATATTGATGCCTATTTCCGTTGGCTTGGACGATTATCTCGTTCATGGCATACACGGATTTTACGATGAAGAACACAACAAACCTCAACCGTTCAACATCTCGGTACGCGTCGACCTCTTATCCACGGTTGAGGATGGAAAAATTGGCAGCACTGTAGACTATGCACAACTGCAAGAAGCTGTTGACGATGTTGTGTTGAACACTCCACCAATTCGCCTTTTGGAATCAATGGCTCGACGTATATCTGAACAGATTCAAAATTCTGAGAATGTCGAAACGGTGTTTGTTCGAATCGAAAAACCAGAGGCACCGCTGCCACATCCAGGCGGTTTGCCCTACATCGAATACACCTGGAATCGCTGATTTCTACCCCCGACAAAAGGGAGGATTCAAAGCCTTCAGGGTTCAAGGTTGAGCATGGATTCTCCAAGCCGAGTCTTCGTGCCCTCCGTTCTCGAGGCGGACGGAAACGCGATTGGGATGGGGTGTTTCAGTACCGAACAAATCGCCTGGGAAGTGATGAAAACCTTCCTTGCAAAAAGCGAACAAATGAATCTTCAACAGGCAACCATCATCGCGTGGGATGTTGATGTTGTTGGTGAAGACGGAATGACTGTTCTTACAACGCTTGAAGGGAAAATTTGTCCTGTATGCCAACGGAGAACGTTTTGGGTTGACCTCGAACATCTCTCGGCTTTGTGTTACGGATCGCAATGCTCAGCATGGATTGAGCAGAACACAGTCGACCCCGAAATCATCGATTGTGGTTGGCCCCCACTTCGATTTCTCAAGCAAGTCAAAGAGATTGAAGAAGCGTATAATGAACTGCGAACCATTGGAGCAGATGTCCTTGCTTCAATCGATGAGCACCCTGACACTGCAACCCAAGAGATGTACACGTCGACCTATCAAGCCAATGAGTAACTACATTTCTTCGATCGGTGTGATTCCAAGCCCTTCAAGTCCGGAACGCATGAGATTACGAGCCATTTGACTGATTGCAAAAGCAAATCCGTCCACTTCATCACCCTTTACAACTGGACAGTCTCGGTAGAATCCGTTGTAGGCATTGGCTAATTCGAGCATGTGAAGGGCAAATAGGTGCGCTTTTTGCTCTCGAACAGAACGCTCGAGAACGTCGTTGTGTTTGCACATCAATCGCAACAATTCAACCAATCCTTCGGGCATTGAGTCAACACTTGGAGGCTGGACGGGAGAGGTTGATAGGGCCTCTGCTCGCTTCGATATCGAGCATGCACGGGTGTGTGCATACATGATGAAGGGTGCTGAGCCCGCTTCAAAGGCGAGTGCTTCCTCCCAGCGGAACGTGAATCCTTTTTCAGGACTGACTTTGATGATGTTGAATCGAACTGCCGCTGTACCAACCGCTTCCGCAATCTTTGCAACCTTGTCATCGTCGTATTCAGGGCGAAGTTCGCGAACAACTGCAGAGGCTTGTGCGTGTGCTTCTTCCAAGAGATCGTCCATGAACACCACGTTGCCTTGTCGGGTACTCATCTTGCCCTCGGGCAGTTTGATGAAGGAATAGAACAACACTTCCGGTCGCTTCTCGCCGAGTTCTTCCAGTGTGAGTCCTACTTGTTTTGCCTGCAACTTGTGATCTTCACCGAGTACATTGACCAAACGGTTGGATTCGCCCCACTTCCACATGTGATAGGCAACATCACGTGTCGCATAGAGACTTGAACCATCGCCTCTTCTATAGAAGAATTCTGTTTTTCCTTTCAACCCAAGCTGACCGAGATCGAGGAAGCCCGCACCGTTATCTGCAGTGCCTGCTATCTCCAATGCATCTAGGGTCTCCATGAGTTGTGCTACGGTTCCATCCACAACAAATCTCGATTCCTTGGTGAATGTATCATAAGAAATTCCTAAACGGGAAAGTGTAGCAAGCATGCCCTCCAATACGGGCATGTACGCTGCTTCGAATGCTTTCAATACCCCAACATCACCATGCTCACTGGCATGAACAAGTGAACCGATCTCTTTCTCAATCTGTGCCTTACGCTCTTCATCAGCATCTTTTCGAAGAATTTGAGCAGCCTGATACCATCGAACACGTTGGTGATCTGCTTTCGCGAGCCATCGCTCAGAGGGTGGTTCACGTTCAGAGAGAAGCTCGTTGACATCTTCTTCGCTGAGATTTTCAAGCGCCCAAGCGAGGACACCAACTTGCTTTCCCATATCATCAACATAGTACTCTGCTCGGACATCATCGCCATGAAGTCGGTGCAAACGAACAAGGGTATCTCCAAGAATCGCATTTCGGGCACGTCCAACGTGAAATGGCCCATTTGGATTTGCTGAAGTGTGTTCCAGTAGAACGGTCTCTCCGGTTCGACCAGAGTTTTC
>JAYOBT010000017.1:1970-25110 GCA_038105035.1 Candidatus Poseidoniales archaeon | reverse complement strand
TTGGTAACACCCATTTTTGAAAGGATTGAATCAAGGTGTGGTGAAATGGTTGTTTGAAGTATCTTCATTGAAACACCTCACATCATTGGGTAGCGAAGGATCGCAGCCAAGCCTCCAAAGCCATGGGCCAGTTGCGCACCCTCTTCTGTATCAATCGAAATGAAGGCAATTTCACTGTTGGATTTCGCAGACATTTCACTCAGTACATCGATCAGAGAGATATTCGACAATTCTTTATGTGAGTCGTTACTTACTCCGCAAGAAGGGCACTCTGGAAGTTCTTCTGTCCGAGACAGAGATGCCGTCCATGTGTGGCCACATCCACCACATTCGATTTCAACAGAATTCTTTCGCAAACTTTCAGAGATAAGCAGCGTATCAACAGCACCTTGTTCAAGCGCTTTTCGAATCATCATTTCTCCGTAGGTCGCACGTGGTTGGGCCTTGATCAGTTCAGCGAGGAACCGATTCATGATTTGTCGCTCAGCATCCAATTCGATTTCGCCCATCAAGGAACCTGCGTTATCGACCAATTCACGGACTCCAGACTCGTTGGAGTAACCAACATCGAAGTGTGTCTTTGCAATCTTCTTTGCAATCTCATGATGGAAGTATTCGTTTCGAACGACGTAATCTTTGGTTGCTCCAGGTCCACCGATAATGATGGCCTGAATGTTCTCAAGGTTCGGTAGCCAGTACGAACAGGCATGTTCTGTCGCTCGCTTGAAGAAGTTGTGAGCTGCTTCCTCAATCAAACGTTCGAATCGTTGCGCGGACTGACCACCTTGACGGTGCTTGCCCATGATGTTTGAAACCAAATGTTCCTGAACATGGATGCGCTTACCGGAAGCAATCCCGTAGGCAGCCTCAGATCGGTCGATGACGAACAAACCATACGATCGCTTGTCGACAAGCATGTCCTCTAATTGTGTCAATTCGAAGGATGAGTCACAGCGGTATCGAAACGAAAGTAAGGCCTGTGGAGGATCGTCGACAACAACCGTCGTTTGTCGAGTCTTGTTGTTTCCAACAATGATGGCACCCGTGAACAAAGCGATTCCTCGTTCACCTGCATTCTTGAATCTCGAAAGCGATGATATCGCTGATTCAATAGCTCCTTGAACGTTCTTTCGAGTGGATTTGGACTTGATGTTTGCAGCCTGCCCGTGTTCGTTTTGTAACAGGGAACGGGCATCGCTGATTTGTCGGTCCGGTGGAATAATCACTGTCACGAGTTCTGTTCCGAATCCCTTCATTTCGCGAAGATCCTCAAGAGCGAGTTTGAGACGGAGTCTTCTCGCTGCAAGTTCACCATCGTCCGACAACGTTTGACCCCCTGTCTGTTGGGGTCGGACCAAGGGTTTTCAACTCTCGCCTTGGATTTGATAGGACAAGCCATAAGAAACGCCTTGACGAGGCGAATCTATGGTCGCACCAACCATCATTGCACTGGGAGGTTCGCTCTTGTACGGCGATCATGACGTCAAAACATGGCTCGGTCAACTCCGACAGACCATCGTTCATGTCGAGGGAAATGGTCGAAAAATTGGACTCGTGGTTGGTGGTGGGAAACCCGCAAGAGAAGGCATTACGTTGGCAAAGGACTTGATTTCAGACCGATTTAAACTCGATGAAATTGGTATTGCAGCCACACGGTTGAATGCGACCGTCCTGCAAACCATGTTGGCCGAGATTGGTTGCAATGTCGCTGACGTTGTACCAACAACAACTGACGAAGCAGCAAGTCTGTTCGAACGATTCGATATTGTCGTTATGGGAGGAACAAAGCCGGGCCATACAACCGATGCCGTAAGCGTTGCATTCGCACGAGATGCGGGATCTGCTCATGTCATCATTGCAACCAATGTCTCGCACGTCTACACAGCAGATCCGCGCACCAACGACGAAGCTGAACCACTTCATACACTCACCTTGAAAGAACTACAGGAGATTACAGGAAAGGAAGCGCTTCAACCCGGACAAAGTGCTGCAGTTGACCCCATCGCTGTCAATTGGGCCATCGAGTGTGGGTTGAGAATTGGCGTTCTTGATGGACGTGACATCCGTCGGATTGAAGATGCATTGGAAGGACGCCCATTCGAGGGAACCTTGGTTCAACCGGAGTGATTTGATGGTCGATGCGTCCGCTGTAAAGCAGAAAGTCAAGAACATGCCAAAACGCTCGAAGGCGATGGCTCATATTCCATCACACAAACATTGTCGAGTGTGTGGCATCGATATATCAGCAAAAGCAGAAGAACGGGTCTGCAAAGACGATGAATGCATCAAAAAGTACGAGAAGGATGAGAAGAACAAGGAACGAATGCGTGTGTGGATGCTGGTTTTCTTCGGCATCTTTGCCTTCTTAACCATCCTGCCGGTTCTCGCTCGATTGATGTAGAGTTATCTCGAACGATGCCAACCTTCAGGTAAGACAAGCGGGTCAACAATCTGCGCATCCTTCACTTTACGGACAACTTCCAAGCGAAGTGCATCAAGTCCAACCTTTTCCAATGCGCTCATCGTTGGCCGACCTTCGTCATCGATGAGAAGTGGCAGCTTTGGTTCGCCTTGCGAACCATTGTCTCTCCATCGCTGTTCGGATTCTTTGACAAAATCCCAATCCTCAGGAAGTGGAGTCAACGCATCAGCCTTGGAACTCACGACCATCAACTCCGTACCTGGCAAGAGTCGCTCAACATCTTCTAAGAGATTCATTTGGTCTTGCCATGACATACCACATTCCTCTGTTCGATCGATGAGGAACAAAATCAAACTTCCAATGTGCTCCAGCGCGGCAATCGCCTGCAATTCGATGGAATTGCGTTCGTGCATTGGTCGGTCGAGCAATCCTGGTGTATCCACCATCTGATGTTGAAGTCGGCGTTGCGTAAAGTGACCAATGTGAATTTGCTTTGTCGTAAATGGATAGTGATTAACCTCCATGTTTCCAGATGATAAGGCGCTTATGAAGGCAGACTTGCCAACATTTGGGGCACCACAAACAACGATGACAGGCAAACTACTATCGATTTGTGGAAGCGCTTTCAGAATCTCTCGAGATTCGTTGAGCCATTTTAGGGAAGGGCCTACACGTCCCATAATCGAGCCAATGCGACCATAGGCTTCCCGGCGAGCTTCATGCATCAATTCAATTCGAGCCGTGCGGATAATTTTTCGAGTGTTTTGCGTTGCAATACGCTGCACTTGAGAGGCACCCCATTGTAACATGGATAAGTGATGTCGATAATCGTCTGTGCCTACGCAAGCCTCGATCATTGCAACATCAAATTGTGGTGATTGATCAAGTGAAGGCCATGTCTTGACCGTTTCAGTCAACATCGTATGGATGATGTCTGCCGCAGTTTGAACCATGCGAGTCATTTGTTTTCGGGTTCGAAAAACACGGTTTGGATCCTCGACACGGTCCGCAGCCTTGCGGGCACGAGAGAAGGCCTTGTCGAGAACTTCGTCCTCGAACAACACAGTTGGCAACTGCCTCCACGTGACTTTCATGGGAACCCCAATTCAAGCGGAGTGCCAACACTTCAAGAACCCCTCACCCCGTTCAAACCATCAAGAAAGAAATTGCACATGGTTATGTAGGGTTGCCAACCAGAGAACATCATGCCGAAGAAAGCAAACAAGGTTGACCTTCCAGACTGGGCCATCGGATTGTGGAGCGACCTCGGTTCTCCTTCACTTGAAAAACTCCAAGGAGTTCACAACGGAGATTTGCTCGAACGCCGAAACGGTTTGCGACGTGACGACTTGATTGAGATTCTCATCGATGCCCGTGCATTGTTGCCGGACTCCGATCCTTGGGTCCGTGGCCGATTGATTTCTTCTGGGAAAACAAGCCTCGAAATCCTTGATGGCGATGGCATCCAGAGATTCATTGCTCGAGACACGATTGTCCAAATCGTTCTGGTTGCTCACACACGCCCAGCCTACATCGACGACAAGGAACTCCTCGCCTTTGAGCGAGAAGACATGAAGCGTCGCTCAACCCTTCACGAAAAGGTCGAAAAAGAAACCACTGGTAACGACGACGCCCATCTTTGGGGATGAGAGCATGGACGTACCACAAGGATGGTCGCTTCAAGAAAACCATCTCATGCGTGAATTCTCGTTTGAGAACTTTGCAGAAGCGAAAACGTTCATCGATGCAATCAGCGAAATCTGTGAAGAACAGAATCACCATGCTGACCTTCACTTCGGTTGGGGCTATGTGGTTGTTGAGTTGACGACGCACGATGAGGGGAAAGTGACATCTCTCGATATCGTTGTTGCAAAAGCCATCAATTCAATTGAGGACTGAGCATGCCACGCGATGCGAAAGGGCGTCAGAAACCCGGATACGAACGGCACGTGTTCATCTGTGGACATGAACGACCAGAAAGTGCAGCGCGGCCATCATGCAGAAACAGAGGGAGCCTCAATTTGCTCTCTGCGATCAAGGCTGCAGCACGAGAAGAAGGACTAGCCAACATTCGAATACAGAAATCAGGGTGTTTGGACTTCTGTGAAAATGGAATTGCATGCGTGGTTTATCCAGAAGGAACCTGGTATCGATTGAACACTGAGATTGACATCAAGTCGTTGATTCAGCACATCAAGGATGGAACCACAGATTCTGCTCTGTTGATGGATTTCGAAGATTGATTACAGCTTGACCGGACGTGTTGCACCACACGCTTGACACTTCAGCAATGTTGTACGGTCTTGCTTGATGAAATGGGTATCGGGTGCGCTGCATTGGCTGCACTTGATGTAGGTGTTTACGTATCCAACAATTGCCTTCTTCAGACGCTTCGGAGGTATTCGTCCTTTGAATCGTGCTCGAGGGCCGTCACGAGAACCAGACGTACCAAGTTCGTTGAGAATATACTGATACACGTGATTGTCATCACGGTCCATCATTCCTACAACTTCCGTAAAGTTACGGAGAATTGTGTTTGAACCTTCAATCATGATCTGAGGTTCTGGCAACCGCCATCGTGCACGGGATGATATGTCCTCCGGGATGTTATCCCGTGCCCGGTTCAGTAACGTCTCATAATCAAAGTCGCTCATGATGCCTCCTGACACCCCTTTCTCTTCAAGTCTTTGATGGAAAATATCCAAAGCCTTCATGGAGGTAAGCATGTTCGCTTGGCACGATAACATGGCACTGAGTATTGAAGAGTTGAAAACCATCGTAAAAAATCTGCGAAAAGATGGACTCAATTCGCAACAGATTGCCGACGAACTATCGCTCTCTCAGGATACCATCCAATGGCTCCTGACCGATTCAACATCAGAACGACCAACAGACGTACGTGTCGGATGGAGGACCATCGGTGTTCGACCCGCACGTATCACCGCCATCGGTGATATCATGGCTGATGTTGTCATCGAAGAGGTCGAAGAGGTCGACACTGTCGTCGGTATTTCCATCAATGGCATTGCCTTTGCACACGAAGTTGCACAGGCTCTTGACGTCGAGGTTGCCATCCATCGTAATGTCGATGGCGAGCCTGGCGCAGGTGCGCTTTCCAACAAGTATGGCCAAGTCGGAGGCGGAAAGAAGGTTGTCATCATCGACGATGTTCTGTCGAGTGGTGTGACAATGAGCAACACAATTGCTGCCATTCGAGCAGCAGGAGGCGAGGTTGTTCTCGCTCTTGTTCTCGTTAACAAAACCGTTCGGAATGAAGTCGACGATGTTCCTCTGCGCGGGTTGATTCGAGCAGTACCGGTTTGAGGTGAGGTCATGCATTGGTCGGATGTTGTCGCACAACGGCTTTCCGAACGAGGGCAGAAGCATATTGTATCGACAGGCATCACACCAAGTGGTGAATTTCACATTGGCCATCTCCGCGAGATATTGACAGGGGACATGATTGCGAAAGCAGCCAAAAAAGCAGGACTTGATGTTGAATTCGTCTTCATTGTTGACAGTGCAGATCCTCTAAGAAAGGTCTACTCTTTCCTTGATGATTCTTATTCAAAATACATTGGCCATCAACTCAAGCGAATACCACCTCCAAACACAGAAGGCCAGCCTGATATGGAGCGCTTTGCAAATGGTGTTTCTTATGCAGACCATTTCCTAGAACCATTCAAACAAGCCCTTGAGCAGATTGATGTTCGACCACGGTTCATCGATAACTACGATGCTTATGCAAATGGAAAATTTGCCGAAACTGCTCGAATTGCCTGCAACAATGCAGACAAAATTCGTGAAATCATTGAGCGTGTTTCGAGTCGAGAACTCCCAGCTGATTGGTTTCCATGGAATCCGATTGATTCGAATGGGTCCATCGATGGTATACGCGTGATCGATTGGAGTGACCCAATCGTGACGTGGGTTGATTCAGATGGTCATGAGGGTACAAGCGATGTAACAAAGGGACAAGGTAAGCTACCTTGGCGTATTGACTGGCCGGCCAAGTGGGCTTGGATTGGCGTCACAATGGAACCGTTTGGTAAAGATCACGGTGCTGCTGGTGGGTCGTACGATACTGGAAAAGAAATCATTGAGTTGTTTGGAAGAGATGCTCCTGTTGACCTCACTTACGAGTGGATCAGTTTGCGTGGCCAAGGAGCGATGTCCTCCTCATCAGGCAACACCATCGGCCCACTGGAAGCACTTTCCCTTGTACCACCCGAGATTCTGCGATATCTTGTTGCTTCGACAAAACCCAACAAGGCAATCGAATTTGACACCGGAATGGGGCTCGTTAACCTGGCGGATGAATTTGAGCGAACCACTGCCCGGGATTTCTCTATAGAAATGCAAAAAGAGGGCCTGAGTAGGAGACAGATGGTCGCTATCGAAGATGCTCGAACTGCACTTCAATTATCACTCATATCTCCTCTTGAGGAAACGTCCAAGGTCACCTTCCGACATCTTGCTATGTTGGCACAAACCAAATCCAAGGATGATGATGTCTGGGGCTCTCTCGGCCTCAAGGGTAACGTCTCTCAATCAATGATTGACAGGCTCGAACGCATGCGAACGTGGGTCCAATCTCGACACTTTCCCGATGAACTACGCATCACCATTCTCAAAGAGCCAGATTCGGATGCAGTTCGCCTCTTGGATGAAGAAAATCGAGCGATTCTACCAACACTTGTTGAGGCATTTGGGGCGTGCGATTGGAATGCATCAAGCATCCAGTCGACTATATCCAGTACGGCTAAGTCAATGGATATGTCTCCACGACATGCCTACAGAGCACTCTACCTTTGCATCATGGGGACCGAACGTGGACCACGATTGCCGACCATCCTTGCAGAACTGGATCAAACAGCCATTGTGAACCTACTCAGTGCTTGTGTCCAATAAAGAGAAGAATCCTGATGTTAGCACTCTCTTGACCCTAAGAGTTGAAAAGAGGTCGGACCATCTCAACAACATGGCAGGCGTCTTTTGTCCGACGTGTGAAGCGGGTGTCGAGGCTGCTGCGAAGTTCTGTCTCTCCTGTGGCCACGATTTGACAATCCAAGGTCCAATCACTTCAACAGGACACGACCTCAACCAAATCAAGGAAGTCATTCGCCATCGAGAGGACCTCTCAATGGCTGAAAAATTTGACATGATTGCTCGTGTTGAAGAAGGTGCGAATCCAATCACAATGGGAATCGCTGCTGCAGCTGATGATGGAGAGAATTTTGATATCGGCCAAGCATTTGAGGGTGCTGGAGAAGAAATTTCACCTCTCAAGAAGCATGAATTTGGTCAATCGCCTGCAGCAAACGCAGCTGTTCGGGCAGTTGTTAAAGGAACAACCGGATGGGACATGATAAAAGCAGGAACATTGGACATGTCTGATAACATGTTCCGAGATGCCATGGACCATGGAATGGATGCTTCGACGCACATCCATGATGTTGCAAGCGGAGAGCATGAAGGAATAGATCCTGAAGCCATGCGGGCTATACCGGTGTTGAAACCACCAAAGCGAAGTTTCTGCCCAAAGTGCGGCTCAGACATTCACAACAACACCATGTTGCAATGGAGAAAGTGGCGTGAATCTTCTTCTGACGTTGTTTCAATGCAAATGGAAGCAGCAATGGAAACTGCGCTCATAGAGGTTGCAAGCCACTACGTCAACGTCATTCAGGCTCTGAAAGACGAGCGAGATGACGCTGTTGCTCGTGCTGCGAAAACTGCTGCTGATGGTAGCGAGGACGCTCTACGAGAGCAACTTGAATCAGAAATTCGTGCTGAACTTGAAAAGGAATTCAAAGCAGATGGTAAATCGAAGTCCTCCGCAAAATCAGAACCTAAAAAGAAAACAGAACCGAAGAAAACGCAATCCAAAGCAAAGAGCAAACCAAAATCTGGTGGCCTCTTCGGTGCCAAGCGTCCAAAGAAAACCTACGAAGGCGAGCCTGGAGGGAAAGCCGATTGGTTCCTTGAGGAAGCACTTGACACCGTCTACGACCCTCATGGTACCGGTAAAGCAGTGAAGGCTGCGACCATCTTAGCACGCTCATCAGATGGCAACGTCCGTGTTCGAGATGTCGTTCGAGCCTACGCCCTCCAAGGTCGCGATGGTATCAGTGAATTGGCTTGGACAAGTCCAATTACGGAATATCTGATCGAAGCCTTCGATGCTTGCTAATTTACAGCAACTTTGAACTCAAATCGAGGACATAACGAATCCCGATTACGAACAAAACTGCTACGAACAATTGCATGATGCGCTGCTCAGATACTTTGGCGATACCAAATCGGGCACCAAGGTTTGCTGCGACAATGACCACGACAGGTAGGCTGAGTATCAACAAAAGGTGCGAAGAGAGTACATCGACTTGATTTTGATCGAGTGCTAAAAAATGAGCTAGAATTGAAATGGGTAAAACCACCATCATGATGTGAAGGCTGGTACCAATCGCTTTGCGTGATTCTAAACCTCCATATGTACGCAAAACGGGAACGTAAATTGCCCCTGCCCCGATGGCTAAGACGGAGGATAGGAGGCCACCTGAAGCCACTCCGACACGTAGAGGCAACATGTTTGGTTCATTGTTTTGTGCAGTTTGATTCTTTTTTGAACGAAGCGTTTTGACGATCGCCCATATTACAAAAGCAAGGCTCAGTAATTTGAACAATACATCGAATGAACCGCTCATTGATGCTACAATAACAACACCGATGATGGCACCTGGTAATGCTCCGAAGAGACTTTGTTTGAAACGCATATCAGAAACATGACCTTCTTTGCGATGACGAAGACCAGATCCCCACGATACCGTTGCAGAAAGACCGAGTGAGACGATGAGAAGGGCACCATCGATCTCCCATCCCAAACCGTAGTGAAGCAACGGAGCAAAGAGCAGACCCCCTCCTAATCCAAGCGGTGCGAAAAGAAATCCAATGAAACCGCTGCCAAGGAGAACCAGAGCCATGGTAGCAGCGTCCATAGGACATCGATGTCAAGTCAGCATATCATATCAACGCAATCGGTGGTATAGGTTCAAATAGGAATCTCACACGACTTGAATCCATGGACGCTCTTATGATTGGACTTATTGTTGGCGGATTTATCGCTCTTGTACTCATTATCTGGATTTTTAGCACTTGGAACCGCTTGGTACGCCTCGAAGAAAACGCAAACAAATCCTGGGCAGACATCGACGTTCTCCTCAAGCAACGTTACGACATGATTCCAAATCTTGTCAACATCGTCAAGGGATACGCAGAGCATGAGCGAGAAATCTTCGAGCAATTTGCAGTGGCACGACAAACAGCAGCTGGTGCGCTTGCTCAAGGGGACGTTAAAGGCGTAGGCGCTGCTGAAGGCATCCTCTCTGGAATGCTCCCTCGCATCAACATGGTCGCTGAACAATACCCCGACCTTAAGGCCGACACATCCTTCGTCAACCTACAAAACCAACTGGTTGCTCTTGAGAACCAACTCGCTGATCGACGTGAATTTTACAACGCATCTTCGACCAACTTCAACGCAGCTATCCAAATGATTCCAACCAACTTTGTTGCTGGTATGAAGGGATGCGTACGACGAGAGTTGTTCGTTGTTGAAGGTGTTCAGCGAGAGAACGTTCAGATTTCCTTCTGAATACGAACATTCAAGTTTGGACTACGAGATTCGAAACCGAGGAGCATCCAATGTTCTTGGTGATTGGTCACAGCGATATCGCCGTTCAATTGGCGAGATGGTGTTCTGAGAGAAGGCCAACACGACTTATTGGCCTCGCTTCAATGCTTGAAATCAAAGATGAAATTGGTGAATGTGAAATCCTGCCCTTGCCTCAAGCTATGCCGGTTTCAGATCTTCCTGATAGCGGACAAAAACCAACTGCTGTCATCGTGGTTGATGTCCAAGTTCTTGAGGATGAACAGGCATTATCCACACTCCGTGTACGATGGCCAGATACACCAATCCTATGCGAGAAAACGGTTGGCGAAGGTCTCGATTCTGTCGATAAGATCGACGCAAAGGACATCATTACTGCAGCCTACAAGGAAAAAGTTCGTGCTTGGGAGCGTCACGCAGGAGCGACCGTTTTGGAATCGTACATTCGACATCTTCCAGAACAATCCAAAGTAGCCATTTTCTGTCACGATAACCCAGATCCTGATGCGCTTTCTTCTGCATTGGCTATGTACGAATTGGTCTCTTTCCTCGGGCACCAGCCAACCATCTATCACGGAGGATTAATTGAACATCAGCAAAATCAAGCAATGGTTCGACTCCTAGAGATTCCATTGAGAAGGATTCTTCTCGATTGGGAATTGGAAGATGTTCTCAATGAAGCGGAGTGCATCATTACCGTTGATTTTCATCAGCCCGGAGCCAACAACGTGCTACCTTCGGACTGTGTACCACACATCATCATCGATCACCACACTTCAGACAAAGCAGTATCTGCGGATGTCGCTTTCCTACGCCCCGAATATTCAGCAACCTCGTCGTTGATTGCAAACCTTCTGATGAACATGAGTTTGGAAATGACGCCTCGATTGGCAACGGCTCTATCGTTTGGCTTACGAACCGATACACTCTCGTTTACACGTTCATTCAATCAGGTCGATCTCAGAGCTCTTATGTGGTTGAACACATGGGTCGATGATGAGTTGCTTCAATCCATCCAAGCACCATTACGCACACCGGAAACCTTGGAGTCGTATCGAGAAGCATTGGCTACCATGGTGCAGAAAGATGGTCTTGTTCTGGCGCCAATCAAAAATTTGGTCCGTCGCGATGATCTTGCTCAAGTCGCTGATTTCCTCTTCGCAACATCGAACACCGACCTTGTCATCGTGTACGGAATTCGGCGGCAAAAGGTTGTCGTGTCAGCAAGAAGTCGCAGAGATCATCTCCATATCGGTTTGGCTCTTTCCAAAGAATTCCCAGATGGGCAAGCAGGAGGACATCGAGGGATGGCAGGTGGGCAAATACTTCTCTCTCATCTTGGATTTGAAGATGGGCACGAGTATGAAGAATACCAAGAAGAGATACTTTCGACATTTACAGACCGCATGCTACAGTTGTTTTCTGGAGGTGATGAAGAGTGAGTTCTGCATCTCCTTTCATCGACATCTCACCCACACTCCGGTTGTTGGGTACGGCCCACGTTGCAACGGCTTCCGTTGAAGCTGTCAAGGAGCAAATTGAAACCTATCAACCAAAAATCGTGGGCGTTGAATTGTGCAAGACTCGCCACGATGCTCTTGTTGAAGGCCGCAGGCTCGACAAGGAGGGTCTTCGCAGAGTCATCAAAGAAGGCAAGGCTCCGATGGTACTGATGCAAGCCATGCTCAGTGCTGAACAACGCCGTCTAGGTCTAAACGAAGGCCAGGAACCTGGTGCAGAGTTGTTGGCTGCGGTCGAAACTGCAAAGGCAGAAGGAATCGAGGTTGCATTGGTTGACAGAGACATCCAAATCACGATGCGAAGAGCCTGGAAGAAAATGAAGTGGAGAGAACGTTTTCGATTACTCTTCTCACTATTTGGAGAGGATGAAGAACTCGATGAAGACTTTGACCTCGATGAATTACTCACTGATTCAGACCTCTTGTCGACCATGATGGAAGATTTGAAAGAATTCTCACAAGGTGCTGGAGAGGCCTTGATCGATGAACGTGACCGATACATTGCTGAGAAAATCATGCAATCGAAAACGGAAGAGAAGATGTTGGTCGTAGTTGGCGCTGGCCATTTGAAGGGTATTGAACGTGCTTTGAATCCCTACAATCCCCTTTCTGATGAAGAATTCGAATCGATTTCGACAGTACCAAAGAAAGGAATCTTCGGGAAAGTACTTCCATTTGCGATTCCGTTGATTGTCATGGGGCTTGTAGGATTTGCACTGTTCAACAACAATGAGGTTGATTACGTCAAAATGCTCACTGTCTGGACTCTGTTCAACGCTGTCTTCGCAGCAATTGGTTGCATCCTTGCTCGTGGCCACCCTCTGGCCATTCTCACAGCTGCTCTCGCAAGTCCAATCACATCACTCAATCCAGCACTTGCAGCAGGGTGGTTTGCTGGTTACGTACAATTACGCATTTCAGAACCGACCACGGAAGACCTGCAGCAATTCCTCAAAGGAACATCGATCGGAGGGTTCTGGAGCAATCGTGCAGGCCGCGTCCTGCTCGTGACCGCTCTGACAAATCTCGGAAGCATGCTAGGTGCATGGTTTGCAGCGGCTGGATTCATTGGTGGCGGCATCACTTAGTCAAGTGCATGGAGCACCTGCAGAAGGTCTGTATGTGCTTGAACGTCATGTACCCGCAACCAATCGATTCCAATATTATGAGCAAAGGCAGCAACACCAAGTGTTCCAAACAATCGGTCCTCGCTTGCTGTATGGCCAGTCAATTGTCCAATCATCGATTTGCGGGAAACACCCCACAGGATGGGAAAATCATGTTCTCCTCGAAGAGATTCCCAACCTTTGAGCAACTGGAGGTTGTGTTGTAGCGTCTTCCCAAAGCCAATTCCCGGGTCGAGACAGATACGGCTCGGTTCATGCCCCGCATCTACAAGTTGCTGCGCCGTCTCCAGAAGTTCTGCTGAGATGTCTTTGACAACATCACGATACGATGGGTTCGCTTGCATTGTTTTCGGCTCTCCTAACATGTGCATTATGCACACTGGAACCTGTCGATCCAAAACCAAATCCATCATGTCTTTTGAACGCAATCCTGAGACGTCGTTAATGATGGTTGCACCCGCATCCAACGCTTGTTGGGCTACTTCGTGATTTCTCGTATCGATTGACAGAGGAATGGATGGGTTAGCACTGCGAAGGGCCTCGATAACGGGTATAACTCTCGATAGTTCTTGTTCTATAGACACTGGTTGGGATCCAGGACGCGTACTTTCACCACCAATATCAACGATACCAGCACCTGCTGCAATCATAGCATGACCACTCTTCAATCCATCCTCAATGCTATGTTGACGCGAAGGGCCATGAAACGAATCAGGAGTAACATTGAGGATACCCATCAGACCAGGCATCGTTGAATCACGGCGGAATGAAAAAGGTGCCAAGGAATCAGCCATGAACTGTTCCAGTAAGGATGGATTGATAAGGCCTCATGCCCAAGCCTCCTGCATGTCGGAGACAGAAGGCAACCATTCATTGAGTGGTAATGGTTCTTCATCGGCTGAACTCGGCGTGAGTGAAGCTTCACTCGAACTCGCTGAGCGTGTTGCTCTAAGACTCGACATCTACGATAAACCCGCCATATTCAACATGCTCTCAAGCAGAGCAAAACTCGGGGCGGGAATTGTTACCGTCTCGTTCTTGTTATGGTGGCTCTTGATCAGCAACTCTTCTGCTGATGACCTCACAATCGGTGTCTCCAAATTCTTCGCATTGGATTACAATGAGGTTGCTCTTGCTGTCATGGCTCTTGCATTCCTCCATTCCGCGTTTGGGGACTTCGGTCGAGAGATGGGGTCGCTCGTACCTTCATTAATTTCGGGTGTAATGATCATCATGGTCTTGCTGTATGTCGGGGAACCCGTCGTAACAGCATTCATGTCTGATTCAATGGAAGTCAACACCGGCCTCTGGCGAAGTCTACGTCTCGCACTGGTTGGAGCAGGTACCGTTTACGGCGGTCATCTCATTGTTGATGCATACCTTCTCCTCTGGTTACGGCGTTTCCTCGAAGCAAACGAAGACATTGTACTCACGCCACCTGGTGATGAGGCAGAAGTCATGCCATCCGAGTAGGACCCGTTTCCTTCTTGAACATCATCGTTGAGGGACGGCTATGGCCGAGCATGAGGTAATCATCTTGCGACTCGGATATCGACTTGGTCGCGACCCGAGGATCACAACCCACCTAGCACTAGTTGCAAGGGCACTAGGAGCCAATCGTTTCCTCTTTTCTGGGGATGAGGATGAACGTCTTCCTGAAAACATCGTTTCAGTGAATCAGCGCTTTGGTGGAGATATGATTGTAGAACACATCAAGAGCCCGATGTCATGGTTGCGAAAATTTGTCAGGGACGGTGTTGATGGAAATCCACCGGGCATTGCTGTTCACCTTACCATGTATGGCGCCTCCTACAGAAGCGTGACGCCCACAATTCGACGTGATCGCCCGCTTGTGGTCATCGTTGGTGGTGCAAAAGTTCCTTCAGAGATCTTCCAAATTTCGCAATACAACCTTGCGGTCGGAAATCAACCACATTCTGAGGTTGCAGCATTAGCACTCTTCTTGGACGGTTGGTATGGCACAGGATCTGCTGAGAGAACGCTCGATGGCGGTGAATTGATTATCAATCCAAGCAACACTGGAAAAGACGTGACTGATACGAAGTAACAAGCATACATCCATCCAAAACCATCCCCAAGCATTATGGATGGCCTATATCGAATACCGCTGATGTCGATGGACGGTAGCAGCCCTTCCGGATTCGCCCCGGGTCGACTCAACCACGGTGTTGTAGAAGCACCTCAGTTCGTGGATGCTGCAGACCCACTCTTTGACAGAGCAAATCTTCCACCAAAAGCGAGTGGAGAAGGCCTACTCTTGCTCGCTGATGGAGGCAGATACGAAGGAACACTGTTCGGAGCAGAGGGATTTGGAGAAGGTGAACTTGTATTCACGACGGGGATGATGGGATACCAAGAGTCCTTGACAGATCCATCATGGGCGGGACAGATTCTAACCTTCACCTACCCTTTGATTGGCAATTATGGTATCCATGGAGGCAAATCCGAATCTCGAGCCGTTTGGCCAAAAGGCGTAGTTGTTCGACACGCCATGACTGACCCAGACCACAGGGATTCGATTGGGACGGTCTCCGAGCTACTCCAAGCACATGGCGTTCCAGGAATTGAAAACGTCGACACTCGGGCCATCACAAAGCGCGTGCGTGAACTTGGGACAGTCCTCTGCATTTTTGGGCCAAAAGAACAAGAGCAGGAGATGCTCAAGCGTCTAGAGGTTATGACTTCTCCAGAACTTGATGATTTGGTCGATCTGGTCTCCATCGATGAGCCTGTTGTTCTGAACCCAGGTGCAACCGATGACTTGGGCCATCCACTGCCACGTATTGGGGCGTTGGATTGTGGCGTCAAGTACAATATTTTGAGGAACCTTTGTGCACGATTTGAAGTTGTATGGTGTCCACCTGATGTTTCAATTGAAACGTTGAATCATTTCGGAATTCAAGCGCTGTTCTGCTCCAATGGTCCAGGAGACCCAGCCCACCCTGGAAAAGCTACAACAGCACGGGACACGCTTGCTCATGCAGTTGCATCGGGACTTCCTGTCATGGGCATTTGCTTGGGACATCAACTCATGGGGCTGGCGTCTGGTCTCAAGACGTACAAGATGCGTTATGGTCATCGAGGTGCGAACCAACCTGTCGTTGATCTGAAAACACGTCGCGTGTGGATTACATCTCAGAATCACGGTTTTGCCGTTGCCGATCCAGAACATGGCATGCTTGCCGCCCATCCAAGTGGAGCCACTTCACCGAGTGGAGAGAACCTCCATGGCTATGATGTTGAAGTACGATACATCAATGCAAACGACAAGACCGTTGAAGGTCTCGATGTTCTTGGTCGACCTTGCTTTACCGTTCAGTTCCATCCAGAGGCTTGTCCTGGACCTCACGACGCTGAACCCCTCTTCGACCGTTTCAGAGAGATGGTCGATGAACACCTCCGAGGTGATGCTTGATGCCAAGAAGGGACGATCTCAGTACCATCCTCGTGCTCGGCTCGGGCCCAATCAAGATTGGTCAAGCAGCAGAGTTCGATTTCTCTGGTTCGCAAGCCGTTCGGGCACTTCGTGAAGATGGATACGAAGTGATCCTTGTCAATTCCAATCCGGCAACCATTCAGAACGACCCAGAAATGGCCGACAGAGTCTACATTGAACCACTTTTGCCAGATACCGTTCGCAAGATTCTCGAAATTGAGAAACCCGATGCGCTTTTGGCAGGAATGGGTGGCCAGACAGCACTCAACATTGCAAGTGAGTTATCCCATGATGGAACCCTCGAGCGATTAGGAGTCGAATTGATTGGATCAGACCTTGATGCAATTGACAAAGCAGAGGATCGTGAATTGTTCAACCAAGTCTGCGAATCGATTGATTTACCAATCTCTCAAGCCATTGCGTGCAACTCGATGGAAGAAGTGATCAAAGCAGCCGAGGAAATTGGTTCATGGCCTATTTTGATTCGACCTGCCTTCACGCTAGGTGGCCTTGGTGGAGGAACGGCCTTCGATATGGGTCAACTCGTTGAAATTGCAACTTTAGGATTGCGAAATTCACGCATCAATCAGGTGCTCATTGAAGAATCCATTCTTGGATGGCAGGAACTCGAGTACGAAGTCATGAGGGACACTGCAGACAATGCCACCATCGTTTGTACCATGGAAAACATTGATCCAATGGGTGTACATACTGGAGAATCCGTTGTTGTCGCACCACTTCAGTCCTTTTCTGATGCAGACCATCAAGAACTACGGGACAAAGCGCTCGCACTCATTCGAGAATTGAACATTAAGGGTGGTTGCAACGTCCAGTTTGCGTTCAACCAATTCACGGGCGAAATACGGGTCATTGAAGTCAATCCACGTGTGAGTCGATCCTCCGCTCTTGCTTCAAAGGCGACAGGATATCCTATCGCCCGAATGGCTGCGAAAATTGCAGTTGGATACACACTTGATGAGCTACCAAACCCAATCACAGGAGAAGGAACTACAGCAGCATTCGAGCCAACACTTGATTACGTCGTCGTCAAGATTCCACGTTGGCCGTTTGACAAATTCAGAACTGCTGATAGAACCCTTGGTACATCGATGAAATCAACTGGCGAAGTCATGGCTATCGGCAGGAATTTCGAAGAAGCGTTCCTCAAAGCATGGGCATCTCTTGAACAAGGTTGCCCATATCCACGCCCGTTAACGCGGGCTGATGAGTCCGAAGGAGAAGGTATGGCTGAACGTGCCCATGAGCAACTTCCAGACAGTGTGCTTGTGGATTGGCTTCAAATCGCAACCGATCGTCGAATGGGCGCCCTGTTGGAGGCTTTCCGACGCGGATGGAGCATCGAGCGAGTACACGAAATCACACGAATCACGCGATGGTTCCTGCAACGCTTCGAGCACATCGCACAAATGGAGTCAAATTTGGTTAGCATGGGTATTCGCCCAGGCTCGCTCGACAGAAAAACAATGATTCAGTACAAATCGCATGGATTTAGTGATTCGCACATTGCTGACGCCCTTAACGGCTTCAAACCATCAGGTTGGAAGGCATTGCCAAGCGATTGTAACGAAGAATCGGTCATGCTTCGACGTCATGAACTGATGGTGCACCCGCGATACCGTATGGTCGATTCTTGTGCTGCGGAATTTGCTGCTAAGACACCATACTACTACTCAACCTACGAGCCGTTCCAAGATGACGGTATCGATCATGTTCCAAATTTGGACAAGCGGGATAAACAACGTATGGTAGCGATTGGTTCAGGGCCAATTCGAATTGGTCAAGGGATTGAATTCGACTATGGATGCGTGCATGCAGTCATGGCTATCCGTGCTGCTGGAATGGATGCAGTTCTCATCAACAACAATCCAGAAACGGTCTCAACAGACTTTGACACATCCGACCGCTTGTATTTCGATCCGTTAACCAGCGAATGTGTCTCAGAGATTCTCCTTCGAGAGAAAGCTCATGGAATTCTGTTGCAATTCGGAGGGCAAACTGCGATCAACCTTGCACAACCTATCGAAAAGCGACTTGATCACCTCGCCTCGAAAGGCGCAGAAGTACAGATCCTTGGTACAAGTGTCGATGGAATCGATGAGGCTAGCGATCGAGAACGGTTTGAAGCGTTTGCGAAGAACCATGGCCTTCGCATGCCAAATGGTGCTACAGGTACAACGGCTGATGACATTCGGAAGGCTGTTGACAGCATTGGGTTCCCTGTCCTCATTCGTCCCTCGTACGTCCTCGGTGGCCGAGGAATGGAGATTCTCTCCAATGAAACACAGTTGGAGGCATACCTCAAAGAAGCATACCTTGCGCCCGATAAGCCATTGCTGGTGGATGAATACCTCGGTCATGCAACAGAACTCGATGTTGACGCTGCTGGCGATGGAAAAGAGGTTCTTGTTGGAGCAATCATGGAACACCTTGAGGAAGCAGGCATTCACTCTGGAGATTCGACGTGTTTCATACCTGCTCAAAATATTAGTGAAGAAATGCTTACACGCGTTGCAGAGCAAAC
The DNA here is from genome assembly GCA_038105035.1 of Candidatus Poseidoniales archaeon. GTDB lineage: Archaea > Thermoplasmatota > Poseidoniia > Poseidoniales > Poseidoniaceae > MGIIa-L2. The sequence continues at coordinate 6,373 of JAYOBT010000017.1, read as the reverse complement.
AAAGACCATTGGTTTGGGACTCAACATCAAGGGTTGTTTCAACATCCAGTTTGCGATTCAAGGTGAGGATCTGTACGTCCTTGAAGTCAATCCTCGGTCCTCACGAACCGTTCCATTTGTTGCAAAATCCTCAGGACTTCCATTAGCCAAGATTGCTGCCAACATTACGATTGGAATACCTCTCTCTGAACAGACGATTCCAAAGCGCACCTCAGGTCAGATTTGTGTCAAAGCCCCCGTGTTCCCATTCATCAAATTGCGAGGACTCGATCCTGCGCCTGGTCCTGAGATGAAATCAACCGGGGAAGTATACGGCTCCGACACATCAGCCGACGTAGCTTATCTCAAGGCAAGGTTGGCTACAGAAGTGCCTGTTGCAAGTTCAGGTGGTGTTTACCTGACCGTTCGAGACGAAGACAAAGACGCACTCGTTCCAATCGCTGAGGAGTTGTGCAATCTCGGATTTACATTGTTCGCAACACCAGGTACAGCAGACGTCTTGAGGTCTTCAAATGTTGAAGTCACAACCGTCTATAGAATCAATGAAAGAAAGCATCCAGACGCACTAGATTTGATGCGTCGGGGCGACATTTCATTCATTGTCAACGTGCCAACAATCTCGGGTGGAGCCGTTCGTGATGGAAACATGATGCGCCGTCTTGCAGTTGAATTGAACATACCGTTTGTGACAACGATTCGAGGTGCTCGAATGGAGACTGCGGCAATTCGTGCTCTGATCGAGAAAGACATCATACCACGGAAACTCGAAGTCCACTATGATTCAAAGTTCCTATGACAAATCCAAATGTCTCTAACCGATTCATCGAAGAACCACTACGCAAGGAGTATTGACATGGACATCATTGCATTGTCAACATCAGACATCGACGCAATGTGGTCCATCAATGAGCAAGGCCTACCAGGGACCGGAAAGGTTTCGAAAGAAGAAATCGGAAAATTACTGCAGTTCTCATCCCTTTCTATCGGAGCATACAGTCAAGGTCAACTGATTGGTTTCGTCATATGTTTACCTCCAAAAACAGCGTATGGTAGCCTCAATTATGCATGGTTTAATCGAAACTATCATTCGTTCGTTTATGTCGACCGCATCGCTGTCTCTGAAGAACACAGAAACAAGGGAGTAGGCTCTGCATTATACAATCACGTGGTTTCGTATTCGCAAGAACACCAAGTTCCAATTGCTGCGGAAGTCAATCAAGAACCGCCTAATCCAGGTTCGATGCGATTTCATCATCGATTTAGCTTTGTAGAAGTTGGCGTTCTTCATCATGCAGAAAAATCTGTTACGATGTTCCTAAGGAACGTGTAGAATCTACTCGGATTCGATTTCCTATCCAAAAACCAGCGATGTTCACAAACACATCAGAGATTTTGTTATCCAAGGTTTCTTTTGCAAATTCATAGGGTAAGATCAGTTCAAGAAACTCCCATCCAATCGACAAGAAGAGGAATACGTACCAGTTTCTTAATACGAAACGACCGACGGTGAACCACTGAACAAAGTGACCAAGCGACCAGAGATTAAGCAATGCCATGGAAATCAGAGCGCTTCAATGACAATGGCGATACCTTGTCCACCACCTATGCATGCTGTTGCAATACCATACTTGCCACCACATCGCTTCAATTCATGTGCAAGCGTGAGTGTCAATCGAGTACCTGTGGCTGCAAGTGGATGTCCTAGACCAACTGCTCCTCCGTTGACGTTGACTTTGTCTTCGTCGAGACCAAGTTCTTTGACGCAAGCAACGGCTTGGCCGGCAAACGCTTCGTTGATCTCCCATCGATCTATGTCCTCAATGGATAGACCCGTTCGCTCGAGGGCCTTCCTGGAGGCTGGAACGGGGCCATAAGCCATGATTGCAGGTTCGAGTCCGACAATTCCCCAACCAACAATGCGTGCGAGAGGGGAATCTCCGTCAGCCTTTGCTTGCGAAGCTGATTTGATGACGACTGCCGCTGCACCATCAACAATTCCAGAAGCATTTCCAGCTGTGACCAATGAATCAGGGCCAAATGCAGTTGGTAGTTTTGAAAGTGATTCTGGAGAAGTATCGCGAACGACGTGGTCCTCGTCCTTCGCAGTGATGGTTTTGTCACCACGTCGAGACTTAATGACAACATCAACAATTTCATCGTCAAAGACTCCGTTCTCAATTGAAGCAAGTGTACGTTGGTGGGAACGTGCTGCAAACGCATCCGTCTCCTCACGAGTAACACCTTTTCGAGCACAAATCTCGTCGCTTGTTTGCGCCATGAACTTACCACAGGTCATGTCCTGTAGATTGGTCATCATGTAGTCCTCAACTGGTGGTGAACGTCCGAGTTTCCAACCGTCACGTGCCCCACGAAGGACATGAGGGGCTTGAGAGAGGTTCTCCATGCCACCTGCTACGACAGTGGATGCTTCATCAAGCATAATCATTTGAGCACCTGTGATGATGGATTGTATTCCAGAACCACAGATTCGGGAAAGTGTGAGCATTGGGACCTCCTGAGGAATACCGGCTTTGAGCCCAGCATGTCGAGCACCATAGATGGATTGTGAACATGTTTGAAGCGCATAGCCCATAACGACGTGATCAACGCTTTCTGGAGCAGTGTTGGTTTTTTCCAATGCACCCTTGATGGCGATTGAGCCCAATTCTTGGGCACTCACCGTTTTGAGGAGGCCACCTGGTTTCCCATCGCCTCGCTTTCCGCCAACCCATTCACAAAAAGGAGTTCTTGCCCCTCCAACCAATACGACATCTTCTGCCATGAATGTCCGAATTCAATTCGGGTCAAGAAGAATCCGCTTCTACGCTTAGAGGTTCATCAACGAGATGATGAGCCCACCGATGGTTAAACACAACGGAATCATCATGACTTCGAACGATGATCGCATGCGTCCTAGATTCGCAAGTTCAGTGCCACGCTGAAGTGTGGCTTTGACGCCTGGTGCATCTTCACCAACAACCTCGAGCAAGGTGTTTTGCAATGTACCATCGAGACCTTCGTTCTGGAGCTCTTCTTGTGGGCGGCTTCGTGTTGTACCCACAAGGTACACTGGGTTTCCAACTCGGAGAGCAAAGACTGTCCAGCGGTGCTTGATGACGTTACCTCCAGTGAACAGGCGTGCAGCAAATTCCATCCCAAATTCCTTCTTGAGTGAATCTGCATGGTTTGATTCCCAGCGCTTGAGATATTGCCCCATGTCCGTGCGCTTGAAAGTCGTCGGCTTCACGAGGATGCCACCGGTTCCATCATTGAGGATGAATGGGACGCCGCCATTGTCCTCTCGAATGGTTCTCCAGTACTCTCTCGTCTGGGTTTTTCCTTCGCTATCGGTCGTCTTCTCACGAATCTTGACCTCATAGGACCAATGGAAGTGAACACAGTTTGGTATGACTCGGTTTGGATGTCCATCGACGACGACTCTTAACACACCAGACTTTGAAGGACGTACTTGACCTACAAGTTCGGGGTTTCCAACAGCAACTGAACGAACGAGACTCGTTGGCGTATCTGCCATCTGTCGTTGCATCTTGTACTGGAAATAGCCTATCAAGGTCCAAATCACACCTACACCGAGTGCTACATATGGCAAGAACGAAATGTCTTCTTCTGGAGTAGAATTCTCCACAGCCCACCATGCGCCAATGCATACGCCAACAACAAAGAGAATCATGGTAATTCCATACGTTGAGACGGTTGCTGGACGAGGCGTTCCAACGTTGGCAGGGTGTTCAGGAAGGGGCGTACCATCACCATGTGGAAGATACTGATTCTCGTTCCATGTGGTGGGACCCGGCGCAGTGAGAATCCAGTCGCTCGGATCTGTTGTAGGTGCGTACGAAGTACGTCCCATCCACCATGAATCAATGGAAAATCCCTTCTCAAGAGCCTCTTTTTCCAAATCTTCAGGTTGTGGTGCAGCTTGTCTTACCTTGTGGAGATCCGCTTCGAGTGATCCCGGAGAGCACAAACCTACAAACAGCAGCCCAATGAGAGAAATTGCAGGGTTGACAACAATCCCTGCAACAATCATAATCATTCCAATGACCCAACCAATCCAGTACTGCCAACGGTAAGGCATCGTCAATTGGAAAAAGCCACGGTCAAGGTCGAGCTCATTGATGTTCATACTAGCCCCAACTAGCACTGGTTTAAGTCAGTAACTCACTTATCAGCGAGGATTCCTGCGACTTTGACAAGAATTCGTTTCGGTCGACGACCATCAAACTCAGCATAGTGAATTTGTTCCCAAGTACCCAGTTGAAGCCGCCCGTTCTGGACAGACATTGTCACTTGTTGGCCGAGAAGTTGACGTTTCAAGTGGGCGTCTCCATTGTCCTCACCTGTTCGATGGTGGTGATATTCTTCTCCATCTTTACCGTCTT
>JAYOBT010000017.1:0-1870 GCA_038105035.1 Candidatus Poseidoniales archaeon | reverse complement strand
ATTTCTCCCCAGAAGTCTTCTTTTTCTTCCATGTACTTTGCTACGCACGGAGATTTATGAATCATCGGTCTTCTTCAAGAAGGCCAACCACTTGGCTTGTACTGGAGGAGAGGTCATGACCAACGTGCTTGTTGTGTACAAAAAAAACTTCGAATCCGTTCACGATGAGAGCCTCTCACAACTTAAGGTCATCCTCGAAGAGATGAAATCAACGAATCAACTTCGTGTGGAAATGAGAGCACGTGAAAGGGTTCGTAGAGCGGATTTCATTGGTCGCGACTTGGTGATTGTTCTCGGAGGAGATGGGACATTAACCTCGATCTCCCACAACATCGATGAGAATACACCTGTCATGGGTGTCAATTCCCATCCAGTCCACAGCGACAAAGATGGTAGCATTGGATTCTACATGGATTCAACCTTGGACACATTCGCTGATGATTTCCTTGCTGCTCTAAGCGGAAATGCAATTGTCAACAATTTACCGCGTTTGCGGGCCATCATAGATTCAACCTCTGGTAATCGCTACACGACAGATCCTGCAATGAATGAATTGTTGATTGCAAATACGCACCAATACGCTCCAAGTAAGTATCATTTGCGACGAGGAGAAAAGAACACGAAGCAGCAAAGTAGTGGTTTGATTTTCTCAACCTGGCTCGGTCAAGGTGCTTGGTTTTCTCACAGCCTCGACATGACGACTCTCGTTGAACTGACGAGCAACATTGACAAGAACGAGGTTGATTCGCATTATTTCGTTCTCGCTCGTGACCTCAGTCACAAGCAGCGTGAAGATGAACGTTGGGCATGGGTTGACTGGACCAATGAACCAACACAGATTTTGAGCGATATGCATCGAGGGTATGTGGTGCCTGATGGATGGGACGAGGTTCATTTCAACCGTGGTGCTTCTATTACCGTTGATTTGAATGCACCAAAACTACGTCTTCTCACCTTCCGACAGTCCATGAAAGACCGCCTGATTCAATCCATACAAAGGTGATTTTGTGAGCCGAGAACATGTGGTTCTTGGAGTTGACATTGGTGGGTCTTCCATCAAATGTTGTCTCCTAAATGAGCAGGGTATTGTTCGACATGTGACATTGCAGTATGAGATTGGTAAAGATCCAGATACTGTTTTGCGAATGGTGACTAAGATCGCTGAATTATGGGACCATGATGGTCCAATCGGCATCGGGTTCCCAGGACTTATTGATGGACATCGCATCGTTGACGCACCGAATATGGGAAAAGGTTGGGAAGGAATGAATTTCTCAAATCGACTCCAACAGCGTCGAAGCGCTCCCGTTGCCATCATCAACGATGCTGATGCTGCTGCATTGGCAATGGCACAAGAGACAGAAGGCTGGGAGAATGAAAACATCCTGTGCCTCACATTAGGTACAGGAATCGGTTCTGCTTGGCTCAAGCAGGGGCAATTAGAAGCAGGAACAGAGTATGGGCGTATGATGCATCCGGATTTGGATTGTTCATTGGAACAATGGGCCTCCGTCCGTACCTTGAACGAAGAAAATCTGTCCATTGAAGATTGGGTAGAGCGACTTGCAATGGTTCTCGAGTACTTACTGGAGCAGTTCAGCCCAGATCGATTTGTACTAAGCGGAGGAATCACAACGAGTTCTGAAGATTGGATTGACATCGTTCAACAACGGATGGCCATTCCTGTTGAGATATCGAAATATGGTGATTTGACAGGTGCGGTCGGAGCTGCAAGGCTCTATTCGGTGTAAAAAGTAAACCACGTCCAACGTAAAAAAAGGGTGGAGACTGGGGCTCTAGGAGCCCCAGCCTCGCTTTTCTTAGGAGGTGATCCATCTGCAGGTTCCCCTACAGATACCTTGTTACGACT
>JAYOBT010000055.1:4582-6478 GCA_038105035.1 Candidatus Poseidoniales archaeon | reverse complement strand
AGTTTGGTGCGCATCAAACTACGCGACAAACGTCGTAACAGCAACGTGTTCAACTTCTTCACTCCAACATCGATTGAGCCATATCTTTGATTTTCGAACCTATTTTCTTGACCCCATCAACCGTGTTGTCAACAACAGATTCTGCTGTATGCTTGGCCGTCATGGCGATGCTCTTGAGGCCACCAGACTCGTCTTCGACAACCTTGCCACTGTCGAGATGAACAATGCGTGTAGCAAATCGAGTAAGCGATTGGTCGTGTGTAACGAAGATGGTTGTCATCTTCTCTTTCCGGCAGGTTTTGATCAGGGCTTCCATGACCATGTTCGAGGTTTCAGAATCGAGGTTCCCAGTCAACTCATCTCCGAGGATGATGCGTGGACTCTTTGCAAGGGCTCGAGCGATGGCAACACGTTGTCGTTGACCGCCTGACATTTGCGAAGGGAACCGATCCTCGAGTCCCTTTAGACCAACGGAGTCCAGCAAGTCCAGCGCTTTTTGTTTGTCTCGAGCGCCAGCCAAATCTTGGACCAAAAGAACGTTCTCAAGGGCAGTAAGATCTGCTAAGAGATTGAAAAATTGGAAGATGTAGCCGATGTTTTCACGTCGGAATGTGGTCATTTTTTCGATGTGACCAAGAGGCACTTCATCACCGCTGAATTGGTAAGATCCACTGGTTGGTATATCCAGTGCTGCAATGGTGTTGAGCAAGGTGGTCTTCCCAGAACCTGATGGGCCCAGAAGAGCAACAATTTCGCCTTCTTCAATGGAAAGCGAGATGTTATCCAGCGCTTTGACCAGTGTTTCATCTTCACCATAGTGGCGACTCAAGCCGCTAAGTTGTATGAGAGGCATAAGCACTGCTCAGAAAGCAGTGATTTAGATGTTGTCTAAACCTGTTGCCAATCGTTACCATTCCACCATAAGGTCGAACCGTCACTCATCGTTCTCCAGGTGTGACCATTTTCGTCTGTCCATTGATTTTCAACGGTTGGTGCAGCGACCATCGGTTGAACTGGTTCAGGCATCGAGGTTGCGTACATTTGCTGTGCAGGTTGGATTGGATCGGCTTGCGGTAATGGTGTTGTCTCTTTGGGCTCCATTGCATCGCCATTTTTTCTTCGCATGAAGAGGAGGCCTCCAACTGCGGCAAGAACGAGAACAACACCGATGATGATCATCAACTGCATTCGAGCAGCCGCTTCATCTTCCAGTTCCTTTTGCTCATTATCACCCATGCCGTCACCATCACTGTCCATTGTTTCACTAGCATCTTCTGGGAATGCGTCTGCATTGTCGCCGACGCCATCAGCGTCTGAATCGACCGTTTCGAGAGGGTCGTTCGGGAATGCATCGGCATTGTCACCAACGCCATCGTTGTCCGAATCCATAGTTTCTGTAGCATCCATTGGGAAGACATCAGCACCATCGAGAACGCCGTCATCATCGGAGTCCGGGTCCAATCGATCGGTTCCCTCAGAGAGCTCGTCAAGGTCGAATAGGCCGTCACCATCGTCGTCCGTGTCGGCGTTGTCTCCCGTACCGTCACCATCTGTATCCATGGTCTCGCTCGCATCGAGTGGCAGAGCATCGTCCTTGTCGTTGACCTCATCGCCGTCCGTATCCTCATCGAAGGGATCGGTTCCGATTGTTGCTTCCTCGGTGTCAAGGAGGCCATCGTTGTCGTCGTCCGTATCTGCGTTGTCACCAATCATATCCTCATCGGCATCGCTCGTTTCAGTCGCGTCGTTCGGGAACACGTCAGCGTTGTCGCCAACCATGTCGCCGTCACTGTCCATGGTTTCAGTAGGGTCGTTCGGGAAAGCATCTGCATTGTCACCGACGTTGTCTCCGTCTGAATCCATTGTCTCGGTAGCATCGTTCGGGAATGCATCGGC
>JAYOBT010000055.1:0-4482 GCA_038105035.1 Candidatus Poseidoniales archaeon | reverse complement strand
TCGTTCGGGAATGCATCTGCATTGTCACCAACACCATCGAGGTCGGAGTCGACGGTTTCTGTCGGGTCGTTGGGGAACGCATCGGCGTTGTCACCAACACCGTCGTTGTCGCTATCGAGCCATTCGCTTGAGTCATTCGGGAAGGCGTCAGCGTTGTTTCCAGAAGCATTGTCACCGTATCCGTCTCCATCACTGTCCGTTGTTTGCGTATCATCATCATCGAAGGCGTCTGCGTTGTCGCCAACACCGTCGTTGTCCGAGTCAGCCCATTCATTTTCGTCGTTCGGGAATGCATCCGATTGATCTCCGTATCCATCACCATCAGCATCGTAATCGATGATCTCAACCGAGTTGGATGATGTGATCTTCGTACCAAAATCTGTTCCATCGCTTGGTGTTACGGTCATTGTCCAAATGTCACCAATCGACGTAGCGCTTTGGCTGAGTAAATTGATGTCATTGAATTGTGAGATTTCAGTTCCTCCCTTCAACCATCGAATTTCAGTCCCTGATTCAGCGTCACCATCTGCATCACTGAAATCATAATTGGCAAAGAGATCCAAATCATAGTATGCTTGTGTAATTGCAGTGGGTGAACCTGGCATGTCGCTGATGTAAACGTTCGAGGCCGTTGGCGCTGTGTTTGATGGGCCAGCTTCAGGGATGATCAACGAAGAGGATGTCCATGCATCCCCAGAATTACCGTTGTTCCCGTTTGCGGTCAAGACAGCGATGTCAACGTTGGTCGATCCGCTTCCAGTCGTTGGAGCAGTCCAATCAAAGGACCATGAACGATAAGAACTGGTGGTGTGTGTTGCAGATTGACCAGCACTGTCAACTTTCACCGACATGACACCAACACCGGGCGTTGAGAGTGTTCCTTTGTCGACTTCAACGTTGAATCCACCGTTGCTTCCAGAGACGCCCCCTGAGACAGAAATCTGGATATTGTAAGTCTGGCCGGCGGTGTACGTGGATGGGAAGTTCTCGCTCAGCGTTGGTGAACTACCGCTGTAATGACACGTACATCCACTGCCTGCCTGGTTGTGAATACCGCTTGAGCTGCTTTCCAATGTTGGGAGCGCAAGGACCATCAGGGCGGTAATGACGACTGCGAGTGTGCGCGTTAGTATGTTCATGTTTCCACGCTGTATCGTGTTGGTATAAGTAAAGTGGTACATTGTTTTGACAGAAAATCGCGAATTTTTCGAACATTGACAAAAGCCACAAGCCGCGTCGCGATTAAATAGGGGAGTTTGGTCGGAGGGATGCCTACGTTCGTATGGAAGGAGTTGAGACACGATGCCAAAGCCATGGACCTCGAAGCTGATTATCAAGCAACTCGGTGTACAGAAGTGCAATGGAAGTCTCGACGCCGCAGTCGAAAATCTGACCCTTGAACAAGCAATGAACGTTGCTCGTGAAAAGGCAGATCTCGGCCACCTGACTGGAGCCGACCTCAAGGCACAGACCCGAGAAGTCATCGGAACCTGTGTCTCCATGAGAGTCAAGGTCGAAGGTCACTGGGCTAACGAAGCCCTCGAAATCATTAGCAAAGGAGAATGGGACGAGCGCTTTAACTGAACAAACATCACGAACCGCAGGAGAGGTGAAAGCCTCGCTGACTGCAGAGGTGAGACGATATGGAAGAAAACATCAACACCGCCATCAAGCAAGCTATCGAAGGTGCGCCAGAGCGCAAATTCGTACAATCGGTTGACATTGCCTTTACCATCAAGGATGTCGATTTGAAGAACCCGACCAACCGTATCAAGGAAGAAATTCGTCTTCCTTCCGGTCGTGGTCGAGAAGTCAAGGTCGCTATGTTTGCAGCTGGTGAAGCAGCAACTCGTGCACGCGACGCTGGAATCCACGTCATCACGCCTCCAGAAATCGAAGAGCTTGGCGGAAACAAGGGTCGTGCAAAGAAGATTGCAAACCAATTCGATTTCTTCCTCTCCGAAGTCCCTCACATGGGATTGATCGGTCGTTACCTCGGTACCGTTCTTGGGCCACGAGGAAAGATGCCTCGCCCAGTCCCTCCAACGCTTGACCCAGGCGCTCTCGCAACAGGTCTACGTACCACTGTTGTTGTCAAGTCTGGTGACAAAATGACGTTCCACGCAGTTATTGGAACCGTTGACCAATCGCAAGAAGAACTCCTTGCCAACGCTATGGAAGTCTACAACCGTGTTGTCGGACGTCTTGAGCGGGGTTCAGGCAACATCCGCTCCCTGTTCATCAAGACAACAATGGGGCCAGCAACTCGAGTCGAGGTGATTATTTGATTCCAAAGGTCGTGTCGTGGAAGCGTGACACCGTACAGGAACTCTACGATGTCATTAGCGGCGGTGAAACACTCGCTGTTATCGACATTCATGGCGTCCCTGCTGATACCATGATCGGCATGCGTGCCAACCTCCGTGAAAACATGGCTATCCGTGTTGCCAAGAAGCGTCTGATGCGCATCGCCTGGGAAATGGCAGGCAAAGATCTCGATGTCCTTGAGGAGCTCTTTGACGGTGCTGTACAACCAGCCGTCGTTTCAACCTCAGCACACAACTCCTTCGAAGTCTTCTCAGAATTGAAGAAGACCGAAGCTGGTCGAGCTGCAAAGCCTGGTGACGTTGCTCCAGTCGATATCATCGTCGAGAAGCAAGACACTGGTATGCCACCAGGTCCTATTGTTGGTGAGTTAAACTCCGTTGGAATCCCTGCAAAGATCATGGGTGGTTCCGTCCACATCCAGAAGCAACATGTTGCTCTCAAGGCTGGTGAAGTCTTCGAAGGTGACCTCGGAATGCTCCTCGGACAAATCGGAATCAAGCCAATCATCACTGGTCTGCGCCTTTGCGGTACCTACGAAGATGGCGTCGTCTTCTCACCATCCACACTCGATATCGACTTCGAGCAATTCGAACAAGATCTCATCGGCATGGCTGCAGGCGGATTCAACCTCGCTTGCAACATCACGTGGTTCACATCACAAACCATGCCAACATTGCTCGCAAAGGCAAGCGGAGAAGCGCTTGCTGTTGCACTTGAGGCAGCGATCGCAACCGCTGAAACTCTGCCTCACCTTCTCGGACGAGCCCACCGCAGTGCCATGGGTATTGCAGGCTCGCTTGACTCCTCCGCCCTTGATGACGAACTGGCTGCCATGCTAGGCGCTGCTGCTTCGGCAGCATCCGCTGCAGCCACCGTCGAGAGTGCGTCTGATGCCCCAGCCGAGGCAGAAGAGGAAGAAGAGGAAGAGGAAGAAGAGGGCGGCGGATTTGCCGGCCTTGGAGATCTCTTCGGCTGAAACAAACACAAAACATTGAGGTGAAATGAAATGGAATACGTTTATGCTGCTATGCTACTGCACGCTGCTGAAAAAGAAATGACCGAAGACAACATCACAGCCACATTGAAGGCTGCTGGTGTAGATGTTGATGCATCCCGAGTAAAGGCACTTGTTGCTTCACTCGCTGGTGTCGACATCGCTGAAGCAATGACCCAAGCCGTCGCTGCTCCTGCCGCTGCTGCAGCTCCTGCTGCTGGTGGCGCTGCTGACGCCCCTGCCGCTGCTGAAGAAGCAGAGGAAGAGGAAGAAGAGGAAGCTGGCGGTTTCGAAGGTCTTGGCTCTCTCTTTGGTTGAGTTCAGAACTAGAAACACATCGCTCTCGATCGTTGGTGCCGAAGGCATCATCCGATTCCAAAGCGTTGCGTGAACTCAACCAATGGAGGTCATCTCATCCCTGGATGAGATTCGCGCAGCGTAACTCCAGCATCGCATGGTTCTTGCCATAGTGACAGGTACGATGGACATGGTGCGACGAAACAGTCTCGATATCGAGCTGAGTGTCGCCCCCGTCGATTGCATCCGATCGCTTCGAAAACTCTGCGAAGAGAAAGACTGGTCACTTGAACGACATGAAGGCGCACGCCTTGTCGATCGATTTGCCATCATCATGCCGATGGCTCAATCCGCACGAACGCTTGGGTTGAAAATTCTCGATGGCCCATTGATGGGACTTGAATTGACAACATGGTCTGAGGTTCGCGGTTCAGCAGGAGCTGTCCACATCTGTTCGTGGATTCTTCCCGGTGGTCCTCAACATCCAAAGATTCAGCACTTGTTGCAACATTGGGTTGCCAATCTCCCTCGATGTCCATGGCGATGGACGTTTGGAGAACGATCCAAGATTGGATTCCTGCTTCCAACGTGGAAGAAATCACGACGTTCCTTTGAATCACTTGGTTTCAATACGGACAAAAACGCATGGCCATATGTGCCAACGTCAGATTGGGTGAATCAAAATGAAGAAGAATAATCCACCGAAATACATAGAGGTCTCCACCTCTTCGGACACAACAGGAGGAGAATCATATGGGCTTCATTGACGACATAAAAGAAGACCAAAAGATGCAAATTCAGGCGGTATGTGTCGTCTTTTTCTTGCTCGCTTTCCCTTCGTATTTCTTCCTCAAAGCAGCAGC
>JAYOBT010000016.1:25636-31733 GCA_038105035.1 Candidatus Poseidoniales archaeon | reverse complement strand
CACCCGATGCACTCATATAATGGCTGCAAGTCGGCAACTTGTTCACCATGAAGCGAGGCTCACGTGCTTGGAAAAAGACTGGCAATCAACGTTGGAAGTGGCGCAAGAAGAAATTGCGACGCCGAAAGCGTGCACGTCGACAGGCCAAGAACTGATCTCAGTTGAACATCTGGGGGTATAGTATAGCTTGGTAGTACCGCGGGCTCCAGTTGCACGGGGATGACGACAGGTGGGTTTGCTGAAGTTGATGAACAACTGGAGCGCCGACCCGTTTAACCGAGAAACCGAAGCCTTTCACCGAGGCTGACGTCAGAAGAAACCCGCTAGGGGGGGTTCAAATCCCTCTGCCCCCACCAACACTCAACAAATCCGAATATTCATGCTAAGAACTGGTTTCGGTGGTATTATGCAGACACGCAGGCTATGGGCAGTCATTTGTTTGACCGTCTTGATGGGACCGCTTGTTGGTTCGCTGACAGTTCCTCCTTCTGAGTATGTTCGTTTGGATAATCAGCTTCAGATTTTACCCGAAGGTCAAACACTTACCATCCCAGAACAAGTTGGCTGGGGCTGGGTTGTTGACGACCGTCCATGGTGGGAGCGTTCCTCGCTTGACCAAGACAGGAACAAAATCCACGATTCGCTCCAAGAATCCTTCTTTGTTACAGGCATTGGCCTCTCCTATGGAACCGAAGTCAACGATGCTCACATTGCGGAATTGAACGATATGGGATTGGAAGTAGTTGACGTCATCGAATCCGTCGATGCAGTATTGCTCGGTATCATCAACACCTCGATGGTTGAATCGTTGGCTCAACTTGATGACGTAGTCATGGTCGAGCGCTACGGAAAAATTCATCTCTACGGCGATATTCAAACTCCAGCTGTCAAAGCCCGAAACTCAACAATGTATCCCGGAGCCTGGGACCTCGGTGTGACTGGAGACGGTGTTGTCATCGCCATGGTTGATACCGGTGTTGATAACGAACACCCAGGTCTTAATGAGAAGTTCGTTGCTGGATACGATGCTGTTTGTTTCGTTCATAGCGATCCTACCTGTGTCCTTGCTGGAGGTCGCGTTGAAGACGGTAGTTTCGATCCCGATGATGGCCACCAGCACGGTACAGCCTGCATGGGAATGGCTGCTGCAACAGGAATTGATGCCACGGGTGAGCAAACCGATTTCTACGGTGCAGCTCCTGATGCAGCACTCGTTGACGTTCGAATCGGAACCGATGCTGGAGCAGGTCCGTTCGAGAACTATTTGCTCTCGCAAGAATTCTACGAATCGGCCATGAACGGCTTGCAATGGATCATCGATCACAAGGACGATGCTTGGGCGGGTGCTGATGAAAGCGAGTATGGAATCGATATCATTTCGCTTTCATGGGGAATCACATCGCACGAAGGAGGCGGTTCAGATGGTTCTGACATGCACAGTCGTATTCTCGATGAAGCCATGATTGCTGGTGTTGTTGTCAGTGTTGCTGCAGGCAATGATGGTCCTGACAACGATGGTCTCTCTGGAATGGGTTCATCCGATTTGTCGGTCACGGTTGGTGCTACGGACGATCAGAACACGATTGACCGAGAGGACGATACGATTGCAGGATATTCTTCACGTGGCCCTCGCCGTGACAACGGTGATGGTAATCCACTCAACGAGTTGAAGCCTGAGGTCACCGCACCAGGTTCCAACATCATCCAAGCGGAAGGCTGTGTGTCATCTGGTGGCTGTAACAATTTCATCGGTGGTGATGCAAGTTCCAATGGCTACACGGGCCGTGGGTCCGGAACATCGTACGCCACTCCATCTGTTTCAGGTATCATGGCCATGATGCTTGAAGCCAATCCTGACCTTTCTCCAGCTGAAATCAAAGAAATTCTCAAACTCACCGCTGAGCGACGAGGCGGAGCTTCCGCTCCCGATGTTGATCCGTTTTGGAACCGTGACTTTGGCTTTGGAATGGTCGATGCCCATGCAGCAGTTTCCATGTCGTTTGACCTCAAGTACCAAGGTTTGACCGGTGAAGTCGATGTTACGACACAAGTCCACATTATGGATAGCAACACAACTGATGGAATCACGACATTGACAGGACTCGCTTGGGGGCAGGTCAGCGCCGTTTCTGCTGTTGAGTATCGAATTGACGGAGGCGAGTGGATGTCTGCAACCTTCGATGAGGGCGCAGAAACTCTAGGAGCGTTTGCCCGATTCAATTGGAGCGTCGCTCTTGACACATCGAAACTCATGGAAGGAAACCGAACCGTTGAGATTCGAGCAGTCAACACTGAAGGTGTTCAATCCTTGATGGTTGCAGCAACCGTTGCAGGAACCTGGGACGGCCAAGCAGCCGGAGAGGAGTTTGGTGTTCAGGAATTGATTATGGCTGGTCTGGCCATTGCTCTGTTGGGGCTCGCATTGATCATCTTACTCGGTGGTGATGGTGATGACTACGAGAGCAAGAATGCAACCTACGTTCCACCACCAACGCCTGAACAAGAAGTCATCGATGCGATTATCGAACCAGAACAAGGTGGTGATGATCTTGGCTGACTTTAGCCAACGAGCCTTAGCCATTCAACCGACTGGTGTTCGGAAGATGTTCGATTTGGCTGGTGATGATGTCATCAGTTTTGGTCTGGGCGAACCAGATTTTCAACCACCGCCAATTGCAATCGAAGCCTTCCATCAAGCCATGCTGGATGGTCGAAACAAATACACAACGACCGCAGGATTGCCTGCACTTCGCACGAAAATTGCTGAATCCTGGCACCACCTTGAGCCTGGTCTTTCGGAGGACAACGTCTGCATTACTATGTCGGGAACCAATGCTTTGCTTAACCTGTTTTTGACGTTGGTCGACCCAGGCAAGAACGTCCTTCTTCCGGAACCATACTTCCCTCTTTACGGGCCAGATGTTACCCTATGTGGCGGAGAAAGCCGATATTATCCTTGTCTGTTTGAGAATGAATTCGTGCCTTCAGTGAACGATCTTGAATCCATGGTCGACGACAATACCGTGGCTATTCTCTACAATTTCCCGTCAAATCCGACCGGGGGGACACTCACGATTGAACAGAGAGACGAGTTACTTGCATTCGCCAAGAAACACAACTTGTGGATTCTTTCCGATGAAGTCTATGACAGAATTGTGTTTGACTCTGAGCACGTATCGTTTGTTGGAACCGATTACGACAAGGTGCTCCTCATCAACTCGTTTTCCAAGACCTTTGCCATGACTGGATGGCGAATTGGTTACATTATGTCTGCTAATCTAGAAGCGATGAAGCAGGTCATCAAAATGCAATATTACATTACAGCCTGTTCAAACGATGCGATGCAGTATGCTGTTCTCGAAGCGATGGAGAAAGCCTCGGATTATCCCGATATACTTGCAAAGGAGTTCCATGAACGTTGCAATCTCATCGTGGATCGCCTCAATGCAATGCCAGGCGTTGAATGCCATCGACCAAAAGGTTCGATCTATGTGTTCCCGAAAATTCAAGTCCCTGGATTGAACAGTCAAGAGTTGGCTATGGAATTCCTCAAGGACGGTGTTCTTTGTTCACCCGGAACTGCATTTGGCCCGTCCGGTGAAGGTCACCTTCGCTTCGCATTCACAATCTCTCAGGAGGATATCTCTCGAGGGATGGACAAGGTCGAAGCAACCTTGAAGCGCCTTAACAACCAATGATGTGGATTCCATGCTCTCTGCAATTCTGTTCTTGATTGCAGGATTTTTACTGGGTCACCTCATTCCTCGTGTGCCCTTCATGGTGCTTTGTCGAACTTCTGGATTCAACAAAGGATTTCCACCACACCCAGAACCGATTCCACTCACACCTCGCCTTACCCAACGGGTTCTCCACATGCGCTGGTTCCATCGACTTGGAACCTATACAACACTCCTCCCCCTCCTTTTCGGATATCTGAGCATTCTTGGGGGACAATCCACTTTTGGATACGGCTTGTTCCTCGCAGGAGGATGGACACTTCTTTCTCGTGGACAAGCACTTCTTGGAGGGACACCAGTGGCATGCACCCTCGAAATGGCACAACGGCTTCAGATGGTGATGAACATAGCCGATTCGGAAGATGCATGCTGCCCACATCCCCAGCCGCAATGGTGGGTTGAATCGGTTCGATGTGAATCGTGTTCGAAGAAGCTGGAAGATATGATGCGGCCTGATCTTGGTCGTCCTCGCAAGGATGGATTCTTCCGTGGTTGGCTTCGATTGTGGTTGAGCGAAGGTAGGCCGATGGTTGTTCCTGATGACCTCAAAAATTGATACAAGGTTGCCAAAATGAAGGGGAACCTTTGTCTAACCATTCGAATCCATCCGATGTATGGGGCGGGCCAGTCAACGTGGACCATTGACTGCCCGTATCTGGTTGACCATCGTGGTTTTTTGCCAAATCTTCCTAACGCCCATGGCTGCGTTTTCCATTACGTATTTGTTTCAACTTGATATGACCGGTGAGAACATTACCATCGGCTTTCAGAAGGAGATGTTGCCGTGGATTATGGCGGCTTCACTAAGTTACGGTATGTTGGCCCTCTTCCTCGCTCTAGTTATGGGTGGCTATCAACCGATTCGTGTCGTAGAACGAGGTGGGTGGAAAGCAGCACTTGGCATGTCTCGAGGAGGTCGTTCCGCTTCCAGTTTGCGTCGAGCACGAGAAAACTTCTCATCATCGCCTCATGGCTCTTTGTCAACACTGGTCAATCGCCGAATGATGCGTGGCCATTCGTTGATTTCAACACACGGAGGATTGTTGCTCCTTGCTGTTCCGTTTCAGATACTTCTCGTGACCATTCCGCTCACATTGGTCATGATGATTCCTGAATCGATTGTGCAACTCAATCGACGGCTTGAATTGGCTATTCTTCTCTACATCATCGGCCTGCTTGTAGCCATGCGATTGTATCCTCGATTTTGTCGAAGATACATCGGAATAGCAACGTTTACTCGGCGCTGGTTGATCTCGATGACAAAACTGTCTTGGTTGGCACCAGTCCTTGTTTTGTGGCTGATGGGTCGGTTCGCGAGTTTGGTCGTGCTCGGTTGGATGGGCCAAGATACAGAACTTTCCATAACGTTCGAGGCCAACCTTTTCGAGGCGTTCCTTGGAAATGCACTGATTCCAGAGACAAGCTTCCTCGATCTCCTCACTGCACTCGCAGTTATGCCGTTGGCAGCCTTCACCACCCTCGCCGTCTTGGAGGGTGGTTCGACCAATCCCCCAGATTGGATGCGCCAACAGGATGATGTTGTCTCACGTTTCGATACGATGGAGTCGCCTGATTTTGGATTGCTTGGAAAAGTCACAACAGCAGCCGTTTCAACCACAGCGACACTGGCTGTGGCGGCAGCGGCTGGCGTCGCCTCAAGAGGTCAAGACATCACAACGGGATTGTCTGCTATGGCAGCTGCAACGCCAACCGGAGTAGATGCACTTGCAAGTACAACATCCAACCTTACGCCTCCAACCCTTCCTTCACTGGAGGGTGACATTCCATTGGATTTGCCAGAGTTTGACAACAGCCTCTTGGATTTGCAATCCGATGACGCACCTCCGTATGACCAACCCACCATTCAAGGCCTCATTTCGGATGAACATCGCAACGAGAATTAGAGAGCAAACAACGGCCATCTTCATATGATGCAAGTTGTTGGGATGAACGTTGATGACAATGCGACGCAGTATTCCTATGCTTTTGATTGCGCTCATGGTGTTTCAGACCGCTTCTTTGCTCGTACTAGACTCCGCTGAAGCAGCCTCTGGTCGAGGTGGTCCAAACGACGACTTCCGTGTCACGAAGATCACCCTCGGAAACGCTACTGACTCTGCACAAACGTGGGTCCAATCGGATCAATCCGTTGTCGATTACCTCGTCATGGGACAAGAAATTGAAATCACTGTTGAGGTTCAGCGTCTTGGAAACCAATTCACAGGTCGCTCTGCCATGGGAATGATCGAAATTGTTCACCCGATTGGTTATGTTATCGAATCCTACAACTGGACGACGGCTGAACTTGTCGGCCAGCAGAAGGGTGAGGGTAGTTATGCATGGACGCCAATGATTGCGCA
>JAYOBT010000016.1:0-25536 GCA_038105035.1 Candidatus Poseidoniales archaeon | reverse complement strand
GGTGAATTCATCTCAACACAATTCTATGCCCAAACATGGGGTTCGCTTGCTGCTGGTGACAATGTTGCCTTTGAGTTGTGGCGAGGTTCTGGAAATTACAACAACAAGATGGAATCGCTCACATGGAATTTTACAAACGGCGCTCCAAGCCCTGCGTCCGGCCAATGGACCAACGTCTCTTGGGATCCACAAACTGACTGGGCTCAAATCCCAGGTTTGTCCAATCCTGACTTGTTCCTCGGTGGAAACTCGTACTCCATCGGTTTGTTGTTCAACTCGGACAACAGTGGTGCCTCTGAAGGCATGCATGTCGACGACTTCATCCAATTTGGTGTCTCAAAAGTTGCGGACTTCGAGCTCAACATCGACTGTGACAACCCAGAAGCAGGATTTTCAACGCCTCCATCAAACACCGTCTCCCTGCATTGTATGGTGACCAACAACGGCTACTCGAGCGCAACTATTTCGGTTTACTCAAATGTAACCAACCTGACCTGGATGGATCCTGCTTTCCCTTCGATTCGAATTGAAACAACAAACCCAAATGATTTCTTCTCCCCTGTTATCATCCAAGGTCTTGGTGCGGGTCAAACAACTGATGTTTTTGTGAACATCAGTATCCCAGCAGGTGCCGACGTTCAACAACAAACGTGGGAAGTCTGGTTCAGAGACAGCGGTGGTACAAATTCCGGTGAAAAGGGCCGAGTGTCCATGAACCTCGCTGTAACGGAACAATTCGGTGTCTCGTTGACCTCTCAAACACCCTTGCTTGCTGACACGTTGTTGCCCGGCGAGTCAGGTCTTATCCCAGTACGTCTGCAAAACGTCGGTAATCGCGATGCTTCCTACAATCTCGTAACGACCTTCTCTGAAGATGACTGGAGTGCTGTTGTTGAGGACGAAAATGGCGTTCCGGTTCCGAACCCAATCATACTTGGTAAAGCAGAGGTCGCCAACTTGAAACTCAATGTTACGGCCAACAACCTTGCAACACCGGGTATAGTTTCCTTCAATCTACGTGCCACGTGTCCTTCGTGTGGCACCTCATTGTTTGGTGCTGACATCTTGGGGCGAAACATCGAGGTTCCTATCTTGCGGCAAGCATCCATCTCTGCTGATGAAAACACGTTCCAGAGCGCTGCAGACGGTGTAACCGAAACGGTCTACATGACGCTCTTGAATCTCGGAAACGACGATGAGCAATATGCCCTTTCGTTGGGCGGTCCACATCAATACATCCTCGGCGCGCAACTTGCCGGTGAAACAACAGCAATCCTCGATGCATGGGATGGAGAGACGACGCTCATTCTCAGCCTGCCCATGCCAGTAGGTTTGTCTCCTGCTCCATATTATGTCGATGTCATTGCGACCAATGTCGATGATGCCTCTGTTTCTGTTACGTACAGGATCAACGTGGAAATTCTCGACACTGCTGCTGTCGGAGTGTCAGACGAATCCTCTGACCAATCGTTCCTTCCAGGTTCGATGGATACCACCGACCGATCCTTCAACATTACAAACTACGGTAACAGCGACGACCGCTTCACCATTACGCTCGATGTCCCCGATGGCATGGTGGCTGAGCTCCTTGACCCAGTTCCAATCGGTGGAGTTGCTACAACGCCAATTATCCCATCTGGCGAATCGTGGGATGCAAGAGTGCGATTCCGATTCCTTGCTGGTGCTGACGGATCACGAACGCTTGGTTTGACGGCCACCTCTGTGAATGACCCGAGTATTTCCGATACTGGAGAAGCAACCTATCTCGTCGGTCGACAAGGGACCATTGATTTGACACCTCCTGCTCCTGTCTCCATCGAAGAAGCAAACCTCATCTATACAATGGATATCGAGGTCAAGAACAAACTCAACCCGCTGGTTTACCCTTCACAAACCATCTCAATGGACAAGGTCGACGGCGACTGGTCGAGTTATCTCAGTGTGCGGATTGACAGCGATGACCGTCAGTTCGCACTCGAATCGGACATGTCCCGTGTTGTCACGGTTGAGGTCCAAGTGAGCGAAGCCACGCTCATCAACCTGCCTTCTGACACCCTTACAGTGAACTTCACAATCTATGCCACCTCGTTGACTGTTGCAGATTCACCAACAGCGAAACTGACGGTCGTATTGCAAAAGCAAACATCGACTGCTGGCGATGGTGATGGTGCATCCTCGGAAGACGACGGTGAATTGGTCAAGAACATCGTTCTCTGGTCAGGATTCCTCATCGTTGTCGTTGTTCTTGGATTCATCACGTTCAAGATCTTGACCACCATCGAGAAGGAAGACGACCTCGACGATTGGGACGACATGTACCAGGATTCGTTAACTGCTACATACGGAGCGGTTGCGGCCGCACCAACCGTTCCTATGGCAGCACCACCAAGTCCTGAACCTATGGCAGTGCCCGACGCAGCTCCGCCTGCGCCCGTATCTGCTGGTCCACCTCTGCCGCCAGGAGGTCTTCCTGACGGCTGGACGATGGAGCAATGGGAGCATTACGGTCAGCAATATCTCGATGGACAGTTGTAAACTGCTCAGTCGTAGGGTTCAAGACCCACAGCAACTCGCCCCAAACAGTAGGTGAACCACATGTATGGAAACGGACAAGCACCAATCTTCATTCTCAAAGAGGGAACACAACGCACACGAGGCCGTAGCGCTCAATCCAACAACATCGCTGCTGCAAAGGCGGTTGCTGATTCAGTTCGCTCCACTTTGGGTCCAAAAGGCATGGACAAGATGCTTGTTGACTCAATGGGGGATGTCGTCATCACCAACGATGGTGCAACAATCCTCAAAGAAATGGACATCGAACATCCAGCTGCCAAGATGATCATCGAAGTTGCCAAGACACAAGAGCAACATTGCTACGATGGAACAACCTCTGCAGTCGTTCTATCGGGCGAACTTCTCAAGCGCTCTGAAGATTTGATAGAGCAGAATGTCCATCCAACGGTCATCTGTGAAGGGTTCCGTTTGGCTGCTGAGAAAGCCATCGCATTGCTCGAAGGCCACGGAATTTCGACAGAAGGAAACGATGAGGTTCTCCTTGAAGTTGCGAAGACTTCCTTAACAGGAAAATCAGCTGGAGCCGTCAAGGCCTTCATGGCTGATATTTGCGTCCGTGCCGTTAACGCTGTTGGTGTTATCGATGAAGGTGAGCGTTTGGTTGATTTGAGCGACATCAAGGTCGAAAAGCGTCAAGGTGGATCCATCAAAGATTCATCGCTGATCGACGGAATCTTGCTCGATAAAGAGCGTGTTCACGCAGGTATGCCACGAAGCATCAACGGTGCAAAGATTGCACTTGTGAATTCCGCTGTTGAAGTCAAAAAGACTGAAGTCGACGCCAAGATTCAGATTACCGATCCTAACCAACTTGCATCCTTCCTCGCTGAAGAAGAAAATTACATTCGAGGCTTGGTCGATAAGATCACAGCATCAGGTGCTAACGTCCTCGTTTGCCAGAAAGGAATCGATGAACTTGCTCAACATTACCTCAGCAAGGCGGGCGTCTTCGCCATCCGACGTGCAAAGAAATCTGACATGGAAGCCCTATCCAAGGCAACTGGTGGACGAATCGTAACCAACATGGACGATCTATCAGGGGAAGACCTTGGACAAGCCGCCCGTGTCGAAGAGCGTAAGATTGGAGAAAGTGACATGACCTTCATTACAGGATGCCCTGAAGCAAAGTCTGTGTCTGTTCTCCTTCGAGGTGGCACCGAACACGTCGTTGATGAAATTCGACGAGCCTTTGACGATGCCGTCGGTGTTGTTTCAGTTGCTTGGGAAGATGGTGCAGTTCTCACAGGCGGCGGCAGTGTCCTCGCTGCATTGAGCCGTGATCTGCGAACCTATGCCGAAACGATTGGTGGGCGTGAGCAAATGGCCATCGAAGCGTTTGCTTCAGCACTTGAAATCATTCCACGCACACTCGCTGAGAACGCTGGTCTTGACCCGGTTACGACCATTATCGCATTGCGAAAAGCCCACGCTGACGGTGCATCTCATGCTGGAATCAACGTTTACGAGGGTGGAGTTGTCGACATGCAAGCCGCCAACGTTCTCGAACCCCTACGGGTTGTTGAACAAGCAATTCAGTCCGCAACGGAGACTGCCATCATGATTCTCCGCATCGATGATGTCATCTCATCCAAGGGTGTCAGTATGGCTGACGGGTTTGGTGGCGAAGACGACTTCCATATGTGATGAGTCTCGCAAAAAACATAACAAAATGGGCCACGGTCATGTGGCAAGGTTGAAAGGCCGATGTTCGGTGGCAAAATTGTCCGCGAAGCGGACGCTTTGGAGGTCATGAAATGACAGTCGTTGCAAAGGTTTGGATTGACGAAGATTGTATCACCTGTGATGCATGTCAGGACATTGCGCCAGAAGTGTTCGAAGTAACCGATGAAACATCACAAATCCTCGCTGCAGTTCGCCTCGATGGAGCCTTTGATCGGAACGAAGGTAAGAGCCCACTCACTGGCGATCTCGGAGCGCAATACGGTGACATCATCCTCGAGGCCGCAGAAGCATGTCCTGTCGAAGTCATCAAGTTTGAACTCGTTGCTGATGGTGCTGAAACCGAAGATGTTGCAGAAGCACCTGCCGCTGAAGTAGCCGTCGAAGCCGCCCCTGCAGCCGTCGCAGTTGGTGGCGCTGCATCCGAAGAACTCACAGCATTGATGGGCGGAGATCGCTCGTTGACGATCCTCTTTGGTTCTCAAACCGGTAACGCCGCTGGCTTGGCTGAAAAAACGGCAAAGATGGCATCCAGTTACGGCCTTGAAGCAAGCGTTGTTGATATGGACGGATACGACAAGTCGAATCTTGCCAACATCAAGCGTCTCCTCGTCATTACATCCACATGGGGCGAAGGTGAAATGCCAGACAACGCTGAAGCTCTTTGGCAATCGGTTCAATCCGATGCTCCCGCACTCGCATCCATGCATTATTCCGTTTGTGCTATCGGTGATACATCCTACGACGAGTTCTGCAAAGCAGGTCTTGATTGGGATGGAAAACTCGCAGGCCTTGGTGCAACAAGTGTGCAAGAAATCAAACTCTGCGATGTGGACTTTGAGCCACCGTGGGCCGAGTGGGTGCAAGAAGCACTTCCTCGGATTGCTTGCGTCGATGACTCAGGAACGCTTCAACTTGAACTGGTTGAGGAGATGATCGCTTACGGAACTTCCGATGACGATGATGTCATCGAGGGTGACTTCGCTCCAGGCATCATCGATGCGTCAGAGATTCAAGTCGAGCTCGAACTGTTCCGCTATTGCCCTGCTCAAGGAGAGCGAGGCTGGGACGTCGTCGCTACAGCTGTTCCGGCATCGGCATCCCTCGAAGACTTGTTCACCACCTTCCAACGAGACGTTGACGGAAGTTTCGCCTTCCGCCGAGGCGTTGTCGGTGGTACTGCAACCACTGGTGTGCGTGTCAACGGACGAGTGGTTCTCTCTGACGTTGCACGAGTAGGTGACCTTGTCTCAAACGGCCGACTGAAGGTCGAACCTCTTCCAGGATACCCAGTCATCCGTGATCTTATCGTCGATACTCGAAAATTCGAAGAGAGCCGAAGTAAGGCAAGCCCATGGATGCAAGCCGATCCTCGTGAAGGTGAGCGCTTGATTAGCGGACAAGCAGTTGGTGTTCTTGCCTCCGAAACAGCCTTGGCTTTGCACCAGATGAACGCCGTATCAAGCCACATGCTTGTTCACGGTATGTCCGATACAGTCGATTTCGACCCGGACTATGAAGGCCCAGGTATTCACCTTCAGCGATGGGTGCGCATCAACGATCCACGAACATCAGAAAAGCACCGAGCTCAACTAATGGCATCGCTGCAAGGAAAGGGTGGCATTTGGAGTGAAGCAGACTCTGCTTCGATTGCTCGACATGGTGCAGCAGGTGCCATGCTCTCAAACACGCTCAATGATGCTCGAAGCCGTCTGCTTACAGAGTACAAGAACGCCGGCCGACATGGTCGACTCGTCAAGTGGTATGGTCGCTCTGTCAAGTGGTCTGGAAAACTCAATGAAACCACACTCTACCGACAGGTCTTGGGGCCGTTGGGACTTGTTTCGAACGTCTTTTCGGGTGTTTCTGCTCGTATGATGCTAGGATTTACACGAACCGGTGGACCTCCTATCCGAAGTCTGCAAGCTCTTCTCCTCCCACCTGCAGGTGTAGGAAAGATTCCAAACATGTTCAACGGCAAGGTCGAGGGACACCATGAAGTTGTGAGTCTTTTCAACGAACTGGATCAACGATTCTGAGGTGTTTTGATGAAGGTTGCCTACTATCCCGGAAATGTTGCAAGAGGCGCAATGATGGAAGTTGAAGATTGCATTCAACCACTCTGCAAAACTCTCGGTATCGATTTGATTGAACTGCCTAAGGCAACATCCGATGGTGGAAACATCATTCGACAAGCCTCGCCACGACTTCAACACGCCCTTGCGGCAAGAAATCTGGCTCTTGCGGAGGAAAAGGGACTCGACATTATGACATCCTGTGCAACATCGCACAGCATTCACTGTGATACTGCTACTACCATGGAAGACAATCCCGTTTTGGCCTCCCAATTGAACAATTTGATCGCACGCACGTCAAAGATTGAGTATTCCGGGGAAGCCAAGTCTCGTCATCTTCTTCACCTCTTGGTCGAAGAAATCGGCCTCGACAAAGTCAAGGCCGCTGTGTTGAATCCACTGAACATGAAGGTCGCTGCCTATTACGGTCCTTACATGCAACGAGAAGGGTTCTGTGGAGAAGACGACCCGTTTGACCCACACTATCTCGAAGACCTCATCACAGCTCTGGGTGGGACACCTGTAGCCTATGAAGCTCGATGCCAAAGTGTTGGGTCTCCGAGTCTTCTCACCAATGAAAAAACTGCACTTCGCATGACGGCATCGGTACTCTCTGAAGCCAAAGCAAACGGTGCACAACTTGTTGTCAGTGCATGCACCATTTCTCATGCAAATCTCGACTCTTATCAAGTCAAAGCAGGCAAAGTCACTGGAAAGGATACCTCCGTCCCTGTAATCCACCTCGCAGAATTGGTCGCTTTTGCTCTTGGCCACTTCCCAGACCGACTTGCGCAACTACGAACACGAGCCGTGATCATTGGCGGTTGATGTCTCGACCGTCAAGAATCGGATTCCAAGGGTCGTTCGTATCTTCTTCGAAATCGAAGAGACTCCTCTGTGAACGAGAACGTGTATGCAGTGTTGGTGAATTGGTCGATTTCACAACTTCAGAATTGCTCTTCACTTTCTCAGAATCGGTTTCTAATTCCTTTTCTATAGATTTTAGTCGAACCTTCTCCTGTTCCAAAAAATCCAGTGCAGCTTGAGTTGAACCATCATCAACAATGCTGAATTCAAGCAGTTTCCCTTCCTTTCGAATTTTGTACGATCCGAGCGAAGTCTCCAGACGCATCCGTCCGAGAACGCTATGCATTCGCTTTTCACGATTCCTTGAAGCGTGAAGGACATGCACATCCCGTGTATCGTTTGCAACGAGAACATGCACAGAACCACTTCGCTCCCGAGCCGTTCGTCCACGACGCTGAATGGTTCGTATGGCACTTGAAACGGGTTCGTAAAACAACACCATTGAAGCGGATGGAACATCCAAGCCTTCTTCCCCGACAGAGGTTGCAACCAAGACGTTCATCTCACCGTTTCGGAAGCGTTCAAGTTGTTCCAGTTGTTGTTTCTGAGACATTCCTTCTCGCTTACCTCGTTTGCTTTGACCAATGAAGCGATCCACGACAGCGTTCGGAATTTGATTCAAATCATCAACGAGATGATCGACGGTATCTCTGTATTCGCTGAAGATGAGAATGCGTTCTTCAGGATGCTTCTCGAGATGCTCTTGTACGAGCTGGCGAACATATGCTGGCTTTGGATGACATTCCTCCATTTCTTGGACAACTTGCCGAAAGTTGTGAATCACTTGTTTCTTGAGGAATCTGCTGGTTGATCGTTCACCTTCTCGCAGTTGTTCGTCAGCACGCTGAAGATAGGAACGCGCTGAACGCAAGCCTTGTGTCTTCAACAAATCAAGCAGCATGTGCATTCTTCGCACATCTGAAATGCGGCGTGCTGCGTCGTATCCTCTCGGATCCCGGCGTGAGATAGCAATGCTCGCACGCTGGGCTGCATCTTCAATCAATCCTGCAGTGAGATGGCCAGTTGGGGCTAGAAACCCTTGTCGTTTCAGAGCGTCAGTTTCTTCCAATTGGTGAGCCTCAAGCGGGTCCAAGAGCGCCAGTGTTTTGGCATCGAGCATCACTCGAATGGTTGCAATGTTCATGTCGACTGCGTAAGGCCTGAGCAGATCATCCTCTCTTTTAGCTACAAAAATTCGGTTGACGTTGAGACGGTCCCACAATTGTCGTATCGCGCTTTGGGTTGAACCAGGACTTGCTGTGGCCGCTACAAGCCAAGGCTCAGAGGCTTGGGATTGATACCGATCAGCCACTTGAGCAGTTGCATGATTGCCTTTTGCATGATGCGCCTCGTCGATGATAAGGAGGCCGACGTTGTTCAAATGAATCAGACCTGAGTCAACATCGTTTCGAATGACTTGAGGTGTTGCGATGATGATTGTGGCCTCCTCCCAGATGTCACCACGCTTTGCAGGACGATCGCTTCCTGTGTAGGTTCGCACAAGATCAGCATCGATTCGAACTCGCTCCAGAATCATCCGGCGTTGCTGCTCAACCAAGCCAACTGTGGGTGCGGTGATGACGATTTTCTCGATACCAGAGTCGAGAGCATCAGCAATACAATTCCATTGGACTGCTGTTTTTCCAAACCCAGTCGGCATCACCAACAATGTTGAACATCGGATACATGCTTGCGTTGCAGCGATTTGATAACCCCTTGCCTCGATACCATCCCGCAAAAACGGATGACTCAAGACAGGCATGAATGAAGGAAAAGTCGAGGGTTCAAAAGGATGATGTGCGAGGGTAGAAACGAGCCGACGTCGTTGGTTTTCAAGCACTTCAAACACCGAACTACTCATATATGGGTGGAAAGTCGGAAGGTTGCTCTAAGGGTGAGCAGCCAGACACGTTGGGCAATCCGAATGGAACCCGCTGGCACCGTTTCCCACTCGTGGAAATGGCGCTCTGTGTCACGGCTACTCCCGACCTGAAGAGCCCTCGCACGCTCCACGGAGCCTCTGTGTTGTAGAATAATGGAGGAGCCCAAAATGGCAAAAAGACACCACCCACGTCGAGGTAGCATGGCGTTTAGCCCGCGAAAGCGGGCCAACCGACCTTTTGGTCACGTCAAGTCATGGCCGACCAGCGACGCAAGCGAAGTACGAATGCAAGGATTTGCAGGATGGAAGGCTGGAATGACACACGTTCTTGCTCGAGATCTCAATCCACGATCAACCAGCGCCGGTCAGGAAATTCGAATTCCTGTCACCGTAGTCGAGGTGCCAAAGATGCGCATCCTCGGCGTTCGTGGATACCGAATGACGCCATACGGCAAGCAAGCCGCTGGTGAAGTTTGGGTTGACGCTGAAACACTCACTGAATCTTTCCCAGAGGTCTTCGATCGTGTATCAAACCGAAAGAACCACGACGCAGACAAGCATTTCGAGAATCTCGGAAAGCAAGACCTCTGTGAAGTTCGACTCATTGTCGCTACACAACCTTCCAACGTTACAGGTTCTCCATCGAAGGTACCTGAAGTCATGGAAGTTGGACTCGGTGGTGGCGCTGCAAGCGATCAACTCGCCTTTGCCCAGGAGCGACTCGGAGACGAAGTTTCCTTCACCGATGCGTTCGAAGAAGGAGCAATGACGGATATCGTCGCTGTTACCAAGGGATACGGATGGCAAGGTGTTATCCGACGATTTGGTGGTAAGCTCCAATCACACAAGAACTCCAAGAAGCGCCGACAACACGGTAACATGGGTGACTTCGGTACTGGATACGTCCGAAAGACCATTCGTCAAGGTGGTCAAACTGGATACCACCAGCGAACCGAGTTCAACAAGCGTGTACTGCGCATAGCGAACCCAGAAGAACATACAATCACACCTGCAGGTGGATTCCTCCACTACGGTGAAGTCAACTCAGATTACATTCTCATCAAGGGTAGCGTCCCAGGGCCTGCCAAGCGATTGATTCGATTCCGTGATGCAATGCGTTCCAATGAGGAACCACAACCATACGAAATCACCTATGTGAGTACACGCAGCAAGCAGGGGGCCTGAAGATGAAGGTAGCCGTCAAGAACATCAGCAACAACATCACACAAGATGAGATGGATGCAGGTCGTCTTCAGAGCGTCTTTGACATCACCGTCGAAGATGGATCAAAGGTTACTCTACCAGAATCGTTTAGCCAATCGGTACGTGAAGACCTTGTTCGAGATGCAGTTGCATCCAGCCGAGCCAACCGCCGACAAGCCTACGGTTCTCGCCGACACGTCGGTAAGCGCCGACCTATGGCTGGTATGAAGCACTCTGTTGAATGGTGGGGCAAGGGCCGTGGTGTCTCCCGTATCATGCGACGAACTGGACAACGTCGTGCTGCACAGAACCCACACACATTGGGTGGTCGCCGTGCTCACGGACCAAAGGTCGAGAAGGACTGGTCCCGCAAGTTCAACGCCAAGCAACGACGCATGGCTCGTGACGCTGCTCTATCAGCAACCGTTGATATGGAATTGGTCACCGCTCGCGGTCACCAACTTGACGAATCCGTCGAGCATCTACCAATCGTTCTCGGTAACTACACAGAAACCATTGATGGAAAGACTGAGGAGTACAACATCGAGACCTTCAACCACGGATCAGGAACTCGCAAGGTCCTCGCTATCTTCAATGAACTTGGACTCGGACACGATCTCTACCGTGCTCGTTCGAACCGAAAGATTCGTGCAGGTAAAGCAACCATGCGTGGTCGTGTTCACAAGACGCCAAAGTCCGTTCTTTTGGTTGTCAAGGAAAAGGCTGGTCTTGCACAGGCCGCTCGAAACCTTCCAGGTGTCGATGTCGTAGCCGCAAAGGATCTCAGCGCAGAAGACCTCGCCCCTGGTGGCGATGTTGGTCGCTTGACCGTCTTTACCAAGGACGCTGTGGAGGCTCTCAACTGAGGTGATATCATGAATGCATACGACGTAATCATTATGCCATGGTTGACTGAAAAGACCATGGAAGCACGTACAACACAGAACCGTCTTGAATTCATTGTACGCCGAGCAGCTACCAAGAAGCAAATCGCTCGTGCGATTGAGACCATTTTCGAAGTTGAAGTTGACTCCGTCAACGTACGCAACACCAAGCATGGAAAGCATGCAAGCGTTCGTTTGGCAGAGGGCTACGACGCAGAAGACGCTGCAATGCGTCTAGGAGCTCTATGAGGTGAGGAATTATGGGTAAGAGAATTCGTGCACAGCGCAAAGGATCATCACCACGGTATCGTGTGTCAAGTCACCGATTCCCTGGTGCAAACAAGATGCCACGAGATATGGACGTGGTTGGTGAAGTTACAGAATTGGTTCACTCACCTGTCCACACAGCCCCATTGGCTCGTGTGAAACTGCCAGATGGTGACACCACGCTTGTTGTTGCAACAGAAGGTGTCGCAATCGGTAGCCAAATCGCCATTGGAGACAATGTCTCTCTCCGACCAGGTAACATTACACTACTTTCGGAAATCCCTGAAGGAACAGCCATCAACAACGTCGAACTTCGACCTGGTGATGGTGGTAAGGTAGCACGTTCTGCAGGAAATTCCTGTGTCGTGGAAGCCAAGCTTGGTGACAAGGTCCGTATTCGAATGCCATCCGGTTCCCTCAAAGAACTTCCTGGCACCTGTCGAGCCACCATCGGTGTGCTCGCTGGTCACGGCCGTGATGAGATGCCTCTGCGAACTGCAGGTGCTGCTCACTACAAGGCCAAGGCTCGTGGTAAACTCTTCCCGCATGTTAGCGGTGTTGCCATGAACCCTGTGGATCACCCGCACGGTGGTGGAAATCACCAGGCTGTCCACGGACCAAACTCAGTTGCTCGAAGCACCCCACCAGGTGCCAAGGTTGGTTTGATTGCCCCACGCCGCACGGGACGAGGTCGCGGCAAGCGAGTATGAGGTGTTGAGATATGGGACGTAAGAAGAAGAAGTCATTCATGACCCCAAAGGCCAGTCGACGAAAGGCACGTAAGCGACTTTCAACAACGACGGCTCGACAGAAGAAGGAATTCACATACCGTGGGTACGACATTGAAACCTTGGTGAACATGCCAATGTTCCCTGAAGAAGGATCCGATGAGTATCTTGCTCGCCTTCTTCCTGCTCGTGTTCGACGCTCCATCGTACGTGGTCTCTCAGAACAAAACGAAAAGTTCCGTGACCGTGTGCAACGAAGCAAGTCAAACACAATTCGTACACACCGACGTGACATGCCTATTCTCCCTGAATTCGTTGGTAAGACCATCGCAGTTCACAACGGCCAGAACTTTGTTGAGGTCGATGTCAAACCTGAGATGATCGGACACTACCTCGGTGAATTCGCAATCACACGACGTGGAGTTGCCCACAGTGGGCCGGGTGTTGGTGCTACCCGTTCGTCGAAGCACGTACCATTGAAGTGAGGTGAAGATGATGAGCAACAAGCGAAACATGGACCGTCGAACAAAGCGTCGACAACTCCCACAACGTGGTTACACCCAACTTCTACAAGGAAGCCGACTGGCAACAGCTCGTGCAGTCAACGTCGATATGCACGTCAAGCACTGTTTCGAAGTAGCTCGTGCCATCAAAGGCATGACCGCTGGCCGTGCAGTCGAATATCTCAATGAGGTTCTCCTCATCGATTCTGATCGTGCAGACATTCGTCGTAAAGCAACCGCTGTCCCATACCGATTGGGTAGCGGAAACAAGCGACGAAAGCGATCCGGTCCTTCGATGGTCGGACACCGAAAGGGTAAGGTCGGACCTGGCCGATACCCAGTTAAGGCCAGCCGTGCGTTCATCAAGCTCATTCAGAGTGCTATGGAGAATGCTCGCCATCAATACGACGATGTCGAACCAGAAGACATGGAAATCACACACGTTGCAGCCCACCGTGGACAAATCCGCCGAGGATGGATTCCACGTGCTCGTGGACGCGCAACACCAAGCAATCACTACCAGGTGAACCTCGAGATTTTCCTCGAAGACTTCACCGCAACCGACGATGAGTTGGAGGATGACTTCTGAGGTGAACGATCATGGCAGGAAAGAAAAGTACAATCAAAGCAATTGTTGACCGAAACGTCGAGCGTCACCTCGTCAAGGAATTCTTGATGAAGAACACAAAGCGCTCTGGCTTTGGTGGATTGGACATCAAGCGTACACCAAACGGCACCGAAGTCACAGTCCACGCAGTAAAGCCCGGTCTCGTCATTGGACGAAAGGGTAAGATCATCAAGGAACTCGAAGGCCGACTCAAGAGCGAGTTTGACTTGTTTGACCCTCAACTCAAGGTTGAAGAAATCAAGCAGAAGGATTCCATCCTCAACGCTCAAGTTATGGCTGAGTGGATTGCATCTTCGCTCGAACGTGGATGGTACTACCGCCGTGCTGGAAACAGCGCAGCAGAGAACATCATGTCCGAAGGGGCTCGTGGCGTCATCGTTACCGTCGCTGGTAAACTCACAGGTTCCCGAAACCGAACTCAAAAGTTCATCATGGGCCACGTCAAGTACTGTGGTGAGACTGCACTCCAGCACATGGACAAGGGATACGCCGTTGCCGTTCGCAAACTCGGAACCATTGGTGTCACTGTCGAAATCATGCGCAAGGACGTCCGCCTCCCTCACGAAATCTCCATCTTCTCCGATGAAGAACTGAAGATCCGAGAGGCCGCAGGAGAAGAAGGCGAAGAAGTTCCTGCAGAGGAGGTGGAAGAGTGAGTCACGTACGAAACCGAGAAATCTCCGCTATGAGCCGTGAAGCTCTTGAAGCACGCTTGCTCGAACTGCAAGACGAACTTCTCCAATTACAAGCCGAGAAAGCGCTTGGTGGCACTCCATCCAATATGGGGGCCTACAAGGCAACTCGACGAAGTATTGCACGAATCAAGACCCATCTAGGGAACAACTGAATGAACACGAGGTGATGAACGACTATGGCGGCAATTTGTGGTGTATGTGGTCTACCAGACGAACTATGCATCTGCCAAGAAATCGCCAAGGAACAACAACGAGCAATCTTATCCACCGACAGAAGGAGATACGGAAAAATCGTAACCAAAGTGGAAGGGATTGACGACGTTGCCATCGACATCAACGAATTAGCAAAACTACTCAAAAACAAATGCGCTGCCGGGGGAACTGTCAAAGGTCGAATCATTGAACTTCAAGGCGATCACAAAAAGAAGGCAGCAAATGTACTACGAAACAACGGATTCAATGTGGAGGTGAGATAGATGACGGAAATGAACAGAACCTGGATAGGCCAACAACTTACCGTTGTTGAATCCACTGACCCAACACTCGTCGGACGTTCTGGAAACGTCATCGATGAGACACAGAAGACGGTGACCATCATCGAAAATGGCCATGAGCGCGTTTTCGGCAAGGCATCGATTCAATTTACACTCAACGACGGAACAACCGTCCTCGATGGGTCGTCCTTGCGGCAACGGCCTGAAGATCGAATGAGCCGCAACTACAAAGAGGCATGAACATGCGAAAAATTGGAATTGACGTAAAAACACCTACTGGTGAATGGGATGGCGATCAAAACTGTCCGTTCTATGGAAGCCTACGCCTACGTGGACAAATGTTCGAAGGTGTTGTATCCGGTGTTGGTATGCAGAAGACGATCACCATCGAGCGAAACAACGTTCGGTACATGAAGAAATACGAACGATTCGAGAAGCGAACAAGCGCTCTCAGTGCTCATCTTCCAAGCTGCATCGGTGACGTCGAAATTGGCGACACAGTTCGTGTCATGGAATGCCGCCCTCTCTCCAAGACGGTTTCATTCTGCGTCATCGAAAAGACTGGAGGTGAAGCCTGATGCGTGGAATTGCGGGTCGTCAAACACGTGGTCTGCCAACCATGGCTCGTTTGCACGTTGCGGACAACACTGGCGCAAAGATCGTCCAAATTGTTAACGTCATCAAGCTCGGCGGTACTATGCGTCGATACCCTGCGGGTGGCGTCGGTGACATGACCAAAGTTTCGGTCAAGAAAGGTACGCCAGACACTCGTCGTCAGATGTTCAATGCTGTCATCATTCGACAGCGACGACCGTTCCGCCGTGCCGACGGAACTTGGGTTCAATTCGAGGACAACGCTTGTGTCATCACCAATCTGAAGGGTGAAGTCCAAGGGTCCGATATCAAGGGACCTGTTTCCCGTGAGGCTGCAGAACGCTGGCCTCGTATCGCTGCAACAGCAAAACAAATTGTATGAGGTGAAGAAGGATGGTCAAATCAAGTAAACCAGGAAAGCAGCGTAAGGCGCAATACAACGCCACCATGCACACCAAGCGCAAGCGAGTTTCAGCGCGATTGCAACTCGACAAGCCTGACGAGCGATTCGCAGGTGTCCGATCTGTTACCGTCCGTGCAGGTGACACCGTGCGTGTCATCCGTGGAGATTTCTCTCACGGTGGTAAGCGCCACGGTGGCAAGCGTAAGGCTGAGCCACTGACTGGCCCTGTCATCGGTATCGATGCTGACAAGGGTCGCATCCTCATCGAAGGTGCAAAACAATCCAAGTCCGATAACAGAGAAGAGGCAGTCCCGGTCCATGCCTCCAACGTCGTCGTCATCAAACTCGATGAGACAGATAAACTGCGAGTGCAGAAATTGACCGAGGATAGGAGTTGAACAATATGGGTAGCAGCAGTCACTTGAAGCGATTGGCCATGCCACGGAGCTGGCCTCTTCCACGAAAGACCACCATTTGGGTCACACGCCCAAGCCCTGGCGGTCACAGTCTGGAACGATGCATGCCAGTCAATCTCATCGTTCGTGACGTCCTCGGGCGTGCACAAAGCGCTCGTGAAGTTCGATTCATCGTTCACAACGAATTGGTGAAGGTTGACGGACGTGTTTGCAAAGACACTCGCCGTGGTGTTGGTCTGATGGACGTTCTCTCACTCGGAGACGAACATTTCCGATGCATGCTTGATGCAAACGGTCGCCTACGCTATGTCAAGATCTCCGCAGATGAAGCATCTTGGAAACTTGTTCGAATCGAAGGTAAGACCACCATCAAAGGTGGTAAGACACAACTCAACTTCCACGATGGTCGAAACATGATTGTCGAGGATGCAAAGGAATTCAGCACTGGGGACTCACTCAAGATTTCATTGCCTGAGCAAAATGTTCTCGAACACATCGCTTTCGTCGAGGGTGTTCGATGCTACCTCATCGGTGGTACACACGTCGGTGAAACAGCGTTCATGAAAGAACGCATTGTTAAGCGATCCAGCATGCCAAACGAAGTTGCATTCGACGAGTTCGGTACAACCGAAGTCAATGTCTTCGCCGTTGGCGATGCAATCATTCCTGCTATGGAGGTGAAGGCTTGAGCGAAACGGTCAATCCAATGAGTGTTCCTCGCATCACCAAAGTTTGCGTCAACATCGGTGTTGGCGAAGGTGGTGACCGTCTGGTCAACGCTGAGAACGTTCTCGAAATGGTTACTGGTGTTCGCCCACAGCGAACACTCGGTAAGATTCAGAACCGTGATCTCAAGGTCCGTGAGGGTGCACCGATTGGTTGCCGCTCCACCATGCGTGATCAGGAAAGTATCAAGGAATTCTTGACCAATGCTTTCTGGGTTCGTGACAACACGATTCCAAACTGGAACTTTGACGCACAAGGAAACCTCTCCTTTGGTATTCGTGACTACACGGATTTCCCAGAGCAAAAATACGATCCAGACATCGGCATTTACGGTATGGACATCAACGTCGTTCTTGAGCGACCTGGCCACCGCATCAGCCGACGTCGAAAGGCAAAGAGCAAGGTTGGCAAGGGCCATGGCGTGACTCGTGACGAGTCCATGGAATGGTTCAAGTCGAATTTTGGAATTAAAATCATGGAGGAATGAAGATGGCACGAGATCATGGAGAATACATGGGACGAACAATTGGATGCCGCCGATGTGGGCGACGTCGAGGAATGATTCGACGACACGGGCTACGCTTGTGCCGTCAGTGCTTCCGCGATGTTGGAAACGAGATCGGTTTCAAAAAGATGAACTGAGGTGATTATGAATGCAATTTGATCCATTAAACGACGCACTCGTCAAGATTTACAACGCAGAACAAGCTGGAAAATTCGATGTCGAATTAACTCCAGCCTCCAAACTACTTGGAAACGTTCTCAACATTATGCAGTCTTCCGGATATATCGGAGAGTACTCACGTGTTGAAAACGGCCGAGGTGACGCCTTTGTCGTCCAACTTCGCGGAACCATCAACCGATGCGGTACCGTCAAACCACGACATAGCGTTCGCCGACAAGAATTCGAAAAGTGGGAGACACGTTATCTCCCTGCCCAGGACTTTGGTCTTCTCATTCTGACGACCAATTCCGGCGTCATGAACCACTACGATGCGAAGGACGCCCGCATCGGCGGCAAGTTGCTTGCCTACGTATATTGAGGTGAAAAGCATGGTAAAAATCGACAGAATCGAACACAACGTAACCATCCCTGAAGGCGTTACAGCCACACTCAGCGAAGATGGCGTCGTCACCATTGCAGGACCTAACGGTTCTCTTTCACGAGCCTTCGTATCGTCTCGAGTTGAGATCCTCCAAGATGGAGGTGGACTCCTCGTACGAACCGATTTACCACGTCGTAAAGACAAGGCAATGGCAGGAACCTGGAACGCTCACTTGAACAACATGGTCAAGGGTGTAACAGAAGGCTTCACATACCACTTGAAAGCCTTCTACTCTCACTTCCCTATGACGCTGGCTGTCCAAGGACAGAACTTTGTTGTCAACAACTACTTCGGTGAGAAAGTGCCACGTTCCGCAGACATCCTTCCTGGTGTTGACGTAAAGGTTAGCAACAAGGTTGAGATCACAGTTTCAGGAATCGATAAGGAACTCGTAGGCCAAACCGCAGCAAACATTGAACGCTGCACTACGGTCAAGAAGCGAGACCGACGTGTGTTTCAAGACGGTATTTACCGTCTCAGTAAGGAGTGATGAAGAATGGCAGACGATTATGAAAATATGACTGTAGCTGAACTCAAGGAATTGCTCAAAGAGCAAGGCCTGCCTGTCTCTGGAAAGAAGGCAGATCTCATCGAGCGTCTCTCTGGCGCCGAAGAGCAAGATGATGCACCTGTTGAAGAAACAGAAATTGCATCCGATGCTGAAGAAAACGATGACGACTTCTTCGAAGATGATGATGACTGGGATGATGACGAGGACGAAGTCCACGTTGCCAAGCAAAAGCCTGTTCTCGATGAAGCAACTCAAGAAGCACTTGCACTTCGTGCAGCTCAAAAGAAGAAGACACCATCCTTCCGTCGAACCGAATGGTTCCGATACAAGCGATTGTCTCGCTCTGGATGGCGTGCACCTCACGGAATGGACAACAAGCAGCGTCGTAACTTCAAGTATCGAGGTTCCCTCGTTCGTGTTGGACATGGTAAGGTTGCATCTGCACGTGGCCTCCACCCGTCTGGGTTCAAGGAAGTCATGGTCCACAACCTCAACGATTTGGAAACCATCGATCCAGAAACCCAAGCAGCTCGAATCGGCAAAACCGTAGGTGGCCGAAAGCGAGAGAACATCCACACTCGTGCTGATGAATTGGGGATTCGTATCTTGAACCGAAGGAGGAATGTCTGATGCAACTCACAAACCAAAAGCGACTCGCAGCAAAGATTCTCAAGTGCGGTGAAAACCGTGTTTGGATCAACCCTGACTACATCGATGAGGTCGCATCGTCTGTTCAAGCAGACGACA
Source organism: Candidatus Poseidoniales archaeon (assembly GCA_038105035.1). Classification (GTDB taxonomy): domain Archaea; phylum Thermoplasmatota; class Poseidoniia; order Poseidoniales; family Poseidoniaceae; genus MGIIa-L2. The sequence continues at coordinate 6,553 of JAYOBT010000016.1, read as the reverse complement.
TTCGAGAATTCATCGAAGAAGGTCTCATCCGTGCCAAGGCTGTCAAGGGAACGTCTCGTGTTCGAGCTCGTACCCGTCAAGAACAGCGCCGCAAGGGGCGACAGAAGGGCCAAGGTAAGCGAATGGGTACAGCGAACGCTCGTAATCCACGCAAGAACCGTTGGATGCGGACCATTCGCTCCCAGCGACGTGCTCTCAAGGATTTGCGAGAGGCTGATGAAATCACGCCTTCGCAATACCGCCGCTACTACCTCAAGGCAAAGGGTGGTTCATACCGTTCCATCTCTCACATGCGTTCTCAAATGACCATGGAAGGTGTACAACTCAAGGAAGGTGACAACTGATGCAAAGAAACCGACGACGCTCTGTTCTACGACGACGTAAGGCTGGACTCACAGATTACCGACGCCGACTACGACTTCTTCGAAGCGAACAACCTCGTGCAGTTGTCCGTGTTTCCAACACACGTACCTCGTGCCAATTGGTCACTTGGGCTGCAGAAGGCGACAAGGTTGCTCTCAATGTAACTGGAAACGATCTGGTCAAGAAATTCTCATGGCCTGACAACATGTCCAAGAAATCCGTTCCAGCATCCTACCTCGTAGGCTATGCACTCGGAAAGGCAGCTCTCGCTGCTGGCCATGAAGATGCAGTTCTCGATATCGGACTTGCCGCAAGCACACCCGGTGGCCGTGTTTTCGCTGCACTACGTGGTATGGTCGAGGCGGGACTGAACGTTCCCCACAGCGAAGAAATTCTTCCTGATGATGACAGAATCAACGGCGCACACATCGACGACAAGGTTGCTGGTGCGATTGAAACAACAAAAGCATCCATCGAGGGGGCCTACTGATGACAGAAGAAGAAACAACAGAAATCAAGCAAGCACCAGGTATGATTCTTGCTTATGCTCCACAAGAAGCTGAAGAGACAGGTGGTCGACGACGACGTCGCAGCGCTCAATCCGATGCGATCAACAATCTCCGCAACTGGACGCCACGTACACGACTCGGAAACATGGTTTATGCAGGCCTCATCACAACTTACGAGGAAGCCCTCGCAAGCGGTCTACCAATTCGCGAGGTCGAAATCGTCGATGCTCTCCTACCTGAGTTGGAAGATGAGATCATCAACGTCAACATGGTTCAGAGAATGACCGACAGTGGTCGACGTGTCCGATTCAACGTTATGGCGTGTGTCGGAAACCGAAACGGCTACGTCGGACTTGCAATGGCAAAGGCAAAGGAAGTTTCCAATGCCATCCAGAAAGCCATCGTTGCTGCAAAACTCAATTTGATCAGCGTGCAACGTGGAAACGGTTCGTGGGAATCTTCTGCTGGTCCTGGTACCTCTGTACCAATCAAGGTCAACGGCCGTTCCGCTTCGACTCGTGTTACACTGATGCCGGCAGCCAAGGGTAAGGGCCTTGTTATCGGTGAGACCGGTAAGAAAGTTCTCGAACTTGCAGGTGTAAGCGACGTTCTCTCCCGAACAAAGGGACAAACCAGAACGACCATCAATTACGCTGCTGCAACGTTTAATGCACTCAAAACATTAAACACAACTCGCATTAGCAACGAACAGCGAGAACGCTTGTTCATCAACACAGGGAGGGTTTTGAAGTGAGTTTTATCGTTGTCCGAGCACGAAGCAATGTTGGTGTCGAGCGATCCATTCGTGAAACAATGGATTACCTCAACCTAACCAAGGTCAACCATGCGGTCATCATTCCTGAGAATGACCAATACGTAGGAATGCTCCGCAAGGCCAAAGACTACATCACGTGGGGCAAAGCTGACCTTGCCACCGTTGAATCCATGCTTTCTGAGCGTGGACGAATGTCAGGTGATGCACCATTGACCGATGCAATTGTTGCTGAAGCAACCGATTACAAGACCATTGGTGACTTCGCCAAGGCCATCGTCAACAATGAAGCAACCGTGAAAGATGTTCCAGGTTTGAAGCGTGTCTTCCGCTTGCATCCTCCTCGAGGAGCAAAAGGATGGGGCGGTATCAAGCGATCCTATGTCGTTGGTGGCGCACTCGGTTCCCGAGGCGATGACATCAAGGCACTCGTTGAGAGAATGATTTGAGGTGATATGATGGGTACAAAAGCAAACAAGCACCGTGGACGAAATCGATACCATGGTCGTGGAAAGAAAGCTGGTCGCGGCGCAGGAAAGCGTGGCGGCCGTGGAAATGCAGGTATGAACAAGCATCGCGTCATGACTCGAATCAAGTACATGCCAGGTCACTGGGGTATGCACGGTTTCAATCGTCACCCCTCTCTACGCAACGTCCACGTGACCTGCAACGTTAGCCAACTCGAAGGTATGGCAGAAGGTAAGGACAGCATCAATCTTGGAGAACTTGGAATTGACAAGCTCCTTGGATCTGGTCGAATCAACGCTGCTATGACCGTCACAGTCGCAAACGCAAGCGCTTCAGCCATTGAAAAGGTTGAAGCTGCAGGCGGTTCCGTCAACCTCGACGACGGTGATGACTGGGACGAATGGGAAGAAGAGTGAACAAGGAGGTCTCTGAATGAAACACAAGCCAGTACCAATCGGTGTTGTTCTTACAGGTGTCATTTATTTTGGCCTCCTCTTCTACTGGCAATGGGATGAACTCTCAGGCGAAGGCGCAGCACGAGATGCAGCCGTTTTCGGTATTGTTCTCGCTGTTGCACACGTTGCTTACGTCATGGCATGTTTCCAGCGTGACCTTCCTGCATCGATGAAGCAGTTGCCCATTATTGGCCGCTATGCGAAACTCTACGGTTGGCTGATCTTCGTTTTCATTGCTGTATGGTACTGCCGCCCAGAAAAATGGGGCGGATATGATGAAGCGGTCGGATTCCTCCTCGTAGGTGTCTTACTGCTCGGTTTCGGTGCAGCAGCCATCCTCACCTGTTTCATGTGGGGCGGTGACCAAAGCAGCCGTCTGTATGCTCTAAGCCGCTTCGTCGATGTCTATCCAGCCATCACCAAGCCTGACCGACACGTTCGCTTTGGTGAGAAGATGTGGACCACAACCTTCGTTCTCATCATCTACTTCGCTATGACCAACGTCATGCTCTACGGATTGAGCGGTCAAGCAATGGACCTATTCAGTGGGTTCCGTTCAATCATGGCTGGTGCATCAGGTACCATCATGCACTTGGGAATCGGTCCAATTGTTACCGGTTCGATTATCATGCAATTGTTTGCAGGTGCGAAGATCATCCGTCTCGATTTGACCAACAGCGAAGACAAAGCCATGTACCAAGGTGTTCAGAAACTTCTCGTCCTGATCATGATTCCAATCGAGTCAATTCCGCAAACCTATGGTTTCCTCGACCCTTCGGAATTCCTCATCGATGAGTATGGACTTGGCTGGGCCAACTTTGTGATTGTCGCTCAGTTGTTCGCAGGTTCCTATCTTGTCTTCTTGCTCGATGAACTGGTCAGCAAGTGGGGTATCGGATCCGGTATGTCGCTCTTCATTGCAGCAGGTGTTGCTCAATCGACCTTTGTCGGTACGCTCTCACCACTGCCAACCACTGCCGGCATGGCCTACTCTGTGCAGAACCCGCCAGCAGGTACGCTGCCGATGATCTTCTACATGTTCAGAACAGCCACGAACGGGGAAATGATATCGCTCAATGGATTCGAAATGATTCTGTTGGGTGATGCGACGCATCCAAACGCTGTAATCGCTCTTGTCTCGAGTATTATTGTGTTCCTCGTGGTTGCTTACGCTGAATCGAGTAAGTTGGAATTGCCATTGACACACGGAAAGGTCCGCGGTCACCGTGGTAAGTATCCAATTCGATTGGTCTATGCGTCGAACATTCCGGTCATTTTGATGGCTGCATTGCTTGCCAACGTCAACATGTTCTCGCTCTTGTTCTGGAGTCATCCAACGATGTCGCAGACCCCGATATTAGGTCGCCAGGGATGGTTTTCAATGTCGGATTACATAGGAACGTACGAACCCGGTCAAACCACAGCTTCTGGTGGATTTGCTTGGTATGCATCCATGCCAGCTGGTGTCAACGACTGGCTGATTCCATTACTGAATCAGCAATCGGATATGTTTGGTCACAGTCTGGGGCAGATTATGCTACACGTCGTGTTCTATGTGGTCTTGATGACCGTCGGATCAATGGTCTTCGCGAAGTTCTGGATTGACACCACCAACATGGGTACCAAGGACGTTGCAAAGCAAATTGAACGAACAGGTATGCAGATTCCTGGTTTCCGTAAGAATCCTAAGGTTTTGGAGAAGATTCTCGAGAATTACATTCCACCGGTGACCTACTTCTCTGGTGCTTTCGTCGGTTTACTCGCTGCCGGTGCCGATCTCCTCGGTACGGTTGGTAATGCAACAGGTACAGGTCTGTTGCTCGCTGTCGGTATCATTCTACGTACCTACGAGCAAATCCAGAAGGAACAGGCCATGGAAATGCACCCAATGCTCCGACAATTCTTCGGTGCAGAGTAGGCTCTCAGTTGATATACGGCGCATTACAGCGTAAGATATGCGGTTCAGCGAACCTCATTCACCGTTCATCTCTGCGGGTAACTATAGCAAATATACGACTGTCCACGAAGGCGATGTCCGAGCCCTCAAACCGGACGGAATCTTCATTCCAGTACTTCTTGCAGGTTCCGCCATATGCATCATTGGGCTTGTCCTTGCCTCATGGTCAATTTCAATGATTGTTAGCAACAAACAGATGCAGATGTCGGACGACCCCTGTCCTCGTGAGTGGGGCGATCCACTCGAACTTGGTGACGGTTCAGTCTACTGTAGTGCGGAAGATTGGTCTTCTCGAGAAGAGTATCAGATAGAACAGATCGAGAGTGCTGAAAACCATTTCAGAATAACTTACAATGATTGGACGACTGAGTACCGCTGGGAATCGATTGATCATAAAGCTGGGCTGGTTGTTCTTGGCGAAATTCTTGATGATGGCTATATGGCCTGTAATTTCTATTTCGTTGGAAATGAACTGCCAGAGGAATTTGGAACAAATGACCTCTATCTGGGAGAGAATTCCTACACTTTATTCCCCTCTTGGTGCGATCGTTATACTTCGAATTCAGATGACATCGATTACAGCTCAAACGAAGCACATCCATTTCTTGGTGTGAGGATGTACAGTCCAATGTGGAGCGGTTATGATTCTGAACTGGTGTTCGACGTTACGACAAACGAGACCATGGAACGAGGATACTACCCTTCCTCTGAAATGGTTGAAACTGCCATTGAGGAGCAAATATTGTTTGGCGTTATTCTAACGTTTGTTGCTCTCTATATCTTGTTGAGAGCAGACCATAGGAGGTATGTTCTGAAATTTGATTTTGAAGGCAGGCGAATGTCGATGCGTCGTTCGATGAACTCGACTCGTTATGGTGGCTGGAGTTGGGAGAATGTTAATTTCTCATCTGCAACGTTAATTCAAGAACCAAATACCGTGGTTCTGCGCATGAAAATCGCTGGAGAAGAGCGACTCATTGCATCCTTTATCGGCGAGTCTGCAGGTGATTATATTGAGCCTCTGAAAGCATTGCTCAACATCTCAGATGAAGACGTTGTGGATGGAGGCAGATACGACGGCATGCCAACATTGGACATGTTTGACGTGTCCGATTGGGACAGTGACAACGATGCTCGTTATATCTACAAATTCTATGTTGAAGGTATGGGCTCGCCGGAGAACGCCAAAACATTGGACGAATTGTATCGAGGCGCTGGAATCGAATCATTGACTGATAGAGTAGATGCCCAAAAGTTGCTGAATTATGTCATTGAGGAACTCGATCCTGAGTTTGAAGCCCCAGAAATCATTGTCAACGAAACACGTATCGTTGAGTATGAAAGTTCTGCAGAAGATGCTGAATTGAGAACATCACCTTCACCTGTAGGCACCCCCTCTGATTCTGTGCAGTTAGATGCCTTCTGGACTCAAGGCGATTCAGAGGGCAATTAATGCAGTGGATTGGCTCGCAGTGAGCGATTTTAGGGCCGATTACGGGCGGGTATCTTGATATAGGGGGGGTGAGTGGGTGAGTTGCTTGCGTCGGTGGGAACGGCGTTGGGACCCGAGTCTTCGGACGGTGAAGGTTCCCATCACCCAACGACGACAGCCGAAGCACATGCGATTCTGAGAAACCTCCGGGAAGGAGCTCGCTCAGGGTCAGGTAGGTGATTTGAGATTATGACGTATTTTTTGTTGTGCAAGAGATAGTGCTCATAACCTCGCCAAGAAATTTAGGACAGCGAATTAATTGCGATAACAACTCTAGGGATCAAAACACGAGAAATCTGGTTGATCCTGCCAGAGGCGACCGCTTTTGGAGTTCGATTAAGCCATGCGAGTCGTGAGTCTTAGGGACTCGGCATACTGCTCAGTAACACGTGGATAACCTGCCCTATTGTCTGGAATAACCTCGGGAAACTGAGAACAAAGCCGGATAACCCACAATGCCTGGAACGGTTTGTGGGTGAAGATAGGATGGGTCTGCGGCGTATCAGGTCGTAGGGGGTGTAATGGACCTCCTAGCCA
>JAYOBT010000054.1:0-6645 GCA_038105035.1 Candidatus Poseidoniales archaeon | reverse complement strand
AGTTGAACACGTTGCTGTTACGACGTTTGTCGCGTAGTTTGATGCGCACCAAACTGCGTATCCTTACAGTCGTTTTACTCATCACCATCTCGGTCTATGCAGGCATTGTGTTCTCTGAACACTCCAGAAACGCTGACAGGGTCTACGACGATTTCTATGCAGAAACCAATTTTGCTGATTTGATGGCAACCAGTTACGATATCGAACACAAAGACAACCTGACAAGTGCGTGTACATCCATCGAACACAACGCTTGCGAAACCAGTTTGGTTCTCACAGGTCAATCAAAAACGGATACGGATTGGATTGCATCGAAATTCTACGGCATAGAGCAAGGAGAGGTCAACACATTGTGGAACGTCGATGGGTCTGTGACACCATCCGACGGTGAGATCGTCATCGATGCCCATTTTGCGTTGAACGATGAAATCAACATGGAACTTGGCGATACCATCGATATTATCGTTGGAGAAGAAGGCATCCAGACCTTCACTGTCATTGGTTTTGCCAACAGTCCACTGGAGTTGTTCTATGCCAATCCAGATTCGATTCTCCCTCAAGAGTCAAGCTATGTTGTTGCCTACATGGACGCTGAAGTTCTCGCTGAAATTTCTGGAAACGAACCGTCCGCCCGGAACACACTGAACATCGATTTGGAAGGAACGCCTGCCTTTGATTTGAGCAATACCGATGAGAACGAAGGTATACAATTGCAAGCGACCAAAGATACGCTTACACAAGCCATGAACGAGTCCGATGCGGATGGATACGTTCTCGATCGTGGCCAATTAAGTGCTGAACTACTGCGACTTGACAAGGACAGTTTGTCGAAATCAATTCCCTTCATACTTGGGATTCTCCTGTTCATCAGTGGACTCGTCATTGCTGTTTCGCTCGATCGTTTGATTCGGACACAATCAAGAGAAATCGCAGTCTTGCGAACGATTGGAGCATCGACGAGCGATGTCATGACTGGTTACTTACTGGTGCCACTCGTACTGGGGGTACCTGGTGTTCTGTTGGGCATTCTCCTCGGAACTTCGTCCATCGGATCCGGCGCATTTACGGCGTTCTATTTCTCATTCCTCGGCATTCCTGTTGTGGTCACGCATCACTACGCTGACATCATTGCAACCATTTCGCTCTCCGCCTTGTTTATCACCTTCCTGTTTGGTATTCGTCCTGCATGGAAAGCAGCCCGTTTGCAACCACTTGACATTCTTGGCCAAGGGTCGGATAAGAAGCCAAATGGAATTCTGACCAAAATTACCTCCGCCCTTCCACCGGGTATCGGTCTCGGTTTGCGCTCGACATTCCGCAAGCCTGCTCGTTTGCTTGCAACGTTGCTGGCGCTCTCGCTCGCCATGGTGATTCTTGGCGGCAACATGATGTTTGTAGCAGGGTTCACTGGAGCCTTCTCAGAAGCGACGGATGCACAAGAAAACTGGGAATATCAGATTGCTGCATTTCCATCTGGACTTGAGAACATCACGACCTGGGCTGAAGACAACACGACCTCTTTTGAGCTGACACTCGTTGCACAGGCGAGCATTACAGGAACAACGAAAGCCATCGATCTCAAAGGCAATGACGTGCTTTCGGAACAAGACGATGCGCTTCACAGGCTGAACCTTCTCGATGGAAATCTACCTGCGGTGGGACAGTCGCCTGTTGAGGGTATTCTCGATGAAGGATCTGCGGAACTTGAAGGATACAGTGTTGGAGATACAATCTCGATTGATTTTGAAGGCGAGCAACACAGCATCAAAATCGTCGGAATTGCTCGTGAACTAAGCCGTTCAATCTACATGCATCGAGCTGATGTTGAACCGATTGTTGGACAAGAAGCCAACGGAGCATTACTGATTACAAAGGATGGCGTTGACATCGAAGACATCCGATTCTCAACCGTTTCAATCGTTGAAAAAGAGACCATGGTCGCAACGTTCGAAGAACTCATTGAGCAACAAAAAGCGGTTATGCAATCGATTTACGTCCTTGGTGCGCTTATGGCCATTGCCATCTTGTTCAACACATTGCTCATCAATTTGAGCGAACGAGATGCGGAACTCGCCACGCTCCGTGTACTTGGTGCAAGCCGTTCGCGCTTGGCGATCATCCTCACTGTCGAACACATGTTCATCGGCCTCGTAGGAGGTCTTGCAGGAGCACTGGCAAGCGTTGGATTCTACACGGGCGTGGCCAATGTTTCCTCAACGTGGGTGTTCCACATTCCTGTTGTCATTGATTACACCGTTTTCTCACAAATCATCGGCTTTGTTCTCATTGCTGCGTTGTTGACAACACCTGTTGGCGTGTACCGAATTGGCCGCATGAATTTGCTCGAAGTCGTTGCTCGGCACGAGCGGTGAAGGTGCTTAGAATCAAGAGACGGGTGTTCGCATGAAACATTTCAAGAGACGAATGACGGTAACTATCATTTTTACAATTCTATTTTTCACGTTGTTCAACACGAGTGAAAACTGGGAAAGAGTTGATGTCGATACCTTTGAACAGTCAATTGCGGACAACCCAGATGCTTTTCTCCTCGATGTCCGAACACAAGTAGAATGGGAACAAGATGGACATCTTGAAGGAGCAATACTCATACCGCACACAAACCTTGAGGAACGTCTTGATGAATTACCCAAGGACAAGGACGAATTGATTCATCTTTACTGTCGAAGTGGAAATCGTTCAGTAGACGCCGCAAACACGCTCATCGATTTGGGTTACTCCAACATTATCGAGCTCAAGACTGGTATCAATGGTTGGAAGGATGCCAACAAGCCAGTCCTCTACGGTGAATAGCGATGTTTTCGTTCTTGAAATCGTTCTTCTCAAAAGAGCCTCCGCTCTCTGAAATATTGGAAAGCAACCCATGCATCATCGACGTTCGAACTGCTGCGGAGTATCGTTCCGGTCATGTGGAAGGCTCTCAAAATATTCCACTCAATCAAATCAACAACAACGTCAACAAATTAGCAAAAAAGGACATACCAATTGTTCTGTGTTGTGCATCTGGAATGCGAAGCGGGAGGGCAACTCGCATACTTCGCAAACACGGTCTCAAAGCATACAATGCTGGTAGTTGGCAACAGGTTAATCAAACGCTGAAACGTTGACTGATATTTTTCTACAGTTTATCTGAAAATCAAAACTAAATACTCTACGTCATTGGTCTGTCCATGAAGCACAGCAACAGCGAAGGAAAATGCCCAGTCATGCACGGTGGCGGAATGACACACTCAACATCGGACATGCGATCAAACCAAGATTGGTGGCCTAAGAACCTCAACCTCAACATCCTCCATCAGCACGACCAGAAATCCAACCCAATGGGAGCTGATTTCGATTACGCTGAAGCCTTCAAGGGACTCGATTACGAGAGCCTCAAGAAAGATCTTCACGCATTGATGACCGACAGTCAAGACTGGTGGCCAGCTGACTACGGTCACTACGGTCCGTTCTTCATTCGAATGACCTGGCACGCAGCTGGAACCTACCGAACAGGCGATGGTCGAGGCGGTGGCGGAACAGGCGCACAGCGCTTTGCTCCTCTCAACAGCTGGCCAGACAACGGTAACCTCGACAAGGCTCGCCGTTTGCTTTGGCCGATTAAGCAGAAGTACGGTAACGCCATCAGTTGGGCTGACTTGCTCATCCTCACAGGTCAAATCGCGATTGAATCCATGGGCGGACCTGTCCTCGGTTTCGGCGGTGGCCGACCAGACATTTGGCATCCTGAAGACGACATCTACTGGGGTAGCGAAGACGAATGGCTCGGAGACGATCGATACGGTGACACTCGTCAAGATCTCGAGAACCCTCTCGCCGCCGTCCAAATGGGTCTGATTTACGTCAATCCACAAGGGCCAAACGCCAACCCAGATCCTCTCCTCAGCGCTCAAGACATTCGTGAAACATTTAGCCGAATGGCCATGAACGACGAAGAGACCGTTGCACTTACAGCAGGTGGACACACCTTCGGAAAGGCTCACGGTGCAGGTCCAGAAGACCACAAAGGTCCAGAACCTGAAGGTGCATCCCTCGAAGAACAAGGCTTTGGCTGGACCAGCGACTACAAGTCGGGCGTTGGTAGAGACACCATCACCAGCGGTATCGAAGGTGCATGGACCGCCAACCCAATCGTTTGGGACAACGGTTACTTTGACATGCTCTTCAAGTACGAAGATACTTGGGAATTGACCAAGAGTCCTGCAGGCGCTCACCAATGGACACCATCCAACCAAGAAGAGGCTGACATGGCTCCTGATGCAGAAGACGCATCCATCAAGGTTCCAACCATGATGACAACCGCTGACATGGCTATGATTCGAGACCCAGAATACCGAAAGATCTCGAAGCACTTCCATGAGAACCCAGAAGCCTTTGCTGATGCATTCTCCAAGGCTTGGTTCAAACTCCTTCACCGTGACATGGGTCCAAAGGTACGCTACCTTGGTCCTGATGTTCCTGAGGAGGACTTCATCTGGCAAGACCCAGTACCAGCCGGTTCCACTTCCTACGATGTAGGCGCACTCAAGAACGCCATCATGACGTGTGGACTTTCCATTGCTGAGATGGTCGAGACTGCCTGGGCAAGTGCATCCACCTTCCGTGGCTCAGACAAGCGTGGTGGCGCTAACGGCGCTCGAATTCGTTTGGCACCACAGAAGGATTGGGAAGGCAACAAGCCTGCACAACTCGCCAAGGTTCTGTCAACACTCGAACCACTCGCAGCCGCACATGGTGCAAGCATTGCAGATACCATCGTCCTTGCTGGAAACGTCGGAATCGAAATGGCATCCGGTGTTGAAGTTCCATTCACACCTGGTCGTGGCGATGCGAGCGATGAGCAAACCGATGCTGCTTCTTTCAGCTACTTCGAGCCTGTCTCCTGTGGATTCCGCAACTACCTCAAGCAGAACTATGCTGTTATGCCAGAAGAAATGATGCTCGATAAGGCACAACTTCTCGGATTGACGGCACCAGAAATGACCGCTCTGGTTGGTGGAATGCGATCGCTTGGAGTTAGCTCTGATGAGCGTGGACTCTGGGGCGGAGACAGCAAACTCGACAGTTCTTGGTTCTCCACACTTCTGGACATGAACGTCGCTTGGACGGCTACTGGAAGCAACAGTTACGTTGCACGAAACCGTCAAACTGGCGAAGATGTTCGAACTGCAACCCGCTACGATCTCGTCTTTGGAAGCAACTCTCAACTCAGAGCTGTTGCTGAAGTCTACGCTCAAAACGACAACCACGACAAGTTCGTTGGCGATTTCATTGCTGCATGGAACAAGGTCATGAACGCAGACCGATTTGACGTCTGAGTTGAATGAAAGGAACACCGTTCCAGATTTCGGTCTGGGAAGCTCTGAAAACCATCCCTCGTGGTGAGACACGCACGTATACTGAGATTGCTCAACAAATTGGCAGACCGAACGCTGTCCGGGCTGTTGCAAATGCAATTGCAAAGAATCCATATGCTCCAGAAATCCCTTGCCATCGAGTCGTTCGAATCGATGGTGGACTCGGTGGATACAGTGGACCTGGAGGAATTGAGACAAAGATCCGCTTGTTACGAGAAGAAGGCGTTTCACGGTATTGATTCCAAGCAAAGCAACAGCACAGCATCTGTTTCAATCAGAGAAACATGAGGATATGTACTGCAGCACAGAATTCACATCATGTTCGTTCCTTACATCGAAGCCCTAAGGAAATCCATACGGACATTGATTTTGATTGGAATAATCGGTACAGTGGGAGCTGCTGTATTGATCCTAGGCTTCGGCATGGATACGCCTTGGGCACCTTGGGAGCAGAATTCAAACATCATGTTCCCACCTGTATTGTTTACACTTGCAACCTTTGTGGCTACAATTGCGTTTTGTGCAAGCACAGTCGTTTACCACACACTCTTGAATTCAGTAACCAGAGATGCTGATAAGTGGTGGAGAACAAGTGGTACAATATTTCTAGTCGGCTATGGTTTGTACTCGTTTGGATCGGGAACCTTCGAAGCTGCAATCATGCTCAATCTCCTCCATATGATCGTCGGGCTTCCAGCCTTGGTTTTACTACCACGTGCTCTGAGAAACAAGCGAATCAAGTGATCTTGATTTTCAAATTAGTTCAATGAATCCTTGGCAGATTGAAAATATTTTCTTAACTCGATCTTGAAATCATCTTTGTTCTCAACGTAATCCATTTTTATCCCTCTTTCTAGTATATCGCTCTGGATATTATCTAATATGTTTCCCAAATCCTTTCCTAAATTCTCTTCAGTGATTGAATTATAATCTCCATCTTCGGTTAATCCTTGTACGAATCGGACTATGGCATTGCGTGTTTTTGATTTAGGGAGTATCCCCTCTTGCTTAAAGGCCTCATCACAGTCAGCCAAATTATCATATTTTTTCGCATTCAGTATGAACCAATTCAATGATTCAATTAAATCCCATGGGTTTCTTGGTAATTTCAAACCTCGACGTGAAGAATTTAAGTGTGTTATCAATGGGTATTTTTGTTGTGGAACAGTATGTTGACTAGAGCCTACCAAGGTAACATTCGGTGCTACTGGACTGCCACCAATCACAACTAAATCTGGCATCGAATTGATTATTGCCTTTTTTAATCCCC
>JAYOBT010000015.1:0-33125 GCA_038105035.1 Candidatus Poseidoniales archaeon | reverse complement strand
TTGATATGAAAACGATGGAGAATCCACCACAAACATCCTTGATTCAACTCACCATCGACGGCAGTTGTGCCCGAATCGAGTTGGTTCGTGAGGACAAGTTCAATGCTCTCAATGTCGACATGATCACGGAATTGATTGAGGTCTTTGAATGGACCAAAGAACGCAGCGCAGGTCACATCGATGCCTTAGAAGACGCCAACGGTCAACCCTATCTCAGAACACTCGTCCTCTCTGGTCGAGGCAAGCACTTCTGTGCTGGAGCAGACATCAACATGATGCGTGATGCTGGAGCCAACACACCTGAGGAAAACAGGAAGGACAGTGAGCGGCTCGATCGCCTCTTCAACGGACTTTGGTCTCACCCATGTTTCACCATCGGCGCAATCCAAGGGGTTGCTCTCGGTGGTGGTGCGGGCCTCATCGCATGTTTGGATTACGTCGTTGCAACCGAGAACGTCCGCATCGCACTTTCAGAAGGTAAACTCGGGATTCTCCCAGCCGTCATCGGCCCCTATGTATACCGACGTGTTGGTTCAGCAAACTTCCGTCGATTGTCCATGCAAGCCAGTCGAGTCAAGTCTGAGGAAGCACTCCGCGTCGGTTTCATCGAGCGCGTGGTTGATAATGTCGAAGCATTTGATGATGAGATTGATTCCATCATTGCAGAAGTCCTCACAACGGGACCAAGTGCTGCAACACTCGCTAAGGAACTGACGCTCGGATTCGATCGCTGGAGCGATGATGATGAATCGCTACGCCGGTGGACGCTTGATTTCACCAGTAGAATGCGAGGTTCAAGAGAAGGTCAAGAAGGCCTCTCTTCCTTCCTTGAGAAGCGTCCTGCTAACTGGAAACCTGAAGAGTGAGGTGAGAAGATGATTCAGCGTGTACTGGTTGCGAACCGTGGCGAAATCGCCTGTCGCATTCTCCGTGCGTGCCGAGAAGCTGGCCTCTCAAGCGTTGCCATCTATGCTGAGAATGACCGTGAAGGCATGTTTCGTGAACTTGCTGACGAGTCGGTTCTGCTTGAGGGTGATTCAATTTCAGAGACCTATCTAAACAGTGCAGCCATCATCCAAGCAGCCAAAGAGACAGGGGCCGATGCTATTCACCCTGGATTTGGTTTCCTTTCAGAGCGTGCAGAATTCGCTCAAGCCGTCATGGATGCTGGTTTGATCTGGATTGGACCATCGCCACAGGCCATAGAACAAATGGGCGATAAGATGTCTGCACGGCAAATCATGAAGGCTGCAGGAGTCCCAGTTATCCCAGGTGTCGAAATCGAAGAAGAGGATGAGGCACTTGCCATGGAAGCCATTCGTAACGCTGCCAAAGAAACAGGCTATCCCCTGCTCTTGAAAGCGACTGCAGGAGGCGGCGGCAAGGGAATGCGTGTCGTCAACGCTCCAGATGAACTGGAGAGTGGAGCACAATCTGCTCGACGCGAAGCCCTTGCAGCATTTGGTGATGGACGCGTCTACGTAGAGAAACTCTTGATGAAATCAAAACACGTCGAAGTGCAGGTCCTTGCCGATACGCATGGCCGTTGCATCCACTTAGGTGAACGGGAATGCAGTGTTCAGCGAAGACATCAGAAGGTCTTCGAAGAAGCCCCTTGTTCGACCATGACGCCTTCGTTGCGTGAACGCATGGGACAAGCAGCAGTAGCAGCAGCACAGGCCGTTGACTATGTTGGTGCTGGAACCGTGGAATTCCTTCTTGCTGAAGACGAGTCTTTCTACTTCCTTGAGATGAACACACGCATTCAGGTCGAACATCCAGTGACCGAGATGGTCACTGGCGTTGATTTGGTTCGGGAACAACTGCGTATTGCCAACGGTGAGCCGATGTCCGTTGAAGCACTCAACATCCGTGGCCATTCTATTGAAGTCCGTCTTTATGCCGAGGATGCAACCAACAACTTCCTACCAGCCATCGGACCTCTCGCCGTGTTTCGTCCGCCCACAGGGCCAGGAATACGCCTCGATACGGGTGTTCGTGAGGGAGATGAGGTTACGCCCCATTACGATCCAATGTTGGCCAAATTGATCGTGTTCGCTCCAACACGCAAGGAAGCATTGCAACGTATGCGTCGTGCTTTGGATGAATTCGTTGTTCTTGGAACAACCACGAACATTGGTTTCCTGCGAGATCTGTGCGATGTACCTGAAGTCATCTCGGGTGACACCTACACATCAATGATCGACGATCTGTATCCGAATGGATACCGGTTCACGCCACGAACCGAAGACCTCGATGTCGCTCTCATGACAGCAGCCGTCGCAGAAACCACAGGAATGCATCGAACAACGGTAGCAACCTCTCAAGGGACCGCAGGCGTTGCAAGCCCATTCCAAACGCTCAGCAGGAGGTATCCCTGATGCAGCACGAGTTCCGATACGCCGGTGAGACATACGATGTCTTACTCGAGCGTACACCAAAAATCTGGACCTTTGCGAATCATTGCGCTCATCCCCGTGAAGATGGACGTATTCGCATCTACTTCGAAGACGGAAGCAAAGCGTGGGCACACGTTGCCAAAGTTGGAGACGTATGGTGGGTTCACCACTCTGGTCGAATCTTTACCATGGAGCGCATTGAAGCTGGAGCAAGCAGCGATGAACATCATGGAGGACTTGTAGCACCGATGCCTGGGGTCGTTCTCGAAGTTCTCGTTACAGCAGGCGAATCCGTCGAAGCAGGACAAACACTGATGGTTCTTGAAGCGATGAAAATGGAGCACAGAATCGTCGCATCAGAAGATGGTATTGTCACATCGGTCCACTTCAACGCAGGCGATCGTGTTGAACAGGGAGCCAATCTTCTGGATGTCGAAGTTGCTGAATGATCAACGCCATTGGCCATCTTCGATGATGGAGTCAGCATCAACATCTCCAACATAGAGATACGTCCAAGCCCAAACGAGACCTTGTTCGGTCCGAACTTGGACAATGGTTCGGTCAAACAACGAATCGTTGCGACCAAAACCAAGGAAGCCTTCGATGGCATCCATTTGTTCCAAGCATGCTTCGACGTTCTGAAGTCCAATGAGTTGACCCTGAACGACCCCATTCCCCGGCTTCATCCCAGGATAGCGCCCAAGGTGGTGAAGGTGACCTTGTACAGATGCATCTTGTTTTGAGAGGACGTAAGGTTCGAGTTGAACGAATCGACTCTGTCCTGACTTCAGGGTTCCATAAACGAACAAATGGTTGATTGTTGGTGTATCAGACCTATGCTGCATAGCCATCTCAAGTCCTTTGGTTGGTAGCCCACGTTCATGAAGTCCATTGTGAATGAAGTCATGGTAAACATCTGTTGGGCGTTGAAAATCTGGTTTTTTCTTATCATCACAAACAACGAATGTCACAGCTTCATGCAATTGACCATCGGATCCGATCACAAGCACGTTCTTTTCCTCGTAGTACCGTGGAGCACCTTCTTTTGCGACGAGTGTTGACCACGTATCCTCATTAACGTCAAACAAAGCACCAGGTGTTGCGTGATAGTCATTGATTGGTACAACATCTGCTGCTCCACCTTTCCTTCCGTTGGAATAGTAATGGAATTTCAGGTGATGGCCAATCAGCCAACCAGGCTCTCGTTCTTTGAGCCCATCTGGGCTTGCATTGTTTTTCTCGCAATAGCGGACCCAATCGTTCCAATCGAGATTTGATCCATAGCCAAAATACAGTCGATTTTGTGTCATTTCGTCCCGCTCCTAAGAGCAGTAGTCTGTTAGTACTTATTAATTCTACCACGAGCATGGTTCAAGGATCTCTTGACCTTGCATGTAGGATTGCAACACATCAGGAATCCGAACACGCCCATCCTCGAGTTGATTTTGTTCGATAATGGCTACGAGGGCACGTGAAGTGGCCACAGCGGTTGAGTTGAGTGTGTGCACCATCGGTTGGTTTGGGTGACCTGGTGTCCCGTATCGAATTTCAAGACGGTTCGCTTGGTAATCTGTGCAGTTGGAACAGGACACGATTTCCTTGAACGCTTTTGCCCCGGGTAACCATGCCTCAAGATCGTACTTTCGTGCTGCTACAGTCCCCATATCGCCCGTGCAGATGTTGACAACTTCGTAGTGCAAACCAAGGGCGTCCCAGAGATCAACACAGTTTTGCAACAATTCTTCGTGGAGTTCCCAAGACGTTTCAGGTGATGCAATGATGATTTGCTCGACCTTGGTGAATTGATGGACTCGCCAAATTCCACGATCGGATTGACCATGTGCACCCACTTCACGACGGAAACAGGATGAGACGCCAACAATTTTCAGAGGAAGGAGCTCCTCTGGGATCGTTTCTTGCATGTACATAGCAGTAAGTGGGTGCTCTGACGTTGCAATCATGTAGTAGCCATCAGGATCGATACCATACATCACCGTTTCAAAGTCCGACAAATCGGTGACACCTTCGTACGCAGCACGATTCATCATGACCGGTGGTTGAACGAAGGTGAATCCACGCTGTTGAATGAAGTCTACCGCATAAGATTGCAAAGCCATCTCCAAACGTGCTAAGTCGCCTTTGAGGAAATAGAATCGACTCCCAGTAATCTTCGCAGCACGTTCCAAATCCACCCACTTGTTCTCTTCAATCAACTCGTTGTGTGTCTTTGGTTCAAAGTCAAAAGATGGCTTTTCACCGTGCAGTGAATGCTTGGTGTTGCCTGATTCATCAGCACCCGATGGGACATCAGGATGCAAGAGGTTTGGAATGGACATACGTATTGAATCTCGTTCAGAAAGGAGGGCATCGGTCTTCGTTTCCATCTCAGAAATCTGAGCGCCAAGGTTGGCTACTTCCGAGAGGATACGCTGTGCTTCGGCCTCATCACCTGATTTCTTTGCAGCCCCGATTCCTCGAGCAGCTTCGTTCTTTTGACGTCGCAGTTCGTTCGTTTCTCGAAGCATCAACTTCCATTCAGAATCAAGCGCAATCACCTTGTCGATGTTGTCGTGAGAAAGACCTCGACGATCGTGGTCTGCACGAATTTTGTCGACCTCTTCACGGAACACTTGCATATCCAACATGCTCAATCACCTCAGAAACTGATGTTAAACTGGAACATCGCCATACCAATCGTCAACAAGCCACCAACAATGTAGCCGAGAATAGCACCGCCGTTCAGCAACGGAAGACCTGCTTGAGCCTGTCCTTTGCCGACATAATACATGAGAATTGAATATCCAACGAGGCTGCCGACGAGTGTCGTCATGGCCATGATCAATCCATCGTCCCCTCCAATGTATTGCAGTGTGGATAGAACAAGCATACCTGGGAAGATGACATCGCCAAGACCCATCAACATCGCATCGCTGCTCTTAGCAACGACACGTTCGCGTGGAGCCTCCTGCACGGTGTTGTTTGATTTTTCAGGTGTTTCATGCACGGTGGTTCGCTCAGTACGCATGGAATACTCAGAATCCTGAGGTGCAACCAAAAGGATAGGTAAGTTGAGATTCATCATCGTATCTGCTAGATCGAGCATGTGTTTCGATTTGTACACCGCCCAAGCATCGTAGACGGCTGCAGCAATCATGAACACCATAATCAGTGTTGGAACGAACGAAACACCAAGCATAACGATGACACCGCTTCCAACAAGAATGCCAACCGTGTTGACAACGTACCATTCGCTGTGGACATAGAGGAGAATCATGAGCAGGAGGCTGAAGAGAAGACCGATGATGGTTGGAATGTCTTCGATGACAAGGCCCCCCACAAGGAACATGGAGGAGTCAACGACGCCACTGGAAGTGGTGTAGGTTCCGTCAATAACAGTGGCGTAGAAATGGATGGTTTCGTCCTCAACATCTTGAGGTGTTTCACCGAAAGTCACGGCAACATTCTCTCCCTTTGGAACATCGATGACCAATCGCTGAACCATTGATGACCCATAGAGAAGACGAGCATCATCGTCGGTTGTGATCAGAAGTTCAGTGTAACCCGTTGCATCAATATCGGTCAATCGGACATCACGGATTCCCGAAGCAAACCCATTGATGCTAACTCCAGATTCTTTGCTCAACGTATCAGGACTGTTTGTGGATGCTGTTGGTTCAAACGACCAAGCATGGACGTCACCATCTGCGGTCCCGAGCACAATGAGTTGTTCTCCGCTGGTCGATTCATTCATTGGGACCTCTGCAATGTTCGAATACCCAACGTCAGCAGAAGTAAATCCTGCTTCGTTCGATGCTTCGATGAGAATGTGCGCTGGCTCGTGGATGCCACCTTCAGGGAAGCCTGCAGTATCATTCAATCGAACAACTCCTGCGTATTCTTCACTCACGATTAACAAACTGGTATCGCTTAACAACTCTGCCTCGACAAGGACGTCCACTGCTTTCATATCAGGGGGGAGTTGCCAAGTTGCCTGTTTGAACGATAACTGGTTGTTTTCTCGGTCGGTGTTGAAGCGGTGAAGTTTCTCCCCAGCATCTACAATGTACATGGCATCCTCAGTTTCGGTAGCAAGAATACAACCAGTTTCAACGATGGGTCGTACATCGCCTTGATCATCGAAGTAGTAACAGTCGTAGGTCGATACGACAGAACCATCTGTCAGGGAGAGTGTGTTGATGACGGCACCAGTATTGATGGTGACCCAATCAGGCCCTGGCACGACGACCAATTCGGAATATTCGTAGGAAACGTTTCCATGGAGAATGTCTGTTGACCAAACGGGTTCTTCAAGGCCCCACTGCATCAAACGGATGGTGTTGATCAGTTCTCCACTTTGATTCGATCGAATCGTATCAAGGTACTGATCCATGCCAATTTCGGTCAGATAGGTCGCCTCAGTTTCATCCGTTGATTCGTATTCGAACGGTGTTACCGAATCATCGACGAGGAGTTGGTGTGCCAGTGGAACGCTCGCATAGAGCAAAGCAATGAACAGAATGCCCATGATTCCGTACTTGATAACCCACTCTTTCTTGTATTTTGCAAGCAAGAGAATCGCTGCAGTGAAGATGAATATCATGAGCAATTCGAGACCGATATATCGCAACTGGGATGCTCCTGCTTCACCGAAAGCCTGCAATCCAGCCTTATCGTACCACGGGCGGATGTACATGGCAAGGAAGATGGTCGCAACGAACATTCCCGCCATCCCAATCATCGATGGGAGTTGACGGCGAAAGTCTCCTGCAACGTCGCTCATACCACCTCCAGACACGAACCACATTTGAGCGCATCGACGGTTGCAGAGACAATCGTTGCATCGCTACACCTATGAGAACCAGCCGCAAGGACGGTGCGAGGTCGATGTCATCCAACGTTCGTGAATGGCTTGCTCAGAGCAAGAAGCGAGGTATGGAACTTGGTCTAGAACGTGTCTTCAAGGTGCATCAAGCATTGGTTCAGTCATCCTACAATGCGACGATTGTACACGTTGCAGGGAGCAATGGGAAAGGAACGCTCTGTGCAACACTTGCAGCACATTTGCAGCAATTGAATCAATCCACAGTCTTGTTCACCTCTCCGCATTTGATTCGAATTGAAGAACGCATTCGCCTCGATGGTCGTCCAATCTCATCGGAACAGTTCGATGCATGTCTAAATGACATCAGGCAAGCAGAATTTTCCTTGAATGAACGCCTGACCTTTTTTGAGATCACATTTCTTGTCGCTTGTCTGTGTGCTTCAAGGAACGAAGTCGATGTATTCATCGTCGAAACAGGACTGGGTGGACGGTATGATGCAACACGTATCCTCCCAGCAGATGTGAGCGTTCTCACATCATTGAGCCTCGAACATCGTGACATTCTTGGAGACACACTGGCGAAGATTGCAGCTGAGAAAGCGGCGATTGCTCGACCTGGTCGTCCACTGATTGTCCGCTCAGTGAAGGATTTGGATGCCAAAGAGGCCATCGAGTACGAAGCTAGTCATGCTGGCCGGTCTGAACTTGGGGAAAGGCAAGGTGTCGCACCATTAGAGTGGATTTCGATACCGAGCGATGCGTCTTTTGAAAAGGAAGCAATGCTGCTTGCTCATGCTGTTTTGCAATGCATCAATATCGATACTGAAAGGTTGCAAACCTCGCAACAACTGCTGAATTGGCCAGGTCGTTTCCACGAGATTCCAGCATCTTGGAGCGGTAATCTCCTTTTCGATGCAGCACACAATCCAAGCGGATTGCTGCGAATGCTTCCTGAGTTGTGTGCCCGACTCGAACAAGAAGAATCATGGACACTGGTGTTTGGATGCACCCCTCAGCATGATCTAGCGGCATTTGTCAACCCTCTGATCGAACTTTGCCATCAACACCCACCTGAATCAATTGTTCTCACAAAACCACTGCATGGACGTTATGCCGGAGTCGAACTAGAAGTGTTGCTTGGCTTGAATTGGCCAGATTCATGCACCATTCATTTGCATGAGGACGCAATTTCATCCAGCGATCATCTGAACTCCCTTCAGCCGAAGTTTGCACTGATCATCGGGTCACTCTATCTCGTCGGAGAGATGTACGATGCGTTGGGTTACTGGGGTACAGAACACATGGAATTGTTCCCTGCAAAGACTCAAAGGGATGAAGCATGACCCAGAGTTGGTGAAGATGAGTTCAAAGTGGGATGTACGATTTCTTGAGTTGGCAAACCACATCAGTTCGTGGAGCAAAGACCCATCCACCAAGGTTGGTTGCATCATTGTTGGCGCTGACCGAGAAATCCGTTCGACAGGCTTCAATGGATTTCCTCGCGGTATTGATGATTCAGAGGAGAGACTCACGAATCGAGATGAGAAGTATCCATTGATCTGTCACGCAGAGGAAAATGCGATCATGCATGCAGCTCGTGTTGGCGTCTCACTCAAGGATTGCACAGCATATGTGACGTGGCCCCCATGCACACGCTGCGCTCGTTCGTTGATTCAAGCAGGCATTGTCGAAGTCGTTTATGCAGGGACGGGGGACATTCCTGAGCGTTGGATGGAGGATTTTTCCCGTTCAACCAACATGATGAAGGAAGCTGGCATCAAACTTCGAAACGTTGAATTTGATTGATTAGCCCCAGAAACGACGAGTACGAGCGTATTCGATTTCTGCATGATGAATGGATTGGAGCAGGCTTTCAATGTCGTTGTTGTGACCTTTTCGAAGGATGCGCTGCGCTGTGGCTTCACCAACACCACGAGCCATGAGGCAGACGATAGCGTGGAAGCCATGTGTTTTGATCAATGAAGCATTTCGAATCATTCGGTTTCGATCGCTCTCTTCCTCAGAAGCCACCCATCCTTCAAGCATTTTCTCAAGGCCTTCACGGGCGCATACCAACATCTGTCCCTTACAGGAGATGCATTCCTTTGGATTCTTCAACTCAGGATATCGTTCAACACGAAACCGTCGAATCGCACGGCATTTGAGGCAACAAAGAACGGCACGTTCGTTCATCAGTCGCAAGCGAAGTTGAGCACGCACTGCTTCATTGTCCCAATTCGGAAGCAACAAATCGCGCTGGCTACGATCGGACAGACCAAGGGGACCCTGAGGTGTTACGATGACATCGAGAAGGCCAGACTGAATGCCTCGTAGGACATCTTTCGCACCTTCAATATCCATTCGTTCGTAGTAGAGTTTGTTGAGAACTTCTTCAAGGACGATGGTTCCCCGATATTTTCGAACCAAGGCTGTGAGGTTGATTTTACGGGGGTCAACTCCGTGCCGAAGGATTCCAAACGTCTTCGCAACTTGGGCAAATCGCCATCGAACTTGACGTGAGTTCGGTAAGGTGACTGAGAGTAGCCCCTCGATTCCATCAGCAGGAAGTTCATTCAGCCAACCGATGACCTGTTCCGGTTCGATATCTGCTCCAGATATATGGATTCGAGTCGCTTCAACAAGTAACCCACCCCACCGCCCCGTTTGTGTGGATGCCATTGCAAGAAGGAGATGCCCAATTGTCTCGTTGATGAGTGTACCTTGACACATGTTGATGACGAGCGCCTCAGAACGACGCTCAATGGTAATCGTTTGCTGATCGGGAAGGGCTTCCGTCGCATCGATGTGACGCGTGATGGTATCCGCAAGCATTCCAATGGCTTCTCCATCAAGTGGATACGATGTGAGTGGAAGCCCATCGTTCGCCAGCAGTCCCGCAACATCGAGTTGATCTGATTCTTTAGCTTCTACAAGACCAAAGTCTTCTGCAATCAATCGTCGCAGCCGTCCGATGTTTCTTGCAACGATGGCAGGAACGGGCGGCAATTCGCCAACCCACGTGGGTGCTTCTCCTTGCATCGAAACTGGGGCGACCAAGACTTCGCTTTGTTCGGGATCTGCATCGACGATGGTCCAGGTTCTTCCAGCCATAACGAATTGTCGAATTCGGCCGTCTTCTTCTTCACCACTTCCGTTCAGTTCGAGAACAAATGCCTCGTCAACGTTCCCTATCGTTCGTCGTGTGACAACATCGCGAACACGGTAGGATTGTTTGTCTGGAATCATCGAGAGATGATGTTCAACCCAGCGACGAGTTCGTCCAGCTGAAGCGAACCATCCATCCTTAAATTCCTTGGGAACAGGCATTCGCATGCCTTTGTATTCTGCAGGTATATCATCATCGGATACGTCGTATCGAGGCAACTCATCAGGCCAAGAATCAGCATCTGGAAGCGCTTCCTTGGCTGCAATGTAGAGGTGTTTAGGCCATCGATACCACGGTGTTTCACTCGGCTTGAGCGAATATTTCAGCAACCAGCGGTCGGAAAGGACAGCAAGGACGTTCTCCGTGTCCTTTCGCGTCCAATCTTCAAATTGATCGGTTTGTGAAAAGATTTCATGCACATCATCGATGCGAACGACCTTGAAACTGTGGGCCATCAGCATGATCTGATTGGCAGCAATGCTGTAAGGACGATGACGCCAATCAACATCTTCAATCGCACCAAGATGAGAGCGATGAGCAACGACAGCGGATTCTGCAATGCCATCGGTCTCCCATGCCAGCAAATGGCCGCGACCGATGCCACCGATACGGTGATCGGCTCGGCCAACACGTTGCAACATGCGATCGACGGAACGGGGACTCTCCAATTGCACAATTTTCCGAATCGAACCAACATCGATGCCCAGTTCGAGACTTGATGTGCAAATCAATGCTTGAAGTGCACCGTTTCGTATGTTTTCTTCCATCTCTTGTCGTGTTTCAGCGGCAAGGCTCCCGTGATGGACGCCAATTGTGAGTTGAGGAGCCATTGTCTGCAATCGCTGAGCAACGGTTTCAGCAGCATTTCTGCTGTTGACGAAGACGAGGCAGGGAGGGTCGTTTTCGATGATTTCACCCAACAAACGGAAGGTTGCATGGGCTCTTGGAGAGAGGCGCATCTCCATTGCTCCAACCTCGTCTTCTGTCAATGGAGGCGCTGTTTCGACAGTGAGAACCGTTGTTCGTTCTGCAGGAGCCAGCACAGGTTCACAGGAGCCATTGGAAATCCAAGAGGCTACATGCTCTGGATTCCCTACCGTTGCCGAGAGACCTACTTTCTGCAACGTTCGGCCACACAAGGCTTCGAGTCGCTGCAACCCAAGCCGTAACTGCCAGCCACGCTCACTCGCCGCTAAATCATGCACTTCGTCAATGATAACAGCCTGGACAGATGAGAGCATGGCCCGTAGACGATGACCCGTGAACATCAACTGGAACGTTTCCGGTGTTGTCACAAGAAGGTGAGGTGGGCGACGAACTTGGCGAGAACGTTCGTTTGTTGGCGTGTCTCCGTGTCGAAGAGCGAAACGCAGGTCGAGGGTTTCGCTCAATTCTGCTAGACGGCGGTCGACATCACGATTGAGTGCGCGGAGTGGTGTAATGTAGAGAATGGAGAGCGGTTTCCAATCCTCGGTTTTGCATCGATGGAGAAGGGGTAAGACTGCAGCGAGGGTCTTCCCAGAACCTGTTGGAGCGATCAACAAGCGTTCTTTTCCATCCATCAATTCTGGAATCGCTTGTTCCTGTACAGGTGTCGGTTTCCAATCACGTTCTGCAAGGAATTCTTGCAGTTGTGGGTGTAGCAGTGAAAAAACATCCGACATACTCTCCCCACCCCCGCGGAGGAACCTGTCTGCCTACCCTTCTTGAGGATTTGTCAGTTGATGGGACTCAGTCATCGTCCTCATCGTAGTCATCATCGTCATCGAATTCGTCTTCATCGTCATCCCAGTCGACTTCTTCGTCTTCAGCAAATGCGCCATCGCCAAGATCAACTGCTGTTCGGCTGGCAACGGTTGCCACAAGAACCAGAATTAGGATGGTTGAAACAGCGAAAATCCACGCAAGTGGGTGTTCACGTGGTGAATCCAACCAACCGAGGTATTGGCCATAAGCGATGTTGATGTCGTGTTCGGCCGTGTTATCGTTGTCGTTCACTTCGACCAAAACGTTGCCGTAATCGACTTCTACGCGAATGCGATCAACGTTCTCAACATCCCAATTGACCGTGACAGGAATGCTTTCACCAGCTTCAATACCAACGATGGCTTTGACGTCGAATGGATCATCAGAATCGCCAGCAAAGAATGCCACCTTGAATTGCGAAGTTGTCGGTCCACCGTTGTTGATGACAGTTGCCGTAATTTCAACATCGGTTCCTGGAGAAACGTGGTCATCCGAGACGGTGATCGACTTGATGCGTAATTCAGGGCCAACAGCACCGAGACGCACCCACTGGCGCTCAAAGTCTGTATCATCGAAGGCCAATTCGGGGATTGGACTTGCTTCAGAATTCGAAACCACTGGGAACTGATTTCCAGCAGCATCCCATCCTGTCACATAGAAACCGACGAAATCACCTGCCTGTGGTACGATACTTCCACCTGCCGTGATGTCGACTTCACCTGTCCAATACACGGTTTGACCGTCTTGCTGCATACCGAGGATGGAGGAACCGGCGCCAATGGTCACTGTGCGAGTTTGGTCACGCATGACCCAGTGAATCATTTGCTCAGACCCAGTAAGATCTGCATCCTCTGAACCTTGGAATTCAACGTAGATGGAGGTTAAATCGTTGGATGGAGAGACATCGATAACGTTCAGGGGAGCCATTCGACGGACTACACGAGGTGCGGCATCGTCGACAATCACTCGTAGTGTCGTCGAAACAAGTGTTCCAGTCATGTCTTCACCACGACCTGGAATGTTGGTGATTGAAATCAAGCAGGTACGTGTTGGTGAGGATTGGAGAGATTTGGCGGAGTCGAGTGGTACCTCGATGAGGTATTCCCCATCGTTGGTTAGAGATCCGTCGCTCCACAACTTCTCACCATCGAAGACTTCGACCAAAATTCCAACGTCTCGTGGAGCAGGGACGTTGCTTCCCTCGTAGACAACTCGTCCGCTGAAGGCGAGGCGGTCGTCCTTGCGAACACGCGTGCCATCTGCAACAGGACCTGTTCGTGGCTCACTCACATCCTCAACAACGTAATCGGTAGGTGAGAGCGTGAAATCGTTCTCAACACGGAACGTATGTTCAAGAATCAGCAACTCGTTGTCTTCTGCAGATCCACGCTCCTTGAAGAGCAAGGCAAGATCGCCCATTTCTTCATCTGGCCAGTCCCAAGCAAAGACGAAATTGTAGGTCACGATGATCCATGGCAGGCCCGATTCGTTCGTGGTTTCTCGCATGGAACTCGTTGGTAGGAGGTGAATGTAGTTGCTCTCGCTCCAGAATGTGTTGTTCAATCCAGAATACGAAATTCGCTGTGCATCTCGACTGGGGTTTGGACCTTCAAAGTCGAAAACGAGTGAAATATGTTCGAAATCGATGGCCGTGTTCGCATCGATGAAACCTACTGTAATCGACTGTTCAAGGCCTGCAAAGACTGGTGCATCATCGTTGTGTCCAACCCATTCAAGTCCTGTAAAGATGGCTGCGGAATCCTTTCGAGTTTGGAAGGTTGCATCATCGAAGTTGAATCCTGGTCCAGATTTGAGGTTGTAGAGGACACCTTCGTCGTCGTATTGTGTGTAGAAGACTGGGTTACCTGCTTGGTCACCGCCAGACCAGTAGTAGGAGACTCGCCCCATGTTCGGATTTCGGGAATGATCGATGGTTGTCATGAACCACTTGCTCTTACTCTCGGTCATGTTTGTGACACGCTTGCTTGCATATTCATGGTCATCAGCGATTCCATTGCGGTTGAGGTCGTGGTCGGCTTCAACCCAATACATCAGGGTCAATTCCATCGGAACGCCGATTTCATCGTGCACGAGAATTCGTACATCTTGTTGGTTGACACCTGCTTCGTATGAGCCATCGGCAGGGAACACTGCGAGTCGCTCAGGCGGTGTGGCATCGACACGGAAAGTACGGCTCCAATCAGAGTTTGGTGCCATCACATGGGTTGGATTGCGCTCGTTGTACGTTTGAACTTCATAGTTCAGGCCATCAGGGACATCGATGTTTGGTGTGACGACGCTGATGAAGAACGAGCCGTTGATGTTGGTGGTATCCCTTGCCGTTGATTCGACCCATCCGTTGCGAGAAACGCGAACGTCAAAGGCACTATCCAGCGGTGCATCATCGGATTCCATGAACCACATAGCGCCTTGGAAGTGAAGCGTTTCACCAGCAGCTACCCATGCGTTGTTGGGCACATCATCCCGAACGAGGTCACCTTCATTGTCGCGGACTTTCATCCAGCCTAGGCCAAAGGTTCGATTGACGCGAAGACCTTCTTCACTGATGAGATCAAGCGGTGCGAATCCAGCTGAACCGCTGTCATCAAGACATCCAGTCTTGAATCGGACGTTGTTTTGGTCTGGGAATTCACTTGTAATTCGGAACAGCCAGTGGATTTCGAGGATGCTGTTGTTGAGGATGGAATAGGAGTTTCCGTCCATGACCACATATCCGTCAGGGTCGTTTGGTGACGGGAAGATATCGCCATCTTGCCAGAACATGGTTGGATTTGATGCAGTGGATGTTGTCACGAGGGTCAAGGTCGCTTCACGAATCTTCGTGGCACTTTCACCAACAATATGTCGGGTGACGACTTCATACGGCTCAGTACGCTCATGAAGGATTTCACCTTCTGGAATGTTGATTTCGAGGTTGACGGTTTGAATGGTGTAGGTTACGCTAAACGAAGTGAGTGTGAGAATTCCACTGCTATCGGAAACCAAATCGATTGGAATATCAACAAATCCTGCTCCAGTATCAGGAATACGATCGTTGAATGCCTTGACGATGGTGTTGGTTGGTCCGTTGGCATTGATGGTCTTGGTTCCAACAAGCGGGCCGTTCTCCTTCCAACCCACGGTTGGTGACAGCGGTGGGTTAAAATTGGCAGGAATTGGTGACGGCGTGTGAATCTCAAATCCTGGGTTTTCTGGTGCGTTGCTGTGCAGTGCGACTTGGATGTCTTCCAGCACAGGTGTGAAGGCAGAGTTGCTTGTTGAAAAAGAGACACGCAAGCACAAATATCCGTAACTTGGCGTTGTGAAAGCTTTGGTCAATCCTGATTGTCCGAAGGATGTCAGACCACTGCTGCAGAGGCTTGAGGTACTACCTCCAAGTTGTACTGAAATGGAGGTGCTGGCCGGAATGGTCGCATTGTAGTGAACGGTCGCAGCAACATAGGAAGGGAACGGATTGTTGTAGTTTGAGCGGACGTAGAAATTTCCACTGCTGTAATAATTCGTGGTGTACTGGATTGTGACTTGGTCGAGAATCGGGGTTGCGGATGAAGTTCCGTTGAGGGTTGCCCGCCATGTGATTTTGTTGCCACTGTTGGCAAAAGTCTTGGTTGAACCCACGCCGATCGACTTCCAAGTGACGCCATCGTCGTTGGAAACGTCGATGTCGATTGAGGTTCCTGTTGGCATGTATCCAATGGCACTATCGAGCTTAATCTGGTCGATAGCTCGACTTGCGGTTGTGGTTTGGCCGTAGACTGTGGTCGAGGTTGAACTCGGTGTACGGCTGTCCGTGACGCCACCATCGCCCCACATGTGGATCTTACGAGCTACGGTGTTGCAGTAGGATGTGTGATAGCATGAGAAGTAGATCTTTCCTTCATCGTCGATTTGAGTGATTCCATAGTGCCCACCGTTTGGCATCTCTTGCATGCCCATCTTGCTAATGCTGAACCCGTTCAAGCTGAAATGGTGGTGACGAGAACCTTGCTGGTTGTATTCATTGACGATGATACGTGGAAGATCAACAACAAGGCCAGAGTTGGGATTACCAGAGGTTGATGTTGTTTTGTAGTTGTAATCGGCAGCTGAACCAATGGACCATGTTGAGTTGATGGAACTTGGGTTGTTGGGGTTGACTTCCATCAGGTAGCGGTTGTACGTTGGGTAGGTCGAGGAATCGTAGTAGCTGACGAACATTTTCCCTGTGTCATCGTCGAAATCAACGCCGGTGAGGTAGTAAGGGTAGCCGTAACTGGTGTAGGACGAGCATTGCCATTGTGTCTTTGCAGCATTGAGGGTCCATTTGGTCAGGTAGTAATACGAATAGGAGACGGTCCAGATGTTTCCATTTGGGTCAACGGCTGCATCATACCAATAACTTGAGACCGTGGAGGTACAGCCGGACGTGCTGATGCTTGCAGAGCCGAGCAATGCACCGGTTGTTGCGTTGATTCGTTGAATGCTCGGAGCACTGTACATCGATGTACTCGAGTAACGGGTTGCATGAATCTCGTGCTCGGAAACGGGAACCACGATACCTCGGTAATTCCAGCTTGCACTGGATGAAACGGAGAGATCGGTAAACTGCTTTGTTACGCTGGTGTAACCTTGGTCGCCGAGGGCGACGAATTGACCGGTTGCGTTGATGGTGGCTGAATTCGCTGCGGAGAGTTCGTTGGTGTTGCGGAAACTTGCCACGTTGTTGGTCGGATTGCCGCGAAGCGAGATTTCATCGTTGGCCGTTTCGAGATTGGTGCGTGAACCGTATTGGAACGATCCTGTTTGTTTGCTCGACCATTGACCTGTGCCGACGCCACCGAAGTCGTTGTTGTTGGTGAAGTTGCTCCAAGTCGTCGTGCTCGCTTCTCCGAGGAAGTTGAATTGGGCAGAAGTTACCTCGGCCCCGAACGGGAACGTGATGACGCCAGCAGACCCGTTTCCTTGGCCGTTGAAGGTGTGTGTGTAGGAGGTCGCACCGCCTTTGAATTGCGTTTCGGTCGTTGCAGACGAGGCGAGTGGTGCCATGACTGAAATGAAAAAGATAAGAACGAGAAATACCGCTTTACGCATAGTGTACACACCCACTGACCGAAACTATCTCACCTAAGCATATCAACGCATCGGCTCGGGGTCACAACACAGTTTTCCGTAACCGTATTGAAGAACAGCGCTCATAGGCCACACCGAGGGGCGAACATGGCAGGCGTATTTTCTCGATGGTGGGCGGCTCAGCATGGACGCCAATACTCGCTTCTTACCACGTTTTTTGGAGCGTTTCTGATTTTGTTTCTCGCAGGTCTGTCACAGCTGTTGTTCCTTCAAGAATCTGATACTTGGGGAGAGTATACTGGAGCAGCGATTGGTGTCCTCGTCGCTGCCGCAACCGGACTGATTTTTGTGACTCCTGAGTATTTGGTCTTCAAGGGGCATGTCAGCACCTTGGACGAACTCTATGAAATTCGAAGCACAGCGGAATTGAAGCGACGGCGCTCCGAAGGAGATCGTTCTGCTGCAGCACTTGGTGCAGGTTACGAGGAGCGCTGGAATGCGTTTCTTCAAGAACGTGGGCTACGACGTTGAAGTGGTGGCGATTTTTTGCAACCTTCTGACTCGACAAAACTCTTGTTTCGAGAGATTTTGCTCGCCGGAGGAATGATTGTTGTTCTCATAGCGGCATTGTATGCACACACCGGGTCGATGCCTCCGTTGGTTGTCGTCGAGTCCTCGAGCATGGTTCATAATGCAGATGGCGAGGTAGGAAGCATCGATGCTGGAGACCTCGTCTTGGTTCACAAGTCATCGTTTGAAAACATTGTAACGTTTGCAGAAGCGACCGACCCATCGAATCCATATTATGGGCATGAGGCTCATGGTATGGAGGGCGATGTCGTCATTTACAAGAAAAATGGCGAAACCTCAACACCGATCATTCACCGTGCCGTTCTGAGAGTTGTACCCAATGAAGCATATGCGGCAACATCCACTGCAAATCCTTGCCCCACTGGAGGCAACTACGACGCCGAATGGAGCATCCAAGGAAGCAAAGGCGCTTGTGTGTTGACATGGGATGTTCCGGGTACGAATGTCGTAAATCAAACGAGTATCAACATCTCGTTTGATGGGATTGATGCGGGCTACTACGATTGTGAACGCTACGTTCATGCTGGCGTTGAAGCCCATTTGGTCGTCCATGACTGGGTTCCGAAACACTCTGGTCTCCTTACACTTGGGGATGCCAACAAGTGCTCCGTTGACCAAGGGGCAGATGCGGTGAATGGGTCATCTGGCCTTCGAACCCTTGATGGCTCTGTCTTAGGACCTGTTCAGGAGAGTTGGCTCGTTGGTCGGGCAGGGGGCGAGATTCCTTGGCTGGGGGCAGTCAAGCTCATGGTGAGTGGTACAGGTCCTGGATTGGAATACGTCCCTGGTTCATCACTCATGTACCTCTTCACGTGCATCGGCGGTATTCTTGTGTTTCCAATGGTAGCCGATCCGTTGATTCGTCGTATCTTTTCGACATCACCTGATAACATACAAGCCCAACAAGAGAAAGCGTTTCTTGTCGCTCTCGGCGTTGATGAAGAGGAGTAATCACTCTTCACTTTCAGCAATGGCTCTGTTTCGTCCCAACTCACGTGCAGCATTGTCCAGACTGCTTTTGGTCATGGAGAGCAGTTCAGATGCATAGTCAAGATTGGATTGCTCGAGGTAGCGTTCAATGCTCGCTTTCGATCGTCGAATGGTGGCCAAACGCTGTTCCGAGCTTTTTGGTCGTGTTTCCTCACCACGTTGCGCCATCAACCACTCTTCGAGCAAGGCTTGACCCCATTCAGGGGCACGGAACCGAGCGGAAAGAACAATCTCAGCGTGTCTGTGGCGAAAGCGCACTCGGGAGTCTCTCGTACGATTGGCTTGTATTGAACCTGGATTCCATTGGTCGAATGGGATGTGAAGATGATTCTTGCATCGCAGATGGCCCGTTTCATCGATGCTTGCATCGATGATCAATGCACCTCGCTGGAGACGAATGAACGCTTGAACAATGTCATCTTCAACCAACCATTCAGCAATTTGAACAGATGGTTGCCCCCACTTATCGTTCGTCCATGATTCGATGGCGGCTCGATGCAACATGCTTCAACCTTCAACTCCCCATTCATGAACCTTCACATCCGTGAGTTGGTGCATTGATTGATATGGAAGCGAGCATTCACGCAACCATGGCAGCATCATGGGGCGCAGTCGATTTCGACTGGCGTATCATCCCTCTCCTCATCTTTGGATGGTATCTGCTGCTCAAGCGTTGGGAACGCGATGGTGTTCTCGATCGATGGGATGCTACCCGTGTCTTTGGATTCATCTTGATGGTTCGAACAAAGAGAGGACTCGATTTACTCGAAAAGGTCGCCAAACCGCGTAGGTTCTGGCGAATTTACGGTGAGATATCGCTCTGGGTTTGCACCTTTGCCATGTTCATGGTGGCTATTGTCGTCCTGCTTTCGTTTGTAGGAGCGCTTCTCTCTCCTCCAGATGTTCCTCCGCCCACTGCAAGCGAACTGGTTGCCATTCCTGGTATCAACCCAATGATTCCTCTCTGGTGGGGATTGATCGGATTCATCGTTGCGCTGGTAATCCACGAATTTGGCCACGGTTTGCTCGCTCGTGGACACGGCATGCGTATTCGTTCGTTTGGTCTGTTGCAACTCGGCCCACTACCGCTCGGTGCCTTTGCAGAGCCCGAAGGTGAAGAGTTGTTCAAAGCACCACGACGAGAGCGACAGCGCATGTTTGCTGCAGGACCTGCGACGAATCTGTTTGCTGCGTTTGTCTTGTTGTTGCTGCTCGGTGGAATTGCAGGGCAGTTCGCATCTGACGACCAATCCATTCACGTTACAGGCATCGTTAAGGGCGAAGGAGCGGATGAGGCCGGTATGTTGCCTTGGGATACGATTGAAACGATTCAAGGCGAGGAAGTTGTTGGGCTCGAAGGATTCCGAGATGTCATGGATCAATACAAAGCAGGAGATTCCGTGTTGATCGGTGTTCTCCATCAAGATGGTACAAGAGAAACGGTCAATGCAACGTTTTCAGACAAGTATACTTACTACCAGAATCAAGGCTTCTCGGAAGAACAATTAGAATCGTTTTCCATTGAACAAGGCGCCCCATTTTTGGGTGTTGAGGGACTTTCATCGAATACAGTAGGCATCGATCGCCTCGCAGGACCATTGTCTCCAAATGTGGAATACACCGCCCTTCAAAGGACACTCATTGCGCCTTTGCACGTCATCACCATCATAATCATACCATTTGAATTCCAAGGTGTAGCGATGCATCCAAACGAGGAAGCAATGCTGCAAGCGGATGATACGTTCCTTGGCAACTTCCTCGGAAAAGAAGGCTTGCTGGTCCTTGTCAACCTCTTGTTCTGGACCATGTGGGTCAACGTCCTGCTCGGATTTACCAACCTAATACCGATGGTCCCATTCGATGGAGGTCACATGTTCAAAGACATGGTTCATGCAGGACTTTCACGTGTACGTGCGTTCGGACGGAAACTCAAACTGTGGAATTTCCATCCCCTTTGGGTGGATCAAATTTCGAGAAAAGCCAGCAACCTCTCCTCACTTGGATTGCTGTTCATCATCTTATTCATGTTGGTTATACCATACTTCTGATCAACGAACGATGGTCCTTCGACGTTGAAGTTCATCGAGAATCGAAGCCTTGATTGGAGCCTCAACCTTCTCTTCCTTCTCGATGGCACTCCGCTTCTGAATGTAATCCAGTGTTGGCGAGTTTTCGTTGTGTTGGCAAACGATGTGGATGAATTCGTTGAGTGGCATGCCTTGGTCCCAATCAATGAATGCCCGTCCTTTCCGAGTTCGGGGTAAGGCAGGAATTCGACGAGCCAAAACACGTAGGCGCCCTTCGAGCGTGGTTGTTTCAACACGGAAGATTCGCCATGAGTCACCTCGAGTCCCCTTCAATCGATGAGCGTACAGAGGCATGAGTCCACAACGTTCTCCTTCGTATGCAAGAGCGTTGTACTGGTCGAGCGTTCGGCCACTGAGATAGATCTTCTTTCCCTTGGTGGTTTTGACTTCAATGGGGAAGGAAATGTCTCCTCGCAAAGCGAGCAAATCACCACTGCCTTCGATTCCTGAACCAGCAGCTCGAACCACGAGGAACGGACGATTGAGGACCAATCGCATACGTTCCTTTTCTTCAACTGAACACGATTTGATGACGGCTTCAACACCTGCTGGAATTCCAGCGAGAACGTGGCGCAGTTCTCGCTCGTACTGGCTTGTCATGCGATTAGATTGTTGTCAGCCGCCTTTATTGACTTCGGTGATTTTACGACAAACCATCATCGTTCAAGCGAACGTTATCCGTTCCGGGGGACTTCGTTTGTTCCGACCCCAAACAGGGATGAGGTCTCATCTCAGACTGTTTCTGCATAACCCCACTTATTCGTGATGCTGGAGCTAAAGTTGTCACCCCAATAACGCGTTTCCATGGTCAAATCACCTTTCTCGTTGTACGTGTACGTGGTGAGATCGTCACCATATGTCGATGAAACAAGGAGCCCATCAGCATACGTATTGTTCCTGTAAGATGGACTGTACCAGTTTCCGTTGTAGCCATAGGTGTTCGTCACTTGAATCAATTGGCCGGCATCATCGTACGTGTAATTGACATATGTTGTCGAATTCGAATAACCGATTTGCTTTTTTTGTTCCAGCAGCCCATCGGAATTGTAGAATGACTCTACGGTGCTATATTCTGTTTCTAGTAAAATTTCTCGACCGTCCGAGTCATATGTGTAATTGTAATATGTTACCTGATTACTTCCTTCAGAATATATTTTCTGCTGCACCAAAAGCCCGTTCTCATAGGTGCTTTCCCAAAACTGAGGTGAGTTATCTTCTTCAAGGGTGCCAGTGGAATTATTCCATTCACCATAACCGCCTTCCCGTAATACCTCTTGACCTTCAGCGTTGTAAGTCATACTGTTGTAACCACCGTTTCCATCTCCACCCCACCACGACGAGTAAATCATATTGCACGAGGTGTCGTAGGTCATGTTCGTCATCGTGTAGTGGTTGTTCCGCATCGTTTCATTCTCATGATCCATGGAGGTTATTGTTTGAAGGATAGCCCAACATCGCTCTGTACCATCTTCTGCGGTTTCGGTTCTTGATGAGGCATCACCACCTAGACATCCAGACAATGGTAAGAGTACGAACAGAAGTACCAGAAGAAACGTTGTTGAGTTTACATTTCGCATGTCTGTCTTTCTCATTACATGGGACATAAAATATCTGTTAGGGTAAGTAGTTTGAGACGGAGAATTATAGGGTCGGGCATTTTAGGTGTTGTTGTGCGAAACATCCTCGTCCGAACCGATGATTTCCAACTCGCATATCGCATCATGCAAATGCTGCGAACAAGGAACATCAGTGTTGAGCAATCGAGTATGAATCAGCCATTGCCATCAAAGGACACGATTTGGATTGGAACTGTCGATGAGATTGCAAGCAAATCATCTGAAGGCCGACCGATTGCTGCCGACCTTGAATCGATTGATCTTGCAGTAGAGGCTGCTATTTTTGCCTTGAAAGGATCATCCAAAACGCACCGTTTTACCATCGGCATCGATACTGGGCCCCGCCCTGGCATCGCTTGGTTTACGGATGGAGTCCTTATCGATACCAAACAAACCGAATCCCTCGAAGAGTGCATCAAAACGGTTGACTCCTTGATTGAACATCATGACTTTCAGCATCTCCTGATTCGGATGGGAAAAGGTTCGCCATCCCATCGCAACAGGTTGCTCAATGTCATGCTTCAACAAGGATATGTCGTTGAATTGGTCGATGAAAGAAAAACATCTCGAGGGCTCAACCGAAACCAACACAGTGTCTCAGCCATTCGAATTGCGACATTAGCAGGTGAACGAATATGGGAAATGGTTGAGTTACAACCAACGGAAGGTGAAGTTAAGGAAATACAACGTAGAAGCAGAATTAAGAGTCAAGGACGCGTTACAATCTCATCCGACCTGGCAAGAAAAGTTGCTTTGGGTGAATTGAGTTTAATGGAAGCCATTGACGAATTTATCTGATGCGTACACGATAACGTTCTCGTCCATTGGCGTACAAAACGATACTACCTGTCGAAGAGACAGCGACTGCTACACCTTCGGTCAATTGTGAAATGGCGCGAGCAGCAAGGTGCCGACCACCTTCTCCAGATTTTGGTGTCAAACCAGAGGGGACCTGGATGTATCGGCCTGCATCGCTTGCAATCCCTTCTCGATTGAACAGAATCGCTCCATCCAACCACGCGAATTCTGCAAGTGTCTCATGATTTTCCTTGTTTCGAACATCACGTTTTTGCTCGCTGTGGCCTTTGAACGGGTTCAAGACCATGGCCGTTGAATGTCCACGCATTTTCTGGATGTTGCCAATGGCAAAAAGTGCTCCAATCGCTGTTCCTTCTCGCCCGCGAGTTCCAATTGCCCGTGAAAGCTCAATCATTCGAATCAAGACCTCCAAATCGATGCTTTGTTCTTCAGCAATCGCTGTCAATCGTTCAGCGCCGAGCATCTTTGTATCGACCATAATGACTCCATCGATAGGTTCGGCAAGGACGATCAATAAACGCCCTCCTTTGGCTATCCATCGCTCACCCATCCCTTGGAGGACGAGATCGTAGAGTTCATTGAGAATGGACAATCCTTTGGAGGACAACCCTTCCTCGAGCACCTGTGCCTCAATGTTGACATCGACCAATGCATCTCGAACGCGACTTAAACTGGTCATCACACGAAGGGGGAGGTTCGATGGAACAATTTCAGCAATCGAACGCACCTTACGGCTATCGTTGGAAACCATCAAGATAGCATCGAACGACGAGGATGATTGAAGGGCGACGCTCACCATGTGAGGGAGGTCGCTCATGTGCAGACCTCAGTCGTTTGTGGTGTCAATACCCGGCAACAAATCGTTGATTTCGCGATACACAGTACGCATGTTGGAAATGAAGTTCTTTTCTTTGACGACGATGGTGAAGGTCTTGACGCCAGGGTCTTCTTCACCATCGAGGATTCCGAGCAAGGTCTCGAGCGTTAATCGTGCTCCTTCCCGGTGAGGATATGCAAACACGCCCATACTGAGTGGAGGCGAAATTACGTTTTCCATCACACCGATTTCCTTGAGCGTTGCAAAGAGGTTGTGATAGGTTACCGGAAGAAGGTCGCGTCGATTTTCATCTTGGTTTGGTCGTCGACAATCTGGGCCAACGACGTGGATGATGTGCTTGAATCGGTCGCTCAATGCATACGGTTCGGTAACAACGTTGTGCGTTACGGCACATGGTGGGGCGTTGATTTTACGCATTTCAAGACAGATATTTCGTGTGGCTTGTGTCAGTTCTTGACCCGCCTTCTGGTGGATCATATTGTCGAGTCCCTCTCGTCCAGAGAGCCGGTTGTTTGCTGGCGTAATGAGGACGTCTCCAGAGTGATTCCACACGTCTCCACCAACGACGCGGAGTGTGCCCCATTTGCACGTTCGAGCCATGTACAACTCTGCCATCAGTTCCTCAGAGGGGGCCACCCTTCATATTCTTTCAGTGCTTTTTGAATGAAAACAACGTCATTTGATACCATGGCCGTGACCATTCAATCAATACTGCTAAACTGCAATTTGGTATCGACAGGACATGGCAGGTCGAGGAACAAGTTTGTTTCTTGTGTCCCTCATGCTGCTTTCCCTGTTTTCTGCATTGGCTCCAACCCCCTCGAACCAGCAGCAATCCGATGCTCTCGGTGAGGCACAGTACCTCTTCAAAGGCTTCACGACAGATGATAATTGGCTTCATCTGAACAACCAAACAGTTGCTGTGCCAAATGGTTTCAATGCAATCGATGTGTTCGATTACAGCGATGTCGGTGTCCTGATCAACAACAAATCTGAGTCGAGTAAGACCATCGGCTGGGCTTTTGTTGAAGCTCGAAACATCAGCCACGAGCGTGTCTTCGTCTTCGACCTTGATGGAACTCCTACTGCAGAAACCATCAATCGTGATCAATTCAACACATACTTCGCATATCCTTTCTTGGAGATGCTGAACAACCGTAGCAATGTATCGGACATGAATTATCTTGTAACGAGTAAAGGCATGCCGCTACGAGTGAACGGAGGCCAAAACAAAGCCTCCTTCGATCAGGAATTCGCTTTGCTTGGAGGCTCTTACAACAGCTCCATCGGCGGTGATTATTGGGCTACGCACTCCTATGGTCCATTGTCCGGGGGCGATTTTGAATCTTTTTCGAGGCAGAAACACGGTTTCTATCTCGTCACAAGATTAACTGGGTACACGGTCGAAACAGCACTCGAATTGATCGAAAAAGCGAACAACAGTTTGGGCCAAAGTGGCACTTACGTCTTGGATTTGGCTACCAACCGGAACGGCTCTGGATACAAGTTCTGGAACGATGATTTGTATGATGCGAATACAACACTTTCTGAGTTGTACAATCAAACCGTTTTGTTCGATGAGGAAACAGGCTTTGTGACCAACGTAAGCAACGTCATGGGGTATGCTTCATGGGGTTCAAACGATGGAAATTGGGGGAAAAATTGGGGGCTGAATACCGGCTTTGAAACGGAAGATTCTGCGTGGTCGAGTGGCGTTCGCCATTGGAATGCTTCAATACCAACGTTATCCTCTGGTGATTCCTTTGCATGGTTGTATCAAACCAGCGTCAAGAACGCAGGAAGCGCATCCTTAGAAGCCACCATTTCCGCTTCTTGCACCGATGAATCGAGCAACGGTACACAAGGTATCTTTGCAGAATATTTCGACAATGAAGGTGTCAGTTTCAACACAGGTTCCATGCCTTCCCTCATCGATCGTGTTCCTGAACATACTCGAATTGAAACATCTTTGCAATACAGTTCGATGTACTCAGCCTATCCCGGCCTTGATGATCGTTTCAAGAACAATTGGGGTGCTCGATTCAGTGGCCTCATCGATATTCCTGACGCAGGAAACTGGACCTTCTATCTTACAAGCGATGATGGGAGTGAATTGTGGCTCGATGGAACCAGCCTTGTAACCAACTACGGTTCTCATGGAATGCGAGAAATGTCGGGAACGAGAAATCTCACCTCAGGCTTGCACGATTTCAAGATTGAATTCTTCCAAGGAGGAGGTCCGCACGGCCTGCATCTGAAATGGGAGGGGCCAAATCAAACCAAGACCATGGTTCCTGCCTCTGCTTTCTTGGTATCAGACGGTACGCCACCATCTCCTTCAACACTCATTCATGCTTGGAATTTTGACGAAGGTTTGGGTACAGAATCAAATGATTCTGCTCCAAATGGGTCGAGCATGACCTTGTACAACATGAATTCAACCAATTGGCGAACATGCGCAGATGGTGGTTGCCTTTGGTACGATGGTGTTGACGATTATGTCGAGGTTGATGTGAACGATTGGGTAGGGAATTTCACGATCAGTCAATGGGTTTGGGCCAATGCAACAACACTGCCGGATTATGCTTCAGTACTCGCAGTTTCAGACAATGCTGGCTCGAACACATCGTTCCAACATGCTATCTTCAACGGTGAGTGGAGACTGCACAACAACCAAACACACACCTTCGGGGATATCGAGGCACAACAATGGATGCATCTCGTCACGGTGTTTGACAACGGTGCAGCACGGCAATATCTCGATGGAGTGCATGTTCGGACCACGTCGTTCCCAACAGGATCGTTGAACAACATTGACTTGTACAAACTCGGCGTTAACCGTGCAGGATCAACCTACTTCGAGGGCATGATTGACAAGGTCATGGTCTGGGAAAGTGCTCTTTCAGACGATGAGATAACGATACTAAGCCGAGACATCTACCAAGATTGTCAGGCGTACTCAGGATCCGGTGCATCAGGCGCTTCCTTAGAGCAGTTCGTGACCATCGACCCTGAATTGGAGGAGCATGCATGGATTGTATCGCTTGCAGGAAAGCGTGGTGGTGACGTCTATGGAAGTTACACGATTGTCGTCGAGGGAATCGATGCACAAGGGAATGTCGTATCGACGAATACATCCGATTCAAAGACTTTTGAGAACAGTTGGGGAAGTGCAGTCATGCGTTTCAGGCCACATGAGGATGCGACATCGTTCCGAATCCAAGTGCCGCTAAGCGTTGTTGCTACATCAACGAGTGGTTCGGTTTACATCGATAGTCTCAGCCTCCGTGCGATTCGTCCTCACATGTCTTGGATCAATGGCTCGATTGCAGAAACTGCGGTATCAACCGGTGGTCGCTCGTTCACGCTGGGTACGACCTATGGACAATCACTGGTCG
This sequence comes from Candidatus Poseidoniales archaeon, assembly GCA_038105035.1. Lineage (GTDB taxonomy): Archaea > Thermoplasmatota > Poseidoniia > Poseidoniales > Poseidoniaceae > MGIIa-L2. Next base: position 5,583 of record JAYOBT010000015.1, on the reverse strand, counting down.
CTGATTTATTGGAAGATGGTGTGAGCGGTGTCAAAGGCTATGTGTATGAACCATATCTTACTGCAGTTGGGCAACCAAGTGTCCTGTTCTCGATGTATGCCCAAGGCTACAACTTTGCAGAAGCCAATGCAGCTGCGAACAGCTACATTTCTTGGATGGGCGTTGTTGTTGGGGATCCTAAAATGGCGCCGTATGTGAGCACATTGCACGATGTCGAACTTTTGGATACGCGAAGATTGAACAACTTCTCGGTCGGCCAAACGGGTCATATTGAAGTCGGATTTCAGAACGCTGGTATGTCCGCTGGACAAGGTCAAATTGACGTCATCAATTTGCAGGGTTCTGTCTTACTGTCGTCGGCCAATGTGAGTGTTGTTGCAGGTGACCAACCAGGTTCACGTACATCGGTTACCATTCCAATTACGCCCACAGAAGCTGGATGGTTGGATGTTCGAGTTCGCTATGCCCACGATAATGCGAGTTCGTTCGAGCGAAACACCCTCAACAACTTCATCATCATGCGCATCTGGGTGAACGATGCACCTGTGATTGAATCAGTGGCTTGCGATCAAGATGAGTATGCCCGTGGTGATTCATTCCTTTGTACCGTAACCACTTCTGACGATGAACGAGTCGAACTGGTCGACATGGGTTGGACCGTGCTCTGCCCAAACTGTTCTGTTGGAAACGCAACATGGAACACGGGAAGCATGGGTTCGAACGACAACGGGACAACATGGGAAGCCATGATTACGCTACCAATCAATGTAACAACAGGATCTCTTGCTCTACATGTCACAGCCACAGATGGTCTTTCCATCCAAACCGACATGGTGGTTGAGAACGTCTCAACCATCGTAGACGCACCAGCATCGTGGTTCGGCCCCCACGTGTCAAATGCGGACCTCGCATGGCTTGGTGTCACGCAGTTATCTTCCACAACACCGATGGGCATTCAGCGTGGTGTAGAACAAACATTGACTGGTTGCGTCCTCGATGTGGATCACAATCCCGCAACGGAACAACCACAATTCCTTGTTTCTCGAGGAGCATTGGGAGAACTCGTCTACGTTGACATGGGAGATGCAAATCATCACTGCTATGAAGCAGGGTACATGATCGAGAATGGATCGTCTGTCAATACCATCGATGTCGAAATGAGGGATGACGACGGCAGTTTGGTCGCTCAACGTAGCGTACAGGTTGCGGATGCAGCGCCTCAAATTCAGTTGTTCCTCGAGAACGAATCCAAAGCCAGTATCGATCGTATTGTTGACAACGACGATGAATACCTGCGCATCGTGGTATCTGACGTTGATGACTTTGCAAATACCTATCTAGCAGACATTGAAATCGATTGGCCAGGCTTTGGTTTACAGGTCGTTTCCATTGAAGGGATGGTTAACGATGGTGAAACCGTTGTTGATGTGAAACCACCTGAAGAGCTGCTCGAAGCAGGTGAGATTCGTGTCGTCGTCCGATTACAGGATTCACGAGGCGTTGAATCCATTGCGTCCTCATCCATTCCTCTCGTATTGAATGCTCCAAGAATTGTGGACATGATTCCTTGCAACGAACAAGGATCCATCACAGAATTAATGTTCGGTCATCCTGCTGTTATGGGAGCGGTCATCGAAAGCGATAGGCCACTTGAGAACATTCAACTTTCGTTACGCCAACTGGGATGGTCTGTCGATGCACCTCGTATTGAGCAACCCACATGGGCTCCATCCAACGATGCTTGCCTCCAAGAAGTCGGTGAGAATGTCTATTGGTTCCGGCTCCAACTGGACGGATCGTTTGCTTCGGATGAGGGCTCGATTCAACTTATCGCCTCGACCATTGACGGTTATCCAGCGTCGATGCAGTTGCCGATGCTGTTCCGTCATGCGCCTCCAGTCATCAACGGAACAACTCCACAATACGTCGAAGCGGGGAGCGACCTCTCGTTCCAACTATCCGTAACAGATCTCGATGGTTTGGACGATGTTATGTGTTCATTATCGGTTCTTGATGACAACAATTCTGCCGTTTGGGCAAAAGAATTCCGTCCTATCGAAACACTCGATGCAGATGGCCTCAATCAGATGCGCTGGCCTGTTCCACGGAATTTGAACGAGACGACCAATGCCTTGCGAATTGATGTTGGTTGTGAAGATTCGGATGGAGAAACAGGCTCTTGGCAGAGCACAGAGAACATAACGGTTGAACCCTATGTATGCCGAATCAACTGCAACCTGACGAATGAGGCAGGGGTGACAACCTCCTCACAATCCTCTCCAGTACCGTGGATTACTGTTGGTCTTGCGTTGCTTGTTCTTGTCGTGACAACTGCGCTTGTTGTTCGACGTCGTGGAACGGAAAACAAGTGGGCTTCCGATGAGTCGCTCGAGGACTTTGACCAATTGACATCGGATTCCATTGCCTTAGCCGAAGCATCTCTGTTGAGTATGACTTCTACGCCTCCAATCCCAGATGGTTGGACAGAGGAAGCCTTTGTCGATTGGCTTGAAGGAGAAAAACCAGATGATTGGACAGAGGAACAATGGGAGGCCATTCGTTTGGAGCACGCTTCCCGATTATCGCCTCGAGACAATGAGACCGATGACATATTATTCTGAGTGCTCAAGGAACGACCGGTCGCTATGGCAGTAGGGTATGTTTTGCTGAACGTTGTTCCTGGTAAGGAGCATGATGTATATCATTACTTGAAAGATCAAGACAACGTCGCTGATGTCACTGTATTGTTTGGAGACTACGATTTGATCGTTAAAGTGGTTGCAGATGATTTGCCGTCTATTGCTAAAGCTGTCGTTGAGTCTATTCGACAGATTCCAGGTATTCTCGATTCAAAGACACTTGCAGGGGCAGAATTCTAGCCTTGCAGTGACCTTTTTCACTGATTTTTACCCTCTGGAAAGGCCTACTGAGAGCCATATGTGGCGCAGTATTGCCTTTTTTCGGCACAAATTATAATAACTAGAAGTTGTGATTGTGTTTCGGAGGTAATCCAAATGTCAGACAAGAAATATTTCGTTCTCATGGAGAACGGTAAAGACACGAGCCAAGTATTTGCGAGCAAGCAACCACGAGGAGCAGCCCTCAAAGCTGCAACCCGTGGACACACGAACATCCGCCTACGAGAGCGTGGCACCAAGCGTGTACACGTCTTCACAGGCTCCATCAGCATGGTCGACAAGCCTGCTGGCGGCCCAGCTTGGCTCCCAGACAAGATCAAGAAGGCCAACGTCAAGAAGGTCGGAATTGAGCACCTCTGAGGTTCTCAACTTCTCTTGATTTTTGCTGACTCGTTCGACGAGTGTTGCCACAAAAGTGGCTTTCCGCCCCATCAAGGATTCCGGTCCTTGGTGGGGCTTTTTTTTTATTTTTTTTAATCTCAGTAATTGATTTACGTTCAAGCGTGTAGAGTGCTTCATGCGTCCTTTCATCACAATCGAACAGCGTGCACAAGAAGCACTCGATTTCTACAGTGCTGCATTTCCAAGTTTCCAATTGCATACAATTCAGCATCATGCTGAACCTCACAGTGCATTGATAATGCTTGCAACCTTCTCAATCCGTGGTCAAGAGCTCATGATCAGTGATAGTCCAATTGAACATGAATGGGGTATTACACCAGCTGTGTCTTTTTTCCTCGACCTAGGTGATGAGGGAGCCCTTCTTTCGTTGGTTGAACAACTCTCCGCAGAAGGTAAGGTGATGATGCCGCCCGGCGATTATGGGTTTTCCAAACAATTTGCATGGGTTGAGGACCCATTTGGTATCAACTGGCAGCTCAATGTTGAGTGAAAGTAGATTCTTCAGTTTCCATTGAGTGAGGGTGGGCGAGAAGACCAAATGGCCCACGTACCGGTCGCAGTTGCTACCAATCGTTCACCAACCCTAACTTCACCAGCGAGGTGAGCAACATGTTTGCCTCTTCGAACCACTCTTCCCTCAGCTACCAATCGTTCGCCTGGACGGGCAGGTGCAAGGAAACTTGTCGACAATTGTGTCGTTGCACACCATTCTTCGATTTTGAGTGATGCAACCAACGCACTCCCCAATGCAGAATCCAGGAGAACCATGTGAATCCCTCCATGTGCAACGCCTCCTTTGTTCAGATGATCTTCTGTCAGTGTGAGTTCCAGCCTTGATTGACCCGGCTTCCACATAGTTCGTTCAATTCCAAGGTCGGCTATGAATCCTGATGGGTCTGGAGGCGAAGATAGCGTCATAATACGCTGGTAAAGCAACAACTCAATGAACCATACCATTCATTCTGGAACCGATTGCAAAAACTATGATTGATATATTTGAATTGTATTCTATATCACATGAGCCAAGACTCGGGAGCACGAGAATTCATTGTTGAGTCACAAGAATTGCTTGATGCCCTTCGAGTTGCACGAGCTCAATCGTATTGGCTTGACTCGAGTGCATCCTATCGTCATAACATTCTCCTGTGGATTGAAAAAACCAGGCGAAGAAGCGCCAAAATGAAGCGTATTGAGTCGGTTGTTGACCATTGTGTGCGTGGAGAGCAGCTCCCAAATCATCAGTCCTCGTAAAGTGGTAGAGGATAAGTACTGCTTCCATGAGGCGTGGACATGTACCCTTACCATCGTCTCATGAAGATGGTACTCAAGAACATCTTCCGGAAGCAAGAAGTGTTCGATATTGACAAAGAATATCACTATCACTTCCGACCTGGCTTCGGTGACATCGATGTATATCCTGAAGTCAACAACGGCCGACACTTCGTTTTCTGCGATCTTGCACGATACGATATCGCCTTTCGAATTGGTTTGTTCAAGTACGTTCGAAAAAACAAGTATGCCTTTGTAATCGGTGGTTCAACCATGCGCTACAGAAAGCGCCTAGCCCCTTTTCGAAAGGCAACGGTTCGGTCCAAAATCGTTGGATTTGATGAGAAATTCTACTACTTTCAGCAGACAATTGAACAAAAGGGAGAAGTCAAATCTTCAGCATTGATTCGAGCAGGAATTCGTTTCAAAGGAGGATCAGCGCCTCCAAGGGAAATCATGAGTGATTTGGGCTATGAACTCGAACCATTCATGGAGCCGTGGGTGGTTGAATGGGCAGAATGGGACAATGAAACACGACCATGGCCTGAACCAATATGATTTTTCCAAGCAGAGGGTACCTTTGCGTAACGATTTGACTACATGTTTTTTTGACTCACTTTCACTAGGAGTTTGAGCCCTGTTCTGTGAATCGATTTCACTCTGAAAACCAACATGATTACTGATCTAAGTGTAAGTAATCGTATGCTCGATTTCCATCATCCACAGTTCGTAGCCATAACTAGAGTCGCGCGCCTCAAAATACAGTCGTGTTCCCACGGCTGTGATATAGGCCGCAAACCCACTACCACTACCGCTCCAGATATCCGCTACCTGCCAGGTCGAGTCGTTGGTTGTCTCGTGCGCCCATAGCTCTAAGCCGGTACTACCGTCGTCCGCCTCAAAATACAGTCGTGTTCCCATGACTGTGATATCGTTCGCGTACCCCCAACTACTTCCGCTCCAGGTATCCGATACCTGCCAAGTCGAATCATTG
>JAYOBT010000053.1:0-6955 GCA_038105035.1 Candidatus Poseidoniales archaeon | reverse complement strand
ACAGGAATCGGGTCAAGCGTTCTCCAAAGATACCAGCACGCCATTGTACGATAAGGAGTCCAACGTTCAGCTACCTTTTCGGCCTCATCCATGGTTTCAACTTCGGGGAACAAGCGTTTGATGGCATTGACCAGGCCGATGTCCTTCGGACTGTATACATCGGGTAAGAGGAGTGCGAAGATCATGACCATCTCGGCAGTCCAAGGCCCTACGCCTTTGAATTGAATGAGATGTTTGCGTACTTCGAGTTCAGTGGATGTTGCGTATGGAAAATTCAGTAGTTCTTCAGAATCGTTCGCCAATCCGAGGATGTAGCCACTCTTTGGACGAGTGATCCCACATGATGCGATCTCTTCTTTCGTGAATTGACGCACATGATGTGGAGTGACTTGACCGACCATGGTTTCAAATCGGTTCCAAATGCTTTCAGCTGCAATGACACTAATCTGTTGGCCGATGATGGACCGAACAATGGTGTAGAATAAATCGCCCCTTCCTTTGAGACCATCCGTTCCATATGTTTTGATGCAATCAGCCATGATGTCATCGTTTTGGAAATGCTCAATGGCATCGTTCCACCACGATGGTTCACCTTTCTCCATGAGTTTTCCACAAACACAGAGGTTTTGAGTCTTCGTCCATTGCCATGTGTATGCGAGATGAACTTCTCACACTCCTACAATTGAAAGACATCCCTCGGACAGGTTGGGTTCGATCCGGTGTCGAAAACCCAGAGTCAGTAGCTGCTCACTCGTGGGGCATGGCTTTACTTGCGCTTCGTTTGTGTCCTCAACATCTCGATCTTTCCAAGGTCCTCTCCATGTGTCTTGTTCACGATGTTGCTGAGATTGTTGTCGGCGATCTCACACCGCATGATGCAATCCAAGGACAGGAAAAGCATGAGTTGGAACGAGCAGGTATGCTCAAAATTGCGCCTCAGTGGATCGACTTGTTCGATGAATACGAACAAGGCACAAGCGAAGAGGCACAATTTGTCAAGACCATGGACAAGTTGGACATGGGATTGCAGGCCATGAATTATCAACATCAAGGCCTTGATTTGAGCGAGTTCATTAGCAGTGCTCGCTCGAAAACAGACCAAACAGAATTCGCATCTTTGCTTAGATGAGGCATTCAAGCCGACAAGGACAAAAACAAGAACATCGGCCCACAGACTACAGCCCGATGGTGTAGTGGTCCATCATGGTGGGTTTTGGTCCCGCCGACCTCGGTTCGAATCCGAGTCGGGCTACTTTCCACATACGCAACTTCATCAATTGCTTGTGTTTCGAGACCATCATGGCAATTCAGAACATCGCCGTTCTTGGCGCAGGACAGATGGGGAATGGAATCACACAAGTTGCAGCAGCAGCAGGCTACAACGTGATCATGATCGATATTCAACAGGAGTACGTCGACAAAGGACTTGCAACCATTGAACGCTCCCTTGGCAAGCTTGTTTCAAAAGAACGTATGTCCCAAGAGGATGCCGATGCAACACTGGCTCGAATCTCCCTCTCAACCGATCGTGCAGACTGTGCAGATTGCGACCTTGTGGTTGAAGCCGTTCCTGAGATTGTTGATTTGAAAACATCCATCTTCGCAGAACTTGATTCAATCTGCAAGCCAGAAACCATTCTCGCTTCCAACACCTCATCGATTTCAATCAGCACCATTGCTGAGGCAACCAACCGTCCAGACAAGGTCATTGGTATGCACTTCATGAATCCAGTTCCAATTATGAAATTGGTCGAAGTCATCAACGGTAACAAGACCAGTTCAGAAACCAACGCTGCTGTCATCGAAGCATCCGAAAAGATGGGCAAGATTGCTCTCTCATGCAACGATTCACCAGGATTCGTCTCCAACAGAATCCTTTGCCCGATGCTCAACGAAGCCATCCTCACATTGCAAGAAGGGGTTGCAGAACCTGAAGCCATTGATGGCATCATGAAATTGGGAATGAACCATCCAATCGGTCCACTCGCTCTCTCAGATTTGATTGGGCTCGATACTGTCCTTCACATCATGAACGTGCTCTATGAAGGACTCAAGCAAGAGAAATACGCACCAGCTCCACTCCTCATCCAAATGGTTGAGGAAGGCAAACTCGGACGTAAGACCGGGGAAGGCTTCTACACCTACTGAACTCAATCTTGTCCAACGAGCTTGTAGTTGTCCGAGAGAGGTGTTGCACCTGTCTCCATGGAGATGATTTGTCCATCCTTGAAACGCATGAAAGAAAGGACAGCCTCTGAATCAGAATCGTTGGCAAAGTGAACGATGGAGTGAGCGACACCGACTTCGTCGTTCTCGAACAAGATTCGATCGTTCTCAGAGGTGACATGTCCAGAACCTGCAAATTGCATGATATCGGACTTGCCCATGGTCATTCCACCGACGTGTGGATTGAACACAAAATCTTCGTGAACAAGTGCGTTCAATGCTTCAGTATCTCCTTTTTCCCAGGCTTCGTTGTATGCGGTAATAATCGACATGGACCCCACTCTCATCACAGGTGTATAAATTCTCATACATAGTTCTATGATGAATAGAGCCCAACAAAGCCCACATATCAGAATGACTTTACGCATCAAGCAATTCGTAATTGCATGGATATTACCTCCCTGCTAGCAGAAAACATCGTTCAAGGTTTCATCCTTGGGTTGCTGGTAGGGCTCGTGGTCCGTGTGGCCTCCAAAGCCATCAGGAATCTTCTGCTTCTCCAATTCATTGGACTCAAGTACCTTGAATCACGAAACATCATCATAATCGATTGGCATCGATTAAGCAATGGCCTCATTGGTCAGCAAGAGTTAGCAACAGGCAAGGCGCAAGAAATGATCGATACGCTCATCGAAATGGGAATCTTTGGTGCTGCACTTGCTGGTGGATTCCTCCTTGCACAGCGATTTGGAAAGTAATTCCGCCTTTCCGGACGACATGGTCTCCGGAATCAATTTGGAGGAACGATTTCTCTTCCATCGCTCATCTTTGCGAAGCGAACTTGCTCTCGAGGATGGACGATATCGGATGGACCCCATGGCCATCCACCAAACTCTGTTCGTCGATAGTCGCTAAAGGCTTGGTAGATCTCTTCAACGGTATTCATGACGAACGGTCCGTGTTTGGAGACGGGTTCAGCGATTGGTTTTCCTTGAAGAACGAGAACGCGAACGTCTTCCTTGCCTGCTTCGATGACTGTTTGGACATCCGCATGCAATTCCATACCATACTTCGGCTTGAGTTTATGCGATTCGACTGTGGCTGTCCCACCATCGATATGATACATCATTCGGTTGGCTCCTGCTGAAGCAGTAGGAAGTTCGACCGAACCTCCAGCCTTGACAGTCAGAATGTAGAGAGCAACCTCGTTGTCTGGGTCATTCGCCCATGATGCGCTTGGAGCCGATGGGGCCACATGCTCGTTCCAGCTGCCAGAAATGATTCGTACATCGCCACCATCGAGTTGGACATGTGGAACTTCATGTGCCCAGATCATCTCATATCCTGGCTCTGTCATCTTGTCTTTTGCAGGGAGATTAATCCAGATTTGAAACAAATCGAGTCTGTTCGGCTTGTCTTGATTGACCAAAGGGAACATCTCCGAATGTTGCAGTCCAGACCCTGCCGTCATCCATTGCACGTCACCGAATCCGTAACGTCCTGTTGAACCGCCTGAATCGAAGTGATCGACAAGCCCGTCAAGTACGACTGTGATGGTTTCGAAGCCTCGATGTGGATGAGCAGGGAAACCTGGAACTGTTCGGCCGTGGTACATCTTCCATTCATTGGCTTCATCAAAATCAGAACCGATGTGACGACCGATCAAAGGCTCATTTGGTCCTTGCAGATCGTTTCCTTCGGGATACAAATCGAGATGATGGACACAGAACAAGAACGGATCGAGCGTGTTTCGTACAAATCCCATTGGCCGGTTTGAGATAACAGACTTGCTCATAACTCAACCTGATACGAGGTGTTCATTAACCGTTGTATGAAATTTCAAAATGAACATTTGAATACGATAGTTTCAGATAGCGTACCATGCATCATGATGAAGTCTACCAACGCATAACATCCATTCTCGATGGTGAAGACGACTGGGTCACAGCCATGGCAACCGTCGTTTGTGAGTTACACAATGCCTTCGATCATTACCATTGGACTGGATTTTATCGAACAACGGAACCTGGTTTACTCAAGATTGGTCCCTATCAAGGGGGACATGGTTGTCTCATGATTCCGTTTGATAAGGGAATATGTGGAGCTGCCGCACGTACTGGTGAGACGCAAGATGTTCCTGATGTTCATGCACGACCGGAACACATCGCTTGCAGTTCAACAACGAACAGCGAGGTTGTTGTGCCAATCAAGAATTCGAGCGGTGACGTTGTTGCCGTGCTTGATTTGGATTCGGATGGATATGCTGCGTTTTCGCCAAACGACATCGAATTGGCTGAACGTGTTTGTCTATGGCTTGGAAAAGTTTACCACTGATTCCAATTCACGGTCATGAGCAAGTTCTTTTGTAGTAAGCGGATTGATTTGTGTTACATGAAAGGTGGAGATTTGAAATCCAACAACGGTGGTTTTTTCCAATCACCAAAACTCATCACGCTGGTTCTGCTCTTTGTTTTCCTTGTTGGACTGAGCGCTGGTGCTGTGTTATCAGGAGACGCTTTCATTTCAAACTCCAGCGACAGTGAATTCAGCATCACTGTGGACAATGAAATCGGTACGAACCAATTCATCCTTATCGAAGTGGATGAGGGCGATAACGACGAGGAAGTAGTTACAGAGCACATTCTCCATAAATTCACATTCGAAGCATCGAACAAGGCAGGCTTGATCACGTGGGACTTCAGTGATGGATTTACCGCAACGGGAAGTCAGGCGACACACAGTTTCGAAAAACCCGGTATCTATGTCATCGAGGCGACACAATCTTTGGACGGTAAAGTGAGTACTGCATCGATCGTTGTAACAGTTCATCTTGATTCTGAAGCAGAAGTCGACAACATGGAATGTGTTTGTGCCCCGACGGCCAAGGACACAATTATTCCACTTTCAGAACATGAAGGTGTCTCAACCATTGAGGGATATGTCCAGGTTGAACACGATGGTAGCAGCGAATCCTGTTCATTGCGCAATCCACTCCAAGAATGCCACGTGCGTGTCATCATGCAGCGTCTGTCCAATGGAGAGGTCGTTGAGCAAACTATTCTGTTTGATGACACTTTCAGAAGCAACGAACAGGTTGTGGATTTCCAATTCGAAGACATTGAACTGGATCAAGGTGAACGCTTACAATTGCGACTTGAGACCGACCAAGTTCGAGATTGGCACAAACCGACTGCTGCGTGGTTTACGAATGCTCCATTCATGGCTTGAATTCGATATCGGCAACAGGATTAATTGACTGCAGGGACAGCCGCAAGCATGGACCGACGTCGGTTTCTTGCAGTGTTTTTGATTACAATCTTGATACCACTATCTGGTTGTGTCAGCGATGGCATCGATGGAGAACAGGGTGAACAAGGTCCACAAGGCCTTCCAGGAACCAATGGAACTGACGGCATGGATGGAATCGATGGCATCGATGGTATCAATGGTACGGATGGACAAAGCGGGGCCGATGGGCAAGATGCAACCGATGGGAAAAACGCCATGATTTCGGCTTTTGATGTATCACCAGGAATACATTGTGAGAATGGTGGTATCGGTCTTCTTATCGGTGTTGATGAGAACGGCAACGGTATGCTCACTACCGACGAAGTTCAAGAAACGACATTTGTTTGTCATGGTTTGGACGGTGAGCAAGCTACGAACTCTGGAGGATCGTCAAGTGGTCTTTTGAGCGCAACAGCGATGTTAGGCCATTCTGATGGATGCCCTGCTGGTGGAAAAGTGATGATGTTTGGTATAGACAATGGAGATGGCGGCGGCATTGCAAGCAACGGTGTACTAGAATCGGGAGAAATCGACGAGCAGACAACGTACTGCAGCACGCAACGCATCTCAAGAGTCACAGACATTGCACCTGGTGCCTTGTTTTCAAATCCAGGTGGGGACGGCATGCAGATTGTTGTCGGAGATACATTGTACTTCAGCGCAAATGATGGTACACATGGCGCTGAGTTGTGGGCCTACGATATGACCACAGACTCCACACGGATCGTTGCAGATATCAATCCGGGTCAGAATGCGAGTTTTCCCGGCTATTGGCTGGTGCTCGTGCATGAGAATGTCATCTATTTTGATGCTGCAGACCCATCCCATGGGCGTGAATTGTGGGCGCACAATACCGTGAATGGTTCAACATGGCTGGTTGCCAATCTCAATGATGATGATTTCTCAAGCAATCCAGGCGATGATATTGAGGTCGTCTACGGTGATACCCTCTATTTCTCAGCATTCACGTTTCAATATGGAACCGAATTGTGGGCCCACCATCCAGCGAATAACTCCACATGGTTGGTTGAGGACATACATCATGGGAGTTCATCCAATCCAGGCTGGCTCATGCACTTCGTCTACAATGATGTCCTCTACTTTACAGCGCGTGATATGATGAATGTTCATGATTTGTGGGCGCACAATCAGACCAGCGGATCGACGTGGAAGGTTGCGTCGTTTGGAATGGCGCCATGGACACATCCTGGTGAAAACTTTGAATTTTTGATTGGAGATGTGCTCTATTTTGATGCAGACAATGAGATCAATGGTCGAGAATTGATGGCATACAACCTCAAAACGGATACGCATTGGGTTGTTACAGATATTGTACCTGGAATGACCTCATCAAATCCGGGCGCAAACATGTCGATCCTTGTTGGTGATACCATCTATTTTGACACCGATGAGCAAGACCTGTACGCCCATTCAACAACAAATCACACTACATGGATGGTGCATCAATTCTCAAGTGCTACTCCTCAAGATACCGTTAAGC